>JBEKWB010000001.1:0-135667 GCA_049513455.1 Acidimicrobiales bacterium
GGTCGCGGTGGACGCGGGATGGGAGGTTGCTACAGGAAAGCCCTCCCGCCTGGGAGGGCTCTGACCCGCGCTTTCAATGGTGGCGGGGGCAGGATTTGAACCTGCGACCTTCGGGTTATGAGCCCGACGAGCTACCAGACTGCTCCACCCCGCGGCGAAGGAGTCCACTCTACACGGGTCGCGGCGACCCGTGTCCAGCCCCGTCCCGGTTTAGATCGTCTGCGCCGTGGGGGGTGGAGGGGGCGGGCTGAGCGGGTCGGCCGAGGCGGCCGGCGGGGGCGGCGGGCTCCCGGGGGACGCGGCCGGCGGGGGCGGTGGCGGGGCGCTGGCCGTGTCAGCGGTGGGGTACGAGGGAGGCGGGCTCCCCGGGGCGGCCGCGGTCGGGGGTGGCGCGAACGTCGTGGCGGTGGCCGTCGGGGCGGCCGCAGCGGACTCGGGTGCCAGGGTGAGCGCACCGTGCTCTGATTCGTGGGTCTGGAGAGCGGCGACCAGGCGGTCGATGTCCGAATCGGTACTTGGGGTGGCCCGGCCCGTCTTGGTGGCGTAGAAGGCGGCGCCCAGATCGCGCAGCAAGCTGTCCGCCCCCTTCTTCGACTGGACCTCGTCGAGCTTGGCCTGCCCTTTCTGCGCCGCGTCCTTGGCGACCGCCGTCGCCGCGGTCGCCTGTGCCTTTACCTTGTCGAGCAGTCCCATTGCCTCATCCTTTCATTGCACCGCGTTTGCATAGCATTCCACGTGCAACGCCGGTCTGCCTACTAGCGCGCCGCCGCCGCATTGATGTCACTTTGGTAGGTCCCGAGGTCGCCAGCCTTCAATGCCGCCAGCGCCTGCTCGTAGTAGCTCTGTGCCGTGTTCAACTCTTGCTGCACCTGGTTCGGCACGGTCCCCGTGCTCGGGGTCGTCGAGGGGACGGTTCCCGGCGAAACTCCGGGCGTCGAGATGCTGGTGCCGAGCAAGGTGCTCAAGGTCTGGGACAGCGACGACTCGACTACCACCTTCTGGCCCAGCACACCGATGACATCCGTCAGCTGTGGGAGCGGGTTGGCGGACGATGCCACATAGAGGGGCCGCAGGTAGATGATCGACTGGTCGACCGGCACCATGAGGGTGTTGCCGAGGAGCACCTCCGACCCGTGCTGGTCGTAGAGCGTGATGTCCGAGGACACCGTGCGATTGGCCTGGATGTACTGGTCGGCGTTGGCGGGTCCGGGGGTGCTCTGCGGCGTCTTGTACACCGTGAGGTCCCCGTAGTCACCCGGATCCTGGGTGCCGACCATGAACGCGCTCACATTCAGGTTGCTCGAGCCCGATACGCTCGACTGGGACGCGGGCACGTAGGCGTCGGTGACCGTAAAGCCCTGCGTGGACGAACCCGGCAATGCCGTCACCTGGTAGAGCGGCGCCATGCGCGCAGTGCTCTGGGAGATCACCTGACCCTCCTGGTTGAGCGTGACCTGCACCTGCAGCGCCTGCGACCCGGTCCCTGCGCCAGCGGTCGGGGAGAGCTGCCATGCGTTGCTCTCGGCATAGAACTGTGCGGGGTTCGTCAGGTGATAGCGCCCGTAAATGGCAGATTGGATGGAGAAGATGTCGGGGGGGTAACGAAGGTGAGCCTGCAGCCCCGCGCTCATCTTCGAGAGCGGCGTGAACATGTTCGGGAAGGCGGACGCGTAGGCCCGCAGGATCGGGTCCTTGGGGTCGACGTCGTAGAAGACCGTCTTCCCCGAGTAGGCATTGATGACCACTTTCACCGAGTTGCGCACGTAGTTGTAGCTGCCGGGCAGGCTGCTCCCCGCCGCCACATCCTGCGTGTCCGCATTCTGCGAGTACGGGTACTGGTTGGTCGTCGTGTACCCGTCGACGATCCAGTAGATCTGCCCGTCGTTCACCACGGCATAGGGATCCTGATTGAAGGTGAGGAACGGCGCCGCCTTCTCGGCGATCTGCACCGGGTCGCGCACGAACATGATCCGCGACTTGTTGGTGATCTGGTCGGAGATGAGAAGGTTGAAGTCGCCCAGACGGAGGGCGAAGGCCGCCCGCTTCAGCAAGGAGGTGATCTGCACGCCGCCGGTGCCCGCATAGTGGCTCTCGACGTTCGCCGCCCCGTTCTCCAGCTGCTTGGTGTCCGCCACCACGTAGCCACTGTCGCCGCTGGCGAAGTAGACGTTGGGTTGGGTGATCTTCGGCAGACCCTTCGATGAGGTGGGCGGCACGTCCTTGATCCCGTAGACCGGATTGCCATTCGATTGCGCCTGGTTCGCCAGGGCCACCACGGCACCCTCGCCGTGGGTGAACTGGAGGTGGAGGTTGACCCATGACTGCGATGGGAGGAGCGTCGGGGAGACCTCACGGACGCCGATGAGAACCGGCGTGACCTGCCCGTCGATGGTGTAACGGTCGACGCCCAGAGAGGGGAACGTGTAGTACGACTGGTTTCTCTGTTGCTGGTCGAACGTTTGCAGCGTTATGGAATTGTCCGGATCCCACAGCCTGATGTTGTTGAGGGTGGCGGCCGATGCCTCCACGTTCGCCTGTGAAATGCTGGTCGTCGCGCTGAAACTCTTGACCTTCACATTGTTCAGGTCGTACGCGGCGCGCGTGGCCGTGATGTTCCGCTTTATGTAGGGCGTCTCGAGCGAGGCCTGGGCCGGGGTGACCTTGAGCGTCTGGAGCAGTGCCGGGTAGATCACGCCGACCACGAGTGCCACGAAGGCCCAGATGCCCACCGCGAGGACGGGCAACGTCCATCCCTGGCGCCGGATGTTGAAGAGCAGGATGGCGGCGGCGAAGATCGAGACGACGACGAGCAGCTCCTGGGCCGGCAGGCGGGCGTGCACGTCGGTGTACCCGGCGCCGTCGACATAGCCGTCGTGCGCGTTCACCAGGCCCCACCGTTGCAGGACGTACCCGGCCGCCTTGGTCAGCGCGATCAGCGCCCCGAGCACCGACAGGTGGGCCTTGACCGCCGGCCGCGCGCGGGGGATGCCCCGTTGGGGCAGAATCCCGCCGTTGAGGTAGTGGAAGACGACGGAGACGATGAGCGTGACGATCAGGATGGCCAGCGTCCAGTCGACGACGAAGTTCATGAACGGGAGCTTGAAGACGTAGAACCCGATGTCCTTGTGGAACTGGGGATCCTTGACCCCGAAGTTGCCCCCGTGGCGGAAGAGGATCCAGTTCTGCCATTCGCCGATCGTGCCCGACGCCGCGATGAGCGCCATGACGAGCGCCAGGGCGATGTAGAGCCGCCCGGCATAGGGCCGCACGAACTGCTGGTAGCGGCGGACCACCTCGTCCTTTTGCACGGCGCCGAGCTCGTCGCTGGCCAGCCGGTCGCACGCGATCAGGTTGACCCACATGACGACGAAGAAGATCGCCCCGAAGACCCCGAAGAGCCCGAGCTTTATGACGAGCAGGGTGGAGAAGACGTTGTGGAAACCCACCGAGGAGAACCAGAGGCCGTCGGTATAGATGTCCGCCAGGGTCCGCAGAGAGGCCAGCAGGATGATCAGGACGACGATGGCGCCTACGATCCACCACCTGGCCCGTCGCCGCGAGCGGGTCGGGCGGGCAGATGAAAGGTCCTTGGGGGTACGCACGGGGGGAGCCTAACGTCCGGCGCCGGGCGGATTGGGTCTAGGCCGTTATGGGCGCCACCATGCAGCGACAGCCCGAATGGGCCGGAGGATACGCATGCCCGGTGGGAAAGGGCTCGTCGACGGCCACCGCTCCCGCCAGCGCGTTGTCGTCGCAGTCCGAGCAGCCATTCGGCGAGGTGAGCACCCAGCGCAGGTGTCCTCCCGGGGAGGATGCTGCAGCGACGCCGGCCGAGAACGCCTGCACGGCGAAATCGCCGACGAGCCGTTCGATCCGCTCGCCGCGCCACTCCCGGAATGCCGCACCCACCCGCTCAGCCACTTCCTCGCCGCCGTCGGTCCCGTCGCCGATGCGCCGGCGCAACATCGTCACCACCGTGCGGGAAAGGCTGGCCGCCGCCTGATCGACGGCCGGGCCCGACGCGATCGCCCCCTCCGTCGCCCCGCCGAAGACCGTCCCGGCCGCGAACGCGTCGGCCAGGTGACCCTGCGCCGCCGAGGTGAACGTCGACAGGTGCAGGTCTTCGGGCCCGAGCAGGGCTTCTCCGCCCACGTTCGGAGTGCTGCGCAGGACATCGAGCAGCCGGTTCTGGTCGTCACCGAGTGCCCGCTTTATGTGCCGCGACAGCTGTGACGAAACAGGTGAGAGGAGCTCGTCGCGGCGGGCGATGAGGGCCTGATCCGGTCCCTCCCTCTCTTCCTCGCCCTCGGTGGCCTCACTCTCCGTGACGCCGCGGACGCCGCCACCGTCGCCGTCGGCCTCTTCGGCATCGGCCGTTGCCGCATCCTCGTGCCGCGCCGCGTCGGTGCCGGCCCGGATGCGGGCGAACAGCTCGTCGACCGAGGGCGTGACCCCGCCGTGGGCGGGATCCTCCCCGACCTCGACGCTGGGCACCGTCTCCTCTTCGGGCAGGTCCTTGGGTAGGTGCAGCCGGGCCTGGTCCGCCGCGGCCAGGCCGGCGGCGCGGGCGTCGTCGTCCGAGTGCTCGAGCTGGGCGAGAATTGCGTCGATCGATCCCCGCACGCCCTGGACAGTCGCAGCCATCTCGTCCCGGGCCGCCCGGAGTTGCTCTATCTGGATCGACAGGGCCCGCCGGCGGCCCGCCAGGTCGGCCATGACCCGCTTGCGGGCTTCGTGCACCTGCTCCAACAGGACGCGCCCTTCGTCCTTGGCCCGGGCGATCACCGCATCGGCTTCGGCCAGGGCGTCGTAGCGAATGCGCTCCACCGCTTCCCGCGCTTCCTTCGTGGCGCTGGCCACCATGATCTCCGCCTCCGCCACCCGCTCGGCCGAGGCGCCCTCGCTCTGGGCCTGAATCTCGTTGGCTTGGCTCTGGGCCTCGCGCAACAGGGTTGAGGCCGCTTCCTGGGCCTGGACCACGATTCTCGCGGCCTCCTCATGGGCGTGGCGGAGTATCTGGGCGCTGTGCTGGCCCAGCGAGGCGGTGAGCGTCGCTTCGTCCACCACGGGATGCGCCGCCCGTTCGTCGGCCTCGGCCACCGCTTCTCGAAGCTCCTGTTCCCGCTGCTCCAGCACTTCGATGCTGCGCGCCACCGACTGGAGATAGGTCTTGACCTCGTCGATGTCGAAGCCCCGCCGCACGATTGCGAACGAGTGGCGGGCGACGTCCCCCGTCGAGATGCGGGCGGAGGAAATGGGTGAACGGCCTTCAGGCATTGCTAAAGACTACGGCGCCGCCTGTGCCGACACGTGATTGGCGGGCATCGTACCCCCCAGGCGCTTCAGTACCCGCAACGCCTGGTCGAGGGAGGAGACGGGATACACGTGGAGCTGCGGCGTGTCCTTGGACATGGCGGCCGCATATTCCTGGGGCGGCACGAAGAAGACCGTGGCCCCCGCTCGCTCGACGGCGATCGTCTTCTGGGCCACGCCTCCCACATCCCCCACGTCGCCCTCGGGATCGATGGTGCCCGTTGCCGCCACCGTGCGCTTCCCGGTGAGATCGCCACCGGACAGCTTGTCGATGATGCCCAGCGTCATGGCGAGCCCGGCGGACGGCCCACCGACGTCGGGAATCTGGACCGACACTTTGACCGGGAGGTCCCAGGCCAACTGCTGCTCGGTCTCGACGCCTAGGTAGGCCGTCGGCCTGGTGGGCGGCCCGCACCCCCTGTCGACCAACCCCTTCGGCGGGGTCCCGAGGGTGATCGTTCGCTGCACCGTCGGACCGGTCACGAACGCCCCGTTCGCGCTGATCGACGAGGTCTCGACCGAGAGCGTGGCCCGGGTTCCCGCCACCAGGCCGTGCAGCGCGTTGACCAGCGCGCACGACGTCAACGTGGCGGTCCCGTTGACGGCGGTGATGACTTCGGACACCTTGAGGACGTGGGAGGCCGGCGTGCCGGCGGGGATTTCGATGACCAGTGCGCCGGCGTTCTTCTGGCGCACGGTGTACCCGAGGTGGGTCAGCGCCGCCGCCGTGGCGTCCGACTGCGCCTGGCTCATCTGGAGATAGCCCTGGTCGATGTACTGGTTCTCCGGGGTCGATCCGGTGATCTCGCTCGCCGAATACACCTGGGCGACCGAGGAGAAGTACCGCTCCTGCAGGTAGGTCAGGGCGTTCAGCTGGGTCTCGTAGACGTCGGTGAAGAGGATGGTTCCGGTGAGCGGATGATCGAGCTTGGCCGGCACGGTGATGAACGACGCCACCGGCGTGGCGTCCCCCGGGGTGAGCGCGTAATACCCGACATTCCACCGGCTGAGGATCACCACCGCCGCCACGATGACGACGAGGACGACCACGAGGACGGTGTGCCAGCGCCGCCGGCGGAAGCGCACCGGCGCGGCGACATCCTCGGGTGAGGGGATGGCCGCAGCCTCCCCGACGTCGCTCGTGTCCATGTCGGCCATACTCGATTCGGTGAGCGATGATCCTGCCATGGAACCCGCGGCGCAACGCCGCGCCGCCGCGCTCCGCAGACGCCACGTGATCACGGCCGGACACTCCCGACGAGACGATGAGGCACGCCGGGGGCTCCGTGACCCCGACCCCGACGTGCAGGCGGCTGCGCTCGGCGCGCTGGCGCGCCTCGGCGCGCTCACCGTCACCGACCTGGCCCGTGCGCTGACCACCGGGCCGGCGGCGGTTCGACGGCGGGCCACCGACGCCGCGCTCTCGGTGCGGGGTCGGGGCTCGCGATCCACCCTGTACGCCCTGGTCGAAGAGAGCCTCGCCGACGCCGACCCGTTGGTCGTGGTCGGCGCGGCGTGGTTCCTCGCCGAACGGCGGGTGGCCGGGGCCGTCACTGCGCTGGCCACCACCGCCCGCGTCCATGACGATGTGCGGTGCCGGGAGGCCGCAGTGGCGGCACTGGGTGCCATCGGCCACCCGGACGGCCTTCCCACCGTCATCGATGCGCTGGAGGACAAGCCCACCGTGCGGCGCCGGGCGACGGTCGCCTTGGCCGGCTTCGACGACCCCCGGGTCGAACCGGCATTGCGCCGTGCGGCCGGGGACAGGGACTGGCAGGTCCGCCAGGCGGCCGACGAGCTGATGGAGGAGGACTCCTAGTCGTCGTCGGTGAAGAGACGCTTGAGCCGGTCGAAGGACTCCAGACACTTTCCCGCCCCCTGGACGACGCACTCGAGCGGCGCGTCGACCAGGTGCACCGGGACGGCCGTGGCATCGGCGAGTCGCTGGGTCACTCCCCGCAACAGCGCGCCGCCCCCCGTCAAGTGGACGCCCTGGAACATGATGTCCTGGGCCAGTTCCGGTGGCGCTTCGCCCAGACAGGTGGCGGCGGCGGCCATCACCTGGGTCACATTCTCCTCTAACGCCCCGCGCACCTCCTCGGGCGTCAGCACCACGACCTTGGGCCGGCCGGTCGCCACCTCGCGGCCCCTGATTTCGGCGCCCTGCTCTCCGGGGTACGGGAACGCGGACCCAATGGCGTGCTTGACCGCCTCGGCCGTGCGTTCACCGATGGCCACGCCGTGCTGGTGGCGGACGTAGGCCTGAATGGAGGCGTCGAAGTCGAAGCCGCCGCAACGCAGGGCCCGCACAGCCACCACCCCCCCGAGTGAGATCACCGCCATTTCCGAGGTTCCACCGCCGATGTCCACCACCATGTTGCCCACTGGCTCATGGATGGCGAGGCCGGCGCCGATGGCGGCGGCCATGGGCTGCTCAATCAGAAAACACGCCGACGCGCCGGCCCGACGGGTGGCTTCCTTGACGGCTCGGCGCTCCACCGCGGTGATGGCCGAAGGGACGCAGATCAGCACCTTGGGCCGGTTCAACCGGCTCACCCCGACCCGGTGCAGCAGGACGCTGAGCATGCGCTCGGTGACCTCGAAGTCCGTGATGGCACCGCCCCGCAGCGGTCGCTCGGCCACGATGTACCCCGGGGTCCGGCCGATCATCTGCCAGGCGTCGGTGCCGATGGCGAGGACTTCACGGGTACGCGAATCCAGCGCAACCACCGTGGGCTCGTTGAGCACGAGACCCTTTCCCTTGGCGTAGACAAGCGTGTTGGCCGTCCCGAGGTCAATGGCCAGATCGCGCGACATTTGGCCACATGGTAAGGCCAGCCAGAGGCGCGACCGCATTTCTCTCTTTCGGCTCGGTAGCCTCACCACGTGACCCCGACACCCCAGGAGCCACCGGAAGAGGGACCGGAGACAGAGGATTCGGGCAGTCCCGCCTACGGCTCCGACACCTCCCTGCGGGGCTGGATCGACCCGGATGACCGCCTCTGGCGACACCCCAGCGAGGTGGCGACGGGTGCGCTCCGCGCCGCGCACACCCCTCTGGCCGGGATCCGCCATCCGCGGACGATGATCCTCATCGGCGCTGCGGCCACCCTGGCCGCCATCGCGTGGGCGATCGTCCTGATCTCCCCGGCTTCGGATCAACCCTCGGCGACGACCACCAGCGACAACGCACCCGAGATCCCCCTCACCACGCTGGCCGTCCGGAGCGAGCAGGTCCCGGCGCTGGCCGCGGCAGCCGGCCGCTCCGTGGTGCAGCTGCAGGCGAACACCAGCCACGGGGTCGTCTCGCTGGTCGGGGTGGCGGTCGCCGAAGGCGGCCTGGTGGCCACGACCGCCGACGGCCTCTCGGGGCTGCAGAGCCTCTGGATGATCGGCACCGACGGCCGGCGGGTCCGGGCCTCGGTCCTTTCCGCCGACGGCTCCTCCGATCTGGCCCTGATCAGCGTGCCCGACGATCTTCCGGTGGCACCGTTCGCCGACGACGTGACGTTGACCGACGGAAGTGCCGACATGACCTTGAGCATGACCGCGCTGACCAACGGCACCATGACCCTGCACTCCGAGGCGGGATCGGTCACCTCCATCGGCACCATGATCGGGAGCGGGTCGGCCAAGGGCATGCCCGGCATCACCTCGAGTGCGCCGTCGGTCCTCAGCCAGGAACCGGGCGACCCGCTCTTGAACCGGGACGGCGCGGTGATCGGGATCCTCTACCAGGCCGGCACCTCGTCCACCTTCCTCCCCACCCAGTTGGTGTTGGGCGTGGCCGACGACCTCCGCTCCGCGGGAAAGGTCTCGCACGGCTGGCTGGGCGTGCGGGGCACCACCGCCCCCGGTTCGGGCGGAGCCGAGGTGGCCCAGCTCATGGCCGGGAGCCCCGCCGCCGGCGTGTTGCAGCCGGGTGACGTCGTCGTGGGGCTGGGAGCGGTGCCCATCCGCTCCATGGCCGATCTGCGGGGCCGGCTCTACGTGATGGCGCCGGACTCGAAAATCGAGCTGTCCGTCCTGGAGGGGGCGACCACCCACGTCGTGGACGTGACGCTCGGCGCATCCCCCTAGCATGTTGACGTGAGCATGTTCGGCGCGGGCGACCCCGACAACCCGATGGGTGGACTCCTCGGTGACCTCTTGAAGGTCATCGGATCGGCCCCCGGCGGCGGCGATGCCTGGTTCGATGCCGCCCGCACCCTGGCCCATGGCGTGGCCACCGACGGCCAAAATGATGAGAACGCCGATCCGCTCGTTCGCATCGCGTTCGAGGAGCTGGCCCGGGTGGCCGAGCTCCATGTGACCAACGCCACCGGTATCTCGCTGACCAGCGGCGGGTCGCGCGTCTCCTTCGACGCCGTCGGCCCCGGACAGTGGTCGTTCCGTGCCCTCAGTGCCTACCGCCCCACGCTGCAGCTGATGGTGGACGCGCAGCAACAGGGCGCCGCCGCGATGCCACCGACCATGGACCTGGGCGAGCTCGACGACATCTCCGGCGGGCTCGGAGGGCTCCTGAGCCAGTTCGCCATCACGCTCGGCCCGGTTCTGCTGGGCATGCAGTTCGGTTCCGCCGCCGGCCACTTGGCCCGGCGGGCTTTCGGCCAGTACGCCCTTCCCCTGCCATGGCCCGAGTCGAACACCCTCCTGCTCGTGCCCGGCAACGTGGCGACGTTCGCCGAGGACTGGAGCCTCCCCCTGCAGGAGGTGCAGCTCTGGGTCTGCCTGCGCGAGCTGACCATGCACGCCGTCTTGACGCGACCCGGTGTCCGATCCTCGCTCCTCCATCTCCTCGGGGACGCGGCCGCCCATGCCGCCGCGTCCCAGCGGTCAATGGTGGAACGCCTCGGCGACGGGCTGGCCGACCCCGCCGCGCTCGAGGGGGTGCTGAACGATCCCGAGTCCTTGCTGGCCGACCTCGTCAGCCCCGAACAGCGCCACATCTCCAACGCCCTCACCGCGCTGACCACCAGCATCGGGGCCTACGTCGACCACGTCACCGCGGGCATCGCCGCCACCTTGACCTCGTCACCGGCCGCGCTGCGTGAAGCGTGGTATCGCTACCGGGTCGAGGACACCAAAGGCGAGCAGGCCTTTGCCGGCCTCTTCGGGCTCAATGTCGGCCAGGCCGAAGTGGATCGGGGCGCGCACTTCATTGAAGGCGTGGTCGAGAGGGCCGGAGAAGATGCCCTGGCCCGCCTCTGGACCGACGAGGATGACCTGCCCACCCCGGCCGAAGTCGACGCACCCGGCCTGTGGTTGGCACGCATCGGCCTGCTGGACTGATCAACCCCGCAAAGCGACCCCGCCAAATCGGCCCGCCGCCCCGCGAGAAGCAGCTATTCGGCCGCGTCCTCGGGGATCCCCAAGTCCCACTCGAGCGCCAGGTTCTCCCGCTCCGCGTCACGAACGACGCGCTCGCGGTTGCGGCGGAACTGGGGGTCGTGGGGGGGGAGCAGCACCAGGCGGGCCAGGACCCGCTCGCGGAACGCGTCGACCACCTCGGGCGGCCCGAAGTCGGACTGGACGTCCCAGTGGGGGGCGACCGGGCCGAGGTAGACCACGCGCGCATGCCCGATCGGGTTGATCAGTTCCGTGGTCTCGGCTACTTCGTCCTCGTTATCCGGGGACATGGCACCTCCTGGCCTTACGTCATGGGGCGAACGGCCGTCAGCGTACCGGAGCCCCGGGTCCCGGGTTTCCCCGTGCCTGAACTCCATATTCTTACGAACTTCCTATGGGCGGGTTGTTCTCCTTTGGGGCGCGTTTCTCTAGGATGGTGCGTGAAAGGGAGTGAAATCGTGAATACCGAATGGATGGCCCGGGGGAAATGCCAAGAAGTTGCGCCGGACCTCTTCTTCCCCAGTGACGGGATGGGAGTGCTGGTAGCGCAGAAGATCTGTGCCGAGTGCCCCGTGTCTGCGCTCTGTTTGGAGTACGCGCTCGAGAACCACATCGACCATGGTGTGTGGGGCGGATGCTCCGAGCGCGAGCGCCGCCGCATCCTGCGCCGACGCCGCATGTCACAAGCCGTCACCGTTTCCTCCCACTAGACCTCCCTGGGGCCGCCGCGCCCCTTGCGCACGAAGTGGCAGGCTGGCGCCGTGACCATCGAGTGCGTCGTCAACGTCAGCGAAGGTCGTGACCAGGACTTTCTCGCCCGGTTGGCCGACGCGGCCGGCCCGGTCCTTCTCGATCTCCATCGCGACCCGGACCACCATCGATCGGTCTTCACCCTGGCCGGCCAGGCAGAGCCGGTGACCCACGCGGTCCGGGCGTTGGCCCGGGCGAGCGTCGCCTCTCTCGATCTCGGCACGCACCAAGGGGCCCATCCGCGCCTGGGCGTCCTCGATGTGGTGCCGTTCGTCCCCTATACCCCCGGTCGGCTCCCGCGTCACGACCTCGACGCCGTCGTCCCCCTGCGCGACGCATTCGCCCGCTGGATGAGCGCCACCCTGGGCGTGCCGACCTTTCTCTACGGACCACTTCCCGGCGGGGAGAACCGTACATTGCCCCAGGTCAGAAGCCATGCCTTCGCTGAGTTGCCGCCCGATTTCGGACCCCGCCGTCCCCATCCCACCGCCGGTGCGACCTGTGTCGGGGCCAGATCGGTGCTGGTGGCCTACAACGTGTGGGTTTCCTCGGTCGAGGTGGCCCGCACGGTGGCACCCCTGGTCCGGGGTCCCGCCGTGCGTGCCCTGGGCCTGGCCGTCGGCCAGGGCGCCCAGGTGTCGTGCAACCTCGTCGATCCGGCCGAGGTCGGTCCGGCAGAGGCCTACGACACCGTGCGCGGCCTTGTCGAGGAGGCCGGCGGGGCCGTGGAGAGAGCCGAGCTGGTCGGCTTGCTCCCCGCAGCGGTCCTCCGGGTCATTCCGGCCTCCCGATGGGCCCAACTGGGCCTCAGCGCCGAGAAGACGGTAGAGGCCCGCCTGGGCGGACCCGCGTGATCAGACGGGCCGCTTGGCGATGAACAGCCAGCTCAGGAGGCGTGCACAGCCGAATCGCGACGCTGGAGCGCCCGGGCCCGCCGCACACGGCGACGCTCGCGCTCGCTCATGCCCCCCCAGATGCCGAACTTCTCCCCGTTGGCAAGTGCGTACTCGAGGCAGTCCTCACGCACCACACAGCCTCGGCACACTTCCTTGGCTTCACGGGTCGATGCACCCCGCTCCGGAAAGAACAGGTCTGGATCCACCCCCATGCAGTTCGCTTGAATCTGCCAGCTGCGTTCCTGGCGACCATAGAGCGTGGTCACAATGTCCACGAGTTCGCCTCCCTCGCCACTTAGGTGGCATTCGTGTAGTTACAACGATGTCATCTTTCACCACCTGGTCACGGAACGCAAGAGCAAATACGAAAGCTTCGTGCCTGGCGTGCGCACAGGGCGGTCCCGGGCGCGCCTGGCCCGGGGCGCGCGGGCCCAAAGGACTCGGCCCGCGGCGCGACGCCGACGCGGCTTCAGCCGGCTGGGCGGAGAATCCGGCGGTGCTGAAGGAAGTCCACCAGCACGTAGCCACCCAGCGCGTCGGGGGTGGTGTAGAAGGTGCGGCCCCCGTTGACCCGGGCGATCTGCTCGACGAACGGGTAGTGGGTGCGCTGTAGATCGAGGGCGAAGCAGTTGATCACAATGTTGGCCCGGGTGCAGCGGATGACCTCGGCCATCGTGCGCTGCAGGGTCTCGGGAATCGGGGGGTAGTTGAACCAGACCTCGCCGGCGTCGTCGATGTGCGCGGTCGGCTCCCCGTCGGTCACCACAATGATCTGCTTGGTCCCATGCTGGTGCGCCAGCATGCGCCGCCCGAGGGCCAAAGCGTGCTGGAGGTTGGTCCCGTAGACGTAGTCCCACATGGCGGTGGGCAGCTCGTCGGGACGGATCTCCCGGGCCACTTCGGAGAAGCCGACGATGCCCAGGAAGTCGCGGGGGAACTTGCTGCTGATGAGGGTCTGCAGTGCCATGGCCATCTTCTTCGCCGGGACGAAGTTGTCCCGCATGGGCATGGACATGGAGAGGTCGACGAGGAGCACGGTGGCCGAGCGGGACAGCGCCTCGGTCTCGACCACCTCGAAATCCTCGGGGGTGAGCCGCACCGGCACGCCCGAGCCGCCGCGGCGCACGGCGTTGTGCACGGTGGTCGAGAGGTGGAGGTTGAGCGGGTCGCCGTACTCGTACGCCTTGGTCGTCTCTTCGCGGTCGTGCCCCGATCCGGTCAACACCGCGCTGTGATCGCCGATGCGGTCCTTGTTGATCTGGCCGAACAGGTCGCTCAGCGCCTTCTGCCCCAACCGTCGCGCCCCGCGCGGGGTCAGCTCCGTCCGGCCTCCTTGCTGGGAGATGTAGCCCTCGTCGGCCAGCGACTTGCTCAGCTTGGCCAGCCGGTCCAGGGCGCGCGCCGCGTCCTCCCCCATGTGGTTCCGCACCTGGTCGAGGTCGATCTCACTCAGCGCGGCCGGCGAAGAGGCCGACTGCAGCAAGTCCTCCATGCTGTCGAGCTGCCCCAGCTGGGAGGCCAGGTCGGTGGCCCGGGACAGGCTCATCGGTCCCTCGCCCTCGAAGGAGTACGA
The DNA here is from genome assembly GCA_049513455.1 of Acidimicrobiales bacterium. Classification (GTDB taxonomy): domain Bacteria; phylum Actinomycetota; class Acidimicrobiia; order Acidimicrobiales; family RAAP-2; genus Bog-473. Next base: position 13,882 of record JBEKWB010000001.1, read on the forward strand.
CCGCTGCCATCCGGCATCGGGCACGGCGCGCTGGAGGTTCTGGGCCAGTCGCTCCACCTGCCAGCGCAGGTCCATGTCCTCCAGCACCGCCTCCATCAGGCTGCGCAGTTGGGCCTGCTGCTCGGGGGAGAGCGAGTTCCATACCGCCTGCGCCGCCGCCATCCGCTCGGCCAACTGCTCCAGAAGCTCGTCGAGAGTGGACGGGTTCCCCGGGAACATGTCCCCGTACTGCTCCATGAACTGCTCGAAGCTGGGGTCGAGGTCGTCACCCCGCTCGCGCTGCTCGAGCATCTGGTTCAGCGCGTCGTAGGCGTCGCGCATCCGGGCCATCTGCTCCGGGCTCATTGACGACAGCGACTCCGATGCCCCCTGGAAGAAGGTGTCCGCCATCTCGCGGCGCAGCTCCTCGACCAGATCCTCGAACTGCTGGCGCGCCTCGGAGGAGACGAAGTCGTAGTTCTGCAGGGATTGGATCCGGCCCGCCGGATCGCCCGGCTGCAGATCAAGGGCCATCCGCCGCTCGGTGGCCACGTCGTTGGTGACCTCGGCGCGGCGCTCGTCGCCCGATGACGCGGCGTCCTCGACCAACTCGTCAATGGCGGCACGCTCTTCGGCTTCGATCTCGTCGAGCTGCGCCGCGATCTCGGCCATGCGCCCGTCCGGATCACCTTCGGCCAGAAGCTCGGCCCGCCGGCGTCGCAACTGCTCGAGCAGGTCACGCAGACCGGGAATCTGCTCCCCGTCCGCCGTGCGCATGCCCGACCGCAGCATGCGCCGTAACGCGTCGTCGAGGTCGCCGCCGGCCAAAAGGTCATCGGTCAGTCCGGCCAGAAGGTCGTCGACATCGAGATCGGTGAACTCCTGGGTGCCGTCCCACTCCGAGTAGTCGTAGCGTGCCGTCACGACAGGCCTACTTCCGGCCCCGGTACAGGGCACGGGCGCCCGAGGAGTCCTTGTTCAGCCGCTTGGTCAGGTGGAGCCCTTCGAGGAGGAACTCCAGCGCGCTCGCCATGAGTGCCGGCGACTCGGCGGCGTCCGGTCCGGCCAGGGCGCGGGTCGGCGGCTCGAGCTCGGGGATGTCGGCCAACACGGCCAGGTAGGCCGCCGAGGGCAGGTCGTCGCCGGCGTGCACCACGACCTGTTCAGTGAAGGCGGCGACGATGGTCGCCGGGTCGTCCAGCGTGACGCGGCGTCGGAACACGGCCAGGGTGGCGGCCGCCACGAGTTGGGCCACCACCTCGTGCTCGCGGCCCTCCTCCATGGCCTCGACCTCGACCTTGCCCTGTGTCGAGGGAACCAGTGACGCGAGGTCGCTGATGCGGGGCACCGCCACGGGCTCTCCCGTGCGCAGGGCCCGGCGCACCGAGTTGGCCACCAGGGTCTCGTAGTTGGCGATGGAGAGGCGCACGGAGACACCGCTGCGTTGGTTCAGGTGCGAGCTGCGCCGGGCCAGTTGGCTGACCTCGGCCACGACCTCCTTCAGGTACGTCGGTACGGTGACCGGGATTCCCGCCGTGGGCAGCTCGGCCTCGGACTCCATGATCTTCACTTCGGTCATGGTGTCGTAGGGGTAGTGCGTGCGGATCTGCGCCCCGAAGCGGTCCTTCAGCGGCGTGATGATGCGGCCGCGGTTGGTGTAGTCCTCGGGGTTCGCCGTGGCTACCAAGGTGATGTCGAGCGGCAGCCGGATGCGGTGGCCCCGGATCTGCACGTCACGCTCCTCGAGCACGTTGAGCAGCCCGACCTGAATCCGCTCGGACAGGTCCGGCAGTTCGTTGATGGCGAAGATGCCCCGGTTGACCCGGGGGATCAACCCGTAGTGCAGGGCCAGCTCGTCGCTCAGATAACGGCCTTCGGCGATTTTGATCGGGTCGACCTCGCCGATCAGGTCGGCGATGGACGTGTCGGGGGTGGCCAGCTTCTCGCCGTACCGTTGGGAACGGTGCACCCAGGTGACGGGGGTGTCGTCGCCCTGCTCGTTCACCGCGTTGATGGCACCGCGGGAGACCGGATGGTAGGGGTCGTCGTTGATTTCGGAGCCCGCCACTATGGGGAGCCATTCGTCGAGCAGGCCCACCAGGGCCCGGATGATCCGGGTCTTGGCCTGTCCCCGCTCGCCGAGCAGGATCACGTCGTGACCGGCCAGGATGGCGTTTTCGAGCTGCGGGATGACGGTGTCGTCGAAGCCCAACACGCCGGGGACGAGACTCTCGCCGGAGGCGATGCGCTGCATGGTGTTGCGCCGCAGCTCCTCGGCCACGGGGACCGACTTCCAGCCGGAGGCGCGCAGCTCGCCGAGCGTGCGGGCCAACTCGGCCGGGGGCCGGAGCGTCCCGGGCCCCGGAGTCGATGATGGGTCTGTGTACGCTGGGCCGTCCATGGCGGAAGCCTAAACCCCCGAACTGCGTGCCGGATCACCGGCCGGGTGACCCGCCGCGGTGGCTGCGGTGAGCTGGTCGGCGAGCGCTTGGGCCGGTCGGGGCAACGCCCGATCGTTCCGCTGGGCCAGCGCGACCGTGCGGCGAATCCCGGGGTCCGCGAAGGGGACGGCGGAGACCCGGTGGTCCGACGGCAGCGCAATGGCGGGTACGACCGCGGCACCGAGGCCGGCTGCGACGAACGCGAGGACGCCGTCCATCTCCCCGCCCTGGCTCACCAGGTGCGGTTCTGCCCCCGCCGCCCGGCAGGCGGCGAGGGTGACCGAACGCAGGTCATAGCCCTCGCGGAACATGACGAGCGCGAGGCCGTGGAGGTCACCGACCCCTACCGTGGCCCGCGCGGCCAGCGGGTGGCCGGGAGCGACGGCCAGGACGAGGGGGTCGTCGAAGAGAGGCGTGGTCGCGACCAGTGGGTCGTGCACCGGGAGCACGACCAGGGCTAGATCCACCTCCCCACTGGCCAGCTGGGGCACCAGTTGGCGCGATCCCGCCTCCACCACCAGCAGCTCGATACCCGGATGGCTGGCGTGGAACTCGACCAGGGCGGGCGCGAGGACCCGCGTGATCAAGCTGGGCGTGGCGCCGACCGAGAGCCGTCCGCGCGCCATCCCGCTCAGGGCGCGGGCCTCGGCGCCGGCGGCCTCCACGTCGGACATGACCCGGCGGAGAAACGGCAGCAGCGCCTCGCCGTCGGCGGTCAGGCTCACCGCCGCCTGCCCGGGGCCGCGGTCGAAGAGGAGCACCCCGAGCTCGCGCTCGATCAGCCGGACCTGACGGCTCAAGGAGGGCTGTGCCAGGTGCAGCCGGGAAGCCGCCCGGGTGAAACTCTGCTCTTCAGCCACCGCGAGCACGTATTCGAGCTGACGCAGCTGCACGATCCCGATTCTACAGTTAACAGAGATTGTAGCTATCTTTTCCATACGATTTATGTCTTTGACGTCACCCCCGCCGTTGCGTAGCTTTATTGCCGCTCGACCGTCAGGGGACCCCGCCCGCGATGATCGCGCCACCATGTGCCTGCGTAATGGAATGATTGGCCCGCCACGACCCACCCGGCGGGCAACGAGGAGGTCTACGTGACGACGACGGTGGAGGAAGCACCCGGGACGCCGGTTGCCATCGGAGGAACCAGGGGCGGACCCGACAAGCCGACCCTGCGCCGCGACACGTGGTGGGTCGAGCCGGTCGTCACCGTCACCATCCTCACCGCCTTCGTCATCTACTCGACGTGGGCCGCGTTCATCGGCAAGGACTACTACGCCGGGCCGACGCTGCACCGGAACCTGATTTCGCCCTTCTACTCCCCCTGTCTGACCGGTAGCTGCGTCGCCGGCAGCCACCCGTTCGGCGTGTGGATCGCCGCCTGGCACATCACGCCGGCGCTCCTGATCCTCATCTTCCCCCTCGGTTTCCGGCTCACCTGCTACTACTACCGCAAGGCCTACTACCGCTCGTTCTGGTGGTCACCGCCGGCGTGCGCGGTCGCCGACGCCCACGGCAGTTACAGCGGCGAGTCCCGGATCCCGTTGATCCTCCAGAACGTGCACCGCTACTTCTTCTGGCTCCTCCTCATCTTCAACGCCATCCTGACCTACGACGCCGTGGAGGCCTTCCGCCAACCGGGTGTCGGCATCGGCATCAGCGTGGGCACGGTGATCCTGTGCCTCAACGCCTCGTTCCTCTGGCTCTACAGCCTCTCCTGCCATGCCTGCCGCCACTTCTGCGGCGGCCAGGTGAAGTCGTTCGCCAAACATCCGATCCGCCACAAGCTGTGGAAGCTGGTGACCCCGCTGAACGCGCACCACATGAAGTTCGCCTGGATCAGCCTCTTCGGCGTGGCCATCTGCGATCTCTATGTTCGCCTGGTGGCCAGCGGGACCATCCACGATCCCGGCTTCCACTTCTAAAGGACCGCCCACACATGGCCGACTACCAGACACACGACTACGACGTCATCATCATCGGCGCCGGCGGCGCCGGGCTGCGCGCTGCCATCGAGGCCCACGAGCGGGGACTGCGCGTCGCCCTCGTCTGCAAGTCCCTCCTGGGCAAGGCGCACACGGTCATGGCGGAGGGCGGCATCGCCGCCGCCATGGGCAACGTCTGGCCCGAGGACAACTGGCAGGTCCACTTCCGCGACACCATGCGCGGCGGCAAGATGCTGAACAACTGGCGCATGGCCCAGCTCCACGCCCAGGAGGCGCCGGACCGGGTCTATGAGTTGGAGCGCTGGGGCGCCCTGCTCGACCGCACCCCCGACGGCCGCATCACCCAGCGCGACTTCGGCGGCCACCGCTACGCCCGCCTGGCCCACGTCGGCGACCGCACCGGGCTCGAACTGATCCGCACCCTGCAACAAAAGGCGGTCTCGGCCGGCATCGACGTGTTCATGGAGTGCAAGATCCTGCGCCTCCTGCCCGACGCCGAGGGCCGGATCTCCGGGGCGGTGGGCTACATGCGCCCGACCGGCGAGATGGTGGCGTTCACCGCCAAGGCCTTCGTCCTCGCCACGGGCTCGATCGGCAAGTCGTGGAAGTACACCTCCAACTCGTGGGAGTCCGTCGGCGACGGCCACGCCATGGCCATCTGGGCCGGGGCCGATGTCATCGACATGGAGTGCGTGCAGTTCCACCCGACCGGCATGGTGTGGCCGCTGAGCGTGCGCGGCATCCTCGTCACCGAGGGCGTGCGCGGCGACGGCGGCGTCCTGCGCAACTCCGAGGGCACCCGCTTCATGTTCAACTACGTCGCCGACATGTTCCGGGCCGAGACGGCCGACACGGAGCAGGAGGCCGACGCCTGGTACGAGGACCACCACAACAACCGGCGCACGCCCGACCTCCTCCCCCGCGACGAGGTGGCCCGGGCCATCAACTCCGAGGTGAAGGCGGGCCGGGGCAGCCCGCACGGGGGCGTGTTCCTCGACATCGCCTCGCGGCGCACGCCCGAGTACATCCGGCGCCGCCTCCCCTCCATGTACCACCAGTTCATGGAGCTGGCCGGCGTGGACATCACGGCCGGCCCCTTTGAGGTCGGGCCCACCTGCCACTACATGATGGGCGGGGTGCGCGTCGACGCCGAGACGCAGGCGGCCACCGTCCCCGGCCTCTTCGCCGCCGGCGAGGTGGCCGGCGGCATGCACGGTGCGAACCGCCTCGGCGGCAACTCGCTCTCGGACCTCGTCGTCTTCGGCCGCCGGGCCGGCATCGGCGCCGCCGACTACGCCGAGGGCCGCACCGGCGCGCCGACCGTCGACGCGGCGGAGGTCCAGTCGGTGATCGACGAGGCCCTCGCTCCCTTCGGCCGCGAGGGCGGGGACAACCCCTACGACATCCAGCACGAGTTGCAGGAGACCATGCAGTCGCTGGTGGGCATCATCCGCACCGGTCCCGAGCTCGAAGAGGCCCTGGTCAAGCTGGAGGAGTACAAGGGAAGGGTCTCCAAGCTCAGCGTGAAGGGGGGCAAGGCCTACAACCCGGGCTGGAACCTGACCACCGACCTCCCGTCTATGGTTACGACGTCGATCGCAGTCGCCCAGGGCGCGCTCAACCGCAAGGAGTCGCGGGGGGGCCACACCCGGGAGGACTACCCAGGACCCGACCCCGAGCTGGGCAAGGTCAACTTCGTGCAACGCCAGACCACCGCGCACGGCTATCTGGCACCCATATCCATCGATCCCGAGCCGCTGCCTGAGATGCCGGCAGAGTTGCGGGCACTGCTCGAGGAGGCACACTGATGCCAGAGAACGAAGCGGCAGGGGATTTCACGATGCGACTTTGGCGCGGTGACGCCGCCGGGGGCGAGTTCACCGACTATGTGGTGCCCGCCATCGAGGGTGAGGTCGTCCTCGATGTGATCCACCGCATTCAGGCCGGGCCCGCTCCCGATCTGGCTTGCCGCTGGAACTGCAAGGCCGGCAAATGCGGATCGTGCTCGGCCGAGATCAACGGGTTGCCACGCCTCATGTGCATGACCCGCATGGACACGCTCCCCGAGGGTGCGCCCGTCACGGTGGCGCCGATGAAGACGTTCCCGATCATCCGGGACCTGGTGACCGATGTCAGCTTCAACTTCGAGGTGGCCAAGACCGTACCGGCGTTCGAACCGGGTCCCGAACCCGAGGGTGGCTATCGCATGGCCCAGATCGACGTCGAGCGGGGCCAGGAGTTCCGCAAGTGCATCGAGTGCTTCATGTGCCAGGACGTGTGCCACGTGATCCGCGACCACGAGGACAACAAGCTCAAGTACGCCGGGCCCCGGTTCTTCATCCGCTTCGCCGAGCTCGAGATGCACCCGCTCGACACCAACGACAGGCGTGAGCTGGCGCGATCGGGGGCGGGTCTCGGCCTGTGCAACATCACCAAGTGCTGCACCGAGGTCTGCCCGGAGCACATCAAGATCACCGACAACGCCATCATCCCGATGAAGGAGCGCGTGGTGGACGCCCACTACGACCCGGTGGCCTGGCTCGGTCGGAAGATCCTGAAGCGCACCAAGAAGACTGCCGAAGAGGCGTCCGCCGGCTGAGCCGGGGGCGATCTGTCGGCACCGCCATGCCCCCCTACCTCTCGCCCGAATGGGTGCGTGCGTTCAACCACGCCCTGGCCGGTCTCGACCTGAGCGACGCCGTGGCGGCCGCCGGCGCGGGATCCCTCACCGTGGCCCAGGGCACCTTCCGGGTGGCCCAGGTGGTCACCGGTGGACCGGACGGCCTGGCCGCTCCCGGCGCGGCGGGCGCGGCGGGCGCGGCGGGCGCGGCCGATTCGAACGGATCGACAGTGCGCACGGTCCTGACGGTCGAGGGGGGCCGGCTCACCCTGGTCGAGGATCCGACGGGCGCCATCGCTGCCAACGTCACCGTGGTGCTCACCTACGACGATGCGCTCGCCATCGCACGCGGGTCACTGCACCCGGCCGACGCTCTGGCGGCCGGGCGGGTGCGGGTGCGCGGGGAGCTGTCGGTCCTCGTCGCCGGCCACGCAGTCCTCAACGCGGCGTCGGCGGCACTGGGACGGACGCTGACCGACCTGACCGACCTGGACGCCCCGACCGACCTGACGGAATCGACCGACCCGAACGGCCCGGCCGCACCGGGCGAATGACCCGCGCCTCGCGCCGGCCACCGTCGTACGGCGGCCGCTACCGCGCGCGCGTGGCGGTGGTCACCGGGGCCTCGGCGGGCTTGGGCGCACAGCTCTGCCTCGACCTGGCGCGCGCGGGCGCCACCGTCGTCGGCCTCGCCCGCAATGCCGAGCGCCTCGATGCACTCGCGATGACGTTGCGCGCGGTCTCCCCGAAGTCGCGCACCGTGATCTGCGACGTGGCCGACACCGCGGCGTTGCGCGCCGTGCTGACCGGCATCGCCGAGAACGACGGACCCATCTATCTGCTGATCAACAACGCGGCGCAGGACCCCGGTGTCCGGCTGGCCGACATCACCGAGGACGACTTCCGCCATACGTTCGACGTGAACTTCTTCGCGCCGGTGGCCGCCACCTTGGCCGTGCTCCCCGGCATGCTGGCGCGCGGCGCGGGCATCATCGTCAACGTGTCCTCCGACGGGGGTCGGCTGCCCTCGCCGGGACCGGGGGCGTACCCCGCGTCGAAGGCGGCTCTCTCGGCTCTCAGCGAGTCGACCTACTTCCGCCTCGGCACGCACGGCGTCCGTGTCCACGTCGTATATCCGGCCTTCATGCCCACCGCGCTCGGCGCGGGGGCGCTGCAGCGGGGTCTGCGGCAACCACCCCGATTGACCATCCGGAGCGTGGAGACGGTCTCACGCACGATTCTGGCTCGTGCGGGGGAATCCACCCTTGAGATCAGCGTGTCGAGGGTGATCGACGCTGCGATGGTGTTCCGCCAGGTGCTCCCGCGGGCGTACTTCTGGGGCCGAAAGGGCTGGTGAGAAATCTGTTGGGCGCGCGCCACACCATGGCGGTATCGTCTTGGGCACCGGCTCGTAACGAGCGGGCCGCAGTAGGAGGGACGACGTGCATCAGCCGATCAGCGACCACTTCCTTTCCCGGTACCGCAGCCTGCTGGACGCCGAAGACTGTGCGTTCGACGAACTCGAGCACGCCTGCGAAGAGGGCGACCGCGCCCAGTTCGATAAAGACATGGTCGATTGGCAGTCAGCACTGCAGCACAAGCTGGTCTTCCTGCAGAACGCGGGCATCGAGGTAGGCCTCCCGGTCCCGAGCTGACCCGCCGGCACGAACCGGCGCGACACCAGTGCGGCGCGGCGCGCCCGCACCGCGCCGCGCCCCGCGGTTGGAATCTGCGATAAACCGTCTCCATCATTTCACCCGACGGTCAGGGGGCGGTCATGTCCGTGCAACACGACGCCCGCCTCGGGCACCAGAATCTCATGGCCTACAACCGTGCCATGACGCAGTGGTGCAGCAGGGGGGCCCTCCACGAAGAGGACGGTGCGCTCCTCGTCGCCGGAGGTTCGTGGATCCCGCTCATCGGCAACGGAGCCTTCCGCACGGAGGAGAGCCTCGCGCCCGGAACGCTCCTCGCCCTGGCCGACACCTTCTTCGGCCGCCTCAAGCGCGGCTACACGGTCAAGGTGCGCGAGAGCGGGGAGGACGCCGATCTGCAGGAGGCCTGCGAGGCGCACGGACTGGTCGCCTTCGGTGATCCCATCCCCCAGATGATCTGCCGCGGGCGGCTGGAGTGCACCGTGCCCCCGGCGGATGTGTGGTTGCGCGAGGTCCGCGACGAGGAGGGCGTCGCCGACTTCGCTGCCGTCAATACGGACGCCTACGCGACGTACGGGATGCCGGCCGAGGTGTTCGTGGACATGTTCGACCGGCCCGGACGGATCCTCGCCAGCACGCAGACCAGCATTGTGGTGGGCTACCGGGGCACCCGGCCGGTCGCCACCGCGCTGTCGTTCGTCAGCGACGGCGTCGCCTGCCTGCAATGGGTCGGCACGGTCGCCGATGCACGGCACCTGAGCCTGGGCCGGTTCGTCACGGAGTGGGCCACCAACACCGCCTTCGACCGGGGCGCCACCTCGGTGACACTCCAGGCGTCCGTGATGGGCGAGCCGCTCTACGCCCGGCTGGGCTACGAGACGCAGTACCACTACCGGGAGTATGTGCGCTGGGAGGCACCGACGTGACTTCCAAGAGAGTCGTCGCGGGCAAGAGAGTCGTCGCGGGCAAGAGAGTCGTCGCGGGCAAGAGAGTCGTCGCGGGCAAGAGAGTCGTCGCGGGCCGTCACCCGAGTCTGATGGGCACCCCGCCGGCGTCGGCGGACCGGTAGGCGGCATCGACGAGGCCGTGGGCCACGAGCGCTTCGTCGAGGCTCGGCTCGGGAGCGCGTCCGGCGACCACGGCGTCGACGAACGCCCGGTCGGCTTCGGCGTAGGCGCGCACCGCCAGGCCGACCTCGTCCCGACCGAGCGGCAGGTCCTCGACCCAGGCCGGCGGCGGGCACGGGCGGATTTCGCTGCCGTCGCTCGTCTCGATGTGCAGCGGCCCGCGGAATTCGTCGTCCAGCCACACCATGGCGTCCTGGCAGAAGAGCTCTATCCGCCGGGTCGACCCGCGGCTCAAGATGTTGTGCCACACGCTCGTCAGGTGCGCCCCGGCGCCCGAATCGAAGGTGAGGGAGACCGCAGCCAGGTCCTCGATGCCCTCGTGGCCGGAGAAGTTCGCCGTGCGCGCACTGATCCCGACCACCTCCCCCAGGCAGAAGCGCAGGATGTCGACGTCGTGGATGGAGTGCTCGATCAGGCATCCACCGCCGGCCTGGGTGACGTCGGCGCGCCAGGTGGAGCCGTAGGTTCCCTGAATCGGAAAGTACTGGTCGTCACGGACTATGGCCGCCATCGGCCGACCCAGGGTTCCCGACGCCAGCAGGGCGTGCAGCGCACGAAAGACCGGGGCGGCGCGCAGCACCAGCCCCGACTGGGCCGGCACGCCGACGGCGGCGACCGCGTCGACCAGGGACCGGGCGCCGGCGAAGTCGGTGGCCAATGGCTTCTCGCAGAAGATGGCGCGGCGTCCGGCCAGCGCGGCATCGACCGCGCTGCGGTGGGCCACCGTCGGGGTGCAGACCCAGACGGCATCGCACCGCTCCACCAGACCATTGAGGTCACCCACCACCTCGGCCCCGTGGGCCGCCGCAAATCCCTGGGCCCGCCGCGCACTCCGATCGAGCACGACGGAAACGTCGGCCTCGATCACACCCGCGTCGATCATCGCCTGCAGCCCGAGCCCGTGGGCCCAGGCGATCAGGCCCGTTCCGACAAACCCGATCCGCAGCACGGCGCCGACACTACGCGTGAGGGGGCCGGGGTGCGACACGGGGGTGGCGGGAGTCGATCGACTCTCCCGTTGACGTAAAGGTACTCTCATCTCGTACTCGCGGACGTGCTCGTGCGCGCGGATGGGAAAGGGAGAGTCAGACGGATGCAGGCCCACGGATGACGGCAGACGGATGACAGAAGGGTGACACCGATGCCCACCCTCCAAGCCGGGGCCGACGAGCGGGGCGACCGCTACAAGTGGGTGGCCCTGTCCAACACGACTCTGGGCGTCCTGATGGCCACCATCGACTCGTCCATCGTCCTCATCGCCCTGCCCGACATCTTCCGCGGCATCGGGATCAACCCGCTCCTGCCCGGCAATACCTTTTACCTGTTGTGGATGATCCTCAGCTTCCTCATCGTGAGCAGCGTGCTGGTGGTCAGCCTGGGGCGTCTGGGCGACATGTACGGCCGGGTCAAGATGTACAACCTCGGTTTCGTCATCTACACGTTCTTCTCGCTCCTCTTGACCGTCACGTGGATGTCGGGCAAGGCAGCCGCCCTGTACCTGGTCGTGATGCGGGTGTTCCAAGGGGTAGGTGCCGCATTCCTCATCGCCAACTCCTCGGCCATCCTCACCGACGCCTTCCCCGAGGACCAACGCGGCATGGCCCTGGGCATCAACCAGGTGGCCGGCATCAGCGGGACCTTCATCGGCCTCATCCTGGGCGGTGTCCTCGCACCGATCCAGTGGCGCCTCATCTTCTTGGTCTCGGTGCCGATCGGGCTCTTCGCCACCATCTGGGCCTACCGCAGCCTGCGCGAGGTGCCCCGGCGCAACCACGGCCACATCGACTGGCCCGGCAACATCACCTTCGCCTTCGGGCTGATCGCCGTGATGGTGGGCATCACCTATGGGATCCAGCCCTACGGGGGCCACACCATGGGGTGGACGAGCCCGTTCGTCGATGGCTGCCTGGCGGGCGGCGTCGTCCTGCTGGCCGCCTTCACCGTCACCGAGAAACGCGTGACCGATCCCATGTTCCGCCTCGCCCTGTTCCGCATCCGCGCCTTCAGTGCCGGCAGCCTTTCCACGCTGCTGGCCGGTATCGGGCGCGGCGGCCTCATGTTCATGCTCATCATCTGGCTACAGGGGATCTGGCTCCCCCTGCACGGCTACGACTTCGCCCGCACCCCGCTCTGGGCCGGCATCTACATGGTGCCGCTGACGACCGGTTTCCTCATCGCCGGCCCCATCTCGGGCTTCCTTTCGGACCGCTTCGGCTCCCGGCCCTTCGCTACCGGGGGCATGCTGGTCGCGGCCCTCTCCTTCGGCCTGCTCGAACTGCTCCCGGTCAACTTCCCGTTCCCCGCCTTCGCCGCCCTCCTGCTCCTCAACGGTCTGGCCATGGGGGCCTTCGCCGCCCCCAACCGGGCCGGGGTCATGAACAGCCTGCCGCCCCAGCACCGCGGCGTGGGCGCGGGGATGAACTCGACCTTCCAGAACTCGGCCCAGGTCCTCTCCATCGGCATCTTCTTCACCCTCATGATCGTCGGCCTCTCCGCCACGCTTCCCGCGGCCCTCTTCCACGGACTGACCGCGCACGGCGTGCCGCCTGCCGCCGCCCGTCGTGCCGCCGACCTCCCGCCCGTCTCCACCCTCTTTGCCGCCTTCCTCGGCTACAGCCCGGTGGAGCACCTCGTCGGCGCACCGGTCCTGGCCCACCTGTCTGCGGCCAATCGTGGGCTCCTCAACGGGCGATCCTTCTTCCCCTCCCTCATCTCCAAGCCCTTCAAGAGCGGCCTCCATGCCGCGTTCGACTTTGCTGTTCTGGCCTGCCTGGTCGCCGCCGGGGCCTCGTGGCTCCGGGGCGGGAAGTACATCTACTCGGAGGAGCCCAGCGGCCCCCTCCCCGCCGACGGCGACGTCGAGCTGTCACGGGATCCGGCGGCGGTCTCCTCGTGACGCCGGTCGCCGCCGCGCTCAATGGGCGTGCTCGCGCCACCCCAGGGCGTCGATGAAGCGGGCGGTGACGACGACCAGCATGGAGATGCCGCGCCGTTCGCGCCGGCGGATCGGCGCCGCTCTCCCGCCGCATACCGTGAGCGTCGTTTCGGGCACCGCCTCGACGAAGACCCCCGAGTTGGTCGTGTCGTTGGAGGGATCGGACCCGCTCTGGGATCCCGTGGCGAACGCGGCGACCCAGGCGATTGTCGGCACCTCGCCGTGCACCTCGACAAAGGACTCCGTACCCAGGTCGGCCACGGCCAGCCAGGTGAGGTCGAAGAGCGAGATGAGCTGCCCCGAGAGGGCGTTCATGGCCGCCGTGGGCGTCGCCGCCTGCAATATGGCCGCCGCGGCGTTGAGGACCATGTCCTCACGGTCCTGGGCGACGCCGGCCAGGACGCGCACCTCTTCCACCCCGGCACCGGGGATGTTGCGTATCCCCCGACTCACCGCGTCCACGGCGCCGGCGACGTCGGGCAGCTCGACGACGAACTCGTCGATGGCCACGCCCGCGTCACGCTCGAGCACCTCGAGCCCGACCACGTTCCCGTCGACGGCACCGATCTCGGCCGCCACCGCTCCCAGGACGCCCGGCGCGTCGGGCAACCAGATGCGCATGCGGGCGAGCACCTCTAGTGGGTCCTCGTGATGTGCACCTTGACCTTCATGGTGTGCTCGGCGTTGCCGGCGTAGATCCCCTTCACCGGCGGCACGTCGGAGTAGTCCCGTCCCCGTCCGATGGCCACGTGCCGCTCGCCGACGGGACAGGCGTTGGTGGGGTCGTAGCCCCACCATGAGCCGGTCCACACCTCGACCCAGGCGTGGCTCTCCCCGACGATCTCCTCGCCGATGACCGCGTCGGACTCGGGGTGGAAGTAGCCCGACACGTAGCGCGACGGCAGCCCGACGGACTTGGTCAGGGCGAGCGCCAGGTGCGCGAAATCCTGGCAGACGCCGACGCCGTCGACGAAGGCCTCGTACGCCGAGGTGTGCACGCTGGTCACCCCGCGCACGTAGCGCAACGAGTGGTGGGTGCGCTCGAATATCTGGCGCGCCGTCTGCAACGGGCGCTCGGCCCGCAAGCCCTGGGCCAGTTCGGCCAGTTCGGCCCCGGGGGCGGTGTAGAGCTTGTGCGACAGGTGGTCGGCCATGGTGAGCGAGGCGTCGGCCACCTCTGCCCACGACGCGTTCTCCGGGGCTTCCGCCCGCTGGGTGTCGATCAGCGCCGAACCGGTGATGGAGAGCATCTCGTGGCCCCGGTCGATGTTGAAGGCGACCACCTGCGTGCCCCAGTAGTCGACGTAGGAGTACTGCGGCGCGGGCGGCACCGTGACCACCTTGGTCTCGAGGGCCGTCTGGCGCCGCTCGGTGCGCGGCGTCAGTCGCAGCTCGTTGTAGGAGGCCCGGGCGGGGGCGTTGTAGTCGAAGCGGGTCTCGTGGGCCACGTGGAGCCGCCACCCGTCCGCGCGCGTCATACGCCCCCACCCCCGCTCCTCCACTGCGTGGGCAGGTCCTGGGCGAAGTACCGCCGCGTCACGGCGTCGCAGACCGAGGAGATGGAACCCTGGAGTCGCTCCAGCCGGGTCTCCAACCCGCGGGACAGCGAGGCCGGCGACGAGTACTCGAGCTCGGCCCGGGCCAGGCCGACCAGACCGCGTGCGTCCTCCCACGTGCCCTGGCGCCCGGAGTTGATCTTGTCCAGGCACTCCTCGGCCAGGGTGAGCGAGGCGTAGGCCGAACGCGGAAAGAGCCGGTCGCGCAGCAGGAAGTCCAGCACGCGACCGGGCTCCACCACGCCCTGGGACAGGCGCAGGTAGGGCTCGTAGCCCCCGCAGGAGCGCAGCAGCATGACCAGGCCGCTGTCGAAGACCTGGTCGAACTCGACCGTGGCCAACTGGCGGGCCACGACGTCGGTGGCCTCGAGGCACCGGCCGAGCGTGAAGAACAACCAGGTCTGGTCCCGGCTCATCATGGTGTCGGCCAAGCCGGTGATCCCGGCCACCTGGGTCTTGACGAACGAGAGAAAGGGGGCGGGGCCGGCCCGCCGGGTGGCCTCCCACTGGAGGGGCAAGGCCGACCAGGTGGCGTTGATGTGCTCCCAGAACTCGACCGGGACGACGTGGCGCACCCCGCGCGTGTTCTCGCGCGCCGCCGCCAGCGCGCCGGCGATGGACGAGCGGCTCTTGGGGTCGGTGGCCAGCCGCTCCGTGGCCTGCCACAGCGTCTCGTTCTCGCCGTCCGGCAGGCCCATCACGGCCAGGAGGCGGCGGGCCGCGTGGCCCCCCTCGGTGTCGCTCTGTTCGAGGGCCTGGAAGACCGAGACGTCGAGGATGCGCGCCGTTCCCTCCGCCCGCTCGACATAGCGGCCGACCCAGAAGATGGACTCGGCCACCCGACTCAGGAGGGCCTGGGTCATTGCTGCTGTTGCTGCTGTTGGTTGCGGTGCTCCGAGTCGCCGCCCGGACCCGCGTCCATGGGAGGGCCCGCACTCACCAGGGACTGCTGGCGCGGGGGCAGGACGGGCGTCGCCGGCCCGCCGCCCACCACCCAGGTGTCCTTGGACCCGCCGCCCTGGCTCGAATTGACGACCAGCCCGCCCTCTTGGAGGGCCACCCGGGTCAGCCCACCGGGGAGCACCCACACGTTCTCCCCGTCGTTGACCGCGAACGGGCGCAGGTCGACGTGGCGCCGGACCATGGTGTTGTCGACCCAGGTCGGGGAGGTCGAGAGAGCGACCACACGTTGGGCGATCCACTGCCGGGGCGCGGCCTCCACGTCGACGGCCAGCCGGTCGAGCTCCTCACCCGACGCGGCCGAGCCGATGACGAGTCCCTTGCCACCGGAGCCGTCGACACGTTTGAACACGAGCTCATCGCGCCGTGACAGGGCATCGGCACGGACCCTGGGGTCCTGGAGGTGCATGGTGTCGACGTTGCGCAGCACCGGCTCCTCCCCCAGGTAGTACTTGATCATCGCCGGGACGTAGGCGTAGACGAGCTTGTCGTCCGCCACCCCGTTGCCCACCCCGTTGGTGATGGTGACCCGGCCGGCACGGGCCGCGTTCACCACGCCGGGACAGCCGACCAGCGACTCGGGCCGGAACTGCAGCGGGTCGAGATAGTCGTCGTCGATGCGCCGGTAGATCACGTGCACGGGGACCTCACCCTCGGTCGTGCGCAGGAAGACCTCGGTGCCGTGGCAGACCAGGTCCCGCCCCTCCACGAGATGCACGCCCATCAGGCGGGCCAGGAGGGCGTGCTCGTAGAAGGCGGAGTTGTGCACGCCCGGCGTGAGCACCACGACGGTCGGGTCCTGCACGCCGGTCGGGGCGGCGCGGCGCAGGGCATGGATCAGGTGGGCCGGGTAGTCGGTGACCATCTGGATGGGTTGGCCCCAGAAGAGCTCGGGCAGGACCCGTGACATGGCCGCCCGGTTGGCCAGCACGTAGCTCACCCCCGAGGGGCTGCGCACGTTGTCCTCGAGGACCCGGAACTCGCCTTCCTCGTCGCGGATGACATCGATGCCGGCCACGTGGATGCGGACCCCGTTGGGAGGCGAAAGACCGAAGGCGGCGCGCACGAAGCCCGGCGAGCTCGTGATCACCTCATGGGGGACGAGGCCGTCGCTCACGATGCGGGCCGCCCCGTAGACGTCGGCCAGGAACGCCTCGAGGGCCCGCACCCGCTGGGCCACCCCGGTGGACACCTGCGTCCATTCGCTGACGGTGAAGATGCGCGGCACGACGTCGAGGGGGAACGGGCGCTCCTCGCCGTCGAGGTCGAACGTCACGCCCTGGTCCATGAATGCCCTGGCCAGCCGGGTGGCCCGGGCCGAGACGTCCTCCGGGCCCATCTGCGAGAGGGAGGACGCCACCGCGGCATAGGGCGACCTCGTCGTGCCGCCGAGACCGACCATCTCGTCAAATGCGGCCTCGGTCAGCCCACGTGCGGCCTCCCCGTAGCCATCGAACAGATCGCCCACTCCCTTCACCTTTCCAGCCTTGTGTTTCGCAGGGGTTTCACGGGCGCGAACAGTCGATGACGCATCGGACGGCACAGACTAGATCCACACGCCCCGGCCCAGGGTGTACGCGCCGCAACGGCCATTGGCGCTCCGGCGCGCCCGGCCCTACTCGGCGGCGAGGCGCTTCCGGATGTCCGCCCGCAGCTCCCCCTTGGCCACCTTGCCCCCCGACGACCGGGGCAGTGCGTCGAGTTGGATCAGGCGTTCGGGGAACTGCTCTCTCCCGACCCCCCGGGCGGCGAGGAACGCCGTGACATCGGACAGCGTGATGGGAACGCCGTCCCTGGTGCAGACGTAGACACAGACCCGCTCACCGAACGTCTCGTCGGGCATGGAGACGGCGGCGACCAGGTCCACGTCGGGGTGTTCGGCGATCTCCGCCTCCAAGGCGGGGGCGCTGATGTTCTTCCCGCCCCGGATGATGATGTCCGAGGTGCGGCCGATGACCCGGAGGTAGCCGTCGCCGTCGATCTCGACCACGTCGCCCATCAGCATCCAGCCGTCGTCGGTGAACAGCTGGGCGTTGGCGTCGTCGTCGTCGAGATACCCGACGCAGGTGGCCGGGCCCTTGCAGGCCGGTATCCCCACCAGCGGGGGGTCCGTCATCTGCGTCCCCTGGTCGTCGTAGACCCGCACCGCCATGGCATCGATGACCCGGCCCGCCGTGCCGAACCGGCGCGCACGGGAGTCGGTGAGCCGGGTGCCGCTGAGCACGCCGGTCTCGTTGGAGCCGTAGAACTGCAGGACCTTGGCCCCCGTCCGGTCCTCGAAGGCCGCCGCCCGCGCGAAGGGGACCGCCTCGCCCCCGGTGAACATCACCCGCAGGGACGAGAGGTCGAGCTCGTCGAAGAGGGGGGAGTTCAGCATCATGATGAACTGCGTGCTGACGCACGCCAGCACCGAGACCCGGTGCGCCACCACGGCACGCAGGGTCCGCTCGACGTCGAACTTCGCCGCCACCACCGTGGGGCAACCGAGCACGCCCGGAGAGAAGTGCGCCGTCCACAGGCCGAAGCCGAAAGGGGCCGGCACGGCGCCGAAGAAGACGTCGTCGGAGGTGAGCGCGCCTGCCGCGGCAGCCAGCCGATGGAAGTAGAACCATCGGTTCTCGGTGTGCAGTACGCACTTGGGCAGCCCCGTCGTGCCCGAAGTCGAGTTGATCATGAACAGCTCGTCGGGCCCGAGCGCACGCCCGGTCAGGAGGCTGGCCGCCCCGGCCACTCCGGGCGGCTCGACGGGCGATCCGTCGACGAGGACCGGCGAGTCCGGGAAGTCCACGACGTCGGGAACGACGATGTGGCGGAGCCCGGGCACGCCGTCGACCCGCAACGACGCCACCAGGTCGCCGGCGGGTCGCCCGAGGAGATCCTCGTGGGTGACCAGCGCGGTCGCCCCGGTACGCGCCAGGAGGTGGCGCAACTCGGCCGGGCCGGCCCGGGCGCCGATCCCCACCACCACCAGGCCGGCCTTCTCGGCGGCCAGGAACACCGCGTGCACCGTCGCCCCGTCCGGGAGGACCACCCCCAGGCGGTCACCGGTCCCGAGGCCGGCCTGTGCCAACACGGCGGCCAGCTGCGACGAGCACTCGTGATACCGCGCCCAGGTGAGGACGCGGGGCGGGTCGCCGTCGACGACGATGTAAGCGGGGGCGTCCGGACGACTCGCCGCATGGCGCGCCACGACGTCGGCCAGGGTTTCGGTGCCCCACCACCCCGCGGCCACATAGGCGTCGATGAGTGCCTGATCGAACATCGGATGCGCCATGGTGGTCCGGAAGCCTACAAAGGAGCCCGTCTCCCCGGTCGAACCCGGGAGCGGATGGTGACCACGTCGTGCGTGGAAACGTCGGCTCCGGCCTGGTAGGACTGGGTGGGTGAGCGCGCCGGCATGAAGCAGTTGGCGATCGACGACAACCTGGGCGGCTCCGAAGAGCCGGGCTACGGGTTTCTCGGTGTGCGCCCGATTGGCCCGTGTCGAAGCTCCCGGTTCGCCCCCCCGGGTTTCGCTCTGCAGATGGTGCGGGCGACTCTGGCCCGCGGCGCGGAACTGCACTGGTCGTCGTACGCCGGCGATGAGGTTCTGTATGTCGCGTCGGGCTCCGTCTCCGCCGGGGACGAACTGTGCCCGACGGGCGGGGTACTCCTGGTCGACGAGGGCACTCAGCTCCACGTCCGAGCGGAGAGCGAGACGGTGCTGCTGCATTTCGGGCGCCAGGACACCCTTGGGCGCGCCGCGCCCGGTGCCGGCCGTACGCGGGTGCGGATGGTCGGACCGGCCGGCATCTACGCCACCTCCGATGCCGCACGGGACACCCGCTTCTATGCCGAGTCCGACGAAGACTTCTCCGCCACGTTCTTCTACACCGGGAGAACGGGACCCTATCGGTCCCTCCCCCACAGTCACTCCCAAGACGAGATCATCTACGTCGCCGCGGGGAGCATCACGCTCGGAGCGCGGCAGGTGCCGGCCGGCTCCGCCGTTGCCGTTCCGGGTGACCGCAGGTACGGGTTCCGGGGCGACGACGCGGGGTTCGCCCTGTTGAACTACAGACGGGGCCCTTCCCACTTCTCGGGTTCCGACGGCGTTGCGCCGTTCCTCGAAGGAGGCCGGGCCACCGGCATGGCGCGGGTGGTCGCTCCCGACCGTTGATCGGCTGAAGGGCGCGAGCCGCTCAGCGGCCGAATCCGTACAGCCGCTGTGCGTTGCCGGCCAAAATGGCATCACGCTCGGCCCGGGGGACGTCGGCGAAGTTGGCATCGATGGTCCGCCACGAGTTGGGCCAGTCGCTCCCACTGTGGGGGAAGTCGCTCGACCACATCAACCGGTCCACGCCGATGCGGTGCCGATTGGCGATGGCGTACTGGTCGGTGATGTACGTGAAGGAGAACCGTTCCTCGATGTACTCGCTCGGCAGTTTTGCGAATCTCGCCTTCGCTCCCGTCGCCCGGCGGCGCCAACGGTTGTCCATCTGCTCTTTGATGTACGGCACCCATCCGGCATCGACCTCTACGAACACGATGGGCAACGCCGGGACGCGGTCGAGCACGCCCGAGTTGAGGAATTGGACCAGCACGGGCACCGCCTGCATGAACCGCAGGTCGCCCGCGGCACGGCCGGCGGTCATGCGGCCGGGCGCATAGACGTCCGCCGGGAATTCGTTGACCAGCCCGACATGGACGTGCAGCGGGAGCCCGGCCTCGGCCAGGGCATGGAACACCCGATCGTCCTCCTCGACGAGATCGGTGTCACCGTGGGGATAGCAGCCCATGAGCGCTCCGGTCACGCCGGTGCGGTGCCCCACCCGCTCGATCTCGGCCAGGGCCTGCTCGATGCCCCGATTCGGGAGCAACACGATCGCGCCCAGTCGGGACGGATCGAAGGCGCAGTAGTCGATGAGCCAGTCGTTGTAGGCCCGGACCATCGCCAGGTGGAGCTCGGGATCCTGATTGGCGATGACGATGTGTGAAAGCCGGGGCGTCGGATAGAAGACGGCCGCATCGATCAGATCCTCGTCGAGCTCCTTGAGCCGCTCCGCCGGCTCGTACCCGCCGGCCGGGATGTCCTCGAACCGGACCCAGGGCGTGCGATCGGCCCGAAGGAGCTTCGCCGACGCGTTGAACCCGAAGTTGATGGGCTCGCTCACCCCTTCGCCCAACCACGCGTCGCCCTGTTCGAACCGTTCCATGTGGGGTACGCGGGCGCGGTACCTCGCCGCCACGCGCGCCGTCCACAGGTCTGGCGGTTCGTTGACGTGTGTATCGGCATCGATCAGCCGGTAGCCTCGCGGCTCGACGGTGCTCGTGGTGCTCATCGGTTGCCTCCCTGTTGACTCGAAGGTGCGGGGCTCGGCAAAGAGCCCGTGAGACGGTGGACGATCTCGAATTTCTGTACCTTGCCCGAGGCGGTGACGGGCAGGGAGTCGAGCACCTCGAGCTGCTCGGGCAGCTTGTACGTGGCCAGGCCGATGGCGCGTAGGCGCCCCACCATCGTCTCGAAGTCCAGATCGGTGCCGGGCGCCAACACCACGCAGGCGCAGACGCGCTCGCCGAGCCGTTCGTGGGGCAGCCCGACCACTGCGGCACGGTCCACTTCGGGGAAGTCGAGGAGGAGGTCCTCGATCTCGCGGGGCGTGATGTTCAGGCCCCCGCGGATGATGATCTCCTTCTTGCGACCGACCACCGTGAGGTACCCGTCCTCGTCCATGGTCGCCAGGTCCCCGGACCGCACCCATCCTCCCGGCGCGAAGGTGGCGGCCGTGCGCGCAGGATCGCGGTAGAAGCCGACGCACGTGTTCGGCCCTCGTATGTGGATCTCCCCCGCCACGCCCGGGGCACAGATGCACCCGCTCTCGTCCCGGACCTCGACCTCGACGCTGCTCAGCGCGGGCCCGTCGGTGTCGACGGCTTTGCGCGCCGGGCCGTCCGGTCTGTTCCAGGTGGCGACGAGCACCTCGGTCGACCCGTACAGCCGGAGCACCCCGATCCCGCACGCGGCGGCCCGGCGCACGAGCTCGGGCGGCACCGGCGAACCCCCGCAGCCGAAACGGGTCATGGACCCGAGCCGCCGACCCCCCCGGTGCTCGGCCTCGGCCACCACGTCTTGGAGGAAGGTCGTGGAGGCGAGCGTATAACTCGCACCGCGGGCGGCGATGAGATCACAGGCCACGCCGGCGTCCCAGCGGTCCTGGAGCACCAGCGGCAGGCCGTGATACACGGCGAAGCGCACGCCGTAGTTGAAGCCGGTCGAATGCCCGATCGGCGACGGCATCCACACGACGTCATCGTCGCCGATCCCGAGGTCCTCTCCCGCCACCCGGACGCTGAAGTTCGCGGTCTGCTCCGTGTGCATGATGGCCTTGGGGGCCGCCTCGGTGCCCGAGGTGAAGATCAGTTCGGAGACGGCGCCGGGCTGTGGCGCTCCCCGCCGGGCCCCGGGCCCGGGAACCTCCCCCTCGCCCTCGCCGGCGTCGCCGGCGAGGAGGTCGCCGAACCAGACGGTGGGACCGTCGGCCGTCGTCACCGGCGCCGGGCGTGTCTCGTCGACGACCACATGGACGATGGAGCGCCCCGACTCCTCGATCACCGCGGCCGTGGCGGTCAGATGGTCGTAGTTGCGATAGTGCGCCGGCGTGCAGACCACCTTCGACTCGGCGACGGTGAAGGCGTGGAGCAGTTCCTTGCGGCGGTAGATCGGCAACAACGGGTTGATGACGCCGCCCACCGCTTGGGTCGCCACGGCGACCACCACGAACTCGTACCAGTTCGGCAATTGGATCGACACCACGTCGCCGGCCCCGACGCCCCGCGCGTCGAGCCACGCCGCCACGATCGAGACATCGCGCCTCAGCTCGGCATAGCTGTGGACCGCCCCGCCGTCGCGGTCGATGACGGCCGGGCGCGCGGGCCGTCGGGCCGCCGCGTCCGCCAGGCGACCGGACAGCGTCGTTGCGTCCCAGTGGCCGGCTCGGCGATAGGCCCCGGCACGCTCCGGATCGGTGACCATGTCCGCCAACACCTCTCCCGCACCCTCCCTTGGATCACCCGCGGCCTGCTGCACGGTGCCCGTCAGCGATCAGCCGTCAGGATCAGGGCCGAACCGTCCATCAAGGCCCCCGACGTGACCACGGCGACCTCGTGACGGGGCGCCTGGCGGGTCCCGCCCCGACCCTGGACCTGGAGGACCGCTTCCGCCACGGTGTTCATCCCGTGAAGGTAGCCCTCCGCCAATAGTCCGCCTCCCGTGTTCGTCGGAAGGCGCCCGTCGAGCCCGCACGCGCCCGAACGCACGAAGGCTCCCGACTCCCCGCGCGCACAGAGTCCCAAACCTTCGAGTCCCATCAACACCGTGCTCGTGAAGCAGTCATAGATCTCGGCGACGTCCACATCGCCCTGACCGATCCCGGCCCGGCCGAACAGCTCGTCCCGCAACCAGCTGGTGTAGTTCCGCGTGTAGTCCTCCCACAGCAGGTGGTCGCCGATGTCGAGACCGGGGCGGGGTCCGGCCCGGTAACAGCCCGACGCCACGACAACCGGGGGATGGGCCAGGTCACGCGCCCGTTCCAGCGAGGTCACCACGACGGCGCACGCGCCGTCGACCTCCACCGTGCAGTCCGAACGCCGGTACGGGTCGACGACGAAGGGCTCCGCCAGGTACGCATCGAGCTCGAGTGGTTCGCGCCGTAGCGCGCGCCCGTTGTCCCGCGCGTACCTCCGCTGGCTGACGGCCACCGCCCCGAGATCTTCGGGACCCTGCCCCGTCTCGTTCAGGAATCGTTGGGCCCACATGCCGACGTACATCAGGTAGGCGCCGTACCCGATCGGGTAGCGGTACTGCCCACCCATCCCGGCGAACTGCATGGAACCGACCCGCGCCCCCGAGCGGCCGTTGAGGGCCCGGTAGACCACCACCACCTCGGCGTCGCCCCGGGCCACGGACTGGGCCGCCTGCCAGACGAGGTGGCACGGTGCCTGGCCCCCGAGCTGCACGTCGAGGACGGTCCGCAGCGGACCCAATCCCAGTGCACTGGAGACGGCGACACAGGGCACCGAGTCGTCCGACACCATGAAGCTGCTCAGGCCGTCGACGTCGCCGAGGCGCAGTCCGGCGTCGCTGACGGCGTTGGCCACGGCCTCGGTTGCCAATGCCAACACGCTCTGCCCCGAAGCCCGGGTGAACGGTGTG
Source organism: Acidimicrobiales bacterium (assembly GCA_049513455.1). Taxonomy (GTDB): domain Bacteria; phylum Actinomycetota; class Acidimicrobiia; order Acidimicrobiales; family RAAP-2; genus Bog-473. The sequence continues at coordinate 37,292 of JBEKWB010000001.1, forward strand.
AAGCCGACACCGACCAGCGCGGCCGTCTGGCCGGGACCCGACGTCGGGCCCCTCACGGGTGGGCCGCCGCCGGCTCGGACGGGTGCGCCGCCACCGGTTCGAAGTACAACTCCGTCCATGTGGCATGGTCGGCGAAACGGGGGACGACCCGGTCCCCAATGGCCAGGGGGGAGGGCGGTTCGACGCGTCCGAGGCACCGCGGACCCTCTTCGAGCTCGACGGTGGCCACGGAGTACGGCAGGGAGCCCCCGTAGCCCGGCGACACGGCGACGTGGGCCGTGACGAACGAATAGACGACCCCGCGGCCGGTCGACTCCACGACGTCGAATGCCGCGGAGGCACACCACGGGCACGAGGGCATAGGGGGAAAGCGGGTCCGGCCGCAGTCCCGGCAATGCTGCAGCAAGACGCGGTGGGACCGCAGGCCCTCCCACCACGCCGCACTCTCGAGATCCGGTCGGGGTGCGGTTCCTTCTCCCGGCCCCGGACCGCTCACGGCCTCACCTGCCATGAAAGCGCGGCTGACGCTTCTCGCGAAACGCCTGCAACCCCTCGGGGGCGTCCTCGGAGGTCAGGCAGTAATAGGCGTTCCGCTCCCGTTCGAAGCGCAACCCGCTCGTCAGATCCCCGTTGGCGGCCCACACGCCCTGCAGCACGGCCTTGGCGTTGGCCACTGAAAGGGGGCTCTTCAGCGCCACCTGACGGGCGAACGCCAGCCCGCTCTCGCGCAACTCGGCGTCCTCCACACAACGGATGGCCAGACCCCACTCGACCGCCTCCTCGGCGGAGAGGAACCGCCCCGAGTAGATCAGCTCGGAGGCCCGTTGCAGGCCGACCACGCGCGGGAGCAGCGTGAGCACACCGCCCCCGCCCATCTGGCCGAAGTTGAGATGGCCGTCGGCCATCCGGGCGCTGCGGGCCACCAGGGCGAAGTCGCAGTTGAGCACCAGCTCGAGCCCCCCGGCCGCCGTCACCCCGTTGACCAGGGCGACCACGGGGACCGGGAGGTCGCGCAGCCGACCGAACACCCGGTGGATATCGGCCACGAAGCGGGGGAAGGCGACCGGGTCCCGTTGCAGCTCGATGTAACTGTCGAGGTCGCCTCCGGCGCTGAACGCCCGACCGGCACCCGTGAGCAGCACGCAACACAGGTCGCTCTGGTGGGAAAGGTCGTCGATGGTCGCGTCGAGCTGGCGCAACATCTCCCAGTCGATGGCGTTCAGGCGGTCGGGCCTGGACAGGGTGAGCACCACCGCCGCCCGGGAGGTTCCGGGCTCCCCACCTTCGGCCCCGAGCGCAACTTCCTCGACCAAGACGGCCGGTTCACTTCGCTCGCCACTCCTCGTCACGGTCACCTCAGCGTCGGTCCTGCCCGACGTCGTTTGCCGGGCTCTTTCTCTATCATGGCGCAGCCGCGCGCTCCATCGGCAGGCTCGCCGGCCACGGTGCTAGACATGGCTTGCCGGTGTGCCTACAGGCGAATGGAGTGGCACGGGCCGCAGCGACGACAAGGGGAGGAACGGCCATGGAGATCGTCGACCGGGGACTGAGCGCGCGGCGGGTCCAAGAGCGCCTGGAGCGGACCAAGGACCCCCGCGAGCGCGCCCTGCTCAGCACCGTGCGCGACCACCTGCAGGCGGAGGCCGACGTCGACGTGGACCGCCTGCTCTCCACCCTGTCGGATCAGCCCAATTACCATCTGTGGAACGCAGGACGCGACATCGGTCCCGACGGTTTCGAGGAAGTGCTCGGGTACTACCAGGATCTCGTGGCGGCCAAACGGCACATCCTCGAATTCGACATCGAGCGCATCGTCGTCGACCACGACACTGTCGTCACCGAGGGCTGGATCCGGGCCCTGAACCTCGGCTCGGTGGCCAGGGCCCGCGGGTGGGTCGTCGATGACGACGACGCCACCTATCTGGTCACCCAACGGGTCGTCATCTTCTGGCCCTTCGACGCCACGGGCCGGATGACGGGCGAGGACGGCTACGCCAACTTCGACCCGCACGGCGCCCGGAAGCTGGCCGATGACGATCTGCCCGACGCCTACCGGGAGCTCTTCGCCGGCGCGAGCTGAACCGAGCGGTTGCCATGTCCAAACACGACGCCAAACCGATCCGGACGCTCCTCTTCGTGCCGGGCAGTGAACACGAGGAGGTCCTGCGGGCCGCCGGCCACGGTGCCGACGCGATCGTGATCGACCTCGAGGAGCCGCGCACGCCGTACTCCGAGAGCGAACGCGAGAGCACGCGCCAACGGATGCGGACCTTCTTCGACGGGCCGGCGGCGCACGCCGGGTCGCCGCGCTGGTTCGTCCGGGTGCAACCGCCGGATACCGGCCAGACGCTCAAGGACCTCAGGGCCGTCATGGGTCCCAACCTGGCCGGGATCCTCCTCCCCAAGGTGCACGGCCCCGAGGACGTGTACCGCCTCGACTCCCTCCTCACGTGCCTGGAGGTGGAGGTCGACCTGCCGCTCGGCTCCACCGTCGTGTACCCGATCCTCGAGACGGCCCAGAGCCTGCGCCTGGCCTACGAGATTGCCGTGGCGTCGCCGAGAGTCGAGTACATGGGCGGGGCGGTTTCCCGTTTCGGCGACATCCACCAGGCCCTGGGCTACCGCTGGACCGAGGAGGGACGCGAGACGCTCTTCCTCCGCTCGAAGGTCCTCGTCGACGCCCGGGCCGCCGGGATCCGCTATCCGATCAGCGGCATGTGGGGCGGCGCCACCGACGACACGCCCGGACTGGCGCGCTGGGCCAACGAGCTGCGCGATCTCGGCTATTTCGGCATGATGCTGGGAGATCCGGCCCACGTGCCGATGGTCAATGCCATCTTCAGCCCGAGCGCAGAAGAGATCGCCTACTGGCAGGACCTCGACCGCCTGGCGACCGAGGCGGAAGAACGGGGCAGCGGTCCGGTTGTCTACGGCGACCCGAATCAGGGCGAGGGCCATGTGGTCCACCTGGCCCATGTCGGGTCGGCCCGCAAGAATTTGGCCTGGGCCGAAGATCTCGGCCTTCTCGGCTGAGCGAAGAAGGGGACTGGCTCCATGTCTGAGCATGCGCACCTCACGGCGGCGGAAATCCGGGAAAGGGTGGGTCACCCGATCGTCGACGCCGACGGGCACTTCATGGAGTTCATGCCGCTGGTCGACGACGAGATCGTCACCTACCTCGAAGAAGCGGGCGGGGCCGCCTTGCGCGATCGCTTCCTCTCCAGCCAGTCGCAGGTGATGGACACGGCCGTCTTCGCCGACCGGCGGTCGGATCCCTCCATCGTCGACAACTGGCGTGCCATGCCGTCGTGGTGGGGAAATCCGGTGTCGGACCCCCTCGACCGCGCCACCGCCTACCTGCCCCAGTTGATGAACGAGCGCCTCGGCGAGCTGGGCATCGACTTCATGTTGATCTACCCGTCGTGGACCCTGGGGTTCCTCGAGATCCGCGACGATGCACTGCGGGGCCCGGTGTGCCGCGCCGCCAACCGCTACTTCGCCAACCTCTTCGCCGGACTCAGGGACAGATTCGAGCCGGCGGCGCTCATACCGATGCACACACCCGACGAGGCGGTCGCCGAGATCAACTTCGCCGCCCGGGAACTGGGGTTCAAGTCCGTGGTGCTCCACGGCTTTGCCCACCGGGCGGTCGGTGCGGGCTCGGAACGCCTCGACTTCTTCGGGGTCGACAGCCCGTACGACTACGACCCGGTGTGGGCCGCCTGCGTGGAGAACAGATTGGCCCCCGCCTTCCACAGCTCCCTGCAGAGCCACCATCCGGGCCGGTCGATCACCAACTACGTCCACAACCACGTCAACGGGATCGGCAGCGCCCACCAGGTGCTGTGCAAGTCGCTCTTTCTCGGCGGTGTCTACCGGCGGTTCCCGGAGCTGCGGGTCGGGTTTCTCGAGGGTGGGATCGCCTGGGCGGCGGGATTGCTGGCCGATCTCATCGGCCATTGGGACAAGCGGGGCGGGCACGCCATCGGTGGTCTCGACCCGGCCCGACTCGACGTGGGCGCCGTGCTGGAGCTGGTCGACAAGTACGGAGCGCCGGACATGGTGCACAACCGGGACCGGATCGGTGCCCATCTCGCCCGGCCGCCGGGCCGACCGGCCGTGCTCGACGAATTCGCCCGGGCCGGGGTCACCAGCATTGAGGACATCCTCGAGCCGTTCGAGAACCGCCTCTACTTCGGATGCGAAGCGGACGACCCGTTGATCGGCGTCGGCTATGGCCTCAACTTCGAAGGGAGGAAGGCGGCGCTGCGCCCGATCATCGGGAGCGACGTGAGCCACTGGGATGCACCGGTCATGAACCAGGTGATCGTCGAGGCCTACGAGCTGCTCGAGCACGGGCTCATCTCGCCCGAGCAGTTCAAGGAGTTCACCTTCACCAATCCCGTGCGACTCCACGGGGGGGCCAATCCGTCGTTCTTCGAGGGCACCGCCGTCGAGTCACAGGCGAGAGAGGTCCTCACGGGCACCGGCGCCTGAATGGGCGCCCGCTAACGCAGCGGTATGTCGAGGAGGGGGACGAACTGTTGTCCCCCGGCCACGTCCGAGTCGCCGGGTGATCCTCCCGGCACCAGGCGCGGCACGCTGACCTTGATGGCCAGGGCGGGCTCGAATTCGAAGATGCGCACCTGGTCGGGCTCGAGTCCGTACAGCGCTCCCACGACCTCTTTGGTGAGGACCTTCTGCCCGACGACATCGAAGAACGTGTCGCGGTCCTTGAAGAAGAGATCGAAGGTCACCGTGAAGGGACCCGCGTTCTTGCTGCGGACCGAAGCCAGCGCGTTTTGTAGGGTGCGCGTCGGCGCGTCGGCGCTCATCCCACCTTCTCCGATTCCAGTCGGAACGTCTCGAGAGGATCGTCCACCTCCATGGCGTGGTGCACGTTGAACCGGAAGACCTCGCCGATGTCGTGGATGGCCCGGGTGAAGGGCCACGCCACCGTCGTGCCGCCCCGCCAGCCCGGGCTCTTGGCGTGCAGGAAGGCGTACCAGATGACGCTCGAGGCGGTCTCGCAGGTAGCCTGGTCGGGGGCCACCACGTCCACGAGGAGAAACGCCTCGTGCCCCTCGAACCGCTTGATCGGCTCGCGGGGACCCATGGTGCCGTCCCGGCCGTACACGCGGGTATGGACCTCACACCGCTCGAGGGCGCCCTCGCCCAGGATCTCCTTGCACCGGATGGTGATGTCGGCCTGGATCCCGTTGACCCAGGTGTCGATGTCGGCCACGATGGTCGGGTCGCGTACCGACAGCATGAACATGCGCTGGAACCCGGCCGACTCGACCCCCTCGAGCTTCACGGTGTAGGTCGTCGGCACCGCCACGCTGCCCGAGACCCGGACGGAGCGCTCCGAGGCCGCCTCGTAGCGGACGTTGCGCATGTCGGTGGTCCAACCCGGTTCGACCAGGGTGAAGGGGTCCGCCACCTCGTGCAGTTGGTGGGCCGCCACGCTGAACGGCGTGCAGCGCAGGTCGTCGGCCAGCGGTTGGACCACGAAGGAGTCCTTCTCCAGCTGCACGTGGAGGACGTCGAGACGGCGGCGCGGCTCCGCCGACCCCGTGCCGCACTCGGCGATCTTCCCGGCGTGCCACGTGAGCCCCGGGTCGAAGCCGCGGGCCAGGGGGATGGCGGCGAAGATGGCCGTGTCGGTGGCGCGGCCGGCCAGCACGAGATCGGCCCCCTCGTCGAGTGCCCGCTGGAACGGTTCCACTCCCATCACGGCGACGATCCGGCTGCTCCGCCGGGCGATCTCCGCGTCGTAGGGCGGTGCGGGATCGATGGCGTGGACCCGCCCCGCGGCCAGGCGCTCGATGACGAGCTCGGGCTGGATCTCCGAGTAGATCCTCGTCATGGAGAAGTGCAGGTCGAATTCCTCGGCGATCGACCGGGCCATGTCTGCGAAGTAGTCGACGCCCCAATCGCGCCCCGAAAGGGCACACGAACCGACCAGCAACGGCACCCCGGCGCGACGGGAGGCGCGGAGGAGGAGGCTGAGGTCGCGCCGGTAGGCGGCGTCGGACCAGGCCGGCGGACCTCCGGCGAGGGCCTGGGGGCCGCCGTCGACGCTGCCCGCGTCGGCCCCGATGAAGTCGACCCCCAGGGCCAGGCCCCGCTCGAGCGACTCCTCCCCGAAGCCGGTGCCGAGCGATCCGATGCTCAGGTACGACAGCGTTCCCGGGTCCATACGCCCTGTTCTACCAACGATGCTGCGGCGGCGCTCGGCCGCCGCGGGACGTCGGCGCCGGCCGGCGGATGGCCGATCACATGACTTGTACATTCTTACGGAGCGCCCATTGGCGCCCGGAGATGGGGGACGACGTGCAACGGACGCTGTTCGACGAGGACCACGACGAGTTCCGCAAGTCCGTGCAGACGTTCGTGGCCCGGACCATCGTCCCCGACCACGAGGAGATGATCGCCGGTCGTTCCATTGCGCGCGGCGTCTGGCTCGAGGCCGGGAAGCAGGGCTTCCTCGGGCTGGACGTGCCGGAGCGCTACGGCGGGAGCGCCGCGGGCGACCTCCGCTTCAACGCGGTCCTGGCCGAAGAGCTGGCCAAGGTCTCCGCCGCCTTGGCATCGAGCCTGACCATCCACACCGACGTGGTGGCCCCGTATCTCGTCGACCTGTGCACCGACGCCCAGAAGGAGCGGTGGTTGCCCCGGTTCTGCACGGGGGAGCTGGTCACCGCGATCGCCATGACAGAGCCTTCGGGGGGGTCGGATCTGGCCGCGCTGCGGACGAGCGCGGTGCGGGACGGGTCCGAATGGGTCATCAACGGGTCCAAGACGTTCATCACCAACGCCATGTCCGCCGACCTGGTGCTCGTGGCGGCGCGCACCAGCCCCGAGAAGCGGTCGAAGGGGATCACCCTGTTCGGGGTGGAGCACGACCGGCCCGGGTTCGCACGGGGCACCAAGCTCGACAAGGTCGGCCAGCCCGAGGCCGACACCGGTGAGCTGTTCTTCACCGACGTGCGGGTGCCCGACGAGAACCGGGTGGGCGAGATCGACCGCGGCTTCATCGCCATGATGGAGCGCCTGCCCCGGGAGCGCACCATCGCGGCCGCCACCAACGTGGCCCACGCCGGGCAGATCCTGGCCGAGACCATCGAGTACGCCAAGACCCGTCAGGCCTTCGGACAGCCGATCGGCTCGTTCCAGTACAACAAATTCACCCTGGCCGAGCTGGTCACGCAGATCGACGTGACGCAGGCCTACGTCGACCAGTGCATTGTGGCGCTGGCGCAGGGCACGCTCACCCCGGTCGACGCAGCCAAGGCCAAATGGTGGTCGGCCGAGGTGCAGAACACCGTGCTCGACGCCTGCGTGCAGCTCTACGGCGGCTACGGCTACATGCGCGAGTACAGGGTGGCCCGGGCCTGGATGGACGGCCGCGTCACCAAAATCTGGGCGGGCTCCAACGAGATCATGAAGGAGCTCATCGGCCGCGACCTCGGCTTATAGCTGGTTATAGCACCGTATAGCCAGCGGCTTATAATCCACCGGGCGAGTTCAGCCGATGAGCCCGAGCCCCTGCACGTCGCTGCGCTCACCGAGGAGCTCCTCGGTGGTGACCGCGATCCGCTCCTTGGCGAAGTCGTCATGGACGAAGCCCTCGGCCACCGACCAGTTGCCCTGGCCGTCGGCCACCACGGGGAAGCCGAACTGCAACCCCTCGGGCGTGCCGTACTGGCCGGAGCTGGCCACGGCCACCGAGACGCAGTCGCCCGGGGCCGTCTTGGTGCGCAAGGAGACCACGGTGTCGATGGCGGCCGCGGCGGCCGAGGCGGCCGAGGAGGAGCCGCGGGCCTCGATGATGGCCGCCCCTCGCTTCTGCACCGTCGTGAGGAAGTCGCCCCGCAGCCATTCGTGGTCGGTGATCGCCTCGATGGCCGGCTTGCCGTTGACCTTGGCGTTGGCGAAGTCGGGGAACTGCGTCGCCGAATGGTTTCCCCAGATGGCCACGTTGGTGACCGCGGCCACCGGTGCCCCCGCCTTGTGGGCCAGCTGCGCCTTGGCCCGGTTCTCGTCGAGCCGCGTCATGGCGAACCAGCGCTCGGCGGGGACCTCGGGGGCATTGGAGCGGGCGATCAGGCAGTTGGTGTTGCAGGGGTTGCCCACCACCAGGATCCGCACGTCGGAGGCGGCGTTCTCCGCGATGGCCCGGCCCTGCGGCTTGAAGATCCCCCCGTTGACGCTGAGGAGGTCGCCCCGCTCCATACCCGCCTTGCGGGGCACCGAGCCGACGAGCAGCGCCCACGAGGTCCCGTCGAACGCGGTCTTGAGGTCCGAGGTGGCGACGATGTCGGTCACCAAACCGAACGCGCAGTCGTCGATCTCCATGACCACGCCGTCGAGCACGCCCAGTGCGGGCTCGATCTCGAGCAGGCGAAGGACGATCGGCTGGTCGGCGCCGAGCAGCTGCCCCGAGGCGATGCGGAAGAGGAGCGAATAGCCGATCTGGCCGGCGGCGCCGGTCACGGTGACATGGACGGGGGGCTTTGCGGGCATGGCGGGGGTTCCTTTCTCAGGGCCGCATTCGGCCGCGTGCGATGCTAGGGGGTGGGGTGACGGGATCCCAATCGGGCCGGTGCCGCGCTCAGCCGGTGGCGGCCAGCGCAGGACCCAATCCGAGCGCGGCGTAGATCTCCCGGGTCGCGCTCGAGGTGTTGAAGGTGTAGAAGTGCAGTCCCGGCACGCCGAGCCCGAGCAGCTCCGCACAGAGCTCGGTGGCCAGCTGCACACCTTCACGGCGCACGGCGTCCGCCCCGCCCGTCTCGTGGACCGCGTGCAGCCGCGCCTGCATCCAATCCGGCGCGGGCGCTCCCATGGCGCCCAGGCGTCCCAGGGTGCGCAACGAGGTCACGGGCAGGATGCCCGGGAGGACCGGGGTACGGACCCGGCGGGCCTCGAGGTCGCGCACGAGCCCCTGGTACTCGGAGGCCTCGAAGAAGAACTGGGTGACGCCGAAGTCCGCCAGCTCGAGTTTGGCGGCAAGGAAGTCCCGGTCGCTCCCCTTGCTGGTGGAGCGGGGGTGCCCGGCCGGGTGGGCGGCCACGCCGACCGAGAAGCCGCCGATGGCGCGCGCCAGCTCCACCAGTTCGCTGGCGTAGGCCAACTCACCGGGCCCGGCATCGGGATCTGCCGGAGGGTCGCCGCCGAGCGCCATGAGGTTCTCGACGCCGGCCTTGCGCAACGAGACGAGGATTTCGGCCAGCTCCAGCCGGGTGTGCGCCACGCAGATGAGATGCGCCATCGGGTTGAGCGACGTCGTGTGCAACATACCGCTCACCAGATCGAACGTGCGCTGCCGGGACGCCGCGCCGCCCCGGTAGGTCACCGAGACGAAGGAGGGGCTGAGGGGCTGGAGCTCGCTGATGGTGCGGGCGAGGGTGGCGAGCTCGGCGTCGTTCGTCGGGGGGAAGAACTCGAAGGAGTACGTCTGCCCCACCGCGAGCAGGTCGGCTATCCGCGTCACGCGGGACTCCCCTCGTCGGCCCGGCCGAAGTCGTCTTCGAGCCGGACGATGTCGTCCTCGCCGAAATAGGTCCCGCGTTGCACCTCAATGAAGACCAAGTCGGCGGCACCGTCGTTGGCCACCCGGTGGGCGGCACCCGTGGGGATGTCAATGGCCTGCCCGGGCGACAGGGTGGTGACGCTGCCGTTCAGGGTCACCTGCGCCTCGCCCGAGACGAAGAACCAGTGCTCGGCCCGCTTGGCATGGCGCTGGTAGCTCAGCCGCTTGCCCGGGCGCACGACGATGCGCTTGACCTTGTGGTCGGGGGCGTCGTCGCTCAGGACCGTGTAGGTGCCCCACGGGCGCTCGGCGGACTCTCCGTCGGTCATCGTGCCTCCCGGGCGGGGTTCGTCGGCATCACGCGGCCCGCTCGGCCGCCCGGACGGCGTTGCGCAACAGCATGGCGCGGGTCATGGGGCCGACTCCCCCCAGGCGGGGCGTGAGCCACCCGGCCACCTCGGCCACATCCTCGTCGACGTCGGAGAGCAGCTTCCTCCCCTCCCAGCTGGTCCCGGCCCCGACCACCGCCGCCCCCGGCTTGATCATGTCGCGGGTCACCAGGCCGGCCCGCCCGGCCGCCGCCACCACCACGTCGGCCGTGCGCACGATGGCGGCCAGGTCGTCCACCCCGGTGTGCACGACGGTCACCGCGGCGTTGCAGCCCGGGCGCTTGGCCGCCAAGAGAAGCGAGAGCGGGCGACCGATGGTCAGGCCCCGCCCGATGATCACCACATGGCGACCTTCCACGGGTACATCGTAGGCGGCCAGGAGCTCGACGATTCCCGCCGGGGTACAGGGCAGCGGCCCCGGGGCCCCCATCACCAGCCGCCCGAGGTTGAGGGGGTGCAGGCCGTCCACGTCCTTGGAGGGGTCGACGGCCAGCAGGACCCGCTCCTCGTCCAGTCCATCGGGCAGGGGAAGTTGCACGAGGTAGGCGTGCACCCTGGGGTCGGCGTTGAAGCGCCGGACCACCTCTTCGACCTCGGCCTGCGTGGCGGTTTCCGGCAGCTGCTCCCCCACCGACACCATGCCCACTTCGGCGCAGTCGGCGTGCTTCATGGCCACGTAGCGCTCGCTCGGGCCGTCGGATCCGACCAGGACGGTGCCCAGCCCCACGTGGATCCCCTCGTGAGCCAGCCGCGCCACCCGGTCGGCCACCTCGGCCCGCACCCGGGCCGCCACCGCCTCGCCGTCGAGCGGGATCGCCGCCATCAGTGCCGGAAGTGCCGCTCGCCGGTGACCACCATGGCCAAACCCGCCTCGTCGGCGGCCGCGATCACCTCGCCGTCCTTGACCGATCCACCCGGCTGCACGACGGCGGTGACCCCGGCGGCGGCCAGGACGAGCAGGCCGTCGGGGAACGGGAAGAAGGCGTCGCTCGCCCCCGCGCCGCCCTTGGCCGCCTCCCCGGCCTTGCGCACGGCGATCTCCGCGGCCACCACGCGTGACTGCTGGCCCGCGCCCACCCCCACCGCCTGGCCGTTGTTCACGATGGCGATGGCGTTGGAGGTGGTGCGCCCGCACACCCGCCAGGCCAGCACCAGGTCGCCCCACTCGTCCTCGGTCGGCGGGCGGGTCGTCACCACGGTCCAGTCCGCCCGCGGCACGACGAACTCGTCGATGTCCTGCACCAGCACGCTCGAACCCAGGCTGCGCAGCTGGCGCACGGCCTTCTCGGGCGCCGGCCCCGACAGCAGGCGGGTGGCCTTGCGCCGCGCGGTCAGCTTCTCCAGCGCGGCGGGCTCGTAGGACGAGGCGATGACCACGTCGGCCTGCGGCCCGGCGGCGATGGCGTCGGCCAGCCCCTCGGTCACCACCCCGCCGATGGCCACCACACCGCCGAAGGCCGATTGCACGTCGCACTCGAGCGCCCGCTCGTAGGCGGTGACCAGGCTGTCGGCGACGGCGGCCCCGCACGGATTGGCGTGCTTGATGATGGCCACCGCCGGCTTGCCGGCATCGCCCGCCAGTTCGTGCACCAACCGCCAGGCGGCGTCGCCGTCGAACAGGTTGAGATAGGAAAGCTCCTTGCCGCCGTACTGGTGCACCTCGTCCCACCAGCTCGACGCACCCGCCGTGCGGTAGCGCGCCCCGCGCTGGTGCGGATTCTCGCCGTAGCGGAGCAGGCCCGTCCGCTCCAAGGTGAGGTGGAGCGTCGGGGCCAGCACGTCACCGAGCGCCTCCTCGGCCGCGTCGGCCCCTTCGACGGGCGCCGGGCCACCGGCATCGAGCCAGGCCACGATGGCCGCGTCGTAGGCCGCGGTGTGGGCGAAGGCGGCGCGGGCGAGACGGCGCCGGGTGGCGTCGGAGAGCGAGCCCGAGCGGCGGAGCTCGTCGAGCACCAGCGGGTAGTCGCCGGGCGAGGTGACGATGCCCACGTAGGCGTGGTTCTTGGCCGCCCCGCGCACCATGGACGGGCCGCCGATGTCGATCAGCTCGATGGAGGGGTCGGACGAGAACGGGTACAGGTTGCTGACCACCAGGTCGATCGGCTCGATCCCCTGGGCCTCGAGGTCGGCCAGGTGGCTCGGCTCGTCCCGGTCGGCCAGGATCCCCCCGTGGATTTTGGGGTGCAGCGTCTTGACCCGGCCGCCCAACATTTCGGGGGAGCCGGTGACGTCGGCCACCGAGAGGTGGGCGATCCCGGCGCCGGCCAGCGCGGCGGCGGTGTTGCCGCTGGCCACCAGCTCCCACCCCAGCTCGGACAGGCCCTGGGCCAGCTCGACCAGGCCCTCCTTGTCATAGACCGACAGCAACGCCCTCACGTGGTCATCTCCTCACTGCTGATGCGCGCCGGCGGCGCGACCTGCGGCCGCGCGCCGGATGGCGCGGGTGGGTAAATAGAACGTCCGGCCTCGAGCTCGCCGAGTGCCCAGCCGATGGTGGCCGGGTACAGGGCGCGCTCGGCCACTTTTATCCGTTCGTGCAGGGTCTCCTCGGTGTCGCCGGCCAGGACCGGGACCACTTCTTGGGCCAGGATCGGCCCGGCGTCCATCTCCAACGTGGCCAGGTGCACCGTGCAGCCCGTCTTCTCCACGCCGGCCTCGAGGGCGTCGCGCACGCCGTGCCAACCGGGAAAGGCCGGGAGCAGGGCGGGATGAGTGTTCAGGATGCGACCGGGGAAGGCATCGTGCACCGTCTCGGTCAGCACGGTGCCGAATCCGGCCATGGCCACCAGGTCGACCTGATGGGCCACCAGGGTCGCGGTCACCGTGGCCGTGTAGCCCTGGCGATCGAAGGCGGGGCCGAAACCGCCGTATCCCTTGCGATCGATCAGTTCGGCGGCCGCGCCGTGCGTGCGCGCCAGGCTCAGCGCGGCACAGGGACGATCGGCAATGACGGTGGTCACGGGGAGCCCGGCGTCGAACATGGCTTGGAGGATCGTCCCGCTCCCCGAGACCAGGACACCAAGGCGCACGAGGTCACGCTACCAATCGCGGCGGAGGTGCCTCTCCCGCTCACCTGCCCGCAGTCAGGTCGTCAGTCGGCCCCACGGTCAGCGGGTCGTCAGCGACCGGCGCGCCGGGCGGCCCTCCCGCACGGTGGTCGGCTGGACTTCAGGCCGGGGAGCCGTAGAACTTGGCGTTCCCGTAGGTGAAGATGCCACCGTCGGAGGCGGCCAACAGATAGCCGGTTCCGCTGGGGGTCGCCGCCATGCTCACGATGGGGGCGTTCAGCGCCAGGCTGCCGGCGGAGCCATAGAACTGGGCGCTTCCGAAGGTGAAGACGCCACCGTCGGACGCGACAAGCCAGTAGCCGGCTCCGCTGGGGTTGGCCGTCATGCCCACGATCGGCGCGTTCAGGTGGAGGCCGCCGGTCGAGCCTTCGAAGGTGGCGTCGCCGAAGCTGAAGATGCCCCCGTCGCGGGCCACCAGCCAGTACCCGGCACCGCTCGGGGACACCGCGATCCCCACGACGGGGGCGTTGAGATGGAGGGCGCCGGTCGAGCCGTAGAAGCGGGCGTCACCGAAGCTGAAGATGCCGCCGTCGGACGCCACCAGCCAGTACCCGTCGCCATCGGGCGTCGAAGCCATACCCACGATGGGCGCGTTCAGGTGGAGGGCGCCGGTCGAGCCGTAGAACTTCGCGCCGCCGAAGGTGAAGATCCCCCCGTCGGACGCCACCAGCCAGTAGCCCCCTCCATCGGGGGTGGGCGTCATGCCCACCATGGGCGCGTTGAGATGCATGGCACCGGTCGATCCGTAGAATTTCGCATCCCCGTAGCTGAAGATGCCGCCGTCGGAGGCCGAGACCCAGTAGCCCTGGTTCCCGGCGTCGGCCACCCCGACCGCCGGGAAGCTGAGGCCGGTGCCGGCGTCGAAGGCGACGGGCGTCACGAAGAGCCGGCGGGCGCCGCCGCACGAGTAGCTGGTGCAGCCGGCGGTCCACGCCGCGTAGTCGAGCCAGTCGTTACCCGACGCGTCCTGGAACCATGACCCCCCGCCGGGGCCCGCGACCGCGCCGTACGACGACAGGATCGGACTGGGGTCGGTCTGGGTGCACGGGCCGATGGGGGTGGTGCAGACGCCATAGCCCTCCGCGTAGTCCGCCGAGGTATAGACGCCCCCGCTGAACAGGAGGTCGAACTGCCCGTTTACGGGGAGGATGGAGGGGTCCTCCACAGTGGCCTCCCACGGGAATGCGGCGGTGTTGTTGTAGAAGATCTCCGTGGGGGCGCTGCCCGGATAGAACCCGGTCCCTGTGCTGTTGAGCTCCTCGGACCAGATGCGGGCCGGCTGCGAGGAGCCCCCGTCGTTGGACTTCCAGACCAACCAGGGCATGCCGGTGGCCGGATCGACGAAGGGGCTGGGGTCGATGGCCCCGCCCAGGTTGGACTGACAGATGAGGGGCCCGCCGGAGTTGTCGGTGAACGCGGTGCCCGTCGGGCTGAGGGAGGGGGCGCTAGCCACCGACAGGCAGTCGTACCCGCTGTCGCTGGTGTGGCCGGCCTGGGCGGCGTCGTAGAACATGACCCAGTGGTTGTCGTAGTTGAAGACGCCCGGCGAGGTCTGGGTGTTCACCGCCTCCCAGGCGGGCGTGGCGGGCAGCGCGGTCGACCCGTAGGTCGTCCCCGTGTAGCTGCGCCAGCCCGACGCGGGGCTGCCCGTGGTGTCGACGAGCTCCTGAATGTGATTGCCCAGTGCCGTGCCAGTCGTGAAGGCGTAGAACGTCCCGGCGGACTCGACCACATCGGGGTCACCGGCGTCGCCGTTGAACGCCGGGCCCGCAGGCAGGCTCAACGCCACCGTCGAATGGGGCACGGCCGCGCCGGCAACCGGGGTCGAACGCGGCAGCGCCCCGGTACCGCCCAACAGGGCCACCGCAGCCACCGTGGCAAAGAGAGAGAGCGCGAGACCCGCCCGGCGGGCGGCACCGTGTCCTCTCATACGCATCCGTTGCCCATACGCATCAGTCGCCCACGCCGTGGGGTCGCAGGCGGCGGCCGAACGTGCGCTCGGCGGTCACCTCCGGCTCCGGACGGTCGCAGGGGGCGGGGTTGGCATTCATCGGTACAAGAATGTCGACGTAGGCTCTCCAGGCCATCCACTCCAGCCCAACTCCGGCCCAATTTCGTCCCACAGCCCATGCAGGGACCAGGGGGATTCGGGCCGCGACAGCCGGGGACGGGATTTAGTTGACCGTTTCCATGCTGGGATCATCCCCACTGAGGAGCGGGGCGCCGCTCACCGTAGCCGCACCCCGGCGGGCGGGCGCAACTCGGACGGTTGACCTGGGCCTCCCGATTGCTGCCACGGGAGTGGCGGCACGGGGCGGCCAACCGCAGGGCTCGACGGCCGCTCCCGGGGCTCAGCCGAACCCGCGCACGATGGACACGATCATTTCGCCACACTCGGTCGGGTTCTGGGTCACGAACGCCCCGGCTGCGGTCAGTGCGTCCATTTTGGCCTGGGCCGTGCCCTGCGAGCCCGAGATGATGGCGCCGGCGTGCCCCATCTTGCGCCCGGGTGGCGCGGTCACCCCGGCCACGTAGGCCGCCACCGGCTTCGTCACGTGGTTGGCGATGAACTCGGCCGCCCGTTCCTCTTCGGAGCCGCCGATCTCACCGATCATCATCACGGCCTTGGTCTCGGGATCGGCTTCGAAGGCGGCCAGGCAGTCGATGAAGTTGGTGCCGGGCACCGGGTCGCCGCCGATGCCGACGCAGGTGGTCTGCCCGATGCCCTGCTGGGACAACTCGTGCAGGGCCTGGTAGGTGAGCGTGCCCGAGCGGCTCACGATGCCCACCGGGCCCCCGGCCAGGGCGATGTCACCCGAGGTGATGCCGATGTTGCACTTCCCGGGCGAAATGATCCCGGGGCAGTTCGGCCCGAGGAGCCGGGTGTCGGGGAAGTCGCGCACCAACCGGTTGTAGGCCAGCGCCTCGTCCTGGGCCGGGATGCCCTCGGTGATGCACACGATGAAGGCGATGCCGGCCTCGGCCGCCTCCACAATGGCATCGGCCGCGCCGCGGGGCGGCACCGAAATGAACGAGGCCGTCGCCCCGGTCTCCTTCACCGCTTCGGCCACGGAGGAGTACACCGCAATGCCCTCGATCACCTCGCCGCCCCGCTTGGGGTTGGTGCCACCGACCACCTTGGTGCCGTAGGCCTTGTTGCGCAGGCCGTGGTAGAGACCCTGGCTGGTCGGGCTGATGCCCTGAATGACGACCTTGGTCGTCTCGTCTACGAAGATGCTCACGTTCTTTCCTCTATTCCCTTGAGATCCTGTTGGGCTGAGATTCTGTTGGGCCCGGACCTAGGCCTTGGCCAGGGCGACGGCACGGCGGGCGGCTTCGAGCATGGTGGGCTCGGCGATCAACCGATCCGACAGGTGGTCGGCCAGTAGGGCCCGGCCCTCGGCGGCATTGGTGCCGTCGAGGCGCATGACGACCGGCGAGCTGAGTTTGACCCGGCGCATGGCCTCGATGATCCCGTTCGCCACCTCGTCCACCCGGGTGATGCCCCCGAAGATGTTGACGAAGATGGACCGGACGGCCGGGTCGGCGTTGATCACCTCGAGGGCGGCGGCCATCACGTCGGCGTTGGCCCCCCCTCCGATGTCGAGGAAGTTGGCCGCCTCGCCGCCGACCTGGGTGACCACGTCGAGGGTGCTCATGGCCAGGCCGGCCCCATTGGCGATGATCCCAACCGACCCGGAGAGGCCGATGTAGTTGAGGCCCTTCTCCTTGGCCATCTTCTCCCGCGGGTCGACGTCGGAGTCCTCGGCGTACTCCTCCCATTCGGGATGGCGGTAGGACGCATTCTCATCCAGGGTCACCTTGGCGTCGAGGGCGTGCACCTTGCCCTCCGGGGTGAGGATCAACGGGTTGATCTCGGCGAGGTCGCAGTCACCCTCGACATAGCAGTGGTAGAGCCGCACCAGCAGCGTGGCCGCCTGGTCGCGCGCCTCGGCGTCGAGGTTGGCCCGCTCGACCCATTCTCGGGCCGTCGCCTCGTCAAGGCCGTCGAGCGGGTTGATGTGCAGCATGGCGATGGCGTCGGGGTTGGTGACCGCGACCTCCTCGATCTCCACGCCGCCCTCCGCCGAGAGCATGCCCAGGTGCAGCTTGTTCGGGCGGTCCAGGGTGAAACTGGCGTAGTACTCCTTGGCGATGTCCGAGGCGTGCTCGACCCACAGCCGCTTGACCACATGGCCCTTGATGTCGAGTCCGAGGATGTTGCCGGCGTGCAGCCGGGCCTCGTCCGCGTTGTCGGCCAGCTTGACCCCACCCGCCTTGCCACGGCCCCCGACCTTCACCTGCGCCTTGATCACGACCGGGTAACCCGCGGCGTCCGCCTGCACGACCGCCTCGTCCACCGTGTCGGCCACCCCTCCCGGAGAGGTGGGAATGCCAAACCGGGCGAAGTACTGCTTGCCCTGGTACTCGTAAAGATCCACTGCGGTGCCTTCTCCTTGTGTCGTGTCGCTCGGGGGTGTCGTGTCGCTCGGGAGGTGTCGTGTCGCTCGGAAATCGAAGGGGGTGCGATGGGGTGCCCTCAGGCGGTCAGCCCATCCTCTCGCCCATCGAGAGCCTCACCCAACCAGGTGCCGATGGAGTCGAGCGGCGCGCCGGGGGTGAAGACCGCGGCCACGCCCTGTGCCTTCAGAATCGGGATGTCATTCTCGGGAATGATCCCGCCCACAATGACCAGGACGTCGTCGCGGCCCACGTCGGCCAGGAGTTGGACGATCCGCGGGACCAGGGTCAGGTGTGCGCCGGAGAGGAGGGAGAGCCCCACCGCGTCGGCGTCCTCCTGCACCACCGCCTGGACGACCTGCTCGGGGGTCTGATGGAGCCCGGTGTAGACCACTTCGAACCCGCTGTCGCGCAGGGCGCGGGCGATGACCTTGGCCCCCCGGTCGTGACCGTCGAGCCCGGGCTTGGCGACGACCACCCTGTAGGGACGCTTCATGAAGCCTCGATGATAGGGACGACCTGGCGGGGGCGCCAGACCGGGCTCACGCGCGGCGCAGCGGGGTGGCCGAAAGCAGGAGGCTCTTCTGGCCGACCGAGTCGAAACGGACGGTGGCCTGGGCCCGCGAACCCTCCCCTTTGGCATCGACCACCACGCCCGGCCCCCAGTGGTCGTGCACGACCCGATCGCCGGCCACCAGACCCAGCTCCTCCGCCCCGGTGCTGGCCCGGGGTCCCGACGGCCGGGGGGGGAGCGGGCTGCTGGGGAGGAAGGAGCCGGTGCGGGGCCGGTCGCCGGTGCGGTCGCCGGACCAGTCGCCGGACCAGTCGCCGAATCGGTCGGTCGAGAGGTTGCGGCTCTCCCGGGTGGAGGCGAGTCCGACATCTTTGACCAGCTCAGTCGGTACCTCGCCCAGAAAGCGGCTCGGAATGTTCTGCTGTGTCCGGCCGAAGATGGTGCGCGACCAGGCGTGGGACAGGTTGAGATGGCGCCGGGCCCGGGTGATGCCGACATAGAACAGCCGGCGCTCCTCTTCCAGGTCCGCCGGCTCGCTGAGTGAGCGCAGATGCGGGAAGATCCCGTCTTCGAGACCGACGACGAACACGGCGGGGAACTCGAGACCCTTGGCCGTGTGCAGGGTCATCAACGAGACGCGGGTACCGTCGCCGTCGAGGTCGTCCGAGTCGGCCACCAGGGCGACAGTCTCCAAGAAGCCGACCACGTCGTCGAACTGGCCGGCCACGCTGCCCAACTCGGCGATGTTCTCGATACGCCCGTCCGACTCGTGCGTGTGCTCGGCCACCAGCTCGGCCATGTAGCCGGTGCGGTCGGCCACCAGTTGGATGAAATCAGCCGGGTTGACGGTGGAGACCAACGGCCGCAGCTCCGCCAAGGTCTTCGAGAGTTGCTCGGTCCCGCGCAGGGCCTTGCCGGTCAGGCCGGCCTCCTCGCCCCGGTCGATGGCCTCGCTGAACGACAGCCGGTTCACCTGCGCCCAGGCGGCGAGGCGGGCCACCGAGGTGTCGCCGATGCCGCGCTTGGGCACGTTGACGATGCGGCGGGCCGACACCTCGTCGTCGGGGTTGGCCAGGACCCGCACGTACGCGAGCACGTCCTTGATCTCGCGCCGGTCGTAGAACTTGGCCCCGCCGACGACCTTGTAGGGGATGCCGGTGAAGATGAAGGAGTCCTCGAGCGCCCGGCTCTGGGCGTTGGTGCGGTAGAAGACGGCGATGTCGCCCCAGGCCAAGGATTCGGCGGCCCGCAGCCGCAGGATCTCGCCGGAGACCCAGGCCGCCTCGTCGCGCTCGTCCTCGGCGCGGTAGCGCAGCACCGGGTCGCCGGCGTCGCCCACCGTGAAGAGCTGCTTGTCCGGCCGGTCGAGATTGTTGGCGATCACCGCGTTGGCCACGTTGAGGATGGTCTGCGTGGAGCGGAAGTTCTGCTCCAACACGATGATGGTGGCGCTCGGGAAGGCCTCCTCGAACTCCAAGATGTTGCGGATGTCGGCCCCGCGCCACTTGTAGACCGACTGGTCCGAGTCACCCACCACACAGACGTTGCCGTGCTTGTAGCCCAGCAGGTGGACGATCTCGTTCTGGGCGTGGTTGGTGTCTTGGAACTCGTCCACCAGAATCTGGCTGAATCGCTCCTGGTAGGACTCCCGCACATCGTCGCAGGCTTGCAGCAGGTTGGCCGTGACCATCAGGAGATCGTCGAAGTCCAGGGCATTCGCCGCCAGCAGGCGCTGCTGGTACTCGGCGTAGACGTCGGCGATGCGGCGCTGGAAGGGATCGTGCCCTTGGCGGGCCGACTCCCGGAAGGTCTCGAAATCGATCAGCTCGGCTTTGGCCTGGCCGATCACGGCGGCGACGGAGCGGGGGGGCAGGCGCTTCGTATCGAGCCCCATCTCGGCGATGATCAGCTCGATGAGCCGGCGCGTGTCGGTGTCGTCGTACACCGTGAACGAAGGCCGGTACCCCAACCGGTCGGCGTGGCTGCGCAAAATACGCAGGCACGACGAGTGGAAGGTCGAGACCCACATGCTCTTGGCGCGCTTTTCACCCACCAGCTCGGCCACCCGGTTGCGCATCTCCTCGGCGGCCTTGTTGGTGAAGGTGATTGCGAGCACGCCCCACGGCGGCGCGTCCCCGGTGGCCAGGAGATGGGCGATACGACGGGTCAGAACCCTCGTCTTGCCGGAGCCGGCGCCGGCCACCACGAGCAGCGGTCCGCCCCGATGGACCACGGCGGCCCGTTGGGGCAGGGTCAGCCCCTCGAGCAGTGCGGCCGCGGCGGCCCCGTCCCCTCGCCTTCGGGGATTCGGCAGGTCATCGTCCTCAGCCTCGAACTCGATAGCGGACCCGGAAGCCTCCGCCACCTCGGCCGCGGCGGCGGCACCAGCTGCAGCATCGTCGACTTCGGCTGCGTCGACATCGGCTGCGTCGACATCGATTTCGCCGACGACGGATTCGCCGTCATCAGCTGCGGCGATCTTTGTCTCGGTGCCCTTCGTTGCGGCGGCTTTTACTTGCTTGAACGCGTCCATGTCGAACAGCTGGGAGCCACTGCCGTTCTGACGTGCCCCGCTCACTCCCACTCGATGGTGCCCGGGGGCTTCGAGGTGACGTCGAGCGCCACCCGGTTGACCCCTTCGACTTCGTTGATGATGCGCGAGGAGATGCGCTCCACCAGGTCATAGGGCAGCCGGGCCCAGTCGGCCGTCATGGCGTCGTCGCTGGTGACGGCGCGTATGACGATGGGGTAGGCGTAGGTGCGCCCGTCGCCCATGACGCCGACCGTCCGCACGGCCGGCATGACGGCGAAGCTCTGCCACAGCGTGCGATAGAGGCCCGCCCGCCGTATCTCCTCGACGACGATGGCATCGGCGTTGCGCAGGATCTCCGCCCTCTCGGGCGTGACCTCGCCGATGATGCGCACACCGAGGCCGGGCCCGGGGAACGGCTGGCGCCACACGATGTCGTGCGGCAGGCCGAGCTCCTCGCCCACAGCCCGTACCTCGTCCTTGAACAGCAGGCGGAGCGGCTCGACCAGGTCGAACGAGAGGTCGTCGGGCAGGCCGCCCACGTTGTGGTGCGACTTGATGTTCGCCGCCGTGTCGCTGCCCGACTCGATGACGTCGGGGTACAACGTCCCCTGGACGAGGTACTTCGGCCCCTCGTCGCCTGCGCCGCCCTCGCCCGCGCCCAGGTCCCGCGCCACCTCCTCGAAGATCCGGATGAAGAGCTCCCCGATGATCTTGCGCTTGCGCTCGGGATCGGTCACGCCGGCCAGGGCGGCGAAGTAGCGGTCGGCGGCCTTGACGTGGACCAGGTCGATCTTGAACTGGCGCCGGAAGGTGTCCTCGACCTGATCGGCTTCGCCCGACCGCATGAGCCCGGTGTCGACGAAGACACAGGTGAGCTGGTCGCCGACCGCCTTGTGGACGAGCGCCGCGGCCACGGCGGAGTCGACCCCGCCGCTCAGGGCGCACAGGACGCGTTCGGTGCCCACCTGGGCCTGCACGGCGGCGACCTGCTGCTCAATGATGGAGACGTGCGTCCAGGCCGGGAGGCACCCGCAGGCGTCGAGCAGGAACCGCTCGAACACCTCGCTGCCCCGTTCGGTGTGGACGACCTCGGGGTGGAACTGCAGCCCGAAGATCCGGCGCTCGGGGTCGTGCAGGGCCGCCACCGGCGCACCCGGACTGGTGGCCGTGGCCACGAACCCGGGTGGCACCTCGGTGATGGCGTCGCCGTGGCTCATCCACACCTCGGAGGTCGTGGGCCAGTCGACGCACAGGGGGGACGGCGCGGTCAGGGTCAGCTCGGTCCGGCCGTACTCGCCGTTGCCGGTCTTCGACACGGTGCCGCCGAGCTGCAACGCCACGAGTTGGGCGCCGTAGCAGAGACCGAGGATGGGGATGCCGAGCTCGTAAATGGCGGGGTCGATCGTCGGCGCCGGCGTGGCATAGACCGACTTGGGCCCGCCCGAGAAGATGATGCCCCTGGGCTTGCGGGCCCGGATCTCCTCGATGCTGATGCTCGAAGGGACGATTTCGGAGTAGACGTGGGCCTCGCGCACCCGGCGGGCGATGAGCCGGGCGTACTGGGCCCCGAAGTCGACGACGAGGACGGTATCGGTCACCGAGTCCGACTCAATGGCCCATGCCGACACCCTGGGACCGCTGGAAGAACTTCCCTTCAGTCTGCAGGGACGGGGCCACCATCACCTCAGCCTTCTGGAACTCCTTTACCGTCTCGTACCCGCAGGTGGCCATGGCGGTACGCAGGGCGCCGAAGAGGTTCATGCGGCCGTCGTTCTCGTGGGCGGGGCCGAGCAGGATTTCGCGCAGGCTCCCGCGCACCGAGGTACGCACCCGGGCCCCCCGGGGCAGGGTCGGGTGGAACGTGGCCATGCCCCAGTGGAAGCCCCGCGCCGGCGCTTCGAAGGCAGAGGACAGCGGCGACCCGAGCATGACGGCGTCGGCGCCGCAGGCGATCGCCTTGGCGATGTCGCCGCCCTTGGACATCCCACCGTCGGCGATGACATGGACGTAGACCCCGGTCTCGTCGAGATGGCGCATCCGGGCACCGGCGACGTCGGCGATGGCCGTGGCCTGCGGGACCCCGAGGCCGAGCACGCCCCGGGTCGTGCAGGCGTTGCCCGGACCGACCCCGACGAGGACGCCGACCGCTCCGGTCCGCATGAGGTGGAGGCCGGCCTGGTACGAGGCACAGCCCCCGACGATGACCGGCAGGTCGAACTCGCGGATGAAGCGCTTGAGGTTGAGGGGCTCGGAGGCCTTGGAGACGTGCTCGGCCGAGACGACGGTGCCCTGGATGACCAGGATGTCGAGCTCGGCGGCCAGGCAGGCCGGCGCCAGCGACTCGGTGCGCTGGGGGGTCACCGACGCCGCCGTGGTGATGCCCGCCTCCTTCATCTGGCGGATGCGCGCCGTGACCAGCTCGGGGATGATCGGCTCGCTGTACATCTGCTGCATCCGGGCCGTGGCCTTCTCGTCGTCCAGCTCACGGATCTCGTCGAAGAGGTTGGTCGGGTCCTCGTAGCGGGTCCACAGGCCCTCGAGGTTCAGGACGCCGAGGCCGCCGAGCTTGCCCAGCTCGATCGCCGTCGCCGGGCTGATGACCCCGTCCATCGCCGAACCGAGCAGCGGCAGGTCGAAGCGGTAGGCGTCGATCTCCCAGGAGATGTCCACGTCCTCGGGGTCCCTGGTCCGGCGGCTGGGCACGATGGCAATGTCGTCGAGCCCGTAAGCCTGCCGCCCGGATTTGAA
This sequence comes from Acidimicrobiales bacterium, assembly GCA_049513455.1. Lineage (GTDB taxonomy): Bacteria > Actinomycetota > Acidimicrobiia > Acidimicrobiales > RAAP-2 > Bog-473. The sequence continues at coordinate 60,540 of JBEKWB010000001.1, forward strand.
GATCCCGATTTCGATCTCAGCCATATGTTCGCCCTCCGGCGTTCGATGGGGCCGGTACGGCTCACGGTCCACACCGGCATGTCAATAGCGAACGCCGGGCCGACACGCCGACGATCCACCACTTTACTCCCTCCACTTCCTCACTACGGCCACATTTCGGGGCAATTTGGCCCGGCCGTTGCCCGCCGGAGGCACCCGGCGCGATCGGCCCGGGGGATCCCCGTCAGCCGGCCGGAAGGAGCACGACCCGCAGCAGCTCGTGGATCATGCGGGCCGTGGCCCCCCAGATCAACTCGCCCCTTACTTCGAAGAACCACACGGGAAAGGAACCGTCGGGGCTGCCGGGGACCGGATGCCCCGGAAAGCTCCAGCGCTCTTCGTGGAAGATCTCGGGGTCGGCCAGGTCGCGCAAGGGCACGTCGAAGACGCGTTCCACCTCGGCCGGGCTGGCCACCACGTGCGGGCGGGAGGGGACGGTGGCCACGAGCGGTGTGATGAGCGACGCCGACACCACCGTCATGACCGGGTGGATCCACCCCTCGAGGCTCACGTGGGCCGGGTTGAGCGCGATCTCCTCGTAGGCCTCGCGCAACGCGGCGCGCGGGGCGTCCTCGCCCGGATCCAGCCGGCCGCCCGGAAAGCTGACTTCCCCCCGGTGCGAGCGCAGATGGGAGGCCCGCCGGGTCAGGATCAGGCGCGCCTCGTCGTCTTCCTCGAAGAGCACCGCCAGCACTGCCGCGTTGGCGCGGGTGCGGGGGGCGGAGGACTCGCCGACCAAGACGGGCGAACCCAGATCATCCGCAATGCCGAACCCGATGTCGTCGGGAACCGGGCCCCGCTGGCCGTGGGCGGAGAGCGCAGCGAGGACGTGGTCCACGCCGATCCCGGTGCGGTCCACGGCGGCGACACGCGCCCACGGCGCCTCGTCGCCGGCATGCCACGTCGCCGGGCGGGGGACGACCTGTGTCGGGACCGGACGGGGCATTGTTCCTCAGGTTATGTCCGAAGACCCGTGGACAGCACTGTGGCCGGGTCCGAAGACCCGTGGACAGCACTGTGGCCGGGTCCGAAGACCCGTGGACAGCACTGTGGCCGGGTCCGAAGACCCGGCCACAGCAACAACCGATCGCCTGAGCGAAAGGCGGAGTTACATCATCCCGCCCATGCCACCCATACCGCCCATACCGCCCATGGCGGCGGCCGCGGCAGCGGCATCCGCGCCCGGCTTCTCGGGCTTGTCGGCCACCAGCGCCTCGGTCGTGAGGAGCAGGGCCGCGATGGAGGCTGCATTCTGCAGGGCCGAACGCGTCACCTTGGCGGGGTCGATGATCCCGGCCTTGACCAGGTCCTCGATCACGCCCGTCGCCGCGTTGAGCCCGAAGTTACCCTCGGCCGCCTCGACCTGGCTGACCAGCACGGCGCCTTCGAGGCCGGCGTTGAAGGCGATCCAGCGCAACGGCTCCTCGAGCGAACGGGCCACGATGCGGGCACCGGTGGCCTCGTCGCCGTCCAGCGTCGCCGCCAGCTTGTTGACCGACTTGCGGGCACGCAGCAGTGCGGTGCCACCCCCGGCCACGATGCCCTCTTCGACCGCCGCACGGGTGGCGGAGAGCGCGTCTTCAATCCGGTGCTTCTTCTCCTTGAGCTCCACCTCGGTGGCCGCGCCGACCTTGACGACGGCCACACCGCCGGCCAGCTTGGCCAGGCGCTCCTGCAGCTTCTCGCGGTCCCAGTCGGAGTCGGTGTCGTCAATGGCGCGCTTGATCTGCGCCACGCGGCCCTTGACGTCCTCGGCGCTCCCGCCACCCTCGACGATCGTGGTGTCGTCCTTGGTCACGATCACCCGGCGGGCGTGGCCCAGAAGGTCGATGGTCGCGTTCTCGAGCTTGAGGCCGATCTCCTCGCTGATGACCTGGCCTCCGGTGAGAACGGCCATGTCCTGCAGCATCTCCTTGCGGCGCTCGCCGAAGCCCGGGGCCTTGACGGCGACCGAGGTGAACGTGCCCCGGATCTTGTTGACCACCAGGGTGGCCAGGGCCTCGCCGTCGACGTCCTCGGCGATGATCAGCAGCGGCTTGCTGGTCTGCATGACCTTCTCGAGGACCGGCACGAGGTCGTGCACGGCGCTCACCTTGGAGTTGTAGAAGAGGATGACCGGGTCGTCCAGCACCGCTTCCTGACGCTCGGCGTCGGTCACGAAGTAGGGCGACAGGTAGCCCTTGTCGAACTGCATACCCTCGGTGAGCTCGAGCTCGATCCCGAAGGTGTTCGACTCTTCCACCGTGACGGTGCCGTCCTTGCCCACCTTGTCGATGGCTTCGGCCAGCACGTCGCCGATGGCCGGGTCGGCGGCGGAGATGGAGGCGACCTGGGCGATCTCGGTCTTGCCGTCCACTTCCTTGGCCTGCTTGGCCAGGTCGTCGACGACCGCCCTGACGGCCTGCTCGATGCCCCGCTTCAGCCCGGTCGGGCTGGCTCCGGCGGCCACGTTGCGCAGCCCCTCGGTGATCAGGGCCTGGGCCAGGACCGTTGCGGTCGTGGTGCCGTCACCGGCCACGTCGTTGGTCTTGGTGGCAACTTCTTTGACCAGCTGGGCGCCCATGTTCTCGAACGGGTCGTCGAGCTCGACTTCCCGGGCGATGGAGACGCCGTCGTTGGTGATGGTGGGGGCGCCGAACTTCTTCTCGATCACCACGTTGCGGCCTTTCGGTCCCAGGGTGACCTTCACGGTGTCGGCCAACTTGTTGACGCCGGCCTCCAGCCCACGGCGGGCGGCCTCGTCGAATTTCAGAATCTTGGGCATGGTTGTGACGAACTCCTCTCGAGTCCTTTTGCTTCTGTGGATGTACGTCTGCGGGTGGGTGACGCCGCGCCGACCGGCCGAACGAACGAACGACCGACGGCGGCGATGGCGTCGGGGTGACTAGGCCAGCTTGGCCAGTACGTCCCGGCTGGAGAGAATGAGGAGGTCTTCGCCCTCCACGGTGATCTCGGTTCCGCCGTACTTGGAGTACACCACGGTGTCGCCGACCTTGACGTCGACCGGGATGAGCTCTCCGGAATCTTCTCCACGGCGTCCGGGGCCGACGGCAAGGACTTCGCCCTGCTGGGGCTTCTCTTTGGCGGTATCGGGGATGACCAGGCCGGACGCGGTGGTCTCTTCAGACTCGCCGGGCCGGACGACGATCCGGTCTTCGAGCGGGTGCAACTTCATCTGAACGGGCCTCCTTGGCATTTCATTAGCACTCTCGGGTTGAGAGTGCTAACGATAGCGGGCCTGCCGGCGGGGAGCAAGAGCGAGCTGCCAATTGGAACGCTAATCGGACGGCCAGATCTCCCGATCCCGTATCGTGGCTGCCCACCCGGCGAAAGGTACCGCCGTGACGGCCCTCCGCCGCCTCTGGGCAAGGGGAGTGGCAGGGTCTTCGACCAGGGCCGCCAGCCCGCAGGCACCCATCACCGGTCTGTACGCTCCAGGGGCGTTGCCGGCCCCCGTTCCGGGGCCACCGAGCCCGGAAGGGGAACCGACGATGGCGCCAGTGGACCGAAGAGGACCGACCGCACCGAGCTCGACAAGGCGGCCCCGCACCTCCCCGCGGGCCCGGACGGGCACGCCGACCTCGGCCCCGGGAGCACGGCGGGCGCCACGCGCCGTGCGTCGGCGCACCCACGGCGGGGGGCCCTCCTCCCCGGATTCGGGGGTGGTGGTCACCGGGGGCGGGTCGGGCATCGGTGAAGCCACCGCACTCGCATTGGCCCAGGTCGGCCGGGCAGTGGCGCTGTGGGACCGCGACGGCGCGGCGGCGCGGCGAGTGGCCCGGCGGTGCGTCGACGAGTTCGGGGTACGTGCCGTCGGGATCAAGGTCGACGTCTCCCGGACGGCCACGCTCAAGGCGGCCGCGAAACGGTCCCTCGCCGAGGTCGGCACCATCGGTGGGCTCGTCCACTCGGCCGGCATCGGGAGCGGTGTCCCGGTCACGCTCATCGACGACGACACCTGGGATGCGGTGCTCGACGTCAACCTGCGCGCCGCCGCCACCATCACGAGGGAGCTCCACGCCTCGCTGCTCGAGGCCAATCCCGGCTCCGCCATCGTGTACATCTCGTCGATCGAGGGCTTCGTGGGCAGCCCGTTCCTGCCGGCGTACTGCGCGTCCAAGGCGGGGCTGCTCGGCTTGACCCGCGCCGTGTGCGCCCAACTCGGGCCCGACGGCATCCGGGTCAACTCGGTCTGCCCCGGCGCCGTGGACACCCCCCTGCTGGCGCCCCTGCTCGAGCTGCCCGGGGCGCGGGAGCGCCTGCTCGAGCACACGCCACTGCGACGCCTGGCCCAGCCCGAGGACATCGCGGCCGTGGTCCGGTTCCTTTTGTCCGACGACGCGGCGTACATCAGCGGGACCAGCATCGTCGTCGACGGCGGCATGACCGCCCTGGGAGCCGTCTGAGGTGACCACCACCGATCCGGATCGGTGGTGGCACGGCGGCGTCTTTTATCAGATCTACCCGCGCTCGTTCGCCGACTCGAACCGGGACGGCGTCGGCGATCTCCCGGGCATCATCAGTCGGCTGGACTACCTGGCCGAACTGGGCATCGCCGGGATCTGGCTCTCGCCCATCACCGTCTCGCCGGACCGTGACTGGGGTTACGACGTCGCCGACTACCGCGACGTCGACCCCGACTTCGGCTCCCTCGACGACCTCACCACCCTGGTCGGCGAGGCCGGGAGGCGGGGCATCCGCATCCTGCTCGACCTGGTCCCCAACCACACCAGCGATCAACACCCCTGGTTCGTCGACGCCCGCACCGGGCGCGACGCCGTGCATCGGGACTGGTACGTCTGGGCCGATCCGGCGCCCGGTGGCGGGCCGCCGAACAATTGGGTCAGTGTCTTCGGGGGCTCGGCCTGGGAGCTCGACCGGGCCAGCGGCCAGTACTTCCTGCACAATTTCGAGCTGGAGCAGCCCGATCTCAACTGGTGGAGCGACGGCGTGCGCACCGCATTCGACGAGATCGTCCGGTACTGGTGGGACAGAGGGATCGCTGGGTTCCGCATCGACGTGTGCAACATGATGATCAAGGATGCCGAGCTGCGGGACAATCCCCCGGCCACCGAGGAGGACCCGCTCGACCAGCAATTCATGGGGGTCAAGGCGGTGTACAACACGGACCGCCCCGAGGCCCATGACATTCTCCGGCGCTGGCGGGCCATCGCCGACGCCTACGAGCCTGAACGACTCCTCATCGGCGAGACCAACGTGGACCAGCTCCCGACGCTCGTGGAGTTCTACGGCAACGGGCACGACGAGCTGCACGGCGGGTTCAACTTCGTGTTCCTCAACGCCGCGCTCGAGGCCGCCGCCATGCGCGCCGTCGTCGAGGAGGTGGAGGCGACCCTGCCCGCCGGTGCCTGGCCGATATGGACGGGTTCGAACCACGACGTCTCCCGCCTGGCCACCAGGTGGGCGGGCGGCGACCCGGCCAAGGTCCGCTGCGCGCTCCTGATCCTGCTCACGCTCCGGGGGACACCCTTCCTCTACCAGGGCGACGAGATCGGCCTGACCGACGGGCCGATCGAGAAGCCGGACCTGCGCGACGCGGTCGGCATCCGCTACTGGCCGTACTACAAGGGACGGGACGCGGCGCGGACGCCGATGCCCTGGTCCGATGCACCGGGCGGCGGGTTCACCGAGGCCGGCGTCCGGACGTGGCTCCCCATGGCCGACCCGGCGCAGTGCAACGTGGCCGCTCAAGCGGACGACCCCGATTCGGTCCTGGCCTTCACCCGGCGCGCCATCGCGCGGCGCGCCGGGAGCGACGACCTGGCCATCGGCCCGTACCGCTCCCTAGCCTCCCCTCCGGGCACCTGGGCTTTCGAAAGAGGCGCGGGGACCGTGGTCGCCCTCAACATGTCGGACTCGCCGCAGGAATTCGACGGCGTCGCGGGCTCGATCGTCCTGGCCACGGACCGGGCGCGGGAGGGATCCGCCCTGAGAGACAGCCTGACCCTGGCCCCCTGGAGCGGGGTCGTCGTCGCGCCGTGACCCCCCGGCGGTTCCTGCTCTGCGCCACGCCGGCACAGGGTCACGCCGTCCCCTTGCTGGCCGTCGCCGGCCGGCTGCTCGCCGACGGGCACCAGGTGGTGTTCTTCACGACCGAGCATTACCGCGACAGGGTGACCGCCACCGGGGCCCAGTTCGTCCCGTTGGCCCCCGAGTGCGACGCCCACGATCTGATGGTGGCCAACCCGGACCGTGAAGCCACCTCCCGGCGGGGGCTGCGCGGGGTAAAGGCTGATCTGCGGGACATCTTCCTGGGCCCCTTGCCCGGGCAGTTCGCCGGACTCTCCGAGATCCTGCGCGACTTCGCCGCCGACGTGATCGTCGCCGACACCATGTTCCTCGGGACGTTCCCCCTGGCGCTCCGGCCCCGGCCCCTCCGCCCCGCCGTGGTCTGCATCGGGGTGCTGCCGCTCGCCATCACCAGCCGCGACACCGCCCCTTTCGGGGCGGCGCTCCAGCCGGGGACGACAGCACTGCGGCATCTGCGCAACGCCGCCCTGAACTGGGTCACCGAGCACGTCGTCCTGCGCGACATTCAGCAGCTGGCGCAACACCGCCTGGCCGAGACCGGTTCGCCCCCCTTCACCGGCTTTTTCATCGACCTGCCCACCAAGGTGGTCGATGCCTACCTCCAGGCAACGGTCGAAGAGTTCGAGTACCCCCGCGTTGACCTCCCGCCCTCCGTGCGGTTCGTCGGGCCGATCCTGGCACCCCCCGCCACCCGGTTCGACCCACCCACCTGGTGGGCCGAGCTGGCCGCGGGGCGGCCGGTGGTCCACGTCACCCAGGGCACGCTCGACAACGCCGACCTCTGTCGCCTGCTCCGGCCGACCGTCGACGCGCTGGCCGGTGACGATCTCCTGGTCGTGGCGACCACCGGCGGGCCCGACCCCGACCCTCTGCGCCCCGGGCTGCCGGCGAACGTGCGGTTGGAGCGGTTCCTCCCTCACGACCGCCTCCTGCCCCACGTCGACGTCATGGTCACCAACGGTGGCTACGGCGGCGTCCAGCAGACCCTGGCCCTCGGTGTCCCTCTGGTGGTCGCCGGGGACAGCGAGGACAAGCCCGAAGTGGCCGCCCGGGTGCACTGGTCGGGCGCGGGTGTCGACCTACGCAGCGGGAGGCCGTCGCCGGCGCGGTTGGCCGAGGCCGTCCGGCGCGTCGTGGCCCGTCCCACCTATGCGGCACGGGCGCGCGCCCTGCAGGCGGCGATCCGGCGCACCCGACCCCTCGACACCATCGCCGAGGTGCTTCTCGCCGTGGCCGATCCGCCGGGTGGCGGCCCTCAGTAGCCGGCGCGGTCGATCATTCGGGGCTCGAGGAGACCGTGCCGAGCGCCGGGGAGGTGGCACCCCGCTCCCGCGTGCGCTGGTAGCGGTTCGCGTACATCAGGGCGTCCGCCTTGGCGATCAGCTCGGTGAGGGAATCACCGCGCTCCATCTCGGCGAGCCCGAACGCGACGGACGCCTCGTCGCTGGCCGCCAGGTCCTCGTTGATGCGGGCGAACCTCTCGGCGCCGTCGTTCACGTCCAGGGCCGGGAACCCGCAGATGAATTCGTCCCCTCCGTAGCGCACGACCAGGTCGTACGAGCGCACATTGGCCCGCAGGGTGTCGGCGATCTTCCGCAGAAGACGGTCGCCCGCGATGTGGCCGTGAAGATCGTTGCGCACCTTGAGGTTGTTCACGTCGACGAAGGCGAGCACGAACGATTCACCCGTCCGGTGCGCCCGGGCAATCTCGTGCTCGAGTGCCAGGAGCCCGGCGTCACGGCGGTAGGCCCCCGTCAGCCCGTCGATGGACGACTCGACCCGCTCGTTCGCCGACACCATCCGGTCCAGGCGGGCGGCGGCACGGTCGGACTTGGCATGGAAGCGGTCGCGGGCTGCGGCGGAGCGATCCCGCCGGGCCAGCACCTGGTCGGCGATCAGGAGCGGATCCACCCTGCCGGCGGCTGCGGCACGCACCCGCTCCTCCCTCTCGCGTTCGGCGGCCCGGGCGTCGCGTTCAGCGGCGCGGGCGTCGCGTTCGGCGGCCCGGGCGTCGCGGGCGTCCGCCCTCAGGTCCCGTGCCGCGGCGGCCGAGTCGCTCCCCTCGGAGAGGGTGTCCTCGCCGGGAGCGCCTGCCTCGTCGTCGCCGGCGGGTGACGAGGCGAACGGGAGCGCGACGGCGTCCCGCTGTTCGCCCTGCACGCACGCGGACTCGATGGCCCGCGCGGCGATCGCCGCCACGGCGATACCGGTGGGCAGAAGGTTCTCCTCCCTGACCGACGACCCCCAGTAGAGCGACACCGCTCCGAAGGTCTCACCCTGGCTCGACAACGGCACGGCGCGACAACCGACGACCCCGTGCGCCGACGCCGGTTCACCCAGGTGCGCACCCGTCAGTCCGCGATGGTCGAGCCGCTCGCCCTTGACGGCCCGCCCCGTCGTGCAGCATTCCCAGGTGGGCCCGGCTTCCTCGCTCAGTTGGAAGTCGTCGAGCGCGCAGGCCCATTCCGTCGAACCGGCCGCCGAGAAGAACTCGCCGAATCGACTCTTGACCACGATCGAACACGCCACCACGCCCGCCAGGTCTGAACAGTGGCAGCAGAGCGTCGACAGCAGTTCGGCCAGGTCCACCTTCCACCATGAACTGACGTCACGTTCCTGCGCCGCCGACGACACACTCGACACGGAGTTGTCCCTTTCAGATCACAACGCGCGATAGATGCCGACCCACCTGATTTCTCGTTACCCCTCACCTTCGAAGGTATGCGAAAGATTACAGCCCAATTCATCGGATGCCGCCCATGACTTTTGCTGGCATTTGACACCGGAGCCGCGGGGCGACCGCACGGCCACCGCGGCGCGTGACGCGCCACCGGGGTGCCGTCGCGGGGTGCGGGGCGCGGCGCGGCGGACTTCCCGCCCGGCCGCACCCCCTCTTGCTCGCGCGGGCTATCCGTTCAACGGCGACATGTCGGCGTAGCGGTCCCCGCGCGCGGTGGCCAGACCGTCGAGGCGCGCCACATCGTCGCGGCTCAGTTCGACGTCCAGCGCGCCGATGTTCTCCTCGAGGTAGCGGCGACGTTTCGTGCCGGGAATGGGGGCGACGTCCCGACCCTGCGCGTGCACCCATGCCAGTGCGACCTGCGCCGCAGTGCAGCCCTTGACGGAGGCCAACGTGTCGATCTGCTCGACGATCGCGATGTTTGCCGCCAGATTGTCACCGAGGAAGCGCGGCTGATAGCGGCGGAAGTCGTTCTCCTCCAGCTGGTCGAGCGAGCGGAGGGTGCCGGTGAGAAAGCCGCGTCCGAGCGGGCTGTAGGGGACGAACCCGATCCCGAGCTCGCGGAGGGTGGGGAGGATCTCGGCTTCGGGGTCGCGCGCCCAGATCGAGTACTCGGTCTGCAGCGCCGAGATCGGATGCACGGCGTGGGCGCGGCGGATGGTGGCCGGTGCCGCCTCGGACAGGCCGAGGTACCGCACCTTGCCCGTGCGCACGAGCTCCCCCATGGCCCCGACCGTCTCCTCAATCGGCGTGTCGGGATCGACCCGGTGCTGGTAGTAGAGATCGATGTAGTCGGTCCCCAGCCGGGACAGTGACGCATCGCACGCCTGGCGCACGTACTCCGGCCGGCCGTTGATGGAGCGCTTGGTCGGATCGTCAGGGTCGCGCACGTTGCCGAACTTGGTGGCGATGACCGCCTCGTCGCGGCGGGCTCCCAACGCCCGGCCGAGGAGGACCTCGTTGGTGAAGGGTCCGTACATGTCGGCGGTGTCGAAGAAGGTCAGGCCCAGGTCGAGGGCGCGGTGGACGGTGGCGACCGACTCGTCGTCGTCACCGGGACGGCCTCTTCGAGCTGGGCGCGGACGGCGGTCCGATGCGCTTCGAGAAGCGCCAGCCGCTCACCCTCGTTGCCATTCCCGTGCCGCACGAGGTCGGCGTACTCGCGCATACGGCGGATGGGCATGCCGGTCGAGCGGAGCTTGGTCAAAAAGACCACCCACTCGATCTCGGCCCCGGTGTAGCGGCGATGGGTCGACCCGGCCCGCCCCACGGGGTCGATCAACCCGGCTCGCTCGTAGTAGCGGAGGGTGTGCGGGCTCACGCCCGTGGCCACGGCGGCGTCGGAGATGCTCAGTGTCCCGGTGACGGCCATGGGCACCCACCTTAAAACTTCGAGCGCACTCTAAGTAAAGGTGGTCAGCGCCCCCGCGCCCTCCTCCGGCCGGGCTGGCGGTGGCGCGTCGTGCTCCACCACCACGTGGTCCGGCTGTGCTGGGAGCCCCAATCCAATCAGGGCTGCGAGGGATCCAGCCCCTCCAGCCGCTGGGCGTAATCGGGCGTATCGATGTCGTAGGCCCACATCACCAGCGCGTCCTCGCCGGTGATCGGGTAGTAGTTCTTGCGGACCCCCACGGGCGCGAACCCGAAGCGTCGATAGAGCGTCTGCGCCCCTTCGTTGCTGGCCGCCACCTCGAGCGAGAGGTGGCGTACGCCCATCGGCAGGAGCATGTGGATCCCATCGATCAGGAGCGTCCGGGCCACCCCTCGGCGCTGGTAGGCCGGCGCGGTGGCGATGGTCGTCACATGGGCCTCCTCGTCGACGATCATGAAGCCGATGTACCCGGCCATGTCGTCCCCGTGCCAGGCCGCCCGGTAGAGCCGCCCATGACGGAGGGCCAGCTCGGAGTTGAACACACCGACGCTCCAGGGTTCGGGGAACACGGCTGCCTCGATCGGGAGGAGGTGGCGGAGGTCCCGTCGCTTCAACTTCTCAATGCGGAGTTCCATGTTGACGACGGCCTCAGGCGGAAGTGACCTGGGCGAAGTTGCTCGTGACATCGGCGGCGCGCATGTAGAGGGGGACGACCAGATGCGGGGCGACCGGTGGTCCGCCGGCGTCGTAGAGCTCTGCGGCCATGGCCAAAAGGGTCAACGGCGGGGGAGAGTCGAGCGCGTCCATGACGCACGACACCCCGGGCACCTCGCCCAGGACCCCGGCGTACCGCTGCGCCCCGTCACCCACACCCACGATGCGCACTCCTCCCAGCTGGCTCAACGCCACGGCCAACTCCTCGGGGGAGAAGAGGCCGGGGCCGATGACATCCTCGGCCGGAGCCCGGCCGGCACGCAACTCCCGCACGCAGGCGAACACCTCACCACGCCGGGCGTCGACGGCCGCCATGACGAGGCCGGTGTGCCCACCCTGGGCGGCGGCCCGCGTCAGGATGTCGAGGCTGGAGAGCCCCAGCACCCCGATACCGACGGCCTGCGCCAACCCCTTGGCGGCGGCGACGCCGACGCGCAGGCCGGTGAAGAGCCCGGGCCCGAGATCGACGGCCACCACATGGAGGTCGGTCGGCGCCAGGCCCACCTGGTCGAACAGATGCCCCATGGCGGGAGCGAGGGTCTCGACGTGGCGGCGCCTCCCCCGCAGGGTGAAGGCGGCCTCGGCCCCGCTCTCGGCCCGCACCGCCACGCCGACGGTCTCGGTGGCCGTCTCGATGGCCACGATGTTCACGGCGCCTCGCGCGCCGAGGCGGGGGACAGTGCACGGGCCACCTCGTCGGACCGCCCCGTCCAGCGCCCCCGGCCGCTGATGCGCAGTGTGCGGTGCGACAGGTCCGCCGTGTCGGAGAGCGTGAGGGTGATGTCGAGGGCGTCGTCGCCCAGTGCGGCGGCGGCCAGGTCCCCCCATTCGATGAGGGCGATGGCGTTCTCCTCCACCAGTTCGGCCAGGGCGAGCTCGACCACCTCGCCGGTGGTGCCGGTGCGGTAGACGTCGGCGTGGATCAGGGTCTCGACGGCTCCGGCGCCGTGGCACCGGTACTGGCGGACCAGGGCGAAGGTGGGGCTGGTGACCGGGCCCTCGACGCCGAGGGCCGCGGCGAAGCCCTGGGCGAAGGCCGTCTTGCCCGCGCCGAGGTCCCCGATGAGGAGGACGGCGTCGCCCGGCGCGCAGATCCGGGCCAGGCGGGCCGCGACCTCCTTGGTCCCCGCCGGCGACTCGGTCTCGATGACAACGGGCCAACCCATCAGGCGCTCATGAACCGCTTGGCCCGGACCAGGTCGGCGCGCATTTCGGCCAGGGCCTGGCCGCCGGCGCGCAGGACGAAGGCCGGGTGGTAGGTCGGGACGAGATGCCCCGTGCGGAACGGATAGACCGAGCCGCGCAACTGGCGGATGCCCTCGGGGCGGTCGAGGAGCAGCCTGGTGGCGAAGTTGCCCAGGGTGATCACGACCGACGGGCTGATGAGCGTGATCTGCTCCTCGAGGTAGGGGCGGCAGGCCTCGATCTCGCCGGGCGCCGGATCCCGGTTCTGCGGGGGGCGGCACTTGACCACGTTGGCGATGTAGCACTCGGCCCTTGTGATCCCGATCTCCTCGAGCATGAGGCGGTCGAGGAGTTTGCCCGAGCGCCCGACGAAGGGCTCGCCCTCCAGGTCTTCTTGGTGACCCGGGCCCTCGCCGACGAAGAGGAGGGTCGCCCCGGGGTCGCCCACCCCGAAGACGACCTGGGTGCGACCCGCGGCCAGCGGGCACTTGGTGCAGCCGAGGGCTTCGGTGCGCAGCCGTTCCCACGTCGTCCCGACGCCCGCCGCCACGGCTTCAGTGCAGCGGGGGGGACATGGAGCCACCCGTCGGTTCGGGGCCGTTGACCACGGTCCGCGGGACCCGCGGGCCGATACCGCAGAGAACCTCGTAGCTGATGGTGTCGAGGAGGTCGGCCCACTCGTCCGCCGTGATCTCCTCCGCGCCCTGGCGTCCCAGGAGCACCACCTCGTCACCCGGGCGTACCGAGGTGTCGTCGCCGCAGTCGACCACAATCTGGTCCATGGTCACCATGCCGGCCAACGGGCGGCGGCGGCCGCCGATGAGCACGCTGTAGCCCTTGGCGAAAAGGGCGCGCGGCACGCCGTCGGCATAGCCGAGGGGAACCGTGGCGACGACCGAGCGACGGGGCAGCGGGCGCAGCCGGCCGTAGGAAGGGCGCGCCCCTTCCTCCAGCGTGCGCACCGAGACGACGCGCGCCCGCAGGGAGAGCGCAGGTCGGAGCGTCGCGGCCTTTGCGCCGGCAGCGGCCAGGGCGGCGGTCACCGCCGGGCCGGGGAGGCAGCCGTAGAGACCGATCCCGCAGCGCACCATGTTGTAGCGCGCGGTGGGATAGGCGATCGCGCCCGCGGTGTTGGCGGCGTGCACGAGGTTGGGCAGGGCATGGGCGCGATCGAGGTCGCGCAGCACGGCGTCGAACGACGCCAGCTGGCCCAGGGTGAAGTCCCGGTCGTCGGCGCTCTCCCCGTCGGCCACGGCCAGGTGCGTCCAGAGGCCCTCGAACACCAGGAGGGGATCGTCCGCGACGGCCCGCAGGATCGCCGGCGCCTGGGCGATCGGCACGCCCACGCGATGCATGCCCGTGTCCACCTTGACGTGGACCGCTTTGCGTTGTCCGAGCCGGCGCGCCGCCCGCGAGAACAGCTCGACACCCTCGGTCGTGTACAGCGTGGGTGTGAGGCTGTTGGCCATCACGGCGTCGACGGCGTCGGCACCGCACTCGCTCAAGAGCAGGATGGGGCCGCGCACGCCGCGCTGGCGCAGCTCGACGCCTTCGTCGACCAGGGCGACCGCCAGCCCGATGGCCCCGCCGGCCAGCGCGGCCCGGGCCACCGCCGCCGCCCCGTGCCCGTACCCGTTCGCCTTGACGACGGCACAGAGCTGGGCCGGGTGCACCAGTTGGGACAGCACCCGGGCGTTGTGGGTGATCGCCTCCACGTCGATCTCGGCCCAGGCCGGCCGCGAGTATCCCTGCGCCATCGCTCCCCCGCCTTCCGCCTCCGCCGCCGCGTCCTCGGGGTAGAACACGGGGCCCTTCATGCCGGCCCGGAACAGCTTGAAGATGTTCTCAGCCATGGTGGGCGTCCTCGCTGAGCCAGGCCGCGATGAGGCCGGGCAGATCCCCGGCCACCAGGCCCTCGGGCCGCCCCAGGGCGGCGGCGCGCCCATGGACGTGGGCACCCAGGGCGGCGGCCTGATGCGCCGGGACGCCGCGCGCCAGGAAGGCCCCGATCACACCCGAGAGCACATCGCCCGTCCCGGCGGTGGCGAGCACCGGCCCACCCGCCGAGGCCAGAAGGACGTCGGGGAGTTCTCCCTGCGGCGCGGCGACCGCGGTGAGGGCACCCTTGAGCAACACGACGGCGCCGACCCGGCGGGCCAGATCCCGCGCCGCGGCCAGGCGGTCGTCGCCCGGCGCCGATCCGGCCATCCGTGCGTACTCCCCGTCGTGCGGGGTGAGGACCGTCGGCTCGCGCCGCAGGGCCAGGAGCTGGCGCGCCGCCGTCGCGTCGCCGAGAGCGGTGATGGCATCGGCGTCGATCACCAGCGGGTGCGGGGCGCGGGCGATGACGGTGCGGATCTCCTCCTGCGTGGTGGCGTCGGTCCCGAGCCCCGGGCCGATGACCATGGCGCGGCACTTCCCGGTGGCGGCCAGGAAGGCCTCCGCCCAGCGCGGGCCCTCCAGGTGCACCCGGACCGCCTCGGTGGGCCAGGCGGCCGAGGGGTTCCCCGGGTTTCCGAGACGGATCATTCCCGCCCCGGCCGCCATGGCGCCGCGGGTGCACAGGATGGCGGATCCCTCCATGCCCACCGACCCCGACGCGATGCCGAGCGCGGTGCTCCACTTGTGCGACTGACGGAGGCGGGGGGGGACGCCGGCGGCGACGTCGGCATCTTCGATCAGGGCGGCGCCCGACGCGGGGAGCGGGACGCCGATGTCCACCACCTGCACCTCACCACTGCAGCCGGCGCCGGCTCCTTGTAAGAGCCCGGGCTTGTAGGCCGCGAAGGTCACCGTGCGGGTGGCGCGGAACGGCGCGCCGGGCGCGGCGCCGGTGTCGGCGTCCAGGCCGGAGGCGATGTCGACGGAGAGGACCGCCACACCGGGTGCCACCGCGGGGGCGTCGTAGGAGCCGCGGAACCCGGTGCCGTAGGCGGCGTCGATCACCAGATCGCAGCGGGGCAGCGCGGCGGGGCCGTCCGCGGCGGCGATCACGGTGACCCGCGCCCCGCGCCGGGCCAGGAGCGCGGCGGCGACGCGGCCATCGGCGCCGTTGCTGCCCTTGCCGACGACCACGGTGACCCGGCGCCCGTACGCGCCGCCGAGGAGGCGCAACGCGGCAACGCCGACGGCGGTCCCGGCCCGGCCGACCAGGGTCTCGTGGCTGACCGTCGAGAGCGCCGCGGCATCGGCCGCGCGCATTTCGTCCGCCGTCAGGACAGGGAGCACGGGACGGACCGTTCAGCGACCACGAAGGCCACCGCCACCTCGGTCGTGTGGGTGAGCGAGAGATGGAACCGCCCGGCCAGACAACGGGCCGCCAACGCAGCGGCCGAGCCGTGCAGGACGAGCGAGGGCGCGCCGGCGGTGGCGCCCCGACCGGTGCCGCGACGCACCTCGACCTCGGTCAGCGCGAAGCCTCCGAGACCCGTGCCCAGTGCCTTCATCACCGCCTCCTTGGCGGCGAAGCGCGCGGCCAGGGACTCGGTCGGGTCCGGGGCGCGGCGGGCGTCCGCCTGTTCGGTGTCGGTGAAGAAACGGGCGGCGAACCCGGGATGGCGGGCCAGGATCCCGCGGAAGCGCACCACGTCGACGGCGTCCACTCCGATGCCGACGATCGCGCCGTCACGGAGTGCGTCCTCAGGGAGGACGGCGTCGAGCAGGGAGGCAGCCCTGAGCGAGGCGTCGATCAGCGCGCCGCCCCGTCGAGCGGTGTCGACCATGCCTCGTCGGGCTGCCGCCTGTCGGGCCGTGGGGGAGCTCATTCGACCGTCACCGTCTTGGCCAGATTGCGGGGCCGGTCCACATCGTGACCGCGCAGTCGGGCCAGGCGGTAGGCCAGCTGCTGCAGGGGGACCACCCCGACCACCGGGGAGAGAAGCGGCTGGCACGGAGGCACCCACAGGACATGGTCGGCCACCGCCGCCGCCTCCTCGTCCCCGTCGTCGGCGACCAGCACCACGGTGGCCCCGCGGCTGTGGACCTCGGCGATGTTGGACAGCAGCTTCTCCCGCAGGCGGTTGCGGGTGGCGATCCCGACGACGACCGTGCCCGGCTCGATCAGGGCAATGGGCCCGTGCTTGAGCTCTCCCGCCGCGTAGCCCTCGGCCCGCAGATAGGCCAGCTCCTTCAACTTGAGGGCACCTTCGAGCGCCATCGGAAATCCCACATGGCGGCCCAGGAAGAAGAAGTCGCGGGCCTCGACCAACTTGCCCGCCACGTCGTCGACCGCGGAGACGCGGCGCAACGTCTCTTCGATCAGGTCGGGCAGGCGGTCCATCTCGTCGAGGACGGCCGCGATCTGCCCCTCCGACAGGGTGCCGTGCAGCTGGGCCAGCATGAGGCCGAGGAGTTCGAGCGCCACGATC
Organism: Acidimicrobiales bacterium; assembly: GCA_049513455.1. GTDB lineage: Bacteria > Actinomycetota > Acidimicrobiia > Acidimicrobiales > RAAP-2 > Bog-473. Next base: position 77,008 of record JBEKWB010000001.1, read on the forward strand.
TGGGCCAGATGGCACTTGGTCGAGGCCACGCCGATCTCGGGCCCGGCCCGGGTGTAGAGCACGCCGTCGGCCGCCCGCGCCATGGAGGAGTCGACCACGTTGGTGACCACCAGCACCTTGGCGCCGAGGCGGGAGGCCTCCTCGACGGCCTTGGACGTATCGAGCGTCTCGCCCGACTGGGAGACGCCGACGCACAGCGTGCGCTCCGTCATCACCGGGTCCCGGTAGCGGAACTCGCTGGCGATGTCGACCTCGGTGGGGAGCTTGACCCAGCGCTCAATGGCGTACTTGGCCACCAGAGCGGCGTGATAGCTGCTGCCGCAGGCCACGATGCACACCTTGTCGACCTGGCGGAGCGCCTCGGGGCTCAGCCGCATTTCGTCCAGCACCAGGTGGCCGGCGGCGTCGCGGCGGTCCAGCAGCGTGTTGGCCACCGCACGGGGCTGCTCGTGCATCTCCTTGGACATGAAGTCCTCGTAGCCGTCCTTCTGGGCCGCCTCGAGATCCCAGGTGATGTGCAACTCCTCGGGGACGACCGGGTCCCCCGCCAGGGTGGTGACCGTGATGGTGCCCGGGGTGAGGACGGCCAGCTCGTCGTCGGCCAGGGCGAACAGGCGGTCAGCCTGCCCGAGCAGCGCCGGGATGTCGGAGGCCAGCAGGGCGACACCGTCGCGGAGCCCGAGGATGAGCGGGGTGGAGCGACGCGCCGCCACGATCGTGTCGGGCTCGTCCGCGTGCACGACGGCGATGGAGAAGGCGCCCCGGACGGCGCCGAGCGCTGCCCTGGTGGCCTCGGCGAGCGGCAGCCCGCGCGCCATGTGACCCTCAATGAGGTGGGCCACCACTTCGGTGTCGGTGGCGGAGCACATCGTGTGGCCGCCGGCCACCAGTTCGGCGCGCAGGGCGGCGTGGTTCTCGATGATCCCGTTGTGGATGACGGCCAGGCGGCCGGTGCAGTCGAGATGGGGGTGCGCGTTGTCGACGGTGGGGTGCCCGTGGGTGGCCCAGCGGGTGTGACCGATCCCGGTGGAGGCGACGGCGGGCGCGGACCCGTCCGCGGCGCGGGTCGCCAGTTCGGCCACCGACCGGGTGCCGTCAGCCGCCCGGACACGCCAGATCTCCCCGTCGGCCACCAGCGCCACCCCGGCCGAGTCGTACCCCCGGTACTCGAGCTTGTGCAGCGCGGCCAGGATCACGGCGAGGGCATCGGGCTCGCCGGTGACGCCAATGATCCCGCACATATCCCCACGTTACCCGGGGGGCCCGCCGGGTCCGGGTGCGGCGCCGTCGCTACGACAATCAGCCCCCCACTTGCCCGAGCACGTCCTTCACGACCGCGGCCAGCTGGGCCGCCACCTCGTCGGCCTGGGCCGCCAACCGGGCCTCGACCATCACGCGCACCAGGGGCTCGGTGCCACTCGGGCGGAGCAGCACCCTCCCCTCGTGGCCGAGCTCGACCTCGGCCTTGGCCACCGCCTCCCAAACCTCGGCGCAGTCGGCCAGGCGCTCGGGTTGAGGGATGGGCACGTTCACCAGCACCTGGGGAACCCGCTCCACCAGCCCGTGGGCCAGGTCGGCCAGCGAACGCCCCGAGCGCCGCATGAGGTCCGCCAGGGCGATCCCGGTCAGGATGCCGTCACCGGTGGTCGAGCGCGTGCGGAAAATGATGTGGCCCGACTGCTCGCCGCCCAGGGCGAGGCCGTCGGCGTCGAGGGCGGCCAGCACGTGACGGTCGCCCACGTCGGTCTCGCGCACGCCGATGCCGTGTGACTCCATGGCCAGGCGGAACCCGAGGTTGGTCATGACCGTCACCACCACCGTATTGCCGGCCAGGTGACCCCGGCTGGCCAGATCGAGCGCGAACAGGGCCAGGAGGACGTCACCGTCCACCACCATCCCGGTGTGATCGACCGCGATGACGCGATCGGCGTCGCCGTCGAAGGCCAGACCGAGGTCGGCTGTGCTCCCGGCCACCGTCCGGGCGAGCTCCCCGGGGTGGGTCGAGCCGCACTTCTCGTTGATGTTGGCTCCGTCGGGCGTGTCGTGCAGGGTGGTGACCGTGGCGCCGAGCGCGGCAAAGACCCCCGGCGCGATCGCACTGGCGGCGCCGTTGGCGCAGTCGACCGCAATGTGGAGGCCCTCCAGCGTGCGACCGTCGGTGGCCGCCATCAGCTGCTCGCGATAGAGATCGGCCGCGCCGGGGTCAGCGATGATCCGGCCCACCCCGTACCCGGTGGGGCGCCGCGGAGGACGTTCCGAGTCCTCCAGGATGGAGGCGATCTCGCGCTCCACGTCGGCCTCGAGGCCGACGGGCAGTTTGGTCCCGAGCGAGCTGAAGAGCTTGATCCCGTTGTCGCCGAACGGGTTGTGCGAGGCCGAGACCACCGCACCGGGAAGCCGGCGGCGGGCCGCCACGGTGGCCACCCCGGGCGTGGGCAGCACACCCAGATCGAAGACGTCCGCCCCCTCGGTCGCCAGCCCCGCCGACAGGGCGGCCGAGAGCATCGGGCCCGAACGGCGCGTGTCGCGGCCGACGACGAAACCCGGCGCCGGGAGCACCCGTGCCGTGGCCCGGCCGATGGCCAGGGCCAGCTCGGCCGTCAGCTCGTCGTTTGCGACACCCCGGACCCCATCGGTGCCGAAGCGTGCCTTCGCCACCGTCCTACCGCTTGGAGTACTGCGGAGCCTTGCGAGCCTTCTTCAGTCCGTACTTCTTGGATTCCTTCTCACGGGCGTCGCGGGTCAAGAGACCGGCGCGCTTCAGCGCGGCGCGGTGCTCGGGGTCCATTTCGCACAGGCTCCGGGCGATACCCAGGCGCATGGCGCCCGCCTGGCCCGAGATGCCGCCCCCGTCGATGGTGGCGTCGATGTCGTAGGACTCTGTGGTGTTGGTGACCCGCAACGGCTCGGTCAGCAACATGCGGTGGGTGGCCGAGGTGAAGTAGGCCTCTATGGGTTGCTTGTTGACCCTGATCGCTCCCTGGCCGGGCCGGAAACGGACGCGGGCCACCGCCTGTTTGCGGCGTCCGGTGGTCTGGGTGAGTGGTGCGGGCATCTGCGCTCCTTACGTCGTTCAGCCGGCCCGGCGGGCCGTGGGCAGCTCGAGCGGCTCGGGGCGCTGGGCTGCGTGGGGGTGGTCGGGGCCGGCGTAGACGTTGAGCTTGCCCAACATCGCCCGGCCGAGTGTGTTCTTGGGCAGCATGCCGCGGACCGACCGCCTGATCATTTCGTCGGGCGACTTCTCCAGCAGTTCGGCGTAGCTGGTCGAACGGAGGCCGCCCGGGTACCCGCTGTGGCGGTAGGCCAGCTTGTCGTCGGCCTTGCCCGAGGTGAGGACCACCTTGTCGGCATTCACCACGACCACGTGGTCGCCGGTGTCGACGTGCGGTGCGAAGTAGGGGCGGTGCTTCCCGCGCAGGATGCGCGCCACCTCGGAGGCCAGACGGCCCAGGACGAGGCCATCGGCGTCGACCACGTACCAGGCACGCTGGATCTCGCTGACTTTTGGTGAAAATGTGCGCAAGGGAACGGTCTTTCGCTGACGGATGAAGCGGGGAGCGACCACCGGTGGGTGTGCTCAGGTCCTCGGAGGTCCCGTGGGCCGACGTACCAGGATAGGGCCCCGGAGCGGTTCGGGCAAGCCGCCGGCCCCGGGCGCGCCGACGAGCGGTGGGCCATCGGCCTAGCCGTAGCGGACCGAGACCAGGCAGAGCCCCTGCGCCGGGGCCGGATCGGCGGCGCGGTGGCGGGTGGCGGATCGCAGCCGCTCCAGCAGGGTGGCTGCGTTACCCCTCCCCCGCCCCACCTCGACCAGGCTGCCCACGACCGAACGCACCATCTGGTGGCAGAAGGAATTGGCCTCGATTTCGAAGCGCAGGAGCCGTCCCCCGTCGACGGCGCCGGCATCGTCAACCTCTGGACCACCGTCTTCCGACCACCTGGCCTGCATCACCCGCCGCACGATCGGCTCATCGGAGCTGGTGCCGGGCTTGCGGCGGCAAAACGAGCGGAAGTCGTGGGTGCCGAGCAGGACTTCGGCCGCGGCGGACATGGCCCGGAGGTCCAGGTGGTCACGGACGTGCCAGGTCGTGGGGCACAAGAGGGGGTCGGGCGCCGGAGCGTTCCACACCAGGTAGCGGTAGCGGCGGGCCGTCGCAGAGCGGCGGGCGTCGAACTCGTCGGACACCGCCGTGGCCGAGAGCACGACGACCGAGGGGGCGAGCTGACGGTTGAGAGCCCGGGCGAGCCCGACCCCGTCGAAGGGGACGGGAGGCAGGTCGACGTGGACGACCTGGCCCCTGGCATGCACCCCGGCATCGGTGCGGCCGGCACAGGTCAGCGCCGGTGGTTCGGGCAGGCGCGCCGTCCGGCTCAGGGCGGCGCGCAGGGCTCCGGCCACCGTCGGTACCTCGGGCTGGACGGCGAAGCCCCGGAAGGCGGCACCGTCGTACGCCACCAGGAGCCTCCAGCGCTGCCGCGCAGCGTCGGAGTGCTCGGGCACGCGCAGGCTGATGCCGGTGTTAGACGAACTCAATCCGCGCCATCGGCGCGTTGTCGCCCGGCCGTGGGCCCAGCTTCAAAATCCGGGTGTAGCCCCCGGGCCGGTCGGCGTAGCGCGGGGCGATGTTGTCAAAGAGAATTTTCGCCATGTCCTTGTCCCGGATCAGGGCCACGACACGGCGGTGCTGGTGCACGCCTCCCTTGCGGGCGGCGGTCACGCACTTCTCGACCACGGGGCGCAGCGCCTTGGCCTTGGCTTCGGTGGTCACCAGGGACTCGGCGGCAATGAGCGAGGCCACCAGGTTGCCCAGAATGGCCTTCTGGTGGGCCGAGCTGCCGCCCATCCGGCGACCTCGTTTGGGTGTTCCCTGCATGGCCGATCAGTCCCGGGTGCGGAGCGAGAGCCCGCGCTCGTCCAGGCGCTGCACGACCTCGTCGGCCGACTTCTGCCCGAAGTTCGTGATGGCCAAGAGGTCGTCCATGGTGCGCTCGACCAGCTCCCCGATCGTGTTGATCTGCGCCCGCTTGAGGCAGTTGCGGGGGCGCTCGGAGAGATCGAGCTCCTCAATGCGCAGGTCGAGGTCGGGCGAGCCGCTGGTCGTGACGCCGGTGTCGCCCAACTCGAGCCCTTGCGGGGCGTCTTCGAGGTCCGCCACCAGGCCCACGAGGTTGCGCAAGGTGTCGCCCGCCGAGGCCAGGGCCTCCCGGGGGGTGATGGTGCCGTCGGTCTCGATGTCGAGGACCAGGCGGTCGTAGTTGGTGGACTGCTCGACCCGCACCGGCTCGATGTCGAAGGTCACCCGATGGACCGGGGAGAAGATGGAGTCGATGGGGATGACCCCGATGGTGTTGGAGCGCTTGTTCTTGTCGGCCGAGACGTAGCCCCGGCCCCGCTCGACCGTCACGTCGACGGCCAGGCGGCCCTTGGCGTTGATGGAGGCGATGTGCAGGTCGGGATTGAGGACCTCCACGTCCGCCGTGGTCTGCAGGTCGGCCGCCGTGGCATCGACCGGCCCGCGCACGTCGAGGCGCAGGGTGACCGGCTCGTCGGTGTGGATGCGGACCAAGAGGTCCTTGAGGTTCAAGATGATGTCCGTGACGTCTTCCTTCACGCCGGGCAGCGTGGTGAACTCGTGCAGCGCCTCGTCGAAGCGCAACTGGGTCACCGCCCCGCCGGGAATGGAGGAGAGCAGGGTGCGGCGCAGCGAGTTGCCCAGGGTGGTCCCGAATCCGGGATCGAGCGGACCGATGGCGAATCGCTGCCGGTTGTTCTGCTCTTCGTCTACGGCTTCGACGGTGGGTCTTTGAATGATCAGCATCGTGGTGACTCCTGTTGCGTTGCGGGGTGGTCGGGGGCGGCGGGGGGACGCCGAGGTCCTACTTCGAGTACAGCTCGACGATCAGCTGTTCCTGCACGGGCTCGTCGATGTGCTCGCGGAGCGGTGGGTTCAACACGGCCACGCTGAAGCCTCCGTCGCCGGTCTCCAGCCACGCCGGGGTCTGCCGCTCCAGGGTGTCCATGTTGCGGCGGACCGAGAAATTCTCGCGGGTGCCGCTCTTGAGGGTGACGGTGTCGCCCTTGCGGACCCGGTAGCTCGGGATGTCCACCCGCTTGCCGTTGATCAGCACGTGCCCGTGGCGGACGAGCTGGCGCGCCTGGCGGCGGCTGGCTCCCCATCCGGCCCGGAAGACCACGTTGTCCAGCCGCAGCTCGAGGTTGCGCAGCAGGTTCTCGCCGGTGATGCCGGGCTGGCGGCTCGACTCCTCGTAGAGGTTGCGGAACTGCTTCTCCAAGAGCCCGTAGATCCGCCGGGCCTTCTGCTTCTCCCGCAGCTGGGTCAGGTACTCGGAGCCCTGTCGCATGCGGTCACGCCCGTGCTCGCCGGGCGGGTAGGCGCGGCTGTGGCGGTCGGTCACCGCCTCGGAGACGGGGCACTTGAGCGAGTAGCAGCGCTCGCCCTTCAAGAACAGCTTCGTCCGCTCACGCCGGCAGAGACGGCAGACGGGTCCGGTGTATCTGGCCATTGGATTCTTCCTCTAGACCCGGCGCCGCTTCTTGGGGCGGCAGCCGTTGTGGGGGATGGGGGTGACGTCTTTGATGCCGACAACCTCGATGCCCACGGCGGCGAGAGAGCGGATGGCCGTCTCGCGGCCCGAGCCGGGGCCACGGACGAGGACGTCGACCTTGCGCACCCCGTGCTCCATGGCCCGCTTGGCGCAGGCTTCGGCCGCCAGCTGGGCGGCGAACGGGGTGGACTTGCGCGAGCCCTTGAAGCCAACGTTGCCCGCCGACGCCCAGGCGAGCACGTTGCCCTCGGGATCGGCGATCGACACGATCGTGTTGTTGAACGAGCTCTTGATGTGCGCCACCCCGTAACTGATGTTCTTGCGCTCCTTGCGCCGGGGGCGGCGGGCCTGCTTGGTGGGCTTTGCCATCTACTTCTTCACCTTTTTCTTCCCGGCCACGGTCTTCTTCGGGCCCTTGCGGGTCCGGGCGTTGGTGTGCGTGCGCTGGCCGTGGACCGGCAGCCCCTTACGGTGACGCACACCCTGGTAGCAGTTGATCTCCATCTTGCGCTTGATGTCCTGGGACACGTCCCGGCGCAGATCGCCCTCGACCCGGAAATTGGCGTCGATGTAGGTACGGAGGCGGGCGACCTCCTCGTCGGTCAGATCACGGACTCGGGTCGAGGGGTTGACGTCCACCGCCTCGCAGATCTGGGTCGAGAGCGTGTTGCCGATGCCGTAGATGTACGTCAGGGAAATCTCGAGTCGCTTCTCGCGGGGGATATCCACTCCCGAAATTCGAGCCATATCTGTTCCTCTCCTCAGCCCTGACGCTGCTTGTGGCGCGGGTTCTCACAGATGACCCGGACGACGCCATGGCGCCGGATCACCTTGCACTTCTCACAGATCGGCTTGACACTCGGCCGAACTTTCACGTCGCGTCCTTTTCTCTCGCTGCTGTACCGGTGGCTACTTGTACCGGTAGGTGATACGGCCCCGGTTGAGGTCGTACGGAGTGATCTCCACCTGCACCTTGTCCCCCGGAAGGATGCGGATGCGGTGCATCCGCATCTTCCCCGAGCTGTGCGCCAAGACCTTGTGTCCGTTCTCCAGCTCTACACGGAACATCGCATTGGGCAGTGGCTCGACCACCGTACCTTCGAGCACGATGGCATCTTCCTTGGGCTTGGGCAGGTGACTCTCCTCAATAATCGATTCTGTTGCTACTCCGAGCGCACCGGTGGCGCGGGGCCGGAACGGGGCGGAATCGGATGCGGCCCGACGACAGGTGACCCCCGAAGGGACCTGGCCCAGAGCCAGCGAATTATTCTACCCCAATTGGCGACAAATTCCAACGGGGCCGCTGTTCGCCCGATCTCAGGCCACGGTGAAGACCTCCGGACCGTCCGGCGTGACCGCGATGGTGTGCTCGAAATGGGCCGACAGCCGGCCGTCGGCGGTGACCACGCTCCAGCCGTCATCGAGCATCTCGGTCTCCGGCGAGCCGGCATTGACCATGGGCTCGACGGCGAACACCATACCGGTCTTGAGGGTGGGCCCCCGGTTGCCGGGCCAGTAATTGGGCACCTGGGGTTGCTCGTGCATGGCCGTGCCGATGGCGTGCCCGACGTACTCGCGGACCACGCTGAACCCGCTGGCCTCGGCCACGTCCTGCACGGCCCGCCCCACCTCGTGCAGGCCGTTCCCCTTCTTGAGCTGGTCGATCCCGGCCCACAGGCTCCGTTCGGTCACCTCGAGCAGCTTCCGGGCCTCGGCCGAGATGGTGCCGATGCCCATGGTGAAGGCGGCGTCGCCGTGGTAGCCCTCGACGATCGCCCCGCAGTCGATGGAGAGGATGTCCCCCTCCTCCAGCCGGTAGGCCCCGGGGATGCCATGGACGATCATCCCGTTGGGGGAGGTGCAGATGACGGCCGGGAAGCCGTGGTAGCCGAGGAAGTTCGAAGTGGCGCGCCGCCGTTCCAGCACGGCCCGGGCCACGGCGTCCAACTCGGCCGTGGTGACACCAGGCCGGGCGGCGGCCCGGGTTTCCTCGTGCATCTCGGCCACCACCTTGCCGGCCCGGCGCATCTTGGCCAGCTCCTCGTCGTTGCGACGCACTACTCCTGCCTCTTCTGCTGGCGCTGGGCGTCGATGGCCCCCACCACCCGGCGGGTGACGGCGTCCGGTGAGCCGGTCCCGTTGATCCGGACCAGGATGCCCCGTTCCCGGTACCAGGCGATCAGCGGGGCCGTCTCGGCCTCGTAGAGGTCGAGACGGCGCTCGATCGCCTCTTCGGTGTCGTCCTCGCGCTGGATGACCTCGCCGCCGCAGACGTCGCAGGTCCAGTTGACCATGGGCGGCGCCGCCGTCGAGTAGTTGGCGCCGCAGTCCACGCACACCCGACGCGAGGCCAGCCGCTTCATGACCAACGCAGTGGGCACGTCGAGGTCGATGACCAGGTCGAGGCCGAACGGGTGCACGATCTCGTCGAGGTCGTTGGCCTGGGAGGTCGTCCGGGGACACCCATCGAGCACGAAGCCCCGGCCCCTGGTGTCGCGCTCGGAGAGGCGGCCCCGCACCATCTCCATCACCATGTTGTCGGGAATGAGCTCACCTTGGTCCATGAGGTTCTGGGCGCGGGCGCCCAGCTCTGTCTTGGACTTCACCTCGCCGCGCAACATGTCCCCCGTGGAGACATGCGGGACGACATAGTGGTGCGAGAGGCGAACGCACTGCGTTCCCTTGCCGGCCCCCTGCTTGCCGAGGACCACGAGCCTGACCCCGGGGATCACAGATCCCTACTTGAGGAAGCCCTCGTAGTTGCGCATCATGAGCTGGCTGTCGATCTGGCGCATGGTCTCCAGCGCCACACCGACCGAGATGAGCAGCGTCGTACCGTAGAAGGGGAACGAGTTGAGGTGCCACAGCGCCATGAGGATGGAGGGCACGACGGCGACCGCACCGAGGAAGACCGCACCCACCACGGTGATCCGGCTGAGGATGTGGGCGAAGTACCGCTCGGTCGGGGGTCCCGGCCGGATGCCGGGGACGAAGCCACCCTGCTTGCGGATCAGATCGGCCTGCTGGTGCGGATCGAAAGCCACGTACACGTAGAAGAACGTGAACATGAAGATCAGCACGAAGTACGCCCCGATGTAGAAGAAGCTGGTCGGCGTCAGGCTCGTGCGGACGAAGTTCTGGAACCAACCCAGCTGGACCACGTTGGAGATCAGGACCGGGATGTAGAGCACCGAGGAGGCGAAGATGATCGGGATCACTCCGGACTGGTTCACCTTCAAGGGGATGTAGGTGCTGGAGCCCCCGTACATCTTCCGCCCGACCACCCTCCGGGCGAACGTGACCGGAATTCGCCGCTGACCCTGGTCGAAGAAGACGATGACCACCAGCAAGATGAGAGAGACGGCGATGATCACCCCGAACTTGAAGTCGCCCCCCTCGGCCAGGATGGAACGGAAGCCGTTGGGGATGGCCGCCACCACGTTGGCGAAGATCAGGATGGACATCCCCTGCCCGATGCCGCGCTGGGTGATGAGCTCGGCCAGCCACATGACGAAGGCCGTCCCGGCCGTCAGGCACATGACCATGAAGGCGGCCAGGGCGAAGTTGAACTTCGGGATCAGGTCGATGGAGGTGCCCAGCAGGGCGGAATCGTGGCCATGGAAGGCGTAGACCAGCCCCGATGACTGCATGAGGGCCAGCGCAACGGTGAGGTAGCGCGTGGTCTGGGTGATCTTCTTCTGCCCCACCGCACCCTGGTCCCGCCACTCCTCCAGTTTGGGGATGACGGTCGAGAGCAGCTGGATGATGATCGAGCTGGTGATGTAGGGCATGACCCCGAGGCCGAACACGGCCAATCGGACCAGCGCACCCCCGCTGAAGAGGTTGAGGAAGCCGAGCACGCCCGAGTGCGATGCCGAGCTCTCGAGGGTCTGCAGCCTGCTCCAGCTCACCCCGGGGACCGGCACGTTCGCCCCGATCTGGTAGAGGGCGATGATGGCCAGGGTGAAGATGACCTTGTTGCGAAGGTCCGGTACCCGAAAGACATTGGCGAGCCGGGAGAGCATGGTCTCTCAGCGCTCTCTCGGTGTCGTCACTACCGGTTCATCAAGGCGTTGCCCGATGCCGGGGGGCGCCCGTTTCCGAAGGGGAGCGGCATCCTCTCAACGCTACCGCCCGCCGTGGTGATCGCGGCAGCGGCCGATGCAGAAAAGGCATGGGCGGAGACACGGATCGGCCGATCCAGCGAGCCCTGTCCCAGGACCTTGACCAAGTCCTTGGGCCGGCAGAGGCCGGCGTCGATCATCGTCTGGACGGTGATGTCGTCGGCGTGCAACCCGGCCAGGACGCCGATGTTGACCGGCGTGTAGGCCACCCGGAACGGGTTCTTGAACCCCTTGAGCTTGGGGATGCGCTGCATGAGGGGGAGCTGTCCACCCTCGAAACCGGCCGGGACCGTGCTGCGCGCGTGCTGGCCCTTGGTCCCGCGACCGGCCGTCTTGTGGCCCTTGCCGCCGGTGCCGCGGCCGACCCTCTGCTTGGCCTTGGTGGCACCCTTGGGGGGTGCCAGATCGTGCAGCTTCATGCCGACACCTCCTCAACGCTGATCAGATGCGGGACACGGGCCAGCATGCCGCGGATTTCCGGCCGGTCCGGGAGATCATTGGACTGACCGATGCCGCGCAGGCCCAGGGCGCGCAGCGTGCCGCGGTGCTTGGGCTTGCTGCCGATGGCGGAGCGGGTCTGGGTCACGACCAGGCGGGCCTTGTCGTCCTTGGTGGCCTTGGGCGGGCGGGCGGGCATGATCAGCGCGTCTCCGTGGCATAGAGGTCGGTCTCGCGCTTGCGCTCGCGGTAGGCCCGCAGCACGCCGCCCGGGGTGACCTCGTCGGCCTGCTTGCCCCGCAGGGCCGCCACCTCGTCGGGACGGCGCAGCGCCTTGAGCCCGGCGATGGTGGCGTGGGCCACGTTGATCCCGTTCGACGAGCCCAGCGACTTGGCCAGGATGTCGCGGATGCCGGCCATCTCGAGGATGGCCCGGGCGGCGCCACCGGCGATGACACCGGTCCCCGGCGCCGCCGGCTTGAGCATGACGCGGCCGGCGCCGCTCTCCCCGATCACCGGGTGCACGATGGTGGTGCCGGCCAGCGGCACCTCGAACAGGTTCTTGCGCGCCTCTTCGATGCCCTTCTGGACGGCCAGGCCGGCTTCCTTGGCCTTGCCGTAGCCGAGGCCGACCTTGCCGTTCCCGTCGCCCACGACCATGAGCGCGGCGAAGGAGAACCGCCGGCCGCCCTTGACGACCTTGGCCACGCGGTTCACCTTGATGGTGCGCTCTTCGTACTGTGTGTCGACCATGCTCAGAACTCCAGTCCCTCGGCCCGTGCCGCGTCAGCCAGGACGGCGACACGCCCGTGGTAGACGAAGCCACCACGGTCAAAGACCACTTTGGTGATGCCGGCCGCTTTGGCCCGTGTTCCCAACAACCGCCCCACGGACGCCGCGCCCGTCACGTTACCGCCACCGCTCTTGCCCAGACTCGCCCGCAGGTCGGGCTCCACCGAGGAGGCGGACGCCAGCGTCCGCCCGGTGGTGTCGTCGATGACCTGGGCCGAGATGTGGCGGTTGGAGCGGTGAACGGCCAGGCGCGGGCACTCCGGGGTGCCGGTGACCTTGGCCCTGACCCGCGCGTGGCGGCGCAGCCGCAGCCGGGTCCGATCGTCCGTACGTGCCATTACTTCGCTGCCTTTCCGGCCTTGCGGAGGACCCGCTCGCCGGCGTAGCGCACGCCCTTGCCCTTGTAGGGCTCGGGCTTGCGGAGCTTGCGGATGTCGGCGGCCACCTGGCCGACCTTCTCCTTGTCGATTCCCTTGACGGTGATGCGGGTCGGCAACGGCACCTCGAAGGTGATGCCCTCGGGTGCGTCGACGAAGACCGGGTGGGAGAAACCGAGGGCGAGCTCGAGCGCGCCGGGGCCCCTGGCGATGGCTCGATAGCCCACGCCGACGATCTCGAGGTCCTTGGAGAAGCCGTTCGTCACACCGGTCACCATGTTGGCGACCAGCGAGCGCGACAGCCCGTGCAGCGCACGGTGGCGCCGCTCGTCGTCGGGCCGGCTGACCACCAGCTCCTCACCCTCCTGGGTGATGGTGATGCCGGCGGGAAGCTCCCGGTCGAGTTGCCCCTGGGGTCCCTTGACACTCACCGAGCTCCCGCTGAGGGTGATGGTGACGTTGGAGGGAACGGGGATCGGCGAACGTCCGATACGTGACATCAGGCCCCACCCCATTTGGTGTTCGAGCGTGTTGAGCACGTTCCATTACCAGACATGACAGAGCACCTCGCCGCCCAGATGCTTCCTCCGGGCCTCACGGTCGGTCACCAGCCCCTGGCTGGTCGAGAGCACGGCCACTCCCATGCCGCCCAGGACGCGCGGGATGCCGTCGGCGCGGGCGTAGATGCGCAGGCCCGGCTTGGAGATCCGCTTGATACCGGCAATGGTCCGCGTGCGGTCGGCCGAGTACTTGAGGGAGATCTCCAACGTCGTGCCCGGCTTGTCGCCGTTCGGCTCCACGTGGTAGCCCGCGATGAAGCCCTCACGCTCGAGGATGCCCGCCAGGGACACCTTGAGCTTGGAGCCCGGCATCTTCACCGTGTCGAACATGGCGGAGTTGGCGTTGCGGATACGCGTGAGCATGTCCGCGATGGGGTCGGTCATTGTCATGGTGCGCCTACCAACTCGCCTTTGTGACACCCGGGATTTCGCCGGCGTGCACCATCACACGCAGGCAGATACGGCAGAGCCCGAATTTGCGGTAGACGGCCTTGGGCCGACCACACCGCTGGCAGCGCGTGTAGCCCCGCACCTTGAATTTGGGTGTGCGCTGTTGCTTCTCAATCAAAGCCTTTTTTGCCATGATGCTTATCGAGTCTCCTGTCGGAACGGGAAGCCGAACGCTCCGAGGAACGCCCGCCCTTCCTCGTTGGTGCGTGCAGTGGTGACGATGGTGATGTCCATACCGCGGACGCTGTCGATACGGTCGTAGTCGATTTCGGGGAAGATCAGCTGCTCGGTGACCCCGAAGGTGTAGTTGCCCTTCCCGTCGAAGGAACGGGGCGAGAGCCCGCGGAAGTCACGGATTCTGGGGATGGCCAGGCTCAGCAGCCGATCGAAGAACTCCCAGGCGCGGTCGCCCCGGAGCGTCACCTTGGCCCCGATCGCCTGGCCCTCTCGCAGCTTGAAGCCGGCGATCGACTGCTTGGCTCTCGTCACGACCGGCTTCTGCCCGGTGATGATCTCCAGGTCGCGTTGCGCCCCCTCAATGAGCGATGCCTGCTGGGTGGCCCGGCCGACGCCCATGTTGATGACGATCTTCTCGAGCCCGGGGACCTCCATGACGTTGCCCAGTCCCAATTGTTCCTGGAGCGTGGCCCGGATTTCGGTGAGATAGCGCTCCTTGAGCCGGGGGCGCGCTGGCGCGTGCACGGTGCTCACAGCTCGGCCCCGCACTTGCGGCAGATGCGCACCTTTTCGCCGTCGCTCTCGAACTTCATGCCCACCCGGGCCGGTCCGTCGTGGCCCTTGCACCAGAGGGCGACCGAGGAGACGTGCACCGGCATGAACTTGTCGATGACGCCGCCCTGCTGGGTGGCCCGGGTCGGCTTGGCGTGCCGCTTGGCGACGTTGACCCCTTCGAGGATCACCCGCTCGGTGGCCGGGAAGGCCCGCACGACTTCGGCCTTCTTGCCCTTGTCCTTACCCGAGCGCACGATCACCTGATCGCCCTTGTGGATTCGCATCACAACACCTCCGGAGCCAACGACACGATGCGCATGAACCGCTTGTCCCGCAGCTCGCGACCCACCGGGCCGAAGATACGGGTGCCGCGCGGCTGCTGCTGGTCGTTGATCAGCACTGCCGCGTTCTCGTCGAACCGTATGTAGCTGCCGTCGGCGCGGCGCTTTTCCTTCTTGGTGCGCACGACCACGCACTTGACGACATCGCCCTTCTTCACGGCTGCCCCGGGGATGGCGTCCTTCACCGTGGCCACGAAGACGTCGCCGATGCTGGCGTAGCGCCGGCGCGAGCCGCCGAGCACGCGGATGCACAGCACCTCGCGCGCCCCGGAGTTGTCGGCCACCCTGAGGCGGGACTCCTGCTGGATCATCGGGCCCGCTCCACCACTTCGGTGAGGCGCCAGCGCTTGAGCTTGGAGAGGGGGCGGGTCTCCTGTACCCGGACCCGGTCCCCGACCCTGGCCGTGTCCTCGGCGTCGTGCACGTAGAGCTTCTTCGTGCGCTGGACCGTCTTGCCGTAACGGGGATGGCGCACCCGCTCGACCACGGCGACCACCACGGTCGCCTGCATGGCATCCGAGACGACGACACCCTCACGCACCTTGCGGCGGTTGGGGCGCCCGGCGTCCTCATCCGCCACCGCGGCGACCTGGGCCGGCGGCGCGGCGGGCGCGGCCGGCGCGGCGGGCGCGGCTGCGGGTTCGGCCACGGGCGCCGGCTCAGGCGTCGTGGTCGGCGGCGTCGTCGCGGTTGTCGTCTCGGCCGCGACGCTGTCCGCCGGGGCTTCGGTGGAATCGGCGGTCACGTCTGCGGTCGTCTCTTCGGGCT
The DNA here is from genome assembly GCA_049513455.1 of Acidimicrobiales bacterium. Lineage (GTDB taxonomy): Bacteria > Actinomycetota > Acidimicrobiia > Acidimicrobiales > RAAP-2 > Bog-473. The sequence goes on from JBEKWB010000001.1 coordinate 92,157, forward strand.
CGTCGGCCATCAGGCCTCTTCCTCTTCCTCATCTAGTTCGTCGTCGTCGAAGTCGTCGTCCTCATCGAGGTCGTCCACGTGGTCGTGCGTGACACCGTCGTGGTCGTGACCGTCGTGATCATGTCCCGCCGACTCGGCCTCGGCGGCGGCGCGCGCCGCCGCCCGCTCGGCCACCGCGGCGTCCTCTGCGGCCAGCTTGGCGAGGGCACCCTCGTGCTCCTCGGTCGTCGGGGCCACGTAGGCGCCCTCTGCCTCCAGGATCTCCCGGGCCCGCAACACGGTCAGGATGCGAGCGACGTCGTGGCGCACCTGGCCCACACGGGCGGGGTTGTCCAGCTGGCCGGTGGCCAGCTGGAAGCGCAGGTTGAACAGTTCCCTCCGGGCATCGCCCAGTCGGGTGGCCAGCTCGTCGCCGTCCAGCTGGGCCAGGTCGCTCGCGCTTGCCATCAGACCGCTACTTCCGCGTGTCCGTGCGTGCCCGGGCGCACCACGAAGCGCGCCTTGAAGGGCAGCTTCTGAATGGCCCTCTCCATGGCCGCCCGCGCCAGCTCCTCGTCGACGCCGGCCAGCTCGAAAAGGATGCGACCCGGGTGCACGACGGCAACCCACAGCTCGGGGTTGCCCTTGCCCGAGCCCATTCGGGTCTCGGCCGGCTTGTGGGTCACCGGCTTGTCGGGGAAGACGCGGATCCAGACCTTCCCACCACGCTTGACGTGACGGGTCATGGCAATACGGGCCGCCTCGATCTGGCGCGCCGTCAGCCACCCGGGCTCCAGCGCCTGAATGCCGAAGTCGCCGAAGGACACCGCGGCACCGCCCCTGGCCTGGCCGTTGAGACGCCCCCGCTGCGTCTTGCGGTGCTTGACCTTCTTGGGCATCAACATGTCAGTCCGACTCCTTGCGGAAGTGCGGGGCCTCGTGGTGCTCGTGACGGTTCTGCCGTTCCATCTCCTCGTCCTTGGCCAGCTGGCGCTCCAGGTCGTCGGGCTCGGTCGGCGCCACCGGGAGCAGGTCGGCCACCGGGGCCTCCTCGGCGTCGTCGGCCGTCTCGTCGACTGCCGGAGCCTCGACGATGTCCACCGGTATCTCCACTTCCCCGCCCGGGGTGTCCAGCAAGAGCTCGTCGAGCAGGTCGGAGTCGGTGGCGGCACCGTTGGACGTCGGGGCATCCTCGCCCGGGGCACCGAAGTCGGCCTTGCGCCTTCCACCGCCGGCGGTGATGAGACGGCGCGGGCCGCTCTGGCCCGAGGTCTCCCCCACGGCCATGGCTGCTTCACGTGTGATCTTGTCCTCAATGGAGACCTTGTAGGGCAGGATGTCGCCCTTGTAGATCCACACCTTCACACCCACCCGGCCCGAGGTCGTCCGCGCCTCGCGGAAGCCGTAGTCGATGTCGGCCCGCAGGGTGTGCAGGGGCACGCGCCCCTCGCGGTACTGCTCCTTGCGGGACATTTCCGAGCCACCGAGCCGGCCCGAGCACTGGACCTTGATGCCCTGGGCCCCGGCCTTCTGGACGGTCTGGATGGCCCGCTTCATGGCCCGCCGGAAGGCGACACGCCGCACGAGCTGGTCGCAGATGCCCTGGGCGATGAGAGCGGCGTCCAACTCGGGCTGCTTGATCTCCTGGATGTTCAGCTGAATCCGGTTCTGCAGCCCGGTGATCTCCTCGAGCTTCTTCTTGAGGCGGTCGGCCTCCGAGCCGCGGCGACCGATGACGATGCCGGGGCGCGCGGTGTGGATGTCGACCCGCAGGCGGTCACGCGTGCGCTCGACCTCAATACGGCTCACCGCGGCGGCCTCCAGCTGCGTCATGAGGTAGTCGCGGATCTTCCAGTCCTCGACGACGAACTCGCGGTAGTGCCGCTCTTCGAACCAACGGGACTTCCAGTCGGTAGTGATACCGAGACGGAAGCCATAGGGATTGACCTTTTGGCCCATCTACTCGCCCTTCTCCTCGGCCTCGGCTTGTGCCGTGGCCGTGTCGTCCTCTTCGTCCATGTCGACGACCTCAGCAGGACCTTCGTCGCTGAAGTCGTCCACCTCGTTCTCCTCGGCGTCGTTCTCCACGTCGTCGTCCCCGACGTCGATGTCATCGACGTCGTCGACCTCGCCCACCTCGAGCTCCGGGGCGTCGATCACCCCGGTCGTCAGCTCTTCCTCCGCCTCCGCGGCCGCGGCCGCCTCGGCTTCGGCCACCGCCGCCGAGGCCCGGCGGCGTGACAGCCGGCCGGACAGGTCCGCCCGGCGCCGCGAGGCGTCGACCCGGCGCGAGCGGTGGGCGCTTACCGCCTCCATGCGCTTGCGGCGCAGTTCCAGCCTCTCCTCGGGGAGGCGGCTCACAATGATGGTGATGTGGCTCGAACGCTTGCGGATCCGGGTGGCCCGGCCGCGGGCCCGGGGGCGCCACCGCTTCGCCGTCGTGCCCTCGTCCGCGTAGCAGGCCGACACGTACAGCTCGTCGGGGTTCTGGAAGTCGTTGTGGGCCGCGTTGGCCACGGCCGAGGCCAGCACCTTGCCGATGATGTTCGCCGCCTCGCGCTCGGTGCCGATCAGGATCTCGGCCGCCCGGTCGACGTCCTGCCCCCGGATCAGGTCGAGCACCTGGCGGACCTTGGAGGCCGACAGGCCGCTGTGGCGGAGGACGGCACGCGTGCCGGGACGCTCGTTGGTCTTGGTCGCCGTCATGTCAGCGCCGCGCTCCCCGCTCCTGGCCGGCGTGGTACCGGAAGGTGCGCGTCGGGGCGAACTCGCCGAGTTTGTGGCCGACCATCGACTCGGTCACGTAGACCGGGACGTGGCGGCGGCCGTCGTGGACGGCGATGGTGTGGCCGACCATGTCGGGGATGATGGTCGAGCGGCGGGACCAGGTCTTTATGACCTTCTTCTCACCGCTCGCGTTCAGCACGTCGACCTTTTTCAGCAGGTGGTCGTCGACGAATGGACCCTTCTTCAAGCTACGCGGCATAACTGCTCAACCCCTCGCCTATCGCCGCGCGCCGCGGGTGCGGCGCCGACGGACGATCATCGAATCGGACTTCTTGTTGCGGGAACGTGTGCGGCCCTCGGCCTTGCCCCAGGGCGAGACCGGGTGGCGCCCACCGGAGGACTTGCCCTCGCCACCGCCCAGCGGGTGGTCGACCGGGTTCATGGCCACACCACGGGTCTGGGGGCGCTTGCCCTTCCAGCGGTTGCGGCCTGCCTTGCCGATCTTGATCAGCTCGGCTTCGGCGTTGCCGACCACGCCCAGCGTGCCCCGGCAGTCGATGGAGACGCGGCGCATCTCGGTCGAGGGGAGGCGCAGCGTGGCGAAGGCGCCTTCCTTGGCCACCAACTGGATGCTCATGCCCGCCCCGCGGGCCATTTTGCCGCCGCCGCCCGGGCGCAGCTCGACGTTGTGAATGGTGGAGCCCACCGGGATGTAGCGCAAGGGGAGGGCGTTGCCCGGACGGATGTCCGCGCCCTGGCCGCTCTGCACTTTGTCGTCCACCTTCAGCCCGGCCGGGGCCAGGATGTAGCGCTTCTCCCCGTCGGCATAGTGCAAGAGGGCGATGCGCGCGTTGCGGTTCGGGTCGTACTCGATGGCGGCCACGCGGGCCGGCACCCCGTCCTTGTTGCGGCGGAAATCGACGATGCGGTACTGCTGCTTGTGCCCGCCGCCCCGGTGCCGGGCGGTCTTACGGCCGTGGTTGTTGCGCCCGCCCGAACCGGGGTTGGGGGCGAGCAGCGACTTCTCCGGGTGATCACGGGTGATCTCGGAGAAGTCCGAGACCGTCTGGAAGCGACGGCCGGGGCTGGTGGGCTTACGTGAGCGAAGGGGCATGGAGGGCGATCCTGTGATCAGCGATCGAAGAGATCGATGGAGTCGTCGGGATGGAGGGTGACGATGGCGCGCTTGGTGTTGGGGCGGTGGCCCTTTATGTTCGTGCGCCGGTTGCGGGTCGCCTTCCCCTTGCGGTTCAAGGTGTTGACGTTGGTGACCCGCACGTGGAAGGCCTGCTCCACGGCGTGGCGGACGTCGATCTTCGTGGCACCGGGATCGACGATGAAGACATAGACGTTCTTGTCCATGAGCCCGTAGCTCTTCTCGGAGACGACCGGCCGAATCAGCACTGACATGGCGTCACGCATCGGTGGTGGCCTCCTCGGTCTCGGTCTCGGTCCCAGTGGTGGTGTCGACGGCGGCCTCGGTGCCGGTGTCGGCTGCAGCCGCCTCTGGTGCCGGCTCGTCCGCCACCTCGGTGGCGGCCGAGGCCGCGACCTCGGCCGAACCGGGCAGGGTGCGGTCCGAGAACAGGATCCAGTCGCTACGGAGCACGTCGTGGGCGGAGAGCTGCCCGAACGAGGTGGTGTGGGCATTGGGCAGGTTGGCGAAGGAGCGGCCGGCGATCGTCTCGTCATCGGCCAGGACCACGAGCACCGTCCCGGTGATCTTGAGGTTGCGCAGCGTCGCCACGGCGTCTTTGGTCTTCGGCCCGTCCCAGCCCCACTCGTCGACCAGCGCGACCCGCTTGTTGGCGGCCCGGTCGCTCAGCGCGGACAAAAGGGCCAGGCGGACCATCTTCTTCGGGGTGTGCTGGCGGTAACTCCGCGGCTTGGGGCCGAGGGCCACGCCACCACCGCTCATGGAGGGCGAGCGGCTCGAACCCTGGCGGGCCCGGCCGGTGCCCTTCTGGGCGAACGGCTTGGCCCCACCACCGCGGACCTGCGCCCTCGTCTTGGTCGACTGGGTCCCGGCCCGGATGGCGGCCAGCTGCGCCGTGACCACCTGGTGCAGCACCGCCCGGTTGGGCTCGAGCCCGAAAATGGACGGCTCCAGATCGACCGACCCCAGGTCCTTGCCTGCGGTGGAGCGGCGGGTGACCGTCCGGGTCACCGGCTCGGGGCGGGCCTTCTTGACCGGGCCACGGGTCACCGTGTCGGTGCTGGTCATCGCGACCCTCCTGGCTTGGTCGTCGCCTTCACGGAGTCACGCAGGACGACCACGCTGCCCCGGGCTCCGGGGACCGCCCCCTTCACCAGCACCAACTGGCGCTCGGGGTCGGCCGAGACCACCACCAGGTTGAGGGCGGTCACCTGCTTGCCGCCCATCTGCCCCGGCATGCGGGTCCCCTTGAAGACCCGGGACGGTGTGGCGCAGGCACCGATGGAGCCCGGCACCCGGTGGCTCTTGTGGTTACCGTGTGAGGCGCCCTGACCCTTGAAGTTGTGGCGCTTCATGCCACCGGCGAACCCCTTGCCCTTGCTGACGGCGATGGCGTCCACCCGGTCGCCGGCCGCCCAGATGTCGGCCGCCAGTTCCTGGCCCACGCTGTACTCGGCCACGTCGTCGAGGCGCAGCTCGACCAGTCCGCGGCCCGGGTCCACGCTGGCCTTGGCGTAGTGCCCGATCTCGGGCTTGCTCAGGGTGGACGCGCGGCGGAAACCCCAGGTCACCTGCAGTGCCGAGTATCCGTCCGACTCGACCGTCTTGACCTGGACCACGCGCACAGGCGCGACTTTTAGCACCGTCACCGGGATGGCGCGGTGCTGCTCGTCCCAGACCTGGGTCATGCCGACCTTCTCGCCGACGATCGCCTTGCTTGCCACGTGTCAATTCTCCCTGCGCTGCCCACGGCCTCCCGTGTGCACGCCAACGCTCCGCCCGGGAATCCCGAGCGGAGCGCTCGAATGGTTTGGCGTGAGGTACCGGCATACACCGGCGTTCACGCACTTCTGTTGTAGATGGGGGCGCTGGAGGCGCCACCGCGGTGCCGAAATCGGCCCGTGCGACGTTACACCACCCGGCCTTCCTCTGCCAGGCGGACAGCCCTGATTCAGGCTGTTTGAATCTTTATCTCGATGTCCACGCCTGCCGGCAGGTCGAGGCGCTGGAGCGAATCGACCGTTTTGGGCGTGTGTTCGACGATGTCCACCAACCGCTTGTGCACCCGCATCTCGAAGTGCTCACGGGAGTCCTTGTACTTGTGCGGCGAGCGGATCACCGTGTAGCGGTGCTTGTCGGTCGGCAGCGGAATGGGGCCCAGCACCTTGGCCTGGGTCCGCAGCACCGTCTGCACGATCTTCTCGGTCGACTGATCGAGGATCTCGTGGTCGTAGGCCTTGAGCCTGATGCGAATCTTCTGCTTGGGGCCGTCGGCCATGGTGGTGCCTGCTCTCGTTCGTTGCGTCGCGGTCTGTTACTTGAGGATCTTTGTAACCCGACCGGAAGCAACGGTGCGACCACCCTCACGGATGGCGAAGCGCAGACCTTCAGTCATTGCGATGGGCTTGCCCAGCTCGACCGTCATCTCCGTGTTGTCCCCGGGCATGACCATCTCGGTCCCCTCGGGCAGGGAGATGGTGCCGGTGACGTCGGTGGTCCGGAAGTAGAACTGCGGGCGGTAGTTGGTGAAGAAGGGCTTGTGCCGACCCCCCTCTTCCTTGTTCAGCACGTAGACGTTGGCCTCGAAGTTGGTGTGGGGCGTGATGGAGCCGGGCTTGCACAGCACCTGGCCACGCTCGACGTCCTCCTTCTTCGTCCCCCGCAGCAATGCGCCGACGTTGTCCCCGGCACGCCCCTCGTCGAGGAGCTTGCGGAACATTTCGATACCGGTGACGGTCGTCTTCTGGGTGTCACGGAGGCCGACGATCTCGACCTCCTCGCCCACCTTGACGATGCCCTGCTCCACCTTACCGGTGACCACGGTGCCGCGGCCGGTGATCGACATGACGTCTTCGATCGGCATGAGGAAGGGCTTGTCGACGTCGCGCTCGGGCTCGGGGATGAACGAGTCGACCGCGTCCATCAGCTCGACGATCTTCTCGGTCCACTCGGGATCGCCCTCGAGCGCCTTGAGGGCGCTGACCTGGATGATCGGAGTGTCGTCGCCCGGGAAGTCGTAGTTGCTGAGGAGCTCACGCACCTCCATCTCCACCAGCTCGAGCAGCTCGGGGTCGTCCACCATGTCGGCCTTGTTCAGGGCCACGACGATGTACGGCACGCCGACCTGGCGGGCCAAGAGGACGTGCTCACGGGTCTGGGGCATGGGGCCGTCGGCGGCGGAGACCACCAGGATGGCACCGTCGATCTGGGCCGCGCCGGTGATCATGTTCTTGATGTAGTCGGCGTGGCCCGGCATGTCGACGTGGGCGTAGTGACGCTTGTCGGTCTCGTACTCCACGTGGGCGATCGTGATCGTGATCCCCCGCTGCTTCTCCTCCGGGGCGGCGTCGATCTTGTCGAAGGGCGTGAAGGACGTGTTGGGGTTCTTTTCCGACAGGACCTTGGTGATCGCCGCGGTGAGCGTGGTCTTGCCGTGGTCGATGTGACCCATCGTTCCCACATTGACGTGAGGCTTGGTGCGCTCGAACTTCTTCTTGGCCATCGCCGTAACTACTCCCTGATATCGGACGGGACCCCCGTGGGCCCGCCGCGGCGACCGAACGCCGCTTTCTTTGTCTGCTTGTCCGTCGTGTTGCCAGAGGCCGTTGGCTCCGGCTACTCCCCGTGGGCCCGGGCGATGATCTCCTTGGCGATCGACTCGGGCACTTCGTTGTACGAGTGAAACTGCATCGTGTACGTGGCGCGACCCTGGGTGCGCGAACGCAGGTCAGTAGCGTAGCCGAACATATCGGCCAGCGGTACCTGCGCATTGATCACGTGGCTGCTTCCCTGTTGGTCCATGCTTTGCACCTTGCCGCGCCGGGAGGACAGGTCCCCGATGACGTCGCCCATGTAGTCGTCGGGCGTCGTGACGGTGACCGCCATGACCGGCTCGAGCAGGACCGGGTTCGCGGCCCTGAGCGCCTTCTTGATGGCCATCGATCCGGCGATTTTGAAGGCCATTTCCGAGGAGTCCACGTCGTGGTAGGAGCCGTAGGTCAACAGGACCCGGACGTCGACCGTCGGGTAGCCGGCCAGGACCCCGGAGGTCAGCGCCTCCTGGATCCCCGCGTCGACCGAGGGGATGTACTCCTTGGGTATCACCCCACCGCTGATTTTGTCGACGAACTCGTAGCCTCCTCCGGGACCGGTGGGCTCGGCACTGATCACCACGTGGCCGTACTGGCCCCGGCCACCGGTCTGGCGGACGTACTTCTCCTCGATCTTCTCCACCGAGTTGCGGATGGTCTCGCGGTAGGCCACCTGGGGCTTGCCCACGTTGGCGTCCACCCTGAACTCGCGCAGCATGCGGTCGACCAGCACCTCGAGGTGGAGCTCGCCCATGCCCGAGATGACGGTCTGGCCCGTCTCCTCGTCCGAGCGCACCCGGAACGTGGGGTCCTCCTCGCTGAGCGAGAACAGGGCCTTCGAGAGCTTGTCCTGGTCGGCCTTGGTCTTGGGCTCCACGGCCACGTGGATCACCGGCTCGGGGAACTCCAGCGCCTCGAGCACGATCGGGTGGGCCGGGTCGCACAGGGTGTCGCCGGTGGTGGTGTTCTTGAGACCGACCACGGCCATGATGTCGCCGGCGAAGATGGCCTCCTTGGCCACCCGGTGGTTGGCGTGCATCTGGAGGATGCGGCCCACCCGCTCCTTCTTGTCCTTGGTCGAGTTGGTGACCGTGGAGCCGTTGGTGAGGGTGCCCGAGTAGACCCGGATGTAGGTCAGCTTGCCGACGTTGGGGTCGGTCATCACCTTGAAGGCCAGGGCGGAGAAGGCCTCGCTGTCGTCGGCCTTGCGCTCTTCGATCTCCTCGGGATGGTTGGGACGCGTGCCCTGCGTGGGAGGCAGGTCGAGCGGGCTGGGCAGATAGTCGATGACGGCGTCGAGCATCGGCTGCACGCCCTTGTTCTTGAAGGCCGACCCGCACAGGACCGGCACCACCTCGGCCGCCAGGGTGGCCGTGCGCAGGGCGCGTCGCAGGTCGGCCGCGGTGATCGGCTCCTCGGCCAGGTACTTCTCCATGATGATGTCGTCGAAGTTGGAGACGACGTCGATGAGCTGGTGGCGTGCGTCCTCGGCGTCGGACGCCATGGCCTCGGGGATGTCGCGGACGTCCCACTCCTCGCCCATGCCGTCGCCCCAGACCAGGGCCTTGTTCTCGAGCAGGTCGACCACGCCGACGAACTCGGATTCGGCCCCGATGGGCAGTTGCGTGACGGCCGGCAGCGCGTCGAGCCGATCCCGGATCATCTCGACGGTGCGCTCGAAGTCGGCGCCGATACGGTCCATCTTGTTGACGAAGCAGATCCGCGGGACGTGGTACTTGTTGGCCTGGCGCCATACCGTCTCGGTCTGGGGCTCCACGCCGGCCACGGCATCGAAGACCGCGACCGCACCGTCGAGCACCCGCAGGGACCGCTCCACCTCGACCGTGAAGTCGACGTGGCCCGGGGTGTCGATGATGTTGATCCAATTGTCACGCCAGCTGCAGGTGGTGGCGGCGGAGGTGATGGTGATGCCCCGCTCCTGCTCCTGCACCATCCAGTCCATGGTGGCCGCACCCTCGTGGACCTCGCCGATCTTGTAGTTGCGACCGGTGTAGTAGAGGATCCGCTCCGTGGTGGTGGTTTTGCCCGCGTCGATGTGCGCCATGATCCCGATGTTGCGGGTCTTGGCCAGGGGGAAATCGCGTGTGGGGAGGGCGTCAGCCATGGTGCTGTGTGTTCCTTCGGATGGAAATGGAGTTGCGGTGCACTACCAGCGGTAGTGGGCGAATGCTTTGTTCGATTCCGCCATCTTGTGCATGTCCTCGCGGCGCTTGACGGCGGCGCCGATGTTGTTGGAAGCGTCGAGGATCTCGCCGGCCAGGCGCTCGGCCATGGTCTTCTCCCGGCGTTGGCGCGAGTACGTGGTCAACCAGCGGATGGCCAGGGTGGTGGCCCGGCGCGGGCGCACCTCGACCGGCACCTGGTAGGTGGCCCCGCCGACCCGGCGGCTCTTGACCTCGAGCTCGGGACGGGTGTTCTCCACGGCGCGCTTGAGGGCGGCGACCGGGTCCCCGCCCGAGCGCTCCTGGACCAGGTCCAAGGCGCCGTAGACGATGCGCTCGGCAAGGGTCCGCTTGCCACGGGACAGGATCTTGTTGACCACCTGGGTCACCAGGACCGAGCGGTACACCGGGTCCGGGGCCAACTCGCGTCGGGTTGCGGGTCCGTTACGGGGCATTAGGACTCCTTCTTGGCGCCGTAGCGACTGCGGGCCTGGCTGCGCTCACGGACACCCGAGGTGTCGAGCGCGCCGCGGACCACCTTGTAGCGCACACCGGGCAGGTCCTTCACACGGCCACCGCGGACGAGGACGATGGAGTGCTCCTGCAGGTTGTGGCCCACACCGGGGATGTAGGCCGTGATCTCGACGCCGGAGGACAGGCGCACGCGTGCCACCTTGCGCAGGGCCGAGTTCGGCTTCTTGGGCGTGGTCGTGTACACCCGGGTGCACACCCCTCGCCGCTGGGGCGCGCCCTTGAGCGCAGGGGTCTTGGTCTTCGTCACCTTGGCCTGTCGTCCCTTGCGGACGAGCTGGGCGATTGTGGGCACGCGCTACCTCTCGATACTGAAATGGTGAACCCATGTGCGACGCGGTGACCGCGTAGGCCGAAGCCCCACATGGCAGACGGAAGATGATAGCCCGTGGCCAGGGGTCCGACAATCGCGCCAGTCCACCCCGGCCTTCGCACCGCCCCTGCCCGGTGACGCACACGCCTGGGCAGTGCCGGGACATCATGAATTTCCGTCCCGGCCAGTGTACCGTCCCCGCCGAAATCCCGGCGCGGCGCGGGGGCCCGGTTCCATTTCCGGCCCATTTCCCGCCCACTTCCGGCCCGCGGCCCGGAGCGTTAGCCTGCGTGCCTATGGAACATTCGATGGCTGAACGTTTGGCGGACCTGGCGGACCGCAAGGAACAGGCCCTGCACGCAGGCAGCGAGGCCTCGGTGCAGCGCCACCACGCCAAGGGCAAGATGACGGCCCGGGAGCGGATCGACTACCTCCTCGACGAGGGCTCCTTCCAGGAGCTCGACATGCTGGCCCGGCACCGGGCCCACGGCATGGGCCTGGAGGACAACCGCCCCTACACCGACGGCGTGGTCACCGGGTTCGGCACGATCGACGGCCGGCGGGTCTGCATCTTCAGCCAGGACTTCACCGTCTTCGGCGGCGCGCTCGGCGAGGTGTTCGCCGAGAAGATCCACAAGGTGATGGACCTGGCGGCCTCCACGGGGGTCCCGATGATCGGGCTCAACGACGGCGCCGGGGCGCGGATCCAAGAGGGGGTCGTCTCGCTGCACTCCTACGGAGGCATCTTCCACCGCAACGTGACGGCATCCGGGGTCATCCCCCAGATCAGCGTGATCATGGGGCCCTGCGCGGGCGGAGCGGTCTACTCCCCGGCCATGACCGACTTCATCTTCATGGTCCAGGGCACCTCGCACATGTTCATCACCGGGCCCGACGTGGTCAAGACCGTTACCGGCGAGGACGTGACGCTCGAGGAGCTGGGGGGCGCCATGAGCCACGCCACCAAGTCGGGCGTGGCCACCTTCGTGGCCCCCGACGAGAAGGCCTGCCTCGACGACGTCCGGCACCTGCTCTCCTTCCTGCCCTCGAACAACCTCGAGGAGCCGCCCCGGGAGCTGACCGGAGACGAGGGCGACCGCCAGGTACCCGAGTTGATCGACCTGATGCCGGCTTCGCCCAACCAGCCCTACGACATGAAAAAGGTCATCACCGCCGTCGTCGACAATGGGGACTACTTCGAGGTCCACCGGCACTGGGCCATGTCCATCACCTGCGGTTTCGCCCGGATGGACGGTCGCGTCGTGGGCATCGTCGGCAACCAGCCGGCCGTGCTGGCGGGCGTGCTCGACATCGATTCCTCCGAGAAGGCCTCCCGATTCGTCCGGACCTGCGACGCCTTCAACATCCCTTTGCTCACCTTCGTGGACGTGCCCGGCTTCATGCCCGGGACCGACCAGGAGTACGGCGGCATCATCCGCCACGGGGCCAAACTCCTCTACGCCTACTGCGAGTCCACGGTGCCCCGCATCCAGATCATCACGCGCAAGGCATACGGCGGCGCCTACGTCGTCATGAACTCCAAGTCGATCGGGGCCGACCTGGCGTTCGCCTGGCCCTCGGCGGAGCTGGCCGTGATGGGACCCAACGGCGCGGTCGAGATCGTCTACCGCCGCGAGCTGACCGAGGCACCGGATCCGGCGAGCCGCCGGGCGGAGCTCATTGACGAGTACACCGAGCGCTACGCCAATCCCTACATCGCGGCGGAACGGGGCTACATCGACGACGTCATCTCGCCGGCGGACACCCGGGCGGTCATCTGCAAGAGCCTGGAGATCCTGGCCTCCAAGCACGAGGAGCTGCCCCGCCGCAAGCACGGCAACGTGCCCCTGTGAGCCCGGCGAAGGCGAGCCGGGCCACGAAGGCGAGCCGGACCACGAAGGCGAGCCGGGTCGAGGCCTCGCGCCGGCCCGAGGCCGAAGGCGGCGGGCAGCGCCACACAAACGGCCTGGCGGCCGTCAGCCCCGAGCAGCTGACCCTCCTCCCCCGACCCGAACCCCCGCCCGAGGCCCTGGCGGCCATCGCCGCCGCGGCGCAGCTGTTGTGGACCCGGCCGGCGGCGCCCGAGGAACCGCACCCGGCGCACGACGCCTGGCGGTTCAGCGGGCGCTGGTGGGCCCAGCCGGCGCTCGTGCGGCGGGCCCGACCATGGGCGCGCCCCTGACCGTCTACGTCGACGACTGGCGCCAGCGGGCCACCATCCGCCAGGGTGAGGACCGCTGGTCACACCTCCTGGCCGACGATCCGGGCGAGCTCCATGCCCTGGCCGCCCTGCTCGGCATCCCGCTCCGGGGCTACCAGCGGCACCGGCGGTCGCCCGCCCTGAACCATTACGACCTGCCCGAGAGCCTCCGCCTGCGGGCCATCGAGCTCGGCGCGGTGGCCGTCACCTGGCGCCAGCTGGCCCGCCTCACCCGGGAGTGGCGGCGCGCTGGTGTTCGGCCAGGGCGACCAGATCCTCCATGATGTGCTCGAAGGAGTAGTCCTTCGGCGTATACACCGAGGCGACACCCTTGCCCCGCAGGACCTCGGCGTCGTCGGACGGGATGATCCCCCCCACCACCACGGCGGCACCCACCCCGGCGATGCGCAGGCGGTCGAGAATGTCGGGGACCAGCTCCATGTGGGATCCCGACAGGATGGAGAGCCCCACGATGTCCACGTCCTCGTCCCGGGCCGCCGCCACGATCTGGGCCGGGGTGAGCCGGATGCCCTGGTAGATGACCTCGAACCCGGCATCCCGGGCCGCCACGGCAATCTGCTCGGCGCCGTTGGAGTGCCCGTCGAGTCCGGGCTTGGCCACCAGGAGCCGGGGCGGGCCGCCCGTCCGGGCGGCGAGCGCACGGGTGCGGACCACGAGGGGCGCCAGCTCGTCACCCCGGTGCCCCACTCCGCCGGCGACCCCGGTGGGGGCCCGGAACTCCCCGAAGACCTGGCGCAGGGCGCCGGCCCACTCCCCGGTGGTGCCTCCGGCATGGGCGAGGGCGATGGTGGCCTCCATGATGTTGGCGCCGGGCCCGTCGTCCTCGGCCACCTCTTTCAGCGCGTCGAGGGCCCGGCGGACGGCCGCCTGGTCGCGGCCGGCCCGCCAGCGCACCACGTCGGCGATCTGCTCGGCCTCGATCCGGTGGTCGACCTTCAAGATGTTCTCGATCTCACCGTCGCCGGTGAGGGGGGAGGGCGCCGTCTCGGTGAAGCAGTTCACCCCCACGACGCGCTGCTCGCCCGTCTCGATGCGCCGCACCCGCTCGGACTGGCTGCGCACCAGGCGCGCCTTGAGCTCGTCGATGGCCGCGAAGGCGCCCCCGAGCGCCTCGACGTCGGCCAGCTCGGCGCCGGCCGCCTCGACCAGCTCGGCCGTCTTGGCTTCGATCACCGTGGAGCCCTCGAAGATGTCGCCGTACTCGAGGAGGTCGGTCTCGAAGGCCAGAATCTGCTGGATGCGCAGGGACCACTGCTGGTCCCACGGGCGCGGGAGGCCGAGGGCCTCGTTCCAGGCCGGCAGCTGCATGGCCCGGGCCCGGGCGCTCTTCGAGAGGGTGACCCCGAGCGATTCGAGCACAATCCGGGGCACGTTGTTCTCGGGTTGCTGCTCGGTCAGGCCCAAGGAGTTGACCTGCACCCCGTAGCGGAAGCGGCGCAGCTTGGGATCGGAGACCCCGTAACGCTCGGCGCAGATGCGATCCCACATGGCGGTGAAGGCCCGCATTTTGCAGGTCTCCTCGACGAAGCGCACGCTCGAATTGACGAAGAAGCTGATCCGCCCGACGACGGCGGGGAACTCGGAGGGGTCCACCTTGCCCGAGCGACGGACCCCGTCGAGCACGCCGATGGCGGTGGCCAGCGCATACGCGACCTCCTGGACCGGGGTGGCTCCCGCCTCCTGAAGGTGGTAGCTGCAGACGTTGATCGGGTTCCACTTGGGCGCATGGCGCACGGTGTAGGCGATGGTGTCGACGGTCAGACGGAGGCTGGGGCCGGGAGGGAAGATGTAGGTCCCGCGGCTGAGGTACTCCTTGACGATGTCGTTCTGCGTCGTCCCCGATAGCAGGCGCGTCTCGACGCCCCGGTCCTCGGCGTGGGCGACGTAGAGGCCGAGCAGCCAGGCCGCGGTGGCGTTGATCGTCATGGAGGTGTTCATCTCGGCCACGGGAATCTGATCCATCAGCTGCTCAATGTGGCCCCGGTGGGCCACGGGGACCCCCACCTTCCCCACCTCGCCTGCCGCCTCGGGCGAGTCCGGGTCGTACCCGGTCTGGGTCGGCAGGTCGAAGGCGATGGAGAGCCCGGTCTGCCCCTTGGCCAGGTTGTTGCGGTACAGCTCGTTCGAGGCCCGCGCCGTGGAGTGGCCCGAATAGGTGCGCATGACCCACGGCGCATCCCGTGGGGTGTCCTGGCCCATCGATCTCACCTCCTACTGGGTGTGCTGTCGCCCCACCATTGTGCCTGCTCCCGGGCCGCGGCGTGCCCTCGGGCGCACCGGCCGGCCGGCGAACTAGCGGTGGTAGTCGTAGAAGCCACGCCCGGTCTTGCGGCCCAGCTGGCCGGACGTCACCATGCGGCGCAGCAAAGGAACCGTGGCGTAGTTCGGGTCGCGGAACTCGTCGTAGAGCGCATCGAGGATGGCCACCGAGGTGTCCAGCCCGACCAGGTCGAGGAGCGCGAACGGGCCCATCGGGAAGCCGCAGCCGCCCTTCATGGCGGCGTCGATGCCCTCCTTGGAGGCCACACCCTGCTCCAGGAGGCGCACGGCGTTGTTGAGGTAGGGGAAGAGCAGGGCGTTCACCACGAAGCCGGCCTGGTCCTTCACCTCGACCGGGTCCTTGCCGCACGCCGCGGCGAAACCGAGGGCCGCCGCCACCGTGGCGTCCGTCGCCGTCACCGGGCGCACCACCTCCACCAGCGCCATGGCGGGCGCCGGATTGAAGAAGTGGATGCCGCAGACGAGATCGGGGCGGCCGGTGGCCATGGCCATCTCGACCACGGGGAGGGTCGAGGTGTTGGTAGCCAGGATCGCCCCCGGCTTGCAGACGCTGTCGAGCTCTGAGAACAGGGCCTTCTTCACCGCCAGGTCCTCGACGACCGACTCGAGCACCAGGTCGACGTCGACCAGGTCGCCGAGGTGGGCGGTGGCGGAGACCCGGGAGGCGATGGCGTCGGCCTCGTCCTGCGTCCGCTTCCCCTTCTCCACCTGCTTGGCCAGGGAGGTGGCCAGACCGGCCAGCATGGCGTCGGCGGAGTCGCGCCCCCGGCTGCGCAGGATCACCGTGTACCCGCCGGCGGCGACCACCTCGGCAATGCCCGACCCCATGATGCCTGACCCGATGATTCCAACCCGCGCGATGGACATGAGGGGAGAGCTTACCGGTCAGTAACCTCCGCGGTCGAAGCCGGCCTCCCGCCCTGCGTGCAAGAGTGGCTCATGGACAAGATCGGCCTGCTGGCCCTGGTTGGGGGGAGCGAGTGGACGGAGGGCTGCACCTTCGACGCCGGCCTGCTCGCCGCCTCGGGGGGAAACGAGGTGGTGGTGCTCCCCACGGCCGCCGCCTACCAGCATCCCGAACGCGTGGTGCTCCATGCGGCGGAATGGTTCGAGCCCCTCGGCGGCCAGGTGGAGGGGCTCATGGTGCTCGACCGCGCCTCCGCCAACGACCCCGGTATGGCGGCCGTCGTCCGGGCCGCCCGCTTCGTCTACCTCGCGGGGGGATCACCGCTCCATCTCAAGTCCGTGCTCAAGGGCTCGGCCACCTTCGACGCCCTGCGGGAGGCCTGGTCCGGCGGGGCCGTCGTCGCCGGCTCGGCGGCCGGCGCCATGGTGCTGACCGACCCGATGGTGGACCCGCGCGGCGGTGCGCTGACCGTGGGACTCGGCCTGATCGACCAGCTGGCCGTCGTGCCCCATTTCGGCGACGGGACCGACGACGTCCACGGCCAGAAGCTGGAGCGTACGGTGGCGCTGGCTCCGGACGGGCTGCCCGTGGTGGGGCTCCCGGACCGCACTGCGCTCATCCGGGACAGCGACGGGACGTGGCGCCACGAGGGGAGCGCGCCACCGGTGGTCTTCCTCAATGGCGCCCGGACCGCCGGTCTCGACGCCCTGCCACGCTGAGCAGGGCCTCCCGGCCCCGGTTGCTCAGTCGCTCTCGGCGATGGTCACCGATTCGATCACGACCTCCTCGGTCGGCTTACCCGAACGGGTGCCCAGGGCGTCGATCTTCGTCACGACATCGCCCCCGCTGACCACGGCGCCGAAAAGGGCGTACTGCGGCGGGAGGCGCACGCCGTCCGATCCGCTGATGATGAAGAACTGGCTCCCGTTGGTGTTGGGGCCGGCGTTGGCCATGGCGAGCGATCCCACCTGGTAGCGGCCCGGGGCGGGCAGTTCATCCTCGAACTTGTACCCGGGGCCGCCGGTGCCGGTGCCCGTGGGGTCGCCGCCCTGGAGCACGAAGCCCGGAATGATGCGGTGGAAGATGACCCCGTCGTAGTAGTGGTAGCGGGCCAGGAAGACGAAGCTGTTCACCGTCTTGGGCGCGGCGAGGGGATCGAGCGCGATCACCATGGTGCCGTGCGAGGTCACCATGGTGGCGGTGTAGCGCTTGTCGGTGTCGATCACCATCGGCGGTTCCTGGTCGAACTTCCGCTGTTGGGGGCTCGACCCGTCGGCGGCGGGCGGCTCGGGTATGGCCATGTGTGTACTCCCTCTCTGTAGGTGGGGCGTCAGCCGATCTTGACCAGGTCGATGATGAAGACCAGCGTGTCGTTGGCCGCGATGCCCGCACCTTGTGCGGTCGACCCGTAGCCCAGGCTGGGAGGGACGATGAGCTCGCGGCGCCCGCCGACCTTCATGCCCACGACCCCCTCGTCCCAGCCCTGGATCACGCCCTGGCCCAGCGTGAAGGTGAACGGCTGGCTGGTCCACGACGACTGCACCGTCTTGCGCGACGAGTAGGTGGCCAACACGTACTGGACCGTCAGGGAGTCACCGGTCTTCGCCGCCGGCCCGGTTCCCGTGATCAGGTCGGCGCTCTCGAGCTGCGTCGGGGGTGAGCCGGGGGGCACGACGACGGTCGGCGCCTTGCCGGCGGTGCCCGCCGGCGACAGATCCGCAGCCGGGATGGCGCCGATTGCCGGCGGCACCGTGGTGCTCGAGCCCGCCACCGACGTGGTCGTGGTCGTCGGGGCGGTCGTGGTGGTGGTGGTCGTCGTCGTGGCCGACTTCTTGGGAGGGCTGCTGGAACTGGTCAGAAACACGATACCGATGACGATGCCGGCGATGACCGCGACGACGATGACGTTGCGGATCTGCTTACGGCGCTTCTTCGCCTTGGCCTCCGCCGCCAGGCGCATCTCCCTCGCCGCGCGCTGGCGGGCTCTCTTGTCGCTGGGCACGGCCCGAGACCCTATCTGCCCCGGGAGGACCTGTTTGATCGGGGGCGGCCCCGGTCCCTGTCCCGGGTGGGCCTACGGCGGCCATTAACGTCGTGGGGGTGCCGGTGGTCGTCCAGAAATTCGGGGGTACCTCGGTCGGCGACGCGGACCGCATCCGCGCCGTGGCCGACCACATCGCCCGCACGCGGCGCGAGGGCATCGAGGTGGTGGCCGTGGTGAGCGCCATGGGCAAGACGACCGACGACCTCATCCGGCTGGCCGACACCGTGAGCAGCGTGCAACCACCCCGTGAGTACGACATGCTGGTCAGCACCGGTGAGCGGATTTCGATGTCCCTCCTCGTGATGGCGCTGGCGGAACTGGGCGTCGAGGCGGCGTCGTTCACCGGGAGCCAGGTCGGCATCATCACCGACAACGACCACGGCCGGGCCAAGATCCTCGAGGTCAAGGCGGACCGCCTGCGCGAAGCCCTGGCGGCGGGCGTGGTCCCGGTGGTCGCGGGCTTCCAGGGTGTCTCGTTGAACCGTGAGATCACCACGTTGGGACGCGGCGGGTCCGATGCCACCGCAGTCGCCCTGGCCGCCGTGCTGCACGCCGACGTCTGCGAGATCTACACCGACGTGACCGGGGTGTTCACCGCCGACCCCCGGGTGGTGCCCACGGCCCACCGCATCGGCCGGATCTCCTTCGAGGAGATGCTCGAGATGGCCGCCACGGGCGGGCGCGTCCTGATGCTGCGCGCCGTGGAATTCGCCCGCAATCACAATGTCCCGTTGCACGTGCGGTCCAGCTTCACCTGGGAGCCCGGCACCTGGGTCGTCGAGGAGGATGCAGACATGGAAGACGCCGTCGTCACCGCGGTGACCCACGACACCAACGAAGCCAAGGTCACCGTGAGCTCGCTCCCGGACCATCCCGGTGTGGCCGCCAAGCTCTTCCGCGCCCAGGCCGATCGGTCGATCAACATCGACATGATCGTCCAGAACGCCTCGGCCCACGGGACGACGGACATCTCCTTCACGGTGCCCAAGAACGACTTGGCCGCCTCGGTCGAGACGGCCCAGGCGACCGCGGACGAGCTCGGGGCCAAGGGTGTGACCTCGGACAGCAACGTGTCGCGCGTCTCGGTCATCGGCGTCGGGATGAAGTCGCACCCGGGCATCGCCGCCACCATGTTCGAGACGCTGGCCCGGGAGGAGATCAACATCGACATGATCTCGACCTCGACCATCCGGACCTCGTGCATGGTGCGCACCGCGGACGTCGAGCGTGCGGTGCGCTGCCTCCACGCCGCCTTCCAACTGGGGTGACGCCACCACCGGGCCGCACTCTATGGCTCCTCCGGCACGCCAAGGCGGTGGCCGACCCGCCCGAGGGCGGGGAGGACTTCGACCGCGTGCTGGCCCCCCGCGGGAGGCGTGACGCCGCCGCTCTCGGGCACCTCTTGGCGCACGGCACCGGGTCAGGTCCGGGCGGTGAGCCGCTGCCCCAATTGGCCCTGGTCTCACCGGCCGCCCGTACCATGGCCACGGCCGACCTGGTGCTGGCCGGCCTGACGCCGCGCCCGCGGCGGGTCGCCCCCGCCGATCTCTACGAGGCCGATCCCGAGGACATACTGCGCCACCTGCGCCGGCTCGATGACGACCTGCAGTCGGTCATGGTCGTCGGGCACAACCCGACCGCGCAGTGGCTGGCCCTGGGGCTGCTCGACCACAAGGACAAGGACCGCGACAAAATTCTGCGCCGGGGGTTCCCGACGTGCGCCCTGGGGATCTACCGCCTCGAGATCGCCGACTGGGCCGACGTCGGGGGGGAGTGCGCGGTGCTCTCCGACCTGCTCACCCCACCGTTCGAGGTGGGCTGACCCCCTTGACGGCGCCCGGCGCTCAACGGCGCCCGACGCTCAACCGAGGGAGCGCAGGATGGCGGCGTCGCCCTGCCCACCGCCGCCGCACAACGCCACGGCGGCCAGGCCGGCCCCGCGCCGGCGCAGCTCGAGCAGGGCGGTGAGGGCGACCCGGGTGCCCGACATCCCGACGGGGTGCCCGAGCGCGATGGCGCCGCCGTTCACGTTGACCTTGTCCTCGTTGATGCCCAGGTCGTCCACCGAGGCCAGGCCGACGGCCGCGAAGGCCTCGTTGATCTCGAACAGATCGATGTCCCTCACCTCGATGTCGCCCTTCTTGGCCGCCTGGAGGATGGCCCGCGACGGCTGCGTCAGCAGCGAGGTGTCGGGCCCGGCCACCTGGCCGTAACTGACGATCTGGCCCAGGGGCGTGAGGCCGAGCTCTTTGGCCTTGGCGGCCGACATCACGATGACGGCGGCGCCCCCGTCGGAGATCTGCGAGGCGTTGCCGGCGGTGATGGTCCCGTTCTTGTCGAACGCCGGCTTCAGGGCAGCCAGCGACTCGGCCGTGGTGCCGGGCCGCACCCCCTCGTCGACATCGACCAGGAGGGGGTCACCCTTGCGCTGGGGCACCTGCACGGGCACGATCTCCTCGGCCAGGCGACCGTCCTTGGTCGCCGCGGCCGCCTTCTCGTGGCTGGCCGCCGCGAAGGCGTCCTGGCGCTCGCGGGAGATCCGGGCCTTCTCGTTGTACCGATCGGTGGACAGCCCCATGGCGATGTGCTCGAAGGCATCGGTCAGGCCGTCGTGCATCATGGAGTCGACCAGCGTCCCGTCGCCGATGCGGTAGCCGGCCCGGGCTCCGGGGAGCAGGTAGGGGGCCTGGGTCATCGACTCCATCCCCCCCGCCACCACGATTTCGGCGTCCCCGGCCCGGATCATCTGGTCGGCCAGGTAGATGGTGTGCAGCCCCGAGAGGCACACCTTGTTGATGGTGTTGGCCGGCACCGTCAGGGGGATCCCCCCCTTGACGGCGGCCTGACGGGCCGGGATCTGCCCCTGCCCGGCCTGGAGGACCTGGCCCATGAGCACGTAGTCCACCTGGTCAGGGGTGATGCCGGCCCGAATCAGCGCTTCGGCGATGGCGAAGCCGCCCAGCTCCATGGCGGTAAAGCCCCCGAGCGCACCGGACAGCTTTCCGATGGGGGTCCGAGCTCCCGCAACAATGACGGCCTCAGCCATGACCACAACCTCCAACTCTTCGCCGGCGAAGTTACCGGCCGGAAACCTCATCTTACGGGCGAAGTAACGTCGGGGCACATGAGCGACATCCTGAGTGCTGTTCTCGCCGGCGCGCCCGCCGAGGAGCTGGCCGGGCTGCCCCTGCCCGCCACCTACCGCGCCGCCCTGGTGCGGCGGGCCGACACGGGCATGTTCGACGGCATGGAATCCTCCCAGAAGGACCCGCGCAAGTCCCTCCACGTCGAGGAGGTCCCGCTGCCCGAGCTCGCCCCCGACGAGGCCTACGTGGCCGTCCTGGCGTCGTCGATCAACTTCAACACGGTCTGGACGTCGATCTTCGAGCCGTTGCCGACGTTCGGGTTCCTGGACCGCCTGGGCAAGGAGAGTGTCTGGGGGAAGCGGCACGCCCTCGACTACCACGTGGTCGGCTCCGACGCCGCCGGCGTGGTCCTGCGCACGGGATCGGCCGTGCGCAACTGGAAGGTGGGCGACAAGGTCACGGTCCAGTGCAACTACGTCGACGACCAGGACCCGTCGGCCCACGACGACTCCATGCTGGCGGCCAACCAGCGCATCTGGGGCTTCGAGACCAACTTCGGCGGCCTGGCCGACATCACGGTGGTCAAGGCCAACCAGCTGATGCCCAAGCCAACCCATCTGAGCTGGGAGGAGGCGGCCATCAACGCGCTGTGCAACTCCACCTCCTACCGCATGCTGGTCTCGCCCAACGGCGCCCGGATGACCCAGGGGGACAAGGTCCTGGTCTGGGGGGCCAGCGGGGGTCTGGGCAGCTTCGCCGTGCAGTACGTGCTCAACGGGGGCGGGACACCGATCGGCGTCGTGTCCTCACCCGAGAAGGTGGCCCTGCTCAACGAACTCGGCGTCGAGGCCGTCATCGACCGGCGGGCGGCCGGCTACCGGTTCTGGAGCGACGAGCACACCCAGGACGAGGCCGAGTGGCGCCGCTTCGGCAAGGACATCCGGGGTCTGGTCGGGGGCGAGCCCGAGATCGTCTTCGAGCATCCGGGCCGCCAGACCATGGGGGCCTCGGTGTTCGCGTGCCGGCGGGGCGGCACCGTCGTGACCTGCGCCGCCACCTCGGGCTACATGATCGAGTACGACAACCGCCACCTCTGGATGAAACTGAAGACCATCAAGGGATCGCATTTCGCCAACTACCGCGAGGCCTGGGAAGCCAACCGCCTCATCTGCGAGGGGAAGATCCTCCCCCCGCTCTCCGCCGTCTACACCCTCGACGACGTGGGCGAGGCGGCCTACCAGGTGCACCACAACCTGCACGAGGGAAAGATCGGGGTACTGTGCCTGGCCCCGGTGGAAGGCCTGGGCATTGACGATCCGGAGCTGCGCCGCCAGGTCGGCGAGGACCGCATCACACTCTTCCGGAGGCACGAGGCATGAGCGACAGCATGTTGACCGAGATCGACCATGTCGCCGTCGCCGTGTTCGACCTCGAAGCGGCCGTGGCCTGGTACGCCGAGGTGTTCGGGGCCACGGTGGCCCACCGTGAGGTGGTCGAGTCCGACGGGGTGGAAGAAGCGCTCCTGGCGGTCGCCGACTCCTACATCCAGCTCCTCACCCCGGTCCGGGACGATTCGACCGTGGCCAAGTATCTCGCCAACAAGGGCGAAGGCCTCCATCACATCGGGTACCGGGTGGCCGACTGCGCCGCCGCACTGCAATCGGTCAAGGACGCCGGGGGCCGGGTCATCGACGAAGCGCCCCGCCCGGGCTCGCGGGGGACGACCGTCGCCTTCATCCATCCCAAGACCTCGTTCGGGACGCTGATAGAGCTCGTCCAGGAGTAGCGCGGCCGCGGCCTCAGCCGCGTGGCTTACGCCGAAGCGGCATCATCGTTTCGGGCACCGGGTTCGCGGTGAAATCGAGCACGAGTTGGTTGAAGAGGTCCGGTCTCTCCATCGGGACGACATGGGAGGCGCCCGGCACAACGGCCAACTGCCCATGCTCGACCAGGCGGGAGAATTCCTCTGCATGGGCGACGGTGATGTAGTCGTCATCACCGACGATGACCAAGGTCGGCGCCACGATCCGCTTCACTGCGGCCGTCCAGTCGAACGGCTCGGCCCACATGGTGCGAACCTTCTCCCATACCTCGGGGAAGTGTTCGGGCCCGTCCGGCGAGGCTTGGGCGTAAAGGGCGACGAAGGGCGCCATGTCCTCGTCGTCGGGCGTGAGGGCGACGAGGGCCTCCATTGCGCCAGGAACGTATCCGGCGCTGGAGAATCCCGACCCGGTGACGGTGAGCGTCCGGACGAGATCGGGGTGCTCTGCCGCGATGAGGGTACCCACCATGCCCCCGTCGCTCCACCCGAGCAGGTCGACGGGACCGAGGCCGAGAGCGCCGAGGAAGGTGACGGTCTGCTCCGTCATCGCCTGATACGTCAGCGGCCCGGGCCGGTCGGGAGTATGACCCTGCGCCTGGCGCTCTGCGGCCACGACGCGCCGGTGGGGCGAGAGCCCGGAGAACTGCGCCGCCCAGGTGGAGTTGTCCCCCAGTCCTCCGTGCAGGAGCACGATGGGGTCGCCGTCGCCTTCGGTCTCGTAGAAGACGGCCAGTCCGTCGATGTCGATCGTCGCCTGCGTGCGGGGCGTCACCATGCACCGAGACTACGACGGCCTCGTGGCTCCCAGCCGACGGCGGGCTCCTCTGG
This sequence comes from Acidimicrobiales bacterium, assembly GCA_049513455.1. Classification (GTDB taxonomy): domain Bacteria; phylum Actinomycetota; class Acidimicrobiia; order Acidimicrobiales; family RAAP-2; genus Bog-473. Next base: position 115,824 of record JBEKWB010000001.1, read on the forward strand.
AACCGGCCTTGTGATACGGCGGGACAAAGCGAAGCGAGCGTGACTTCGACGTCGAAACGCCAAGGTCACGCTCGCCCCTGATCCTGCTCGTACGGCTGTACTTACCTGAACGGCTGTATTCAACTGCGCTTAACGCCGCCCGAATCATATCGACGCGGGCCGGGGAGCCACCAGCGTTACGCGCCGGCTTCCGCCGCCCCTTCGGACGGGGTGTTCTGCACCGCGTTGCCGAAGCCGTCGTCGGTCGTCGGAGCCGCACCCAGCCAGCTGGCGTCGATGGACGGGTCGAAGGGGTCGTTGCCGACGCCCTCCCCGCTCATGTCACGCAGCCAGGCGGCCAGATCCTCGGTGTCGGAGTCTCCCGAGCCGAGGGCCCAGAACGGCATGGCCTCGGCGTCGGGCATCTCCAGACGGATGTTGCGGTAGTGCTCCATGCCGGAACCGGCCGGGATGAGCTTGCCGATGATGATGTTCTCCTTGAGGCCGAAGAGCTGGTCGCTCTTCCCCTCGATGGCCGCCTCGGTGAGCACCCGCGTCGTCTCCTGGAAGGAGGCGGCGGAGAGCCAGCTCTCGGTGGCCAGCGAGGCCTTGGTGATCCCCATCAGTTCGGGGCGGCCCTCGGCCGGGGTTTGCCCGTCCTCGACGAGCGTCCGGTTGACCTCCGCGTAGATCTGGTTGTCCACGCGCTCACCGGGCAGGAACGGCGCATCACCGGGTTCGGCGACGAGCACCCGGCGCAGCATCTGGCGCACGATCAGCTCGATGTGCTTGTCGTGGATCGACACACCCTGGTCCCGGTAGACCTTCTGGACCTCTTCGACCAGGTACTGCTGCGTCTCGCGGATGCCCTTGACCTCGAGGAGCTCCTTGGGGTCCTTGGGGCCCTCGACGAGGGCATCACCGGCGCCGACCTCCTGGCCGTCGACCACCTCGAGGTGGGCGCGGGGGGCGACGAGCGTGGAGACCTCGTCTCCGTTGTCGGCGACCACGGTGACGTGGCGGCCGATCTCGTCGTCGTCGATGCGCACCACGCCGGAGTGGTGGGCGAGCACGGCCGCGCCCTTGGGGGTACGGGCCTCGAAGAGCTCGACCACCCGGGGCAGGCCGTGGGTGATGTCCTCACCGACCACACCACCGGTGTGGAAGGTACGCATGGTGAGCTGCGTTCCCGGCTCACCGATGGACTGGGCGGCAATGACGCCGACCGCTTCGCCGAGCTCGATCATGATGCCGGTGGCGAGCGAGAGCCCGTAGCACGACGCACAGACGCCCTGTGGCGACTCGCACGTCAGCACCGAGCGGACCCGGATCCGGTTCACCGTGGGGTCGTCACGCATGGCGGCGATGTTCACGTCGTCGAGCAGCGTGCCGATCTCGTAGGTCGTCCCGTCGGCCAACTTCACCGGCTCGGTCAGCAGGCGACCGAAGGCGCGCGTCTCGAGGTAGTTCCGGTGACCGGGGCCGTCGGGGGACACGCCCTCGATCCAGATGCCACGGGTCGACCCGCAGTCGTCGATGCGGACGATCAGTTCCTGGGCCACGTCGACCAAGCGCCGGGTCAGGTAGCCCGAGTCGGCCGTGCGGAGCGCGGTGTCGGCCAGGCCCTTGCGGGCGCCGTGGGTCGAGATGAAGTACTCGAGCACGGAGAGACCCTCACGGAACGAGGACTTGATCGGGCGGGGGATCATCTCACCGCGCGGGTTGGAGACCAGTCCCTTCATACCGGCGATCTGCCTGATCTGCTGGGAGTTACCACGGGCACCGGAGTCGACCATCATGTCCAAGGGGTTGAAGGCGATGGTGGCCAGCTGGGCCTCCATGGCGCGCCCGACCTCGGAGTTGGCCGACGTCCAGATCTCGATCTCCTTCTGGCGCCGCTCGTCGTCGGTGATGATGCCCCGCTTGAACTGGGTCTCGGCCTTCTCCGCCTCCTTCTCGTAGCGGTCGAGGATCGCCTGCTTGTCCGGCGGCGTCTGGACGTCGTTGATGGAGATGGTGAGCCCGGACTGCGCCGCGAAGCGGAACCCGAGGGCCTTGATCCGGTCCAGGCTCGCCGCCACCGCGTGCTTGGGGTAGTTGGCGGCCAGGTCCTCGACGATGGAGCCGATGGGGATGTTGCGCTTGCCCACCACGTCGTTGACGTAGGCGAAGCCGGCCGGGAGCGCCTCGTTGAAGAAGAGGCGTCCCGCCGTCGTGGTGAACGACAGCGTCTCCCCCTCCGGGGCGGTCACCCCGGCGGCGGCCAGGCGCTGCGCCAAGGTCGAATCGGGCAGGGGGCGCAGCACGATCGGGACCTGGAGGTCCAGGTCGCCGGCGTCGAAGGCCGCCTCCACCTCGTGGATGTGACGGAAGGCGCGGCCCGCACCCTGGCGGCCCTCGCCGTCCACCAGCAACGTGAGGTAGTACGCGCCGAACACCATGTCCTGGGTGGGAACGGTGATCGGGCGCCCGGTGGCCGGGGACAGGATGTTGTTGGCCGACAGCATGAGGACGCGCGCCTCGGCCTGCGCCTCGGCGGAGAGCGGGAGGTGCACGGCCATCTGGTCACCGTCGAAGTCGGCGTTGAACGCGGTGCAGACCAACGGGTGCACCTGGATCGCCTTCCCTTCGACGAGGACCGGCTCGAAGGCCTGGATGCCCAGCCGGTGCAGGGTCGGCGCCCGGTTGAGCAGCACGGGGTGCTCGCGGATCACGCCTTCGAGCACGTCCCACACCTGGGGGCGCCGTCGTTCGACCATGCGCTTGGCCGACTTGATGTTCTGGGCCAGCTCGGCGTCCACGAGCCGCTTCATGACAAAGGGCTTGAACAGCTCGAGCGCCATCAACTTGGGCAGGCCGCACTGGTGCAGCTTGAGGTTCGGGCCGATGACGATGACCGAACGGCCCGAGTAGTCCACGCGCTTGCCCAGGAGGTTCTGGCGGAACCGGCCCTGCTTCCCCTTCAACATGTCGGAGAGCGACTTGAGGGGACGGTTGCCCGGCCCGGTCACGGGGCGGCCCCGACGACCGTTGTCGAAGAGGGCGTCGACCGCCTCTTGGAGCATGCGCTTCTCGTTGTTGATGATGATCTCGGGGGCGCCGAGGTCCAGCAACCGCTTCAGGCGGTTGTTGCGGTTGATGACGCGGCGGTACAGGTCGTTGAGGTCCGACGTGGCGAACCGCCCACCGTCGAGCTGCACCATCGGGCGCAGGTCGGGCGGGATGACCGGGACGGCCTCGAGGATCATGGCCCGGGGGTCGTTGATCCGGCGCCCATGGTCGTCCCGGCGGTTGAACGCGGTGACGATCTTGAGGCGCTTGATCGTCTTCTGCCGGCGCTGGGCCGACAGGGGACGGCGACCGTCCTTGGCGTCGATCATGTCGCGGAGCTTGATCTCCTCGGCATCGAGGTCGATGCGGTCGATCAACTTGAGGATGTACTCGGCCCCCATGCCGCCTTCGAAGTACTCGTCGTAGCGCAGGCGGAGCTCGCGCCAGAGCATCTCGTCCTCAATGATTTTGCGACCGTGGAGATTGCGGAACTCGTCCAGTGAGCGCTGCGCGATCTCGGCGTCCTCCTGGGCCCGCTCGCGGGCCGCGGCGATCTCCTTCTCGACGGCGCGCTGGCGAGCCTTGATCTCGGCGTCGCGCGCCCCGTCGGCCTCGAGCTGCTTCAGCTCCTCTTCGAGGGCCTTGAAGCGGCGGTCGATGTCCAGATCGCGCTTGCGCTCAATGTCGGTGATCTCCTCGGCCATTTCGGCTTCGAGGGTGGGGAGGTCCTGGTGGCGCTTGTCGTCGTCGACCCAGGTGACCAGGTTGGCGGCGAAGTAGATGACCTTCTCGAGTTGCTTCGCCTTGAGCTCCTCGCGGGGCTCGGTGCCCATGAGGAGGTAGGCCAGCCAGCTACGGGTACCCCGGAGGTACCAGATGTGGACCACGGGCGCGGCGAGCTCAATGTGACCCATCCGGTCCCGCCGGACCTTGCTGCGCGTGACCTCGACGCCACAGCGCTCGCAGATGATGCCCTTGAAGCGCACGCGCTTGTACTTGCCGCAGTAGCACTCCCAGTCCTTGGTCGGACCGAAGATCTTCTCGCAGAACAGACCGTCCTTTTCGGGACGGAGGGTCCGGTAGTTGATCGTCTCGGGCTTCTTCACCTCGCCGTTCGACCAGCCCCGGATGGAATCCCCGGTGGCCAGGCCAATCCGCAGTTGATCAAAAGTGTTCACGTCGAGAGCCATTAGGAGAAGCTCCTCTCTGCGGCACGCCGCTCATCCTCTTCATCGGACCCCCGCTCGTTGCGACTGATGTCGATACCGAGTTCCTCCGCGGTCCGGAATACGTCCTCGTCCAGCTCGTGCATTTCGATCTCCCGCCCATCGACGGCCAGCACCTCGACATCGAGGCACAGGGACTGCATTTCCTTGATGAGCACCTTGAAGCTTTCGGGAATGCCCGGTTCTGGGATGTTCTCGCCCTTGACGATGGCCTCGTAGACCTTCACCCGGCCGAGCACGTCGTCGGACTTGATCGTCAGCAACTCCTGCAGGGCGTAGGCGGCGCCGAACGCCTCGAGCGCCCAGACCTCCATTTCGCCGAATCGCTGGCCGCCGAACTGCGCCTTCCCACCCAGCGGCTGCTGGGTGATCATGGAGTACGGGCCGGTGGAGCGGGCGTGGATCTTGTCGTCGACCAGGTGGGCCAGCTTCAAGATGTACACGTAGCCAACCGAGATCGGGTTGTCGTAGACCTCACCGGTCCGGCCGTTGTAGAGCTTGGCCTTCCCGTCGGTCTGGATCTGGACGTCACCATTGGCCGAGTCCGAGTTCAGCGTCCCGAAGATGTGCTGGATGGTCGGGTGCTTCCCGGCGTCCTCGACCTCGTCCCAGTGGGCGCCGTCGAAGACGGGGGTGGACACCCACGCCGCCGGCTCGGTGCGCGGCCGCGTCTTGCGCGCCGCGCCGTCGCCCTTGCCGCTGGTGCCGACCTCGGATCCCACCGTCATGCCTTCCCACCCGTGCCGGGCGGCGTAGCCGAGATGCGACTCGAGCACCTGGCCGACGTTCATCCGGCTGGGCACCCCCAGGGGGTTCAAGATGATGTCGACCGGCGTGCCGTCGGCCAGGTAGGGCATGTCCTCGACCGGGAGGATCTTGGAGATCACGCCCTTGTTGCCGTGACGGCCGGCCAGCTTGTCCCCCTCGGAGATCTTGCGCTTCTGCGCCACGTAGACCCGCACGAGCTGGTTGACCCCGGGGGGCAGCTCGTGGGACTCCTCGCGGGAGAAGACGCGGACGTCGATCACCTTGCCGTACTCGCCGTGCGGGACCTTGAGGCTGGTGTCGCGCACCTCGCGCGCCTTCTCACCGAAGATGGCCCGGAGCAACCGCTCTTCCGGCGTCTGCTCGGTCTCGCCCTTGGGGGTGACCTTGCCCACCAACACGTCGCCGGGCGCCACCTCGGCCCCGACCCGGATGATGCCCCGGTCGTCGAGGTCGGCCAGGATCTCCTCGGAGAGGTTCGGGATGTCCCGGGTGATCTCCTCGGCCCCGAGCTTGGTGTCGCGGGCGTCGACCTCGTGCTCCTCGATGTGGATGGAGGTCAGCACGTCGTCGCGCACGAGACGCTCGGAGAGGATGATGGCGTCCTCGTAGTTGTAGCCCTCCCACGGCATGAACGCGACCAGGAGGTTCTTGCCCAGCGCCAGCTCACCGTTGTGGGTGGAGGGACCGTCGGCGATGAGGTCCCCCGTGGTCACCTGCTGACCCTCGACCACCAGGGTGCGGTGGTTGATGCAGGTGTTCTGGTTCGAGCGGCGGAACTTGGAGAGCCGGTAGGCCTTGCGGCCCAGCGTGGTGCCGATCCGGTCCTTCTGGCCCGGGGCGTATTCGATGGTGACGGTGTCACCGCTGATCTCCACGACCGTGCCATCGCCCTCGGCCAGCAGGACGTCACCCGCGTCGCGGGCGGCGCGGGCCTCGACGCCGGTGCCGATGTAGGGGGCTTCGGGCACCACCAGGGGCACCGCCTGCTTCTGCATGTTGGCGCCCATGAGGGCGCGGTTGGCGTCGTCGTGCTCGACGAAGGGGATCAGCGCGGTCGACACCGAGACGATCTGCTTCGGGGAGACGTCCATGAGGTCCACCTCTGACGGCGGCACGAAGTCGATCTCACTGGTCGTGCCGTAGGAGGTGTTGACGGCCCCCATCCGCACGCCGGTCCCTTGCGGGCCGCGGCGGACGAGCACCCGCTCCTCGGTGAAGTTGCCCTGCTCGTCGACCGCCGCATTGGCCTGGGCGATGACGTGCTCTTCCTCTTCGTCCGCGGCCAGGTAGCTGACCTCGTCGGTCACCCGTCCGTCCACGACGGTGCGGTACGGGGTCTCGATGAAGCCGTACTCGTTCACCCGGGCGTAGGTGGCCAGGGCACCGATCAGGCCGATGTTCGGGCCTTCGGGTGTCTCGATCGGGCACATCCGGCCGTAGTGCGACGTGTGCACGTCACGGACCTCGAAGCCGGCGCGCTCACGGGAGAGACCACCGGGTCCGAGCGCCGAGAGGCGGCGCTTGTGCGCCAACCCGGACAGAGGGTTGTTCTGGTCCATGAACTGGCTGAGCTGGCTCGTGCCGAAGAACTCCTTCACGGCTGCCACGACGGGGCGGATGTTGATCAGCGTCTGGGGGGTGATGGCCTCGACGTCCTGGGTGGTCATGCGCTCGCGCACGACCCGCTCCATGCGCGAGAGACCCACCCGAACCTGGTTCTGGATCAGCTCGCCGACCGAACGGATGCGGCGGTTGGCGAAGTGGTCCTGGTCGTCGATGCGGTAGGTCGACTCACCGTCGGCCATGTGCAGGGCGAGGTGCAGCATGTAGGTGGCCGACGCCAGGATCTCCGACGGGCTGAGGACGCTCTGGTTGGGGGCGGGCTTCTCGATCTCGATGCCGAAGAGGTCCGAGAGGCGGTCGATCTCCGGCCCGAGCTTGCGGTTCAACTTGTAGCGACCGACCCGCGTCAGGTCGTAGCGCTTGGGGTTGAAGAACGCATTCTCGAAGTACACCCGCGCCGCCTCGGCGGAGAGGGGCTCACCGGGACGGGCCCGCTTGTAGATCTCGAGCAGCGCCTCTTCCCGCGTCGGGGTGAGGTTGCGCTCCTTTTCCCACTGGCCCTCGAGAAAGTCGAAGTGCCGGACGAACCGGTCGAGGAAGGCCTCGTCGCCGTAGCCGAGCGCGCGCAGCAGCACGAACAGCGACAGGCGGCGCTTGCGGGCCACGCGGCAACCGGCGGTGACGTCCTTACCGGGCTTGGCCTCGATGTCGAGCTCTATCCACTCGCCCCGGTAGGGGTGGATGGTGCCGGTGAAGACGGTCTTGATGTCGCGCCCGGGCTGGAAGATCACGCCAGGCGAGCGGACCAGCTGGCTCACCACGACCCGCTCGGTGCCGTTGACGATGAAGGTGCCGCGATCGGTCATCATCGGGAAGTCACCCATGAAGACCGTCTGTTCCTTGATCTCACCCGTGGTGGCGTTCAGGAAGCGCGCCCGCACGAAGACGGGGGCGGCGTACGTCATGTCCTTTTCCTTGCACTCCTCCACCGTGAACTTCGGCGGCGGGCGCAGATCGGGGTCGGTCGGGTCGAACTCGAGTTCGAGGCTCAGCTGGCCGGTGAAGTCCTCGATCGGACTGATGTCGTGATACGCCTCGGCCAGTCCCTTGTCCAGGAACCATTGAAACGAATCGCGCTGGATGGCGATGAGATCCGGAAGCTGTAAAGCCTCTTTGATGTTGGCGAACGAAACACGTTCAGGGCTGCGGGACCGTGAGGACAACGGTCAACTCCTAACAGGTGGGCTTGCGGCGGGTGGGTGCGGTACTGCATCTTGGGGTAGTGAGGTCGGTGAAAAAGGGGACCTGATCAGGGTCCGGGGACGGTTAGGGCGCGCGCTGACCCCGCAGAATTACGGGCTCAACAGACAAGAGGACGCACGGCAACCCTGCATCTTACCCATGGGCGTGCCTGAACACAACCCCTAGGCCGCGACAGCCGAACGGGCGCCTGCCCGGAGCTGTGCGCCAGGCTAAATGCGCCCCTCCTCGACGTCAAGAATCCGGTTCCGGCCGGGCCCGGACGGCCCGGCCGGAACCTCGGACTACTTGATTTCGACGGTGGCTCCGGCAGCCTCCAGGGCGGCCTTCGCCTTCTCCGCGTCTTCCTTGTTGGCCTTCTCCAGCACCGGCTTGGGTGCCGCCTCGACCAGGTCCTTGGCCTCTTTCAGCCCGAGGCTGGTCAGGGCCCTGACCTCCTTGATCACCTGGATCTTCTTGTCCCCGGCCGCGGTCAACACGACGTCGAACTCGACCTGCTCCTCCTCGGCCCCACCGGCGTCGCCGGCGGCGGCCGGCGCGGCAGCCGCCACGGCAACCGGGGCAGCCGCGGTCACGCCGAAGCGCTCCTCGAACTCCTTCAACAGCTCGCTCAACTGGATCACCGACAATTCGGCAATTCCATCGAGGATCTGGTCCTTCGTCAGGGTCCCTGCCATCTGAATGGCCTTCCTTTCTTTACTTCGGTCTTGTGCTTGTGTCCTGGTCTGTTCGATCAGTTGGTGTGCTCGTCGGCTGCGCCATCGGCCACGGCGGCTTCGGCGGCAGCCCCCTCGGGAGCAGCGTCTGCGGGAGCAGCGTCTGCGGACGCCGCCTCGGCCTCTCCATCGGCTTCCGCGCTCGGCTCCGCCACGGCCGGTGCAGATGCCTCCGCCTCGGCTTCTGCGGGCGCCTCTGCCTCGGCTGAGGGGGCCTCGGGCTCGGGCTCAGGGGCCTCGACCGCCGGAGCCTCGACCGCCGGAGCCTCGGCGGCGGGGGCTTCGGCTTCTGCGGGCGCCTCCGCCTCGGCGGCGACAGCCTCGGGCTCGGGCAACCTCTCCCCACCTGCCTCGCGCTGTTCGATCAGTGCCGAGAGGCCGTAGGCGAGATTGCGTGGCAGGGCCTGGAGGAGCCCGGCCAGCTGCTGCATCGGGGCCGCCAGTGCACCGGCGATACGGGCCAGCAGCACGTCGCGGGGCGGAAGGTCGGCCAGTGCCGCCAGGTCGGACGACGAGAGCAGCGAGCCGTCGGCCAGGCCGCCCTTGATCACCAGGAGCGGATTGGCCCGGGCGAAGTCCTTGAGGGCCTTGGCCACCGCGCTCACGTCGCCCTGCACGAATGTCAGCGCGCTGGGACCGCTCAGGTACTCCGACAGCGGCTGGTACTCGCCGCCATCGATCGCCCGGCGAACCAGCGTGTTCTTGAAGATCCGGTAGTCGCCGCCCACGGCGGCCAGGGCGGTGCGGAGCTCGGCCAGTTCGGCCACCGACAGGCCCCTGTACTCGCTCACGATCGACGCGCTGGCCTCGCCGATGCGCGAGCGCACCTCGTCGACGACGGCGATCTTGTGGGTCATCTGTGCGTTCTGCGTGACCATCTGTATCCTCCACCGGGATCAACCGCCCGGCGACGGGTCAGGATCTCCGGTGTGCGACGGCTCGAGAACGGCATGACTGCCGTTTTCGCAGTGTCGCCTCGTCAGGCGGGCCCGGATGGGCCCCTTCCGCACCCTGGGGTGCACCGGAGGTCTGTGGCGTCTTGGTTCAGTGCCCGGCCGCCGAAACGGGTGGGCTGTGGGGGGAGAGCGTAGTACGGCGATCGGACCCTGTCGGACCGATCAGGCAAGTCCGGCCGGTCAGGCGGTCGCGGCGAGCTCCTCGTCCACTTGGCGGGCCCGCGCCGGGTCGACATGCACGCCGGGTCCCATGGTCGTGGCGACGGTCACCGACAGCAGGTAACGACCCTTGGCCGAGGCGGGCTTGGCCCTTTGCAGCTCCTCGATCACGGCGTGGATGTTGGTCACCAGCTGCTCGCGGGTGAAGGAGGCCTTCCCGACGCGGATGTGCACGTTGCCCACCTTGTCGGTCCGGTACTCGACCCGCCCCCCCTTGAACTCGGTCACCGCCTTGCCGACTTCCATGGTGACGGTGCCGGTCTTCGGGTTGGGCATGAGCCCGCGGGGGCCGAGCACGCGCCCGAGCGTCCCCACCTGACCCATGAGGTCGGGGGTGGCGATGGCCACGTCGAATTCGAGGAAGCCCCCTTGGACCTTGGCCACGAGGTCGTCCGCGCCGACCACGTCCGCCCCGGCGGCCCGGGCCTCGGCGGCCTGCTCCCCGGCCGCGAAGACGGCCACCCGCTCCGTTCGACCCGTGCCCGACGGCAGCGACAGCGTGCCCCGGACGATCTGGTCCGCCTTGCGGGGGTCCACTCCGAGTCGGACGGCCAACTCCACCGTCTCGTCGAAGGACGCACTGGACAGCCTCTTCACGATGTCGACGGCTTCGGAGACGCCGTAGAGCGCCTCCCTGTCGACCTGGGCTAGTGCTGCTCGGTACTTCTTGCCGTGCTGGGCCATCGTCTCTCTCCTCTACTGCGTTCGCTTAGCCGGCGACCTTGATCCCCATGGAACGCGCTGTTCCGGCGACCTGCTTCTTGGCCGCGTCGAGGTCGGTCGTGTTGAGATCCTTCAGCTTCACCTGGGCGATCTCCGCCAGCTGGGCCTCGGTGATGGTCCCCACCTGCTCCCGGCTGGTGGTGGCGGAGCCCTTGGCCACACCCGCGGCCTGGCGCAGCAGCACCGGCGTCGGCGAGGTCTTGAGCACGAAGCTGAAGGTGCGGTCCTCGTAAATGGTGATGTCGACGGGGATCACCGTGCCCCGCTGGCTCTCCGTCGCCGCGTTGTACTGCTTGCAGAACTCCATCGTCTGGACGCCGTGGGGTCCGAGCGCCGTGCCCACCGGCGGGGCGGGCGTAGCCATTCCGGCCTCGAGCTGGATCTTCACTACCGCGAGGACGCGCTTTTTGGGTGCCATTTCTGTTGTGTCTCTTTCTTCTTCGTACGTTCGCCTACAGCTTGGCGACTTGGCTGAACTCGAGCTCTACCGGCGTCTCTCGTCCAAATATGTTCACCAGCACCTTCAGCTTGAGTTGGTCCTCGTTTATTTCCGCGATCTGGCCCGAGAAGTCGGCGAAGGGCCCTTCCTTGACCCGGACCGTCTCGTCCACCTCGTACTCGAGGCGGGGGCGGCTCCGCTTGGGCGCCTCCACGCCCTCCTCCTTGACCTGCAGGATGTTCTCGACCTCGCGACGCGAGAGCGGCGTCGGCTTCGTCCCCGGCCCCACGAACCCGGTCACCCCCGGGGTGTTGCGGATGGCACCCCAGGTGTCGTCGTCGAGATCGCAGCGGACCAGGAGGTAACCCGGGAAGACCTTCTTCTGGACGGTCACCTTCTTCCCGCCCTTGAACTCGACCACATCCTCCATGGGGATGACGACCTCGAACACCCGGTCCTCGATGCCCCGGGAGGCCACCACGTTGCCCATGTTGGACCGCACCTTGTTCTCGTAGCCCGAGTAGGTGTGCACGACATACCAGCGCCCCGGGCGGTCGTACGGGCTTTCGACGGGGACGATCTCCTCGTCATCGCCGCCCCAGCCCAGCCCCTCGTTCCCGGCCGCGGTGTCGTTGTCGGCGGTGGCGTCGAGCACCAGGTCGGGCTCGCCCGGCGCGGCCAGGCTCTCCGCCGTGTCGTGGACAGTCACAGGTACATCCTCCGGATCGGTGTCGTCGGTCATGTCGGGGACCGGGCTACTTGCTGAAGAGAAGCGTGATCAGCTTCCCGAAGCCCAGGTTGAGCACAAAGATCAGGCTGATCATGATGATGAGGGTGGTCACGACGACCGAGGTGTAGTTGATCAGTTCCCCGCGCGAAGGCCAGGCCACCTGGCGCATCTCGTCTCTGACCTCACGGGTGAACTGGACCGGGGTGGTCCGCTTGCGGCCCGAAGGACCCCGTTGGGGAGTGCGGGCCCCGTTCCGACCGCCCTGGCGACCGGCCTGGGCACCCGCGGGCGCGCGACGGGTGGCAGGCGACCCATCGGCCTCCATCTGCCCTTGGCGCTGCATCATGCGCTTCGTTTCGCGATTCACGGGTTATGCCTCACATCGATTTTCGGTGGTCACGTCTTGTTGGCTCGGGGCAGGGCAGGAGGGACTCGAACCCTCAACCGCCGGTTTTGGAGACCGGTGCTCTTCCAATTGAGCTACTGCCCTCAGTGGGCTGCCTTGGGTTTCCATCCGGCAAAAGGTTCATTCCCCTGACCTGGGGAACAGCCGACCAAGAGTAGCACCGGCCGGCCGCGCATCGCTCAGCGGGTCTCCTTGTGCACGGTGTGCTGGCGATCCCACCGGCAGAACTTCTTCATCTCGATGCGCTCGCGATCGTTCAGCTTGTTCTTGGTGGTGATGTAGTTACGCCGCTTGCAGACCTCGCACGCCAGCGTGACCTGCACCCTCTTCTCGTTCTTGGCCATCTTCAATCCTTCCTGTTGCTGCCCCGGGTTCTCACCCCGGGTCTGGTAGCGGCGGCGGGACTCGAACCCGCGACAACACGATTATGAGCCGTGTGCTCTGACCAACTGAGCTACGCCGCCAAGGGCGAGCCCCCTGTCAGAATCGAACTGACGACACCAGCCTTACCATGGCTGTGCTCTACCGACTGAGCTAAGGGGGCGCCACGGCCACTCGACCGCGAACCGTGAATGATAGCCAGAGCACGACACACGACGCCTGCGCCTCCACTGCCGCCGCAGGTCTCCACAGTACCATCCGGCCATGCAGATCCGATTGGCGTCCCCCGGCGACGCCGAGGCCATACGGGCGATCTACAACGTCGAGGTCCTGGGCAGCACCAACACGTTCGACATGGTGGCGCGGACCAGGGAGCAGCAGGAGGCCTGGCTCCTCGAGCACCGCGGCGTGCACCCGGCCATTGTGGCGGTCGAGCAGGGGCCGGACGCCCGGGGACACGTCGGCGCCCACGGTCAGATCGTGCTCGGATTCGGGTCCCTTTCGCCCTACCGGGAGCGATCGGGCTATGCCGCCACCGCCGAGAACTCGGTCTACGTCGACCGGGCGCAACGGGGCAAGGGCGTCGGCCGCGCCCTCCTCGCCGAGCTGTTGACGCTGGCCTCGGCCCACGGATTCCACTCGGTCATCGCGCGCATCGCCGGCCACAACGAGACCTCCATCGGGCTGCACCGGTCCGCCGGATTCGAACTGGTCGGCGTCGAGCGGGAGGTGGGGCGCAAGCATCGCCAGTGGCTCGACGTGGTCGAGCTCCAGCGGCTCCTCTGAACTAGGCCTCGAAGACCGGGCTGACCGAGCCCTGGGGCGCCGGCAGGGCCGGTCCCAGGCGGGCCCGATCGATGCGCCACGAGGCGGTCCACGTCCCCAGCGGGAGGAGGACGACGCCCCAGAGCACGAAGACGGCGGCCACCATGGCAAACGGATTGGTGGCCACGAGTTGATTGAGGAGTGACGCCCCGCCCGTCAGGCCGATGAAGGGCGCCACGATCGACAGACCGAGGACCAAGGCCCGCAACCGGCCCGTGACCACCGGGGCCATCAAGATGATGCCCCAGGTCAGGTACCAGGGCTGCACCACCGGGCCGAGGAGGACGAAGGCCAGGGCGGTGACCCCCAGGGCGGTCAGGGTGCCCAACTGCTCCTTGTGCCGTAGGCAGTAGCCGGCGATCGCCGTGGCCGCCATGAGCCCGAGCAGCCGGGTGACGGTCAACACCCCTCCGAGGCCCACCCCGATGTGAAGGACGTGGAGCGTTCCGCTGATGACGAGCCCGACGGCGGTGGCCGGGGCCATCCACGAGCGGACGGCGTCGGGCGTGCCCAGGTTGGCGATCCACCCCCAGCCCAGCCCTGACACCTCGGAGAGCACGGCCATCACCGCCAAGGAGATGGCGCCGCCCTTGGCCAGGGGCCGGATACGCCGGCGCCATTCCACGCCGGGTCCGGCCCAGTCCCAGGCGATGTAGACGATACCGATGGCGGCGGGCACCTTGATCGCCGTGGCCAACGCACACAAGACGATCCCGACCACGGGGTGCCGGTGCTTGGCCGCCGTGATCCCGGCCAGGAGGAGCCCGAGCATGATCGTGTCGTTGTGCGCGCCGCCGATCAGGGCCAACAGCGTCAGGGGGTTCAGCAGCGCCAGGGTGAACGCCGCGCCCGGGTCACGCCCGTAGGCCCGGGCCAGCTTCGGGATGCAAAAGGCGATGAGGGCCACGCCGGCCACCGACATCAGGCGCAGCAGCAAGACGGTGACCAGCGCATTGTGGCCGCTCAGGGAGGCCGCCGACCCGGCCAGCATCAGGAAGAACGGTCCGTAGGGGGCGGGGGTGTTCAACCACAGGCCGTCCACACCGGTCACGAACGGGCCCGAGCCGATGGTCCCCGGTCCGTAGTTGTACGGGTTGATGTGGTGACTCATCATTTCGCCCTGGGCGGCGTAGGAGAACACGTCGCGGCTGAAGAGCGGGGCGACCACGAGCAGGGGGGCGATCCACAGCGCCAACATGGCGGCCAGGGTCCGGATGGGGGCCCCGGGGCGGTGCCGCAGGGTCTGGACCAGCCCGAACCAGACCCTGATGAACAGGATCATGCCGCCGTAGACGGCGACGACCCCGGGGAGCAGCAAGAAGTTGCTCGAACCGTTCCCCTCCCCGAAGAACCACATGCCGGGCGCCTCGAACTTGAAGGGCGAACTGGGAAGGGATGCGCCGACGCAGATCGACAGGATGGCGATGAAGCCCAGGAGGGCGGGGCGCCGGAGGAACCGCCAGTCGTCGGGGGCGCCGTTCTGTGCCTCGACCCGCTCCGAGACCACCAGGCCGGGCGTGAGCCGGATGCGGGCTCCGTCGACGATCATCGACAAGCGCTGGAGTCGGGACTGGACACGGTCCATCAATTCGGGTCCAGAGCTGCTCCTCGCTTCTTGGTCCACTGGAGTTTCAGTCTCGCTTCTTCAAAGTCCGTGCCCGCCCACCCGACGTGCGGAGAATGGCGACCTGGCTGAGCAGCTCCTGCAACTATCCCGAAACCTCATTGTAATGACAAACCGGGCGCTGGCAAGGGCACTGCCCAGGCATTGTGCTTCTCTGCGTGGGCCGGGGAGGATTCGAACCTCCGTAGGCGTCAACCGACAGGTTTACAGCCTGTTTCCTTTGGCCACTCGGACACCGACCCGCAGTTTTGGAGGTTAGCCGGGTCGGGGACCCCGATGGGAACCCTGGTCGGCGGCACCCGGCCGATACGCTGACGCCATGCCCACCTTCGACATCGTCTCTGAAGTCGACATGCAAGAAGTCCGCAACGCAGTCGATCAGGCCAACCGGGAGGCCGCCACCCGCTTTGACTTCAAGAACACCGATTCGGCGATCGAGATCGGGGACGACGAGCTCGTGCTCCGCTCCTCCACCGAGGATCGTCTGCGCGCCCTCCACCAGGTGCTCGACGAGAAGCTGGTCAAGCGCCAGGTCTCCCTCAAGGCGTTCGAGGACGGCAAGGTCGAAGAGGCCCAGAAGGGGACGGCACGCCAGAAGATCGCCATACGGGCCGGCATCTCGTCGGACCACGCCAAACGGCTGAACAAATTCATCAAGGAGTTGGGTCTCAAGGGAGTGTCGTCGCAGACCCAGGGGGACCAGCTGCGGGTGACCGGCAAGAAGCGGGACGACCTCCAAGAGGTGATCAGCGCCTGCAAGGGCGAGGACTTCGGCATCCCCCTGCAGTTCGACAACTTCCGGGACTGACGCGGGACGCGGGCCGGAGGGCTCCAGGTGCGGCTAGTGGACGCCGGAGCTCTCGATTGACTCTTCCGCGGTGAGGTGCTCGTCGAACTCTTCCAGCTCGACCTTGAAGAGGCGGTTGAAGACGAGGAGCTTGACCACCCAGAAGACGGCGAAGGAGACGACGTTGGCCACCAGGACCAAGACGGTGAGCTCGAGGTGGCCCAGCTTGAAGTGCTGGCCGGTGTGGCGGGCCAGTGACGCCCCGATGATCGAGAAGGCAATGCCCAGCGCCGCCATGACCCAGAACGGCAGGACCTCCTTGACGAAGTGCGACCGCCCGCTCTTCCCCCACGCCCACCGACGGTTCAGCCAGTAGGAGGGGAACGTCGCCACCGCATTGCCGAAAATGGTGCTCGGCACCTCGGTCCACAGTTTGGCCACTCCGTAGACGATCACAATGACGATGGTGGAGACCGCGGTGGAGATGATCGAGACCATCGTGTAACGGAAGATCTTCCGGCCCTCGTGGGTGTGCAGCCAGTGATAGAAGGTGCGCAGCCGGGAAAGCACGGGGAAAGACTAGCCGTGGAAGCGGCGGCGACCCTGGCGAGGCCTATGCGGGGGCGATGACCAGCGCGTTGGCCCGGGCTACCTCGCCCAACCAGTAGGCGCTGGGCTTGGGCCGCCGCTCGAAGGTCCGGGGGGCCACCCCCACAATGCCGAACTTGGGCCCGTAGCCCAAATGCCACTCGAAGTTGTCCAGGAGGCTCCAGACGAAGTACCCCCGCAGGTCGATGCCCTCGACCACGCAGCGGTGCGCGCTCTGGATGGCTTCGCCGAGGAAGGAGATCCGCTCGGCGTCGTCGTCGGTGGCGATCCCGTTCTCGGTGACGACGATCGGGCGGGCACTCACCGCGGCGGCCCGGCGCACGGTGTGCTCCACCGCCTGGGGCCAGCGCTCGTCCCCCATCTGGGTCACCGCCACGGTGGGGTCGTTCCCGGCCAGCCCGTGCGGGCCGAAGTGCATGCGGGTGTAGCACTGGACGCCGACGAAGTCGTCGTCGCCGGTGGCCCGCAGAAAGATGTTCTCCAGCATCTCCTCGGCCGCATCCCGCAGCGCCTCACCACCCTCGTCGGCGGTGATCTCGGCCATCGACAGCGTCAACCCCACGGGGAAGTCCCCGGGTCCGGACCGCAACGCGTCGACCGCCAGGCGGTGGGCCCGCACCATGGACTCGTTGACGGCGGCGTACCGGATGAAGTCGTTCTTCACACCCGGCGGGTACTGCCCCTGGAAGTATCCCATCACGGCCACCACGTTGGGCTCGTTGATCGTGCAGGCCCACCCGATCAGATCCCCCAGGTGCGCCGCCGCCCGCGTCACGTACCGCGCGAAGCAGTCCGGTGCATCGGGCGCTTCCCAGCCCCCCCGGGCGGCCAACCACAAGGGTGTGGTGAAGTGGTGGAAGGTGACGACCGGCCGGATCCCCCTACCCACGCACGCGGCGCAGATGCGCCGGTAGTGCTCGAGCGCGGCATGGGAGAACTCCCCTTCGGCCGGTTCGATCCGGCTCCATTCGAGCGAGAAGCGGTAGGCCGACAGGCCGAGCTCGCCCACCAGGTCCACGTCCTCGCGCCAGCGGGTGTACGAATCGCAGGCATCGCCGCTCGGCGCCACGGTGCCCGAATCGGGGTTGTGCTCCCAGGCCCACCAGTCGTTGTTGACGTTGCCGCCCTCGATCTGGTGCGCCGCGGTGGCCACGCCCCAGGTGAACCCGTCGGGGAACACCAGGCGCTCGGGCCCGGCCCTTTCCCCGTCGGTCGCCATAGCGCCGCAGGGTAGCGGGCCCGTCGCCGGACCGCTCGCCACGGGTGCGGCGGTCGCCTGCGATCATGGGGCATGAGCGCTTCTCTCGAGTTCCTCGTCACCCTGCTCGATCTCGAGCCGATTGAGGTGAACATCTTCCGGGGCATTCAGCCCCACGAGGAGCGCCAGCGTGTCTTCGGTGGCCAGGTGGCCGCTCAGGCCCTGATCGCGGCCGGCCGCACCGTCGAGCACGGGCGGATCCATTCGCTGCATTCGTACTTCCTGCGTCCCGGCGACCCCCAGGTCCCGATCCTCTACGAGGTCGACCGGATCCGCGACGGCAGATCGTTCACCACCCGGCGGGTGGTGGCCATTCAGCACGGGCGGGCCATCTTCAACATGTCGGCGTCGTTCCACGACCACGAGGTGGGCCTGGAGCACCAGCTCCCCATGCCCGAGGTCCCGGACCCCGAGTCCTTGCCCACTCTCTTCGAACGCCTCCAACCCTGGCGGGAGGAGGTGGTCGACTGGTTCGACCGGCCGCACCCGATCGACCAGCGCTACATCGGTGATCTCCTCTGGCATCGCAAGGGGGCCGGCGAGCCGTATCAGAGGCTGTGGCTCCGGGCCGACGGCGACCTGCCCGACGACCCGTTGCTGCACGCCGCCATCGCGGCCTACGCCTCGGACATGTCGCTCTTCGACACCATTTTGGCCCCCCACGACGTGCGGTGGGACGACGCCAACTTCATGGGCGCGAGCCTCGACCACTGCATGTGGTTCCACCGCCCGTTCCGGGCGGACGAGTGGCTGCTCTATGACGCCGATTCGCCCGTGGCGGCGGCCGGCCGGGGGCTGGCCCGTGGCTTCTTGTTCGAACGGTCGGGCACGCTCTGCGTCTCGATCGTCCAGGAGGGTCTGGCCCGCCTGATCGAGCCCCTCAGCGCCCGCTGATCGGGGTGTAGTCCCTCGAGTCCGATCCGATGTAGATCTGGCGGGGCCGGGCGATCTTGGAGTCCTGGTCCAGCATCTCCTGCCAGTGCGCCAGCCACCCGACGGTGCGGGGGATGGAGAACAGGACGGTGAACATCTCGAGCGGGAAGCCCATGGCCTGGTAGATCAGGCCGGAGTAGAAGTCGACGTTGGGATAGAGGTGGCGCGAGGTGAAGTACTCGTCGCTCAGGGCGATCTCCTCGAGCTTGAGCGCGATGTCCAGCAGGGGGTTCTTGCCGGTGACCTCGAAGACCTCGTAGGCGATCCGCTTGACGATCTTGGCCCGGGGGTCGTAGCTCTTGTAGACGCGGTGGCCGAAGCCCTGCAGCCGCTGTCCTCCGTGCCCCCCCTTGACCGTGTTGATGAACTCGGGCACGTTGTCGATGCTGCCGATGTCGGTGAGCATGCGGATGACGGCCTCGTTGGCCCCGCCGTGCCGAGGGCCGTACAGGGCCGCGGCGGCGGCGGCCGTGGCCGAGTAGGGATCCGAGTGCGACGACCCCACCACGCGCATGGCCGTGGTGGAGCAGTTCTGCTCGTGGTCGGCGTGCAGGATGAACAGCACGTCAAGGGCATGGGCCAACACCGGATCCGCTTCGAAGTGGGGCTCGGCCACCTTCCACAGCATGGAGAGGAAGTTGTCGGCGAAGTCGAGGGAGTTGTCGGGGTAGACGAAGGGCATGCCCACGCTGAAGCGGTGGGCGGCGGCGGCCAGGGTGGGCATTTTGGCGATCAGGCGGATGATCTGCTTGTTGCGCGATTCGGGGTCGAAGATCTCCTTGGCGTCGAGATAGAACGTCGAGAGGGCGGCGACGGCGGACACCAGCATGCCCATCGGATGGGCGTCGTAATGGAATCCTTCCAGGAAGCGCTTGCGCACGTTCTCGTGGATGAAGGTGTGGTTGGTGACCTCGCTGCGCCACGCGGTGAACTGCTCGGTCGTGGGCAGCTCGCCGTGCAGGAGGAGATAGGCCACCTCCAGATAGGTCGAATTCTCCGCCAGCTGCTCAATCGGGTAACCCCGGTACCGCAGAATGCCCGCCTCGCCGTCGAGGAAGGTGATGGCACTCTCGCAGGCCGCCGTCGACATGAAGCCGGGGTCGTAGAACCACACCCCGGGGAGGAGCTTGGACCATTCGGACGCCGAGACCCCTCCGTTCAAGAGCGGGATCTCTATCGACTCGCCATTTCGGTTGTCAGTGATCGTGATGCTTTCGGCCACGTGAGCGACCCCTCCAGTTCCTGATTGGGTTCGAAGGCGATCCTATGACCCCAAGTGGGCCGCGGTCGAGACGGCCCCCCACCGGGGTCTCAGGGAGCGGCCCGAGGCCTCTCTGATCAGGTGCTCGGGGAGATCTGGAGTCCCTCTTCGAAGGTCGTACCGGCCGCGA
>JBEKWB010000002.1:0-215745 GCA_049513455.1 Acidimicrobiales bacterium
CCGGCTGTGGCCCGCCCCGAGACAATCGGGGAGTCGCTCGGTCGGGTCGCTCCGGCGGCCTGAACGAGGAACCGCCAACCTGCGTCCTAAAAGGGGCAAAGGTTCACGGTTGCAGCACTAGGAGATCAGCCCGACTGGCGTGGACTCGCCGGCGCCTCCCTCGTGATCAGGCTCCGCAGGAGCGCGTCCAAAGAGAGCCGCCCGGTGCCCATGATGGCAACGACGAGGGCGAGCGCCGCCAGCGCGACGTTGAGCTCGTAGCCCGATCCCGTGCTGTTCCCGATGATCCCGTGGGCGAAGGTCACCGTGATCATGGCGATCACCATGTCACCGACGAGACCCGCCGCGGCCAGCCGACCCAGTATGCCGAGGCCCACCGCCGCGCCTCCGAAACATTCGATGATGCCGCCCAGGACGGCGAAGAACGTCCCCGGTCGAAGATGGGCCACGTGGGCGAAGTAGACCGCTTGGGGGTGGATACCCGTGCCCCCGAACGCGCCGAAAAGGGTTCCCGCTCCGTGGTAGACGAAGATCCAGGCCAATCCCACCCGCGCCGCGAGCAACGCGATGTCGCGGGACGCGGGGGCATCCCTCGTGGTTCTGAGCAGCGCGAGAGCGCGGCCGGCGAGCAGCCCGGGTGCCGTCATGACTCTTTCGTAGTCTCTCAACTTTGTTCCCGCCATGTCTCCTCGTCCTCCCTTGGAGTACGGACGAGGGCCCCGTTCGGATCGAACGCAATCAGCGGACGGCGTCACCTCAGCCGACCGGTTGACTGTCAAGTGGATTGACCACGCGTCGCCTTCGGATTACCCTCTTGTGGTGCCCGGTCCCTCTGCCGCCGAAGACGTCGTGATCCCGGCGCTGCTCCGCGCCGCCCGCGGCAGCTACGGCCAGGCCATAAAGGCCAATCTCGAAGCGGCCGGATTCGGCGATCTCCCTCGAAACGGAGCGTTCGTCCTGGGCGGAATGGGCAATCGCGGTGGAACGGCGGTCGACATGATCCGTGGGCTCGGGGTCACCAAGCAAGCGGCGAGCCAGTTGATCGACACGCTGGTCCTCCGGGGTTACCTGACGCGCGACGTCAATCCCGAAGACCGGCGGCGCATGACCATTGCGCTCACCGACCGCGGCCGCGCTGCTGCGGCCGCGGTCCGCTCCGGGGTCGAATCAATCGACGCCGAGCTCGCCCGCCTGATCACCCCGTCCGAACTGGCCGGCTTGCGCGCCGGACTCGAGGCGCTCGGTCACATACGGGATCGGATGGAAGAGCGGTGACGACGGCGCCGCGTTCCCTCGTCCTCCTCCATGGCTTCGCCTCCTCGTTCGACCACAACTGGCGACAGACCGGCTGGGTGGACATCCTGTCGGACTTCGACTGCACCGTTCCGGAGATCGACCTGCCCGGTCACGGTGGATCGTCACGTCTGACGGACCCCGATGCGTACACCGAGGTGGAAGAGTCGGTGTTCCGCTCCCTGCCGGAGCCGCGGCCGCTGAGCGCCGTCGGGTTCTCGGCCGGCGCCGACGTGCTCTTGCGCATGGCGATCGCCCACCCCGGGCATTTCGAGAGGATCGCCCTACTCGGCCTGGGCGACAACGTCTTCGAGACCCGCGACGCCAGCACCCTGGCCCACGCGCTCGAGAGCGAAGATGAGCCCGAAGACGTCCAGGCCCGCCTCTTCTACCGCCTGGCGGTGTCGAGCGGCAACGACCGCCGGGCGCTGTCCGCGTTCATCCGCCGGGACCGCCCGGCCATCAAAGAAGATGACCTTGCGACGGTGACGTGCCCCGTCCTCGTCGTCCTGGGCGATCGGGACATGACGACGAGCGCCGCCCGCCTGGTTGCCGCGCTGCCCTCGGCATCGTTGGTGACCCTGACCGGCGTGGACCATTTCGCCACTCCCTCGGACTTCGGGGCCATCGATGCCACCATGCGATTCTTCGGGCTCGAATAGGCCTCCGCCGAACGAGCGACATCCGCACCCGGTCGCTAACCCCTTCTGAGGGGGACCACCCCACGACTGCGTCGGATGCGGTCCGCTCGCACCCTTCGATGACCGAGCCCCGATCACCTACAACACCCGGGAGGGACATCATGAGCGTCACAGAAACCGTCAAGGCATCCATTACCTCGCCAGACCGCTTCTACATCGGTGGCGACTGGGTGAAGCCCTCGAGTTCCGACGAGATCGACGTGATCAACGCCAGTACCGAGGACGTGTTGTTTCGGGTGGCCGAAGCCAAGGCGGAGGACATGGACCGCGCCGTCGCGGCGGCGCGGGAGGCCTTTGACCACGGACCATGGCCCCAGATGAGCCACCCCGAGCGGGCCGGCTACCTGGTGAAGATCGCGGCGGCTCTCGAAGAGCGTGCGCGCGAAATCGGTCAGATCTGGTCCGGCCAGATGGGCGTGTTGAACACCATCGCGCAGGCGAGCGGTCCGGGGCACGGGCGGCCCTGGCGCTACTACGCGGGATTGGCCGAGGAGTTCCCGTTCCAGGAACGGCACACGCCCACAGCGGGGGGCAGCGTCGGTCTGTTGGTGAGGGAGCCGGTAGGCGTCGTCGGCGCCATCATCCCCTGGAACGGGCCGATGGGCCTCATCGGGAACAAGGTCGCACCGGCACTCATCGCGGGCTGCACCGTGATCCTCAAGGCCTCGCCCGAAGCGCCGGGCGAGGCCTACGTCATGGCCGAGGTCGCCGAGGCCGTCGGGCTGCCCGCCGGGGTGATCAACGTGGTGACGGCCGATCGGCCCGTCTCGGAGTTGCTGGTGCGCGATCCCCGCGTCGACAAGATCACCTTCACGGGCTCCACGGCGGCGGGCCGCCGCATCGCCTCGCTCTGCGGTGAGCGTATCGCCCGGGTCACGCTCGAGTTGGGTGGGAAGTCGGCGGCCGTGGTGCTCGACGACTACGACATCGCCACCGCGGCGGCGACAATCACAGGGCTGGCCTGCCTCATGACCGGACAGGTGTGCTCATCGCTGACCCGCATTGTGGTCAGTCGCGATCGCCACGACGACCTGGTCGACGCGCTGAGCGAGTCGTTCTCCCGGGTGCGGGTCGGAGACGCCTTCGATGCCGAGAGCGGCATGGGGCCACTGGCGATGGAACGCCAGCGTGACCGGGTCGAGGGCTACATCGCCAAGGGCGTCGAAGAAGGTGCGACCCTCGCCACGGGTGGGCATCGACCGGGCAATCTCAAGAAGGGCTGGTTCATTGAGCCCACCGTCTTCGGCCACGTCGACAACTCGTCGACCATCGCGCAGGAGGAGATCTTCGGTCCGGTCCTGAGCGTCATCGCCGCCGACAACGAGCAGCACGCCATCGAAATCGCCAACGACACCATCTATGGCCTGAATAACTCGGTCTTCACCAACGATGTCGATCGCGCCTACGACGTGGCTCGCCAGCTGCGTTCCGGCACCGTGGGGCACAACTCGTTCCGGACCGACTTCGGCATCGCCTTCGGGGGATTCAAGCAGTCGGGCTTGGGGCGTGAAGGCGGGCGTGACGGTCTGTTGCCCTTCCTCGAGGCGAAGACGATCATCCTCGACGAGGAGCCCGGTCGGTCGTAGGGGGGATGTGATGGCGCCGCCGGCTGATCGCAGATCTCCGGACAGCCTCCATAACGGCTCGAGCAGTTGCCAGTCAGGTGCTGATCGGTTGCAGATCGGTGGTAGAGGGACGCCGGGGCCGAAGGTGTACGCGAACCGCAAGTTGCAGCGACACGCCGGGTTTACGGTAGATGGGAGTGACCGAAAATTACCTGGTCGGAGCCGTTCGCTCCGCCCTTGACGACCGTAGACCAACCGTGGCCTCTCGCCGACCGACGCACGGCGCCAGCGCGCCTCGCCGTAGGGCCGGTCGTCGCGATGCCGTGTTGGGAGCCGGACTGGTCAGTTTCCTGCCCCTTGCCGTCGTGTCCACCTTCTGGCTGCTGGCGCCCCAGGACAGAGGCCTGGCCTCCACGCTGGTCATCGATCTTGGCGCCAGCCTTCTCGCCGTCGCTCTGCTGGGTCTTCCCTGGACCCGGCTCCCGGCGCCGGCGCTCCTGGTCTTTCCAGCGATCCTCGGCGCCACGCTGCTTGCGACGGCGAGCCTCGACCGCACGTTGACGGCCAGCTATGTCGGGTTCATCACGGTTTCGTTCATTTTCATCGGGCTCACCCAATCGCGGCTCGTCCCTCTGTTGGCCGTACCGATTGCCATCCCGCTGTATTGGTTGTGCGAGATCCACGTGGCACCGGCAATTGACGTGAGGCTGCCGATGGCGGCGCTGATCTGGCTCCTGATAGGAGAGGTGCTGGCCGATCGGAGCGCGCGGAACCGGGCTCAGACGGACGGACTGGCTACGCAAGTCAAATGCGATGCACTCACCGCGCTGAGCAGCCGCATGGAGCTGTTTCGCGAGGTCCACAACGCCGTACGCAGCTTCGACGAATTGGACGGCGGCTGCTTCCTCTTCCTGCTGGACATCGACGGATTCAAGAGTGTCAATGACACGTTCGGCCATCACGTAGGGGACGAGGTCCTCATCGCGCTGGCGCAACGCCTGCGCGATGTCATCCGCGCCAACGACGTGCCGGCGCGACTGGGCGGTGACGAGTTCGCGATACTGGTCAGAGGAGCCAACGTGGCGATCGCCACCTCAATGGGGCAACGCCTTCTGGCGGCCACCGCTGCACCATTCGAACTTGCGTTTGGCCGCGTCATCGTCACCGCCAGCGTGGGAGTGGTCGAGGTGACGGAGTCGATGACCGCCTCCGACGTCATCCGCAATGCGGATATCGCCATGTACGAGGCAAAGTCGAACGGAAAGAACCGTCAGGCCTTTTTCCGGGCGGGGTTGCAGCAGCGCATCGCGAGCCGGGTCCGGCTGGGGACAGAGCTCTACAGCGCACTCGAGCATCAGGAGTTCGAGCTCCATTGGCAGCCCACGCTCAATATCGGGACCGGCAGGACCGTCGGCATGGAAGCCCTGGTGCGGTGGCGCCACCCCGAGCGTGGACTCCTGCTGCCGGGGGAGTTCATCAACATCGCCGAAGACACCGGTCTGATCGTGCCGCTCGGGAAATGGGTGCTCGACCACGCATGTGAGCAGGGAAGCAAGTGGCAGCCGAGCAACGTGGGCCGTCAGCTGACCATTTCGGTCAATGTGTCCCCGCGCCAGATGATCGACGGCAACCTCTGCCGGGACGTGAAGAGCGCCTTGGCCGCATCGGGATTGCGCCCGACGGCGCTCGTGCTCGAAATAACCGAGAGAACGCTGATGGTGAACTCGCCGCTGATTCGCCAGCAACTCGACGAGCTGAAGGAGCTCGGCGTCCGCCTGGCCATCGACGACTTCGGCACCGGGTACTCGTCTCTCGCATACCTACGGTCGTTCCCCATCGATATCGTCAAAATCGACCAATCATTTGTGGCGGCACTCGATGAGGACGAACAGGCGGTGGCGTTGGTGCGTGCCATCATCTCCATCGCCGAAGCGCTCGACCTCGACACAATTGCCGAGGGTGTGGAAACCGCCACACAGTTCTCCACACTCCGGCGGTTGGGTTGCCAGGTGGCCCAGGGCCATTACTACTGTTGCGCCCGGCCGCCCGAAGACCTGGTTGGATTTCTCGGCGAAGAGGATCTGCTTGCCGTCGACTGGCCCGCCTCATAGCGGCGTCGACCCGGGTCCGTTGTGAACAAGGACAGCCTCGTTATCAGCGTCCCAGTTCCACCGGAAGCGACTTGAGACCATTGTTGAGGTTGGAGCGGATACGCTGGGCCTCGCCAATCTGCTCGATAACGGGGAACGTGGAGAGAAGCTCGTCGAAGAACACCCGACCCTCCAGCCGGGCCAAGTGCACCCCGAGGCAGAAATGTTGGGCGATGCCGAAGCTCAGGTGCGGGTTGGGGTGGCGGCGAATGTCGAAGCGTTGTGGGTCGGTGAACACGTCCTCGTCGCGGTTGGCCGACGTGTACCACATCGCCACCTTGTCCCCGGCCCGGATAGGCGTGCCTCGCAACTCGGTGTCGACCGTGGCCGTGCGCCGGAAGTAGTGCAGCGGGTTGGCCCACCGCAGGATCTCCTCCACCGCCGAGGGCAGCAGGCTGCGATCGGCCCGCAGCTCGGCCAGCTGGCCGGGGTGAGAGAGCAGGGCCTGCAGACCGGAGGAGAGCATGGTCTTGGTGGTGTCGTTGCCCGCTGTGACCAGCTGTACGAAGAAGCTGCCGAACTCGATCTCCGACATCGGCCCGTCCCCGAAGTTGCCGGCCAGGATGAGCGACGCAAGGTCTTCTCGTGGCGGTTCGGAACGCCGGCGGGTAGCGAAGTCGATGGCGTACATAGCCATGTCCACCATGCCCGTCTGGGCGTAGCCGTCTGGGGCTGCGAGATCCGGATCTTGACTCGAGGTTCCCTGCTCCGCCCATAGACGGATCTGCGGCCAGTCCTCCCGGGGGATACCTACCAGCTCGCCCACCACCTGGGACGGCAACAGCCCGGCCACCTCATGCACGAACTCCACATGACGTCGCTCGGCCGTGTCGGAGAAGATGGAACGGCAGATAGCCCGGACCTGCTCCTCCATCCGGCCGATCACCCGAGCCTTGAAGCTGTCCACCAGCGGCCTTCGGTAGGCGGTGTGGCGGGGTGGGTCCATCATCAACAGCATGTTGCGACTGAGCTCCAGCTGCTCAGGGGGCGAGTTCTCCAGGATGACGCCCTGGGTCTCGGCCGAGAAGATGTCCGGGTGGCGGGCCACCTGGGCCACATCGGCGTGCTTGAGAACCGCCCAGTAGCCCGGCTCGCCCGGCATCTCCTGCCAATACACCGGCTGGCTACGGCGTAGCTCGGCGAAGATCTCGTGAATCGGCCCGTCCACGTACAGATCCGGATCGTAAATGTCGAAGCGGGCTTCGCTAGTTGTGTCGGCCATAGTCATGCCCGAGCCTACGGTCACACGTAGCTCCGGACAACTGATCTACATACTCAGCATCTCCACCAACTGGCTGACCGTCCAGTTGCCCAGGACGCCTGGTCTGTCTTTGAGGTACTCCACGGCATCCCCGGTGCTCAGGCCATGGGATTCCTGCAGGCCGCTGCGGATCATCCGAAGGTAGGCGAGAGACGGCGGACCGAAGTCGGTGCGATTCTCTGATGCCGTGAAACTGAGCATTGGATAGCCAGCGCGCTGGCCGCAGTAGATGAGCTCGCTGTAGTAGCCCTTGGGCAGCATTCGAACATGCCCATGCTTCCGAGCCCCATCTATATTCAATTCGACATCATCTAGACTGGCGACGTTGGAGTTCTCTTGCCTGAGCACTTCTCGAAACTGGAGGGGTGTGATCAAATATGCCCTGGCTAGTGCCGGCGATGCCTGCGCGTCAAGTGTGATGAAGCCGGCGGCAGTACCCCCCCAGGCTCGATCTGACCAGCCGGCGAAGTACAGCGACTGGGGCAATTCGAGAGAGACGTCGTCGACCGGTGGAGTCGGATCTGTACAACCCTCATACACAAATTCATTGCCGGGGATGCTGCCACCTTTGATGTATGCAGTGAATCTGGCTCGATTGAGGTTCGAGCCGTAGCTGACGTACCACACAAGCTCGGAGACACCTACATTTCCGCTGGCTTCACTGCTCATAGATGTGGATAGTGAACCACGCTGCGAGTGACGGCGCGATTCGACCAAATGATCTGCGGGCCTCGAGGGAGTTCGCAGTGGGGACGGAGGGATTCGAACCCTCACTGGAGGCGGTTTAAGCGCCCTGCCTCTGCCGATTGGGCTACGCCCCCCGGTGCTGCTCCGTCTAGTCGCCTGCGGCGATCATAAGGCCTCCGGCCGCCCTCCCGGGATGCCGACGAGGCGTCCTGCCTCTCCGTGCGACATAGTGCTGTTGTGCATCGTCCGCAACGAGCCGGCGCGGTTCCGATCGCCTACGCGCTGCTCGCGACCCTCATTCTCGCGTTGTCCGCGTGGCAGGCCCAGCTCTCGCGCGACTCCACCGGCGCACACTGGAGCGTGGCGGTCCTCGTCGTGACCGCCTTCGGCGCGGCCCTCGTCCTCGGGCGAGGAAGGCAGGACCAGACAACGCGCGGGTGGGTGGCCCGGAATCTTCATTTCGTCCGGACATGGCGCACGCAGTCACGTTCGGCGGTCGTCTCGGCGCTTGTCTGGGCCGTCCTGATCGGCGGCGTGGTGGCGTGGGACCTGGTGAGCTTTGCCTTCCAGTCGCGCGCCCTCCCCACCTTGAGCTACTTCATCGGCCACGTGACCCGATACGCAGTGGGCCGGGGACTCCTCTTCGCGGCATGGCTCGGCGTCGGCGCGTACCTGGTGTCCGCATGGCGGGCCGTGAGACGGCGATGATGTCGGCGGTTGTTCCCGGCACGGTGGTCTGGGTCGCACTGGTGGGCAGTGTGGTCGTGTGGCTGGGTGTCCTGGCCCTGTCGGCCGGACGGTTGGTGGGTCCCCGGCGGGTGGTGCGGTGGCTCCTCGGGTCGTGGCTGTCCCGAGGCATGATCCTCGCCGCATGGGGGGCAGCCGGCTGGCACATCTTCTGCCAGCGCCCCTGATCAGGGAACCGGAGGGGAGAAGAGCGGCCGGTAGCGCTCCCAGACCGCGAGCTCGGCGTTACGCGGACCGTCGGTGGCACCGGTCTGGCGACCGAACACCATTGTGCTCCGTTTCCTCGGATCCCAAGCCGGCCAGCCCCCCTCCAGCGCGGCGTGTGTTGGATCACCGTTGCGGGCGAAGGCCAGCCATGCCTGCTGCATCCGGGTCGACAACGTCTCGACCTCGACGCCGCCTCCGGTGAAGAGCTGTACCGCGGGCACATGCACCACCCCGAAGACAAAGGGAAGTTCCAGGGCATGGCTCGACCCGAGAATTCCACCGAAGGCCGGCGATTCCCATTCGAACAGGTACACGAAGGCCCGGGCTCCCTGCGCGTGCTGGGCCGCGGCCAGCTGGAGGCTGGGCCAACGAAACACAGCGTCGGTCCCGATCGCCACCGTGAGTGCGTGAGGATCGATCCCCTCCGTCCGCACCGTGCGCGCCTCCCTGTAGCCGCTCAGCAGTTCTGTTGCCGGCACATCCGGGGCGGCGTTGACAACCCAGCTGAGTGCCCTCGCGTCGTCGAGCGCCATCAGTTCGGGTCGGCCGAGCGAAAAAAGTGTCAACTCGTCGCGATTCGTTCCGATGAGGAGATCGACGCCTGCGGCCGCACCCTGCTCCACCGCCCGCAGCGGGTGCTGCGGCAGGAACGTGCCGTCGACGACGGGGAGGAACGGCACCGCGAGCGCTCCCGGATCGGGCGACCGCTTCCCCATCTCGTCGGTCGCGGCCACGAGCTCGGTGGAGGGTACCGGTCCCAGCGCGTCACGGGTGCAACCCGGCAGCCCCAAGGTCGCCGCCAGACGGTCGGCGGCGCGGGCGCCTTCTGCGGCGGTGTGCACATGCGCGCCGCCACTCTGCACCACGGCCCGCCGGAAAAGACCTGCCGCCGCCGGCACCGCCATCAGGGCGGCCACGCTGAAGCCGCCCGCGGACTCGCCGAAGATGGTGACGCAATCGGGATCCCCGCCGAACTGCGCGATGTGGTCACGCACCCATTGCAGTGCGGCCACCTGATCGTGCAGGCCCCAGTTCCCGATGAAGCCGTCCGGGTCGGCCAAGCCGGGGTGTCCGAGAAATCCGAGTGCGCCGAGGCGGTAGTTGATCGTGACGACGACGACGTCACCCTGACGGGCCAGCTGGGCACCCCGATAGAGGAAGACAGAGCCGCTCCCCGAGGTGAACCCTCCGCCGTGGATCCACACCATCACCGGGCGCCCCGTGGCGGAGGCGGGATCCTCGGGGATCTCGGGCGTCCAGATGTTCAAGGTGAGACAGTCCTCGCTCTGGACGTCCTCGGCGCTCGGATCCGCCGGGCTCGTGATGCCCGCCTCGGCGACCCGTTGGGGTGCGATCGGTCCGAATGAGGACGCATCCCGCACGCCGGTCCAGGGCAGCGGGGATTGCGGTGGCCGCCACCTCAGGTCGCCGGCCGGCGACCGCGCGTAGGGGACACCCGAGAACGCCCACAGATCCCCTCGCCACACGCCGCGAACCCGACCGCCGGCGACTGGGACGACTCGATCCATGCAGGCACCATATGGAGGGTTCGCCTCACGGTCAACCACAACCCAGTGTGCCGAAGCGTCCGACAAGCACAGACTGCAACGAAACCGCAACTGACCGTCGGGGCGTTCCGCCCACGCCACGTAAGCGGAACGGTTACTGTTTTACAGTGTCATCAGTGGATTGTCGGAACACTGGGCGCCGGTCTCGACGCGCGCTGCTTGCGCGCGGCGCGC
This sequence comes from Acidimicrobiales bacterium, assembly GCA_049513455.1. GTDB lineage: Bacteria > Actinomycetota > Acidimicrobiia > Acidimicrobiales > RAAP-2 > Bog-473. Next base: position 10,354 of record JBEKWB010000002.1, read on the forward strand.
TCGCCGCTTCCATTCTCGGGCTGACGGGATTCTCCGCGTCCGGGGCCGGCGCCACCGGCACCTCCACGCCGACGACCCTTCCCGGACCGGCTCCCAACCAATCGCAGATCAATGCGGCCCAGTCGCAGGTCAGCGCGATCGAGGCCACGCTGAGTCAGGAAGAGCAGCAGACGTCCGCCCTCGACAACCGTTACGACACGGCCGTCCAGAACCTCCAGACCGCGCAGAACGCACTGCAGACGATCGACGCTTCCATCAGCCGGACCAAAGCCGCCGTGAAGGTCGATCGACAGCGAGTGACCAACGACGCGATCAAGGCCTACATCTACGGCACCCCCCAATCGAACTACGCGTCGATGTTCTCGACCTCGGCGACGTTGGGCGCCGCCCGCACGCAGTACACGCAGCAGATCGTCGGCGACCTGGACCAGGCCCAAAGCGCCCTGCAGACCTCCGAGTCCCGCCTCGTTAGCCAGAAGACGCAGGAGCAGAACCTGGCGACGCAGGCCTCCGCCCAGGCGGCTCAGGCGAAGACGCTCGCTCTGGCCAACCAGCAAGAGGCAGCGGCCACCACGGCGACCCTGAATCAGGTACAGGGCCAGCTGGCAACCGAAGTCGCCCAGGCGGCCGTCGAAGAGGCACAGGCGGAAGCGGCGGCGGCGGCACGGGCCGCGACCGCGGCCGAAGCGCAGAGGGAGGCCGCGGCCGCACAGGCTGCGGCAACCGTCGCCCAGACCGTCGGTGGGAGCGCCAGCGGAGCGGCCGCGACCACAGCGGCCGATGCGGCCGGCGGCGCGACCGGCGGCGCGTACACGGGCAGTGTCGGGGGCACCGGGTCGGGTACAGCGGCACAGATGGCGGCGGTCTCCGCCGCGGAGTCCGAGCTGGGCGTCGCCTACGTCTTCGGCGGGGCAAGCCCGTCACTGGGCTTCGACTGTTCGGGCCTGGTGCAATGGGCGTGGGCGCAGGCCGGGGTCTCCCTCCCGCGGACGACCGAAGTGCAATGGCCCGCGCTCACCCATGTTGCTCTCGACGCGCTCGAACCGGGCGACCTCCTCTTCTATTACAACCTGGACTCCGACGATGCGGTCGACCACGTGGTCATGTACGTCGGGTCCGGTCCGTACGGCACCGATACGGTCATTCAGGCCCCCTTCACCGGCGCCACGGTCTCGTACTCCCCCATCTTCACCGACGGCCTCATCGGAGCAGGTCGACCGTAGGCCCGGGTCGGGGGCGCGGGGGACCCCGACCCCCGCAAGGGCCGATCGCCGGTGAAGAATGGGCCCATGAACGAGAGCGGCGGAGCCGGGGCGCGGCCGGACTCGGCCGCATCCTCCCGGGTGTCGCTCTCCCTGGTGATCCCGGCCTACAACGAGGGACCGCGGCTCGACGACGGCGTGGCCCGCCTCCGGGCAGCCATCGCGGCCGGCGCCATCGACCCTGAGACGACCGAATTCATCGTCGTGGACGATGGCAGCACCGACGACACCACCGAGCGGGCCGGCACCCTGTTCTCGGTGTTCTCCCATGTGCGGCTGCTCCGGCTCTCCGAGAACCACGGCAAGGGGGGCGCCGTGCGGGCGGGCGTGGCGGCGGCGTCCGCGCCGGTCATCGCCTTCGCCGACGCGGACATGGCCATCGACCCCGGACAGACGCCGCAGTTCGTCGGCGCCCTGGCGAAGGCGGACCTGGCCATCGGCTCGCGCGCCGCAACGGGGGCATCGGTGAACCGCTCCAGCCTCCACCGGTCGCTGATGAACCGGGCCTTCAATCGACTCGTCAACGCACTGACCAGCGTGGCCCTCGACGACACGCAGTGCGGTTTCAAGGCATTCCGGGCCCCTATCGCCAAGCTGCTCTTCCACTGCTCGGTCACGGAGCGCTTCGCCTTCGATGTCGAAATACTGTCCTTGGCCCGGCGGTTCGGTCTCGTCATCGCTGAGGTCCCGGTCCAGTGGCTGCGGGTACAAGGAAGTCAGATCCGGCCCTGGAGCGATGCGCGGTCGATGGCCAGCGACGTGTTCCGCGCCAGTCGGAGCGCGGCCTCGGTGGCGCCGGTTCCCACGCTTTCGGTGAAACTGCCGGGCGCGGAGCCGGGCGCGGAGCCGGCCGTGTCCGCTGCCGCGCTCGCGGCTTTCCTTCCCCCCGGGCTCCCCGTGCTCCGCCGGAGCGACGGCGGGATTCTCGTGCTGTGTCCCCTGATGGACGATCCCGAGGTGGAGGCGACCGCCACGCAGATCGTCGCCCAATGTCCGGGCGCGGCCGTCGAGAGGACGGCGATGACCGTGGCGCAATTGGCCCAGATCTCCCCACTTTCGGTGACCTGGGATGACGACACGGCGGCCCCGGAGAGTGCGACCCGCCCCTTACGCTGATCGGCTCCACGGGGATCAGCGCCCGACTCTCGCTACCATGGCCTGGTGACGGACCGGCGCGCGGCAAGGACCGACGAGAAACCCTCTACGGCCATAGTGCCGATCCGCGTCCCCTCCGAACGCGACGATGCGCTGGAAGACCCCCGCCTGTCCGACGTCGACGAGTGGGGACGATCCGAACGCTTCCGGGCGTTGGCCCGATCCCTCTACGAGCCCGTCTACTCGAAGTGGTTCCGGGTCCGTTGGGAGGGGCTGGAGAAGATTCCCGACGAGGGCGGAGCGCTCCTCGTGGCCAATCATGCGGGGGCCATACCGTCGGACGCGCCGGTGATCATGCACGGCATTGAGAAGGAGCTGGGGCGGCCCGTCTACGGGCTGGCCGACTACTTCTTCCGGACGGTCCCGGTCGTCGGCACTCTGTGGGCCAGGGGAGGCGGGGTTTCCGCCCGGCCCGCCAACGCCTACCGGCTGCTCAAGGAGCAGGGTCAGTTGGTCCTCGACTTCCCCGAAGGGACCAAGGGTCCCTCCAAATCGTTCACCGACCGCTACCAGCTCCGGCGGTTCGGCCGGGGCGGCTTCGTCGAAATAGCCATGCGTGCCGGAGTGCCGATCATCCCCATCGCAGTGACGGGCTCCGAGGAAGCCATGCCCGTCATATTCCGTATACCGGCCGTGTCCAAAATGCTGGGGCTTCCGTATTTCCCGGTGACGGCCAACCTCCTCGCCCTGGGCCCGCTCGGCGTGCTGGTGCCCTTCCCGGCCAAGTTCACCCTGCGGGTCCTCGACCCCGTCTCTTTCGATGTGCCGCCGGACCAGGAGCGCTACTCCAAAAGTCGCGTGATGGATGAGGCCGAACGCATCCGCACACTGATCCAGGAGTCCGTCTACGACATGCTGTCCTCGCGACGCAGCGTGTGGTTCGGCTAGGGATCCCCCGAGCATGGCACAACGCGTCCTCGTCACTGGAGCGGACACTTTCTGGGGTGGGCGGATGATCCAGGCCCTCGAAACCGACCCGAACCTCGAAATGATCCTGGGAATGGGCGCCCATGCCCCCTCGGTTCCCTTCGAGCGCGCCGAATTCGTGCGCGCCGAAGAGAATTACTCGATCGTCAACCGCATCGTGAAGGCGACTCAGGTCGACACCATCCTTCACACCTTCATGGTCACGAATTCGGCCGGGATCAGCAACAGGCGTGTGCACGAAATAAACGTCATCGGGACGATGAACCTGCTGGCCGCGGCCGGGGCCTCCGGATCTTCCGTGCGTCATATCGTCGTGAAGTCCTCCACGCTCGTCTACGGGTCCTCGGCCGCTGATCCCAACACATTCGGGGAGGACACCCCCCGCAGCGCGCCGGCCACACACGGCATCGAGCGCACCCTCCTCGAGGCCGAGAGCCTGGTGCGCGACTTCTCCGAGGACAACCCGGGCACGTTGGTGACCGTGCTCCGATTCGCCAACGTCCTCGGCCCCCACCTCACCACCGCCATCAGCCGGAGCCTGTCGCGCCCGTTCTGCCCGTCCATCTTCGGGTTCGACCCACTGCTGCAGTTCGTCGAGGAGGATGACGTCGTGCGATCGCTCCTCCACGTCACCCGGGGAGGTATCCCCGGTCTTTACAACGTGGCCGGAGAGGGACGCCTGCCCTGGAGCGAGGTGGCCGACATCTGCGGCACCCGACTCGTCCCGCTCTCCCCCTACAGCCCGTTGAGGATCCACCCGCTGGTGCGGCTGTTCGACCTCCCGCCGGAGTTGGGGGATCTGTTGCGGTACGGCCGTGGCGTCGACACCCGTCGCTTCGCCGCGACCGGCTTTGTGTACCGAGCGACCAGTGCCGGGGCGGTGCAGAGCTTCATCCGTGCCAAAAGGTTGCAGCGCGCGGCGGGGAGGACCCCGACGTCCTACACCTACGAACACGACGTCGAGCAGTTCTTCCGGCACTCGCCCTCGGTGACCGGCCCCCCAGGCACCTAGCTCACCCGACGCACCAGCCGTCTACCGGGTCAGCCATTCCGCGGCGAGTTCGGGCTCGCGCACCGCCCACTCCTCGGAGGTGATGGCGTAACGCACGTGGTCCTCCCACACGCCGTCGATCTCCAAGAACCGCTCCGCGATCCCCTCCTGCCGGATACCGAGCTTCTCGACCACTCGACGGCTGGCGGTGTTGCGGGGGATGATCGAGATCTCCACCCGGTGCAGCGAAATGGCATCGAAGGCGAACTGCAGGGTCACCACGACCGCTTCCGGCGTGAAGCCGTGGCCCGCCAATGCCTCGTCGATCCAGTAGCCGATGAACGCGCTCTGGAACGGCCCCCGCTGAATGGACGAGAGCGTCACCTCCCCGGCGAACCGGTCGCCGACGAAGATGCCGAAGCCGTACCCGCTGCCCAGGTGCCGTTCCCGCTCCCGTATTCCGCAGCGTGCCGCAAAGCTGGGCCTGTCCTCAGAAGGCACGGGTGCCCCTTTGGGACGGGGCTCCCACCGCAGCAACCATGGACCGCACCGCGTCCGCACCTCATGCCACTCGTCGAAGTCGCTTTCCGTCAGTGGGCGGAGCATGACCCGCTGCCCGTGGAGTTGTAGTTGAGGATGACGCAAGGATCTTGCTGCAGTCATCGATCGAGCACCTCCTTCAATGCGCCAAGCAGCGTGACGACATTACGTCGACGTGCGGTGTGTCCCATACAGCCGATCCGCCATACTTTTCCTGCGAGTTGACCCGCTCCCGCTCCGATCTCGATGCCGTAGCGGCTGAGAAGCAGTAGACGGCAGCCCGCCTCGCTGAGCCCGTCGGGCAGGTGTGCCGGGATCTCCACGGTCGTCAGCTGGGGCAGCCGGTGGCTCTTTTCGGCGAAGAGCACCAGCCCCAACTCCTCGAGACCGTTCTGCAGGAGCAGCCCGCATTCCAAATGGCGGGCCCGTGCGGCATCGATGCCCTCGTCGAGTACGGCGCCCAATCCCGCGTGCAGCGCCGCGATCATGGTCACCGGTGCGGTGTGGTGGTAGACCCTTCCACCTTCTCCTCCCTGCACATAACGCGACAGCAGGTTGAGGTCCAGGTACCAGCTCGACGGACGCTCGACCATGCGCTCCCGCGCCCGGGCGGAGACGGTGAGCGGAGCGAGGCCGGGCGGGACGCCCAGGCATTTTTGGGTGCCGCTGTACGCGATGTCGACATTCCAGTCATCGACCGCCACCTCAATCCCCCCCAGCGAGGTCACCATGTCCACCAGGAGCAGTGCGCCTCCTTTGGCCGCCCCGAGCGGCGCAATGTCGTTGCGCACGCCCGTCGACGTCTCGGCGTGCACGACGGCGATGATGGAGGGGTCCGGATGGGCCGCGAGGAGGGCCTCGGGCTCGACCGGCCTCCCCCATGGCGCGTCGACGCGCACCACCTGCGCCCCCGACCGGTCCGCCACCTCACACATCCGTTCACCGAAGACGCCGTTCACCCCGACCACGACCGGGTCCCCCGGTCGCACGAAATTCACGAAGGCCGCTTCCATACCCGCCGAGCCGGTGCCGCTCAGGGGCAGGGTCAAGGGGTTCGCGGTGGCGAAAACCTGCCGGAGGCGCTCGTTGGTGGCGTCGAGAATGGCCAGGAAGTCGGGGTCGAGATGCCCCAGGACCGGCCGCGCCAAGGCCTGGGCCACCTCCGGGTAGGGATTGGAGGGACCCGGGCCCATCAGCAGGCGGTCGGAAATCGGCACCGGCGCATCGTGACAGACCCGCGCTCGCCTGCGCCAACGCGCCCCCGTCAATTCGCCCTTCCGGTAGATTGCCCGGGTGGATCGGGTTCTCTTTGCGCACCGGGTCCTTCCCGCCCTCCGCCCGGATGTCGCACACGACCTGGGCCCCTACGAAGACTGGGTGCGGCGTCGTGAGGCGTGGCGTCCCCTCCAGTTCGTCCCGAGGCCGGATGCCGAAGCCCTCAACCTGGTGATGGTCATCGCCGGCGAGCCCACGCCCGACACGGTCCAGACGCTCCAAGCCCTGGCACAGCAGACTTCGCCGCACTGGACCCTGACCGTGGTCGTACGAAACTCCTGGCAGACGGCGTTCACCGCCCTGCTCGGCGTCTCGGGGCTCCACCGGACCAGCCAGCGCGTCAGGGTGGAGGAGACCGACGACTCGGCGGCGCCGTCGGACATGCTCAGCCGGGGATTGGCCGCCAACGCCGGGGCGCCCGTCGCACTTCTGTTCCCGGGGGATATCTGGGCACCCGATACCGTGGCGCAACTGGCCAGCGCGCTCTCCCCCCTGGGGGTGGTGTACGCCGACGAGGACTCGGTGACCACGGCCGGGACGTACGTGGACCCCCGGCTCAAGCCGTCCTATTCGGCCGAGTTCCTCCTGTCGTCGGCCTACATCGGGAGGCCGCTCGCCGTCGGATCGGGGATCGCCCTCGGAGTCGGCCCGTCCGGCGCCAGCCTGCCCGACCTCGAACACGATCTGGCCCTGCGGGCCTGCGAGGGGGCGCGCCAGGTCGTCCATATCCCAGAAGTCCTGTGCCATCGACGCTTCGGCGCGCCGGAAGGCGCTGGTCCCGAGGAAGGCGACGTCGGGCACGTGGCCGACGCCCTGCGGCGCCGGGGTGAGGTGGCCGAGGTGACCGCCGGACCCCGCCGTGACACCTACCGGGTCCGGCGGCAGCCGTCGGTACCGGTGACCACCACCATCGTCATCCCGTTTCGCGACGAGCCGCGCCTCACGCGCACCTGCATCGAGTCGATCGATGCGACGCGTGGCGAGGCCCGGGTCGACTTCGTGCTCGTCGACAACGGTTCGGTCCAGCCCGAGACGCAGACCTTGGTGGAGCGTCTCGCCGGGCGGGACGACATCCAGGTGGTGGCGGACGCCCGCCCCTTCAACTGGTCGGCCCTCAACAATGCCGCCGTCGCCCTGGCCCGCGGCGACCTGCTCCTGTTTCTCAACAACGACATCGAGGCGCGCCAACCCGGTTGGCTCGACGCTCTCGCCGCGCAGGCGACGCGCCCTGACGTGGGTGCCGTCGGGGCGCGACTGCTCTACCCGGACGGACGGCTCCAACACTGCGGGGTGGTGATCGGCGTCGGCGGCGCGGCCGATCATCTTCTGGCGGGGCTCGACGGCCGCCAACCGGGCTATCTCAACATGGCGATTTGCACCCGCGAGTGCGCGGCCGTCACCGGTGCCTGCCTGGCCACCCGCCGTGAGGTCTTCGACTCCCTGGGGGGTTTCGACGAGTCACTCGGGGTCGATCTCAACGACATCGACTACTGCCTGCGCGCACAGCGCGAAGGGCTGAAAGTGCTGTACGAATCGGGGGCGGAGCTCATCCACCATGAGTCTCCCAGCCGCGGGTTCGCGGGAGGCGCCCGCGACATCAGACGGTTCATCGACCGCTGGCGCGCCTCCATACTGGCCGGTGACCCCTACCTGAGTCCCAACCTCACCCGAATAGACTCGTCGTGCGCTCTGCGCGGTGCGGACGAAGGGGACTGGTGGCATCGATGGTATGCGAGCATCTCCGCATGAGCGAACCCCTTTCACCCGACGAGCAGCTCGGCGATCCCACGCCGAGCATGTTCCGACGGGCGGCGGATGTTCATGATCCGTTGCCGCCCGTTCGTCAGGCGGAGGATGTCGTCAAGCTGCATCGTGAGTGGATACGCATCTCGACACCACAGGGGGGACAGTCCGGCGCGCTGTGGCCCCGTCTCGTCCGCGTGGTCCGGCGGATCGTGGGCAAAGGACATGGCGCAGTCGACCGCGAAATGATCGCCGACCTCATCCGGGCCATCGACGCGGTGGCGGCACGCTGCGATGTGATTGCCGACCGCCTGGATCATCAGAACGTGGTCGTCAACGACGCCGTCACCATTTTCGGCGAGGAGTTGACACGCCTCCGTGCCGAATCGGCCCCCGTGCTCGGGGACACCGGACAGCCGTCACCTTCCCCCTCCGGCCCACAATGAGTGAGCCCGGCACCGATCGGGCGACGCTCTTCCTCAGCCGGGCCTGGAAGCGGCCCGGCACCGAGCTTTCGTTCGTCACCCGGGCCCTGGCGGGCGCGGCGTCACGCACGAGCCCGGTCACGGTCCTCGTGCCCTCTGCAGCCGGTCCTCCCGAGCCCGATGGTGCGTTCGATCTCATCGGTGCCGGAGTGGGGCGCGACGGTTCGTGGCCGGCCGCCGCTGACGCTGTCTGGCCGGGCCGGCTCCCGGCGGAGACCACCATCGTCATCGACGAGCCCGACCCCGCCGTGCTCGCCCTGCTCGACTTCCACGCGCCCGGCCGCCTGGTCCACACGATCATGCCCACGGATCCACCGGTGGCAGCGCGCCCGCTCCGTCACTTGCGATTCACCGGGTCACCCGGGAGCGACGCGCCCGACTTCATCGGGCTGCACGTGCCGATCAACCCGCTGGCGGCGACACACCGGCACAACGGGCTCGGCTTCACCGGGTACCTTCTCGTGCTCTCCGACCGGGTCGGCCCACCCGACGTGTCGCCTCCCACGCCGATGGTGGCGTGGTTGACCGCCCGCTTTCCGGACAAGGAGGTCGTCGTCGTGGAAGATGCCACCGCGGCGGTGTGGCGCGGACGCGTCCTGCGGGGCATCGTCGACGTCTACACGCGTACGGACCTCTGGCGGCTGGTGGCCCATGCCCGGGTGACCGTCGACCTGGCGCCCGGGCCGATCATCGCCCGTGAGTGTGTCGAGTCGCTCAGGTTCGGGACCCCTATTCTGGTTCCCGCGGAGAGTGCGGCCCGCCCTCATGCCGAGGCCGGGGGGGGCATGACCTTCTCCGGCTACCCCGAGCTCCTGGCCGGGGTGGCTCACCTCTTTGACGAGTCCGTCCGTGCCACCATGTCCTCACGCGGGCGCAGCTACGCCGATACCCACTACGGGGACCAGCGAGCCTTCGTCGACAGCGTGGCGCGCGCACTGGGTACTTCCGTCCCGAGCCATCGGTAGGCCCACAAGGCGCCCCCCCTCACTGGGGCTCGGACACCTGACCGCCGCTGCGTGGTGGGGCGTACGACCGCCGCGGGGGCCAGGCCAGCGAGAGCGACTCGTGGGCCAGCGAGAGATTGGGGTTGTACGAGGGGTCGTCCTCTATCCATTTTCCCCAACGCTGGCGCAGGTAGCGGATGTCCCGGTCGAACCGGATCGCATTGGCGCCGTCGACCGCGCGCCCGTCTTCGGGTAGCTCGAAATGGATCATTTCTGCGTAAGGCGTCCACGCGGTGCGCCACCCGGCCTCGTTCAGGCGGAGGCAGAAATCCACATCACCGAACACTCCGGTGAAGTGCTCCTCCGAGAATCCTCCGATCTCGTTGAACAGATCCCTACGGACCGCCATGGTGGCCCAACTCACCGCGGAGGGGCATCGGGCCAGCCTGAGATGCCCGGCATAGCCGTTGGCGAACCTCTCGAAGAAGAGTCGGTGGGGACTTCCGACGGTCCCCCCGATCCCCAACACCGTTCCGGCGCTCTGGATCCGGAGGTTGGGATAGAGAAGTTTGGCGCCGACGCAGCCGATGCCGGGATGGGAGAGCGTGCCCACCAGTTCGTGCAACCAGGAGGCGCCGAGCACCTCGACGTGGTCGGATAAAAAGCACAGCACATCGCCGCCCGCGTGCTGGGCCGCAAAGTTCCTCTGCGCCGAGTCGCTGATGTCCCGTTTGTTCTCGAGAAGGGTCAACCATCCGGCGCGCTCGCTGACCATTCGCCGCATGGGGGGATGGAACCCCCCGTCGTCGACCAGCAGGATCTCCAGCTGCGGGTAGGGCGTGAGCATGCGGATGCTGTCGATACAGCGGGCCAGGAGAGGGCCCGAGCGCGGCAGGATGATGACGCTGACCTTGGGCGGGTTCGGCGGCAACTCCCAGGCGACCCGGTTGTAACTGGTGGCCCAGACGGTGGTGACAGTGGCATCCACGCCGATCCGCTTCAGGTGCTCCTCGACCACCCGGCGCGACGCGTCGACCACGTACGGCTTGGCTGACACCGACGACGCCGTCGACTCCGAGTGGACCCTCCAGTGGTAGAGCACGTGGGGGACGTGCACCACCTGATCGGGGCGCACGTGCTCGAGAACCCTGAGGAGGAGATCCCAATCCTGGCTGCCCTCGTAGCCCTCGCGGAACCCGCCGACCAGCTCGACCAGATCGGCGCGCACCAGGCACAGATGCGAGAAGTAGTTCTGGCCGAGAATGAGGAGCGGGTCGAAATCGGGCTTGAAGTAGGGCTGACTCCTGCTCCCATCCGCCTCGATGTGATCCTCGTCGCTGTAGACGATGGCCGCCTCGGGACTCCGGTGCAACGCCAGCACCGAAACGGCCAGGGCGTGTTCGGCCAACACGTCATCGTGATCCATCAGGCAGAGCCAGCTGCCACTCGCCATGGCGACCGATGAGTTGGAACACGCCGAAATATGCCCGTTCGCCTCGCGCCGGTGCACCAGTATCCGCTCGTCGAGCGCGGCGTACTCGTCGAGGACCTTGGCCACATGGGGCAGGGTGGAACAGTCGTCCGCGATGCACAGCTCCCACTTCGTGTAGAGCTGGGCGCGCACCGAGTCGATGGCCTGGCGCAGGAACTCCTCGGGCGAGTTGTACACGGGGAAGATGATGGAGATCAGGGGCTGCTCGGGAACCTCCTCCACCTCCGCCACCAGGGCGCGCCGCGTGTCGTCGTCCACCGTGTCGTAGAGGTCGATCCAGTCCCCGTAGCGAATGTCGGTCCAGGCGACCTCCTCGGCAGTACTGGCTGACGCGTCGGCTGCCGGCTCGACCGGCTCGACCGGCAAGACGGCTGGACGACGCGCCGCGAGGAGTCGCACGGCCCGGCGTTTTCCGGCGCGCGCCAGGCCCCGCCACCCCACCGACCTGACCGCCACCGCCAGCTCCTGCTGCACCAGCGCCAGCTCCTGCTGGGACTGGGCCGAGGCGTGCAGCGCCGTGGTCAACCGATCGGCCAGGCTCTCCTGGCTGAGCAGCACATCCTGCAAGGACTCGATATTCGCCTCGGCTTGCCGGAGGCGTTGCGACATCTCGCTCTCGTCGCCCCCCGGGTCACCGGACGCGCGCCCCACGGGCGGATCACTCATCGGCATCGAACGCTCGCACTGGCACCGAACCTAGCCGCGCGCTCAAAGGATGCTGAGGACGATGCCGTCCAGGATGTCCTTCTCCGAGACGATCACCTCGGGACATTGGTACCGGGCCGCCACGACTTCGAGGACAAGCGCCCCGCCGAGGATCACGTCCGCCCGGCCCGGAACCATGCCGACGAGCCCGCTGCGCTGCGCCGCGGACAACGAGGCCAACGTGTCGCACAGTTCGACCACCTCCTTGTGGGTGATGGTGGCGTGATGCAGCCGGTCCACGTCGTACTCCGCGATCTGCAATTGCAGCGAGGCCAACGTGGAGACCGTTCCGGCCAGGCCCACCAGCCGGCGGCGTGCCGCGAGACCGAGGAGCTCGGGCATCCTCTGCTCGCCCCCGGTCAGCGCTTCCGCGATGGCAATCCGAGTTGCCACGACCTCGTCGGGCGTCGGGGGGTCGCTGGTGAGATAGCGCTCCGTGAGGCGCACGCATCCGAGTTGGAGCGACACCGATGACACGGTCCCCGCCCTTCCCAGCGTGATCTCCGTGGAGCCCCCTCCGATGTCCACCACGAGGGTGTCGCCCTCGAACGGGCTGAGGTCGGCACTGGCACCCCGGTACGCCAGCTTGCCCTCCTCGAGTCCGGTCAGGACCTCGGGGAGGGCTCCCACGGCCGCCCTGGCGGCCTCGATGAAGACCGCTCCGTTCTCCGCGTCCCTGACCGCCGACGTGGCCACCATGCGGAGCCGATCGACGCCGCAGGCGTCCATGGACCGGCGAAACTCGCGCAGCACGTCGACCGTCCGTGCGATGGCCTCGGGCGCCAGCGTGTTCTCGCGGTCCACGCCCTGCCCCAACCTGGTGATCCGCATGAGCCGGATCAGCTCGCGACCGTTGGCGTCGACCACCAGGAGTCGGGTGGAGTTGGTGCCGCAGTCGATTGCCGCCACCGCGGTCGTCATCACGCGACGATGTCGCAGGCGGGGAGCTCCACCTGCTCGGTCACCCATCGGCCGACAGGGTCGTCGCCGCCGGCCAGCCACCAGGCCACATGGGCATGCAGGCACTTCACGCCGTTGCGCGTGCCACCCACCCCCCCATGTGGCCGCGGCCCGGGCCAATCGGCCGGGATCATTGCGTCACGCTCCTCGGCGTACCGCGCATGCGCGCCTTGCAACGCCTCGAGATCCACGGCGCTCTCGGCCCTCCGGACGCCCCCCTGTGACTCGAGGCGCCCGACGAGCGCCCGGATCTCGGGATCCACCAGCCAGTACCGGGTGGGCATGGGTTCGCCGTCGCGCAGATGCGGATCGTTTGCGATCACCACGGGTCGGCCATCCCTCCCTCGCACCACGACGGTGAAGTTGCCGTTGGGCACCCGTCCGAGAAACCCGGTCACCGCGGCGATGTCGGCCGACGAGGGTGACCCGGCCGCAGCCCGGCTGTCGGTGGTCACCGCCAGAATTCGAGCGCGTCCAGCATGCGCCCGACCACACCGGGCGACGGTGCCGCGGGGTGTGCCTTCGGGGCGTTGGTCGGCGCGCCGGTGCGCGTCGCCTTCGCCGGTTGGGTGGTCGCGGTGCCCGAACCCGGCGGAAGGACGGAGGCCGACGACGGGGCCACGGGCGCACTCAGCCCGGGGTCGCCCGAATAGGGAGCCTCCGCGTGCGCGCTGCCGGTTTTCGGCAGCACCTCGAAAGCCTGCTGGCCCGGGCTCACCAGCTGGTACTGCTCCCGGGCGATACGCGAGATCTCGCTGGCATCACTGAGATTCTTCTGCTCTTGTGCCAACGCGGCGTCCTGCTGGTGCAGCACGTTGAGCTGCGCCTCCCCACTCGCCAGGTTGGAGTACTGATGGTAGAGGGCGTTGGCGGGGAACCATGCCCCCAGGATCACCAACGAAAAGAGCGCGCCCCCGCCCAGCATGAATCGCCGCCGGCGGGCCTCCCGGGAGCGGCGGCGAGCCGCCCGAGACAGCTTCTCCGCCGGGGGGCGCTCAGCTCGAAACACGGCGCGCACCCGTCGACCCGCTCAGTGCGGCACTCCCCAAGAACGCGGCGGACTCACCGAGATCCTCCTCAATCCTGAGCAGCTGGTTGTACTTCGCCACCCGGTCAGACCGCGCCGGGGCGCCGGTCTTGATCTGTCCGGCGTTCACCGCGACAGAGAGATCGGCGATAGTCGTGTCCTCGGTCTCACCGGAGCGATGGGAGATCACCGCCCGGTACGACGACCTGTTCGCCAGCTCGACGGTCTCGAGGGTCTCGGTCAACGTCCCGATCTGATTGAGCTTCACCAAGACCGCGTTGGCGACCCCTTCGCGGACACCCCTCTCGACCAACGTGACATTGGTCACGAACACGTCATCGCCCACCAGCTGCACCTTGCGTCCCAGTGCCTTGGTCAGCGCGGCCCATCCGTCCCAATCCTCCTCCGCCATGCCGTCCTCGATGGACACGATGGGATAGCGGTCGACGAGATCGGCCCAGTAGTCGACGAGCTCCCCCGAGCTGAGGGTTCGGCCCTCGCCCGCCAGTACGTAGCCGCCGTCATTCCAGAGCTCGCTGGTGGCCGGGTCCATGGCCAGCGCAACCTCGTCCCCGGGAAGACGCCCTGCCCGTTCTATAGCTTCCACCAGCAGTTTCACCGCGTCCTCGTTCGCCGGGAGGTCCGGAGCGAATCCCCCCTCGTCCCCGACCGCGGTCGACAGGCCCCGCTCCGACAGGATCGATTTCAGGGCGTGATACGTCTCGGCCCCCCACCGCAGGGCCTGGCTGAACGAGCTGGCGCCGACCGGCATCACCATGAACTCCTGGAAGTCGACCGAGTTGTCGGCATGGACACCGCCGTTCAGCACGTTCAGCATGGGAACGGGCAGCACATGGGCGTTGGCCCCCCCGATCGACCGGTACAACGGCAACCCGAGCTCATCGGCAACGGCCTTGGCGTTGGCCAGCGAGACGGCCAGGATGGCGTTGGCGCCCAGCCTCCCCTTGTCCGGCGTCCCGTCGAGGTCGATCATGGTGAAATCGACATCTCGCTGGTCGAGAGCGTCCAGGCCTTCCAGGGCGTCGGCGATGTCGCCGTTGACGTTGGCCACCGCCCCGAGCACGCCCTTGCCGCCGAAACGCTCCCCTCCGTCACGGAGCTCGACCGCCTCGCGCATTCCGGTCGAAGCCCCTGACGGCGCGATGGCACGCCCCCTGGCACCGGAATCGAGGATCACTTCGGCTTCGACGGTCGGATTGCCGCGGGAGTCGAGGACTTCCCGCCCGATCACGTGCTCAATGGCGCTCACTACGTCACTCCCTCGGCGTCGTCCCTGGTTGGACACCGACGCACCAGACTAGTGGGTGCGCCCATCGGGTATTGGGAGGCCCGCCGTCCCCCCTTCACGCGCCACGACGCCTTCCCGGAAGGCCAGTGCGCGCGAGCGCAGCGCCAATTCAGGGTCGATTCCCAGCCGGCGCGCCACATCCGCCACATCGAAGAGCACGTCGCCGACCAGCCGCCCGGTCTCCTCGTCGGCCCCGCCGAGGGTGGCGTCGGCCGCCGCGGCCGCCGGGTCGACCTCCCGGCGCAAGAGCGCGGCGATCCTCCCCGCAAGGTCTGTCCCGGGTTCGCCGGGACCGGGTTCCGGCATCCCGACGGAGAGTGCTTTTCTCTGCAACTTGGTGGACAACAGGAGCGCAGGGAGATCGGCCGGGATGCCTTCGGTCACGCTGGAACGACCCTTCTCCTCTCTCTTTATCTCCTCCCAGTTCGCCCTGACCTCGTCTGCGGTGGCGGCGTCGACGTCGCCGAAGACGTGGGGGTGCCGGTGCACCAGCTTGTCGTGCACGCCGCGCGCGACATCGGCCAGGGTGAAGCGCCCGGCCTCCTCGGCCAGCCGGGCGTGGAAGACGATCTGGAACAGCAGATCTCCCAACTCCTCCTCCAGATGCCCCGCGGACGCGGCCACACGCGAGGGCTCGCCACCCGTTTCGGCGGCGTGGAGCTCGCCCAGGGCGTCGAGAACCTCATAGGACTCCTCGAGCAGGTGCGGCATGAGGGATCCGTGTGTCTGCGCCCGGTCCCACGGGCACTCGGCCCGCAAGGTCGCCACCAGTTCCTCGAGCCGGGCCATCTCACGTTCGGACCCCACCGGCCCCGGCAGCGCGGGGATGTAGAGCGTGGTCAGGTGGTCGGGTTTCAGCGTGCGGTCCAGGTCCCACCACCCGACGCGGACCACCTGCTCGTCGGGGAGGCCGAGGTGGGCGAGCAGCACGACGTCGGGCGCGACGAGGTCGTCGGAGAAGGCGGACAGCTTGATCTCCGACAGCAGGGCCTGCGACCAGCACTGCGCCACCAGGTGGGGCCCCCGGTCGCCCCTGTACTGCAATGCGAACTGCTCCGCATCCACCAGGCGCACGCCCGCGCCCAACGGGTCGATGCCGAGCCGCTCCCAGGCCAGGTCCAGGAACGAGAGAGCGGGAACGACGGTCAGGTCCACCCTGGGGTCGCGGCGCAGCAACTCGACGGTTCGCTCCGCCACCAGGGGTGAACCGGGCACCGCATAGGTGACGGGCTCCGGAGCCTGCGCCGTGGCCGCCTCGACCAGTGCCTCCACAATGGCGGCGTAGACCTCGGCGAACGTCTCGGCCGACTCGTACAGGGGATCGAAGGCCACATAGCCCGAGAGGGCCGCCGCCGCCGGATGACGCGCCGTGCGCAGGAAGGTCGTCCCTCCCCCGCCGATCAATGCCCGCACCGTGTCGGTCAGGAATTCCGGGCCGGCGGGGCCCAGGCCGACCACCGTGATGTGGGGACGGTCCCGCCCCACCGACTAAGAGGACTGCCCGGTTGTGGCCGACGTCCCCGTGGAAGTGCCGTCCACCGTCGGGTTCAACAGGTCACCGGACACCGGCGACGGGGGCGGCAGGACCTTCGTCGCGCTCCACTCGCCATAGCGCCGGTCCACTGAGATGTTCGCTGCCTTTTCTGCCGCGTCGATGATCGTGCCGGCCTTGTTCGCCCCCGCGGCCTCTACGGCACTCTCCACCTCGGTCCTGGCCTGGGCGAACGAGGTGGGCGTCCTTTTGGTGATCTCGACCAGGAGGTAGCTGCCGTCCTCCGCGATCGGGCTCGAGACCGTGTTCAGCGCCAGGCTCTCGAGGTCGGAGCCGGCGGGCAGGCTGGACGCGACCCCGAAAAGGATGTCGCATCCCTGCGGACCTCCCCCTTCCGTCTGCGCCGCCACGGTGGAGAACGGCGTGCCCGCGGCAACCGTCGCCGCGGCAGCCGCGGCATCGGCCTGGCTGGTGTACTGCGCCACGGTGAAGCAGGCCGTGTCGAACTCGGCCGCGTGGTTGTCGAAGTAGCGCTCCAGATCGGCCGGTGTGGAGCCGACGCCCGCCGTGTGCTCCTCCAGCACGCTCACGGTGGCGGCAAACGTGATGGCCTTGTCGACGAAGGACCCCGGCATGGAGCCCAGGACTTCTTTGGCGGTCGTGCCGGCGGCGCAGGCGTACTGCGAACCGGTGACATCGGACAGGACGGCCGTGATCTGGTCGGTCAGCTGCGTGCGGGCCTCGGCCAGCTCCTGTGGCGTGACCTGGAGGTGTCGTGCGGCGGCCAGTTCCAACACCACCTGGTGACCTATCTCCGTGTCGAGATAGTAGGCGGCAAAGCCCGTCGATACCGTGGGATGCGAGGTGCCGTCGCCGGACGACCCACTTCCCCCGATGGACGGCAGGCTGGTCGCCCCCCCGGTCGCCACCGCCTCCTCCCCGTTGAGGAAGCACTGGTAGTCGGGACTGCCCGCGATGGCGTTCAGGTCGGAGTTCAACTCCTGTTGGCTGATCGACGCCCCGTTGACCGAGGCGGCATTCGAGGGCACCACGAAGGCCGCTGCTGCGAGCCCACCGGCGAGGACAATGAGGAGAACGATGAGTCGCTTCACGCGCCGCGCATGTTACAAGCTGCCCGAGTCGCCATTTGCGTCATCGGGTGGAACAGGGTGCGGCGGCATCAACTCTTCGAGCAGCTGGCGCAGAATGTCGGCCGGAAGCTCGCCGGGACGGATCGGGATGACAAGCTGGGCCAGGTCTTCGCGGTACCTGGCCCCGGGGACCAGTCGGCGCAGGCGGACCTCTGCGCTGGCGGCGAGTTGCACCGGGAAGACCCGGGCCATCGGCTGCGCGGACCCGCCCGGGCGCACGTTGCTCATGGTGATCTCGCGGATACCGCGGGCCATCGCCGCCGTCCGCAGGCGGGCCAGGGCGAGCAGCCCGATCGCGGGGCCGGGCAGGGGACCGTAGCGGTCGGCCCACTCCGACCCGATGTCTTCGACGTCGGCATCCGACGACACCGACGCCAGGCGCCGGTACGCCTCCAACCGTGCGTCCTCGGCGGCGACATAGTCCTTGGGAAGGTGGGCGTCGCCCGGTACGTCGAGGGCCACGGTGGGCGGGGCGGGGCGGGCCTCGCCCCGTGCTTCGGCCACCGCCTCGGCCACCAGCTGGACGTAGAGGTCGTACCCGACGGCCGCGATGTGCCCCGACTGATCGGAGCCGAGCAGGTTCCCCGAGCCGCGGATCTCGAGGTCGCGCATGGCGATCTTGAATCCCGATCCGAGCTCCGTGTGCTCGCCGATCGTCCGCAGCCGCTCGTAGGCCTGCTCGCTGAGGACGCGGTCGGCCGGATGGAAGAGATAGGCGTAGGCGCGCTGCCCGCCGCGACCCACGCGCCCACGTATCTGGTGCAGCTGTCCGAGGCCCAACAGTTCCGCCCGGTCGACGATGAGCGTGTTGACCGAAGGCATGTCGATGCCGGACTCGATGATGGTCGTGCACACGAGCACGTCGTAGCGGCGCTCCCAGAAGTCGAGCACCACGGTCTCGAGGCTGCCCTCGTCCATCTGCCCGTGCGCGATGGCCACCCGCGCCTCGGGGACCAGGCTCTGCACCTCACGCGCCACGGCTTCGATGTCCGACACGCGGTTGTGCACGTAGAAGGCCTGGCCCTCGCGGAGCAGTTCACGCCGGAGCGCCTCACTGATCGCGGCCGGGTCGTGCTCGCCCACGTAGGTCAAGATGGGCCGGCGGTCGGCGGGAGGTGTGTTGACCATGGAGAGGTCGCGTATGCCGGTCAGCGCCATTTCGAGGGTGCGCGGGATCGGGCTCGCCGTGAGCGTCAGGACGTCGACACCTTCGGCCAGTCGCTTGACCGCCTCTTTGTGCGTGACCCCGAAACGCTGCTCCTCGTCGACCACCAGGAGGCCGAGCCGTTTGAACACCACGTCCTGGCCGAGGAGCCGGTGCGTCCCGATGACCACGTCGATGCTCCCGTCGGCCAGCCCCTCGACGACCTTCTTCTGCTGCGCCGGTGAGAGGAAGCGACTGAGGAGCTCGACCCGGACCGGGTAGGGGGCGAACCGATCGGCGAAGGTCTGCGCATGCTGGCTGGCCAGCAGCGTCGTGGGCGCCAGGACGGCGGCCTGCGTCCCGTCCTGCACCGCCTTGAACACGGCGCGCACCGAGACCTCCGTCTTGCCGAAGCCCACATCACCGCAGATCAAGCGGTCCATCGGCCGCGGCTCTTCCATGTCCGCCTTCACGTCGGCGATCGCCTTCAACTGGTCTTCCGTCTCGACGAATTCGAACGAGGCCTCCATCTCGGTCTGCCACGGGGTATCGGGACCGAAGGCATGTCCCTCGACCGCCAGGCGACGCCGGTAGAGCTGCACCAGCTCGTCGGCCACCTCGCTGGCGGCCGCGCGTGCCTTGGCCCTGGTGCGCTGCCAATCCGCCCCCCCCATTTTCGACAGCGTGGGGCTCTCCCCCCCGCTGTAGGCCGTGATCGCCTCGATCTGGTCGACGGGTAGGTAGAGCCGATCGCTGCCCCGGTACTGCAGGATCAGGTAGTCGCGCGTCGTTCCCCCCATCGTCCGCGAGGTGACACCCTCGAACCTGGCCACACCGTGCTGCCGGTGGACGACGAAACTTCCCACCGCCAGATCATCGAAGAAGCCGTCGGTGGCGCGGGCCCTCGGCCGGGCCCGCCGGTGGGGCATGCGCCGGCCGGTGATGTCGGATTCGGACAGCACCGCCACGCGGCAGTCCGGGAGGATGAACCCGGTCGACAGGGGAGCGGTCACCACGACGGCGCCGGGCTGCCCGCCACTCTCCTCTTGGACCGGAACGTGGAGGCCCTCCTCGGCCAGCACGGCCGCCAGCCGCGTGGCGCCACCGGCCGTGGCCGCGCACAAGGTGACGGCGTAGCCATCCCCGACGAGCTGCGTCACCTGTCCGGCCAGTCGGGCGGGGTCCCCCGCGACGGGGCTGAAGCCGCGCACGGTCATCGCCTGTGTCCCCGGGCCCTCCGGCGTGGCCGGCAGCGCGAGCACGCCGGCCTTGCTCTGCTGCAAGAGGCGATCGAACGGCAGGTGGAGGCGGGGGAACTCCGCATGGGACGCCTCGGCCGCGCCCCAGGTCATGGCCAGCGTCTCGGCCAATGCGGCCTCCTCGTCGAGGAGCTGCACCGCACGGTCACGGATCCGCCGGGGCTCGACCAGCACGACCTGGGACCCCGGAGGGAGGAGGTCCGGGAGGAGGTCCTGGCGCGGGTAGACGTAGGGGAGCCACGACTCCATCCCGTCGAAGCTCTCCCCCTCGGCCACGCGTTCCCATTGCGTCGCCCCCCACGGCTGCGCGGCAACGAGCGAAGACGCGGTGGACCTCACTTCAGGTGTGGGGATGAGCTCGCGGCAGCCGAAGAACACCGCCAGGTCGAGGTCGGCCATCGACCGTTGATCGTTGACGGCGAACGCAGTCAACCGATCCACCTCGTCCCCCCACAGGTCGATGCGCACCGGCGTGTCGGCGGTGGACGGGAACACGTCGACGATGCCGCCTCGTACGGCCACCTCACCTCTGTGCTCGACCTGGTGCTCCCGGCGGTACCCGACCGCGATCAGGCGGGCCAGGAGCTCGTCCACCGACAGTTCCTGGCCGGGGCGAACCGTGGTGGGCCCGGCGTCGAGGGCACTGGGCCCGAGCCGCTGCAGGAGGGCCCGGATCGGTGCCACGATCACCCGCGGCGGAGCGGGAAGGGAGGGGTCGTCCTCGCCGTGGGTGAGGCTCCAGAGCAGTGCGAGACGTCGGCCCATCGTCTCCACCTCCGGGCTGACGCGTTCGAAGGGCAGGGTCTCCCACGCCGGCAGCACGGCGACGGGCCCCTCGACAGCCCCCGCGACGACCGCCGCCCCGTCGACCGCGCCTCGAGGCAGCAGGCAGGCCAGGTCGTCGGCGACCCGTTCCGCATCGACACCCGTCGGGGTCACCACGACGATCGGCGACCTCTCGGTGAAGTTGGCCAGCGCGGCAATCAGGACGGACTGGGCCGGTGTGGCGACGGCCAGCGTGGCGTCCGCCGACCCGAGGAGGGTCGGCAGCACAGGATCGCTGCGGAGCAGCCGGGAGATGGCGCCGAGCGCGCCGTCGTGCGGCCCGCTCAACGGAGGGCGGGATCCCAGCGAGGGCAGCGGGAGTCGGGAGCGCTGGTCACCCGGTCCACACTACCGGCGCGCCCGTCGACGCCATCAGGGAAGCGAATGGCACCATTGCATGGCGGACTCGACCCCGTCCCGGGCGATGCGCTCGACCGTGTCGGCCGCCCTCTCAATGGCACCCTCGAGCTGTGACCGGACGTCCTTGGGCGGCCGGTTCAGCACATGGGCGGCCCCCTGCCGGGCGCTGGGAGGCTTGCCGACGCCGATGCGCACCCGTACGAAGTCGGTCGAGTGCAGGTGGGACTGGAGGGAGCGCAACCCGTTGTGGCCGGCCAGTCCCCCGCCCGACTTCACCCGGACCGTCCCCGGCGGGAGGTCGAGCTCGTCGTGCACGACGATGATCGAGGCCGGATCGCCGATGCCGAACCGTGTGGCCAGGCTGCGTACGGCGAGCCCCGACTCGTTCATGAAGGTCGTCGGGATGGCCAGTGCCACCAACTTGTCGCCGAGGGTGACGGAGGCCACGCGGGCGTGCAGGCCCTTTTCGGCTCTCAGCGCCCGGCCGGCTCGCGCGGCCAGGAGAGTGACCGTCTCCGCCCCGACGTTGTGGAGCGTTCCTGCGAACTCGCTCCCCGGGTTCCCCAACCCGACCACCAGCAGGTCGGCGGAGGCGCCCCGTCGCTCGGAGCGGGGGAAGATGCGGCGCAGGGCTCAGCCTTCGTCGGCGGGTGCTTCGGCTGCCGGCGCAGCGGCCGATGCGGCCGCGGCCTCTTCGCCCTCTTCCACTTCGGCCTCGAGCGTGACGACCCGCGGCGGTTGGCCGATGGCGATTGCGGTCTCGGGATCGATCTCGGTGGTGACGCCCGTGGGCATGGTGAGGTCGGAAATGCGCAGCTGCGCCCCGATGGTCAGGCCGCTGATGTCAACCTCCAACGAGGTCGGGATGTCAGCCGGTCGGGCCTTGATGGCCAGCGTGAACATCTGCTGATCGACGAGCCCGTCGCCGTGGTGCACCTCGAGTGCCTCCCCGACCAGGACGATCGGCACGTCGGCCGCGATGACCTCGTCGCGCCGGACGATCTGGAAGTCGACGTGGGTGACGGTCTGGGCCACCGGATGACGCTGCATCTCACGAGCCAGGGCCAGGTAGGTGGTCGATCCCGTCTCGAGCGAGAGCAGCTGGTTGGCCCCGGCCTCGCCGTTGAGCGCGATGCGCAGCTCGCGGGCCGGCACGGCGACCGAGACCGGGTCGGTCCCGTGCCCGTAGATCACCCCGGGGATCTTCCCCTCGCGGCGCAGGCGGCGCGTGGCGCGTGAGCCGAGCGGGCGTCCGACTTCGGCGGCAAGGGTGACATCGGCCATAACGGGTCTCCTCAAGGTGGTGCAGAACGGTGTGCGCGGTCGGCCTGAGTGCCTCCGGCGAACGACCAATAAGCGTAGCCGCCCGACACGAGGTGCTCCAAGCGCCTCGCGGCGCCGGCCGTCACGGCGGCGGCCCGCGCCGTTCAGCCGGTCCTCGCTCTCCCCGTCTTTGGACATATGCCCAGTTCAGAGGCTAGCTCTCTCACCGAACCCGCTTGGGTTGCCGCACTCCGTCATTCCTGACGTGCTCTCCCGGCCCTCGTGGAACGTTCGGCCGCGCTCCGCGAGGTGAGGGGCGGCCGCCGTGAGTGGCACCCCGACCGCCATGGGCATGATGTCGCGCGCCCGCCAGATGATGTCGAGGCGGCGAGGCTGCCCCGTTGGAGATGATCACCGGCGCGAAGACGACATTCCTCTGCCTCCCTTCCCCGCCTCCCAACCCCTGTGGGTGGGCCGTCGCCTCGTGGCCCGACTCCCCGGCCAACGGATCGGCTCCTCGACGAGACGAGACGAGACGAGACGAGACGAGAGGGACGAGACGCCACGAATTGGGTGAGTTGTCGTTGAAGTCAAGATCGAAGGCCACCTTTGAGACCGGGCTCCCCGCATATACTCCGAAACGCCGACCTTTGGCACCGGTTGTCTGCCATTGGGATACGGAAGTCTTCGGATGAAGGTGGGGCAGGACCTAGAGGAGAACCGGAGTATGTCGGCAACTGAGAGCAAGAAGATCGGCATCCTCGTCGTCGCCTACAACGCAGCGACGACCCTGGCCGAGGTTCTCGATCGGATTCCCGTCGAGATCCAATCATCTATTGAAGAGGTGATCGTCAGCGACGACCACAGCCAGGACTCGACGTATCTGGTCGGGTTGCGATACCAACAGATCTCCGACCTCCCGATCACGTTGATCAGGCAGCCGACCAATTTGGGGTATGGCGGGAATCAGAAGGTCGGCTACGACCTCGCAATCGAGCACGGACTGGACATCGTCGTCATGCTGCACGGGGACGGTCAATACGCACCGGAATACCTTCCGGAAATCGTCAAGCCACTTCTCGCCGGCGAAGCAGACGCGGTTTTTGGATCCCGCATGATGGAGAAGGGGGCGGCTCGACGGGGAGGAATGCCTCTCTACAAATTCGTCGGAAACCGGATCTTGTCGAAGTTCGAGAACGTCGTCTTGGGAACCGACCTCTCCGAGTTCCATTCGGGATACCGCGCCTACTCGGTCAGCGCGCTCAAACAGATCGCGTTCAAGGAAAACTCCAACGGCTTCAACTTCGACACCCAGATCATCATCCAGTTGCACGATGCCGGGATGCGGATCGTCGAAGTGCCGATCCCCACCTACTACGGCGACGAAATCTGCTACGTCGATGGCATCGGGTACGCGATCGATGTCACGAAGGACGTCGTCAAGTACCGGCTGCAGAAGGCCGGGTTCGGCGATGGCAGTCGGATCGCACTGAACGAGGAGTACCAGTTCAAGCCCAGCGATGACAGCTCCCACGGACGAATTTCGACCATGTTACGTTCGCGTCCGCCCAGCAAGATCCTCGATCTCGGCTGTTCGAGCGGACGTTTGTCCGAACGGCTCCTCGAAATGGGCCACGAGGTCACCGGAGTCGATGTGTCGGAGTTGCCCGGAGTCACCGACCGCACCAGCACGTTCGTCCAGGCCGATCTCAGCGAGGGAATCCCGCCCGAGGTTGGGGGTGGTTTTGACGTCGTACTCGCCGCCGACGTATTGGAGCATCTCGTCGATCCCGGTTCGCTGATGATGCAAATCCGGGACGTCATGTCTCCCGAGGGAATCGGCATCTTCTGTGTGCCCAACATCGCCCACTGGTACCCGCGCATTCGATCGGCCTTGGGCATGTTCGGCTACGACCAGCGCGGAATTCTTGACTCGACCCATCTCCGCTTCTTCACCCAGAAGAGCATCAGTAGGCTCATTGAGCGCCACGGCTACCAGATACGGCGAATCGAACCTGTGGGGCTACCCTTCGACGCCCTTACGAAGGAGGGCTCAAGGCCCCGATGGCTCGGGATCGTCGACCACTTCCTCTTGACCTTGTGGCCGACCATGTTCGGGTATCAGTTCATCATTGAGGTGACGCCTCGTCCCCAATGAGCCGGATCTCCCGGACTCGTGTGTGCCAGCCCTCTTGTCCCGGGACATTCGTCTCCGAGCGGGAGGCCGTAGAGGTCGGCTCACGGAACCACGGTGAAATACAGGCTCAATCCGAAGCTCAACAGGCCGAAGAGCCAGATGACGCGCAGGGGCCACTTCCCTCGGCAGGCGGCGCACAACGACAGGGCCAGGAGTGGAGCCAGTGACATTCCGTAGCGGCCGGACAAGCCCGGATCAGTGTTGTACGTGCGCCAAATGCTGATGCCGAGTGCTACTCCCCCGACGTAGAGCAGCGGTACCGTTACAAGTCCCATCCAGTGGAACCACTGCCGACGCCGCACGAACAGACCGGCGAGACCTCCGGCCACCAGCAGGTACATCAGCAGGGTGGCTGCGATGATCGCAAGGTTGGCCGACTGCACGGACTGGTGCAACCGGAAAGGATCGTAGGAACCGGTGGCGGGAGCCAAGAGGCTCAGTGCCTCCCCGGCGATCAGGGCCAGACCGACCGGATGAGTGCGCAGGATATCGAAGACTGCAAAGGTCCTCGGGTTGACAAGGGAGAGCTTCTGCGAGACGACCACCCATGTCACGGCGGAGGCTGCACCGCCGATCAAAAGAGCCCCACCGGTCGGCAACCAGGAGCGCACGAATCCGCCGAGAATCTGCGCCGGCGCCATCTCCGGTGTGCGATCCATCCACGCAACGATGCCAAACACCAGTGCGACCGCCGCAACGGGCAGGACATCGGTCGTCTTGAAGGAAGTGACGACGGCCGCAACGACGAGGAGCGTTGGTGCTCTCCACCGACCGGGCTTTCGCACGGCCAGCGCGGCGAAGAAGAGGACCAGTCCCGCGGCCAGAATCGATGCGGCGTCGTTTGTCACGATCGCTGACTCGTAGACGACCAGCGGCGCCGTGCCGATCAGGAGAACGGCGGCGCCGATCACAGAAGGCGTGAGTCGCAGCAACCGTGCGGCCGCCCAAAGAAGGAGCAAGCCGCCCACGAGCCACAAGACGCCGACCAGGCGAGTCGCGTCCGGATCGCTCACGCCGAGCACGTCGAAGAAGAAGAGTCGGAACGGAACAGTGACGGCGTAATAGGTGGGTGGCTGCTGCGCCTCATATTGATACCCACCACCAGGGAACTCTTGCGGAGTGAGCTTGCGCGCGTCACAGGGAGGGAGCTTCACCTTCAGCACGAACCCCGCGCAGGCGGTTACCCGCAGCGTGGACGGCTGGAGCCGTTGGCCCAGGCGAGGCATGCTCCCGTGCTCAATGCGGGTCACGTAATCGAGATGGGCCCCTTCGTCGATCGGGGAGAGCTTGGGGTTCTCGTGAATGTGAATTCCCACGAGGGACGCCGGAACGATGACGCAGGTGAAGAGCGCGATCAGGAGAGCAGATTTCGAGGGGAAGCACAGGCGCAGGAACCGCCGAAGGACGTTCGTGTTCTCGACTCGAGGTGGACTCACGCGCTCGGCCGGATCGATTGGGATCGGATGCTTCTTCTGCCGCGCGTGGGCCGGCGAGCCCTTCATCTCACGCCATCCTCATTGAGGGCAAGACGGTAACACGCCGCGCTTCGCCGATCCTGCATTGCGGCCGGTGCCGAAAACGGCAGGTGCTCCGCCGGGGCTACCGCATTGACTCCGCCGGGGCTACCGCATCGACGAGGTCCCGATCTCCTACGCCGGGCGGGAGGTGGACGAGAACAGGAAGGTCACTGAGCCCCCCGGGGACCACTGAGCACCGGCGTCCCCTCAGACCAGATTGTCGCCACCGAACAGCTCGGAGACCGAGGTGTCCTCGAAGACGGCGTCGATCGCGTCGGCGATGATCTTGGCCACCGAGAGGATCTCGAGCTTGTCGAAATAGCGGTCTTCGGCCACGGGGAGCGTGTCGGTCACCACCACGCGGGAGATGGGTGCCGCCTTGAGGCGATCCACCGCCGGGTCGGAGAGCAGGGCGTGGGTGGCCATGACGGAGATCTCGGCCGCCCCGGCCTCGGCCAGGAGCTCGGCGGCGGCGCAGATGGTGCCGGCCGTGTCGATCATGTCGTCGATGAGCACGCAGTGCCGTCCCTGCACGTCTCCGACGACGTGAAGGGCCTTGACCTCGTTGTGCGAGCCCCGGGGACGGGTCTTGTGGACGAGGGCCAGTTCGACACCGAGGTTCTGGCTGTACCGCTCGGCCACCTTCACCCTCCCGGCATCGGGGGCGACCACGACGACATCGCCTCCCAGGTTCTCCCGCATGTAGGCCTCCAGCACCGGGAAGGCCACGAGGTGATCGAACGGGGTGTTGAAAAAACCCTGGATCTGCCCCGAGTGCAGGTCGACGCTCACCACGCGGTCCGCGCCGGCGGCGGAGAACATGTCGGCCACCAACTTGGCCGTGATGGGCTCGCGCCCGCTCGTCTTGCGATCCTGCCTCGAGTAGCCGTAATACGGGCACACCGCCGTAATGCGCTTGGCCGAAGCCCGCTTGGCGGCATCGATCATGATCAGGTGCTCCATCAGCGAATCGTTCACCGGTCCGCTGTGGGTCTGGATGATGAAGACATCGCAACCCCGGATGGACATGCCGTACTTGCAGTGGATCTCCCCGTTGGCGAACTCCCGGAGGTTCGCTTCGCCCAGTTCGACGCCGAGATGCCGGGCGATGTCCTCGGCCAGCTTCGGGTGCGAACGGCCCGATATCAGCTCGAGCCGGCGATGCGGGATGAGCTCCACGACGACAACGCTAGTGCCCCGGAGAGGGTGCCGTCTCCGGGGCCCTCACGCCTCGGGGCCCTCGACGACAACGTGCGGGGGCACGACGGCCCGCTCGGGCACCTCGGCTCCCGGCCGCAACACGCAGTACGGCCCTATCTGGGCGCCGTCACCGATGGTCGCCCGGTCACAGGTGCTCTCCGAGACGGTGGCACGCTGGCCCACCGTCGTGTCGGTCAGAGTGCAGTTGGGGCCGATCTCGCTTCCCTCCCCGACCACGCACCGTCCCCGCAGGATTACGCCCGGCAGGAGCGAGACATCGGTGGCCAGGTGGACCTCGGCGTCGACATAGGTGCGCTCGGGATCCCACATGGTCACGCCCCGGCGCATCCAGCGTTCGTTGATCCGGTCCCGCAGCTCGGCCTCGGCCACGGCCAGCTGGGCGCGGTCGTTGACGCCCGCGGCCTCCATGGGGTCACGCAGCACGAGCGACTGCACCCGGTACCCCGCGCTGAAGAGCACGCCCACCGCGTCGGTGAGGTAGTACTCGCCCTGCGCGTTGGCCGGGCTCAACCGGCGCAGCGCCGGCGCCAGAATGCTCCGGCGGAAGCAGTAGATCGACGTGTTGATCTCGGTGATCGCCTTCTCCTCGTCGGTGGCGTCGATCTCCTCGACGATCCGGCACACGACGTCGTCCTTGCCGTGCACGACCCGGCCGTACCCACGGGGATCCTCGACTTCGGCGCTGAGCATCGTTGCGCCGGCATCGGCGGCCCGGTGGTGCCGCACCAGCGCGGCCAGCGTCTGGGGGCGCAAGAGAGGCGTATCGCCCGGGAGGACGACGACATCTTCTCTCTCGTCGTCGTCATCGGGCAGGCCGGTGAGCCCGACGGCGAGCGCGTCGCCGGTGCCCGACTGCGTCTCCTGCTCGACGAACTCGATCTGCATGGACGGGGGGGCGTGTTGCACGAGCGTCTTGGTGACCCACTCGGCCCGGTGGCCGACCACGACGACGACCCGGGTGACGTCGATCTCCGCCATGGCGTCGAGGACGTGGAGGATCATGGGACGGCCGCAGAGGAGGTGGAGGGGCTTGGGCCGCACCGAGTGCATGCGCGTCCCTTCCCCCGCTGCCAGGACCACGGCGGAGAGCCGGCGTCGTTCCATGGGGCCATTCTTAACTGAACCGCGGGGTCGAAGGGGACACGGGGCCCGATTACTGTGCAGGGACGTGATGCCCTACGACGAGTTCGGTCTGTTCTCGGAGAACGCAGCGGAGTACGGGCTGCCCTACACGGGTCCCCCGGCGGTGCGCCGCGTCGAGGTGGAGGTGGGGCCCGGGCGCAAGGTCAGCAGCCTGGTCTGGGGCACCTCTCCCCCCGAGTTGGTCCTGGTACACGGGGGTGCCCAGAACGCCCACACCTGGGACACCGTCGCCATGATGCTCGACCGGCCGCTCCTGGCCATCGACCTCCCCGGCCACGGCCACTCCGACGGCGGTCCCGACGGCTCGCTGTCGCTCGCCAGCAACGGGGCCGACCTGGCCCGGGTGGTGGCCGCCCTGGCCCCCGATGCGGCCGGCGTGGTGGGGATGTCCCTGGGGGGCCTCTCGTCCATCGCGCTGGCGGCACACGCGCCCGAACTGGTCCGCGCCCTCGTCCTGGTCGACGTGACCCCGGGGGTCAATGCCGAGAAGTCCGCCCCCATCCACGCCTTCGTCAACGGCCCGGAGAGTTTCGCCAACTTCGACGAGCTGCTGGCCCGCACCATTGAGCACAATCCGACACGCTCGGTGTCGTCACTGCGCCGCGGGATCCTGCACAACGCCGTGCAGCGCGAGGACGGGAGTTGGGTCTGGCGCTACGCGCGTTTTCGCGCCGGGGAGAGCGGCCTCGCGCCCGACTTCGAGCATTGGTGGGACGCCGTCTCCGGACTGACCATGCCGATATTGCTCGTGCGCGCCCTGGCGTGGTCGGTCGTGGGGGACGAGGACGTGGCCGAACTGCTGCGGCGTCAGCCGTCGTGCCAGGTGGTCGGGGTCGAGGGCGCCGGCCACAGCATCCAGGGGGACCGACCGAGGGAGCTGGCCACAATCCTGTCGAATTTCCTCTTCCCCGACGCCGGGTAGCGGCGGTGAGCACGAGCTCCGGGGGGAGGGCTCGAACCTCCAACATCCGGCTCCAAAGGCCGACGTTCTGCCGATTGAACTACCCCGGATCGCCGCCGGCCCTCCCGTGCGGGGACCGGTGCACGCCAGAGAATAGAGGCACCTGGTCCACACGCCGGGCGGAACCGTCGCAGTAGGCTCAGGTCCCCGTGCGCATCCTGGTGGTGGACGACGATCTCGCAGTCTGCCGATCAATTGACCGGGCGCTGCGCCTCGAAGGGTACGAGGTCGACACCGTCGCCTCCGGGGGCGAGGCCCTCGAGGCCGTGGCCTCGAACTCCCCCGACGCCCTCGTGCTCGACCTCCAGCTCCCCGACCTCGACGGGCTGGCGGTCTGCCGGCGCATCCGGGAGGCCGGCGACGACATCCCGATCCTCATGCTGACGGCACGCCACGGCATCGACGACCGGGTGCAGGGGCTCGATGCCGGCGCCGACGACTACCTCGTCAAGCCGTTCGCTCTGGAGGAGCTGCTGGCCCGGCTACGGGCCCTCTTGCGCCGCCGCTTCGAGAGCGAAGGGGGCGTGTTGCGATTCGGTGAGCTCACCCTTGACCTGGCCTCCCGCGAGGCGCACCGGGGTGCCCGCGCCTTCACCCTGACCCGGATCGAATTCGACCTGCTCGAGCTCTTCCTGCGCCACCCCCGTCAGGTGCTCACCCGGGAGGTCCTCCTCAACCGGGTGTGGGGCTTCGACTTCGACTCGGGGACCAACTCCCTGGCCGTCTATGTGGGTTATCTCCGCCGCAAGACCGAGGCGGGCGGCGAACCGCGGTGCATCCACACCGTGCGAGGTGTGGGGTACGTCCTCCGGGGCACGTGACCTTCCGCACACGCCTCGTCCTGGCCACCACGGTGGCCGTCGTGGTCGCCGTGTTAGTCGCCTCCACCGCATCGTTTCTGGCCGCCCGCGATTCGCTGCTCGGCGCGGCCGACAACTCCCTGACGGCGGCGGCCCAGAAGATCACCGCCGGCCAGCAGATCACCACCACCACCGCCACGCTGGGACAGGTCATCGATTCGCAGGGCACCCTCGTGTCCGGGGGCCAGCTGCCCATCACCCCCCAGGCGCGGCTGGTAGCCGCCGGGCAGGCCCCGTCCTTCTTCACCACCATCGACGTCGGAGGCGACCAGCTGCGAGAACTGGTCGAGCCCCTGCCCCCCGGGACCCTGTTCGGCTCGCTCGATCTCACCGAGGGCGGGGCCCTCCAGATCGCCACCCTGGTCAACGTGGGCTCCGAACTGGACCGCCTGGGGATCGTCCTGGGCGCCGTCGCCCTCATCGGGGTCCTCCTGGCGGTCGTGCTGGGCTGGCTGGTGGCCCAGACCGCGCTCGTGCCCCTCAACGCGCTCACCGACACGGTGGAGGAGCTGGCGGGGACCACCGACGTCACCCGCCGCCTCTCGCCGGGCGGCCCCGACGAGCTCGGACGCCTGCGCCGCACCTTCAACCGGCTGCTCGAGGCCCTCGAGTTCTCCCGCCGGGCCCAGGTCCAGCTGGTCGTGGACGCCTCCCACGAGCTCCGCACGCCCCTCACCAGCCTGCGTACCAATCTCGAGGTCATCCGGAGGGTGGACGAGCTGTCGGACGCCGATCGCTCGGTCCTGGTCGACGACGTCCTGGTGCAGCTCGAGGAGCTGACCGACCTGGTGGGCGACCTGGCCGAGCTGGCGCGCGGGGACCAGCTCCCCGTCCGCCAGGAACCCCTCCGCCTCGACTTGCTCGTGCGCGACGCCGTGGCCCTGGCCACTACCCATGGACGCACGCAGGGCGTGACGTTCGACCTCGTCTCCGAGGAGTGCTGGGTGGCCGCGGACGGCGATCGGCTCTCGCGCGCCGTGGGCAACCTGCTCGACAATGCCCGCAAGTGGAGCCCCCCGGGACAGGTCGTCTCCGTGCTCTGCCGGAACGGGGAGGTCGTGGTGCGCGACCGCGGGCCGGGCATCGAGCCCGCAGATCTGCCCCACGTCTTCGACCGCTTCTACCGGGCCCCGTCGGCCCGGGGCCTACCCGGCTCCGGGCTCGGGCTGGCCATAGTGGCCCAGGTCGTCAAGGCCGAGGGTGGCACCATCGCGGCGGAGGCCGATCCCGGCGGGGGCACACGCATGACGCTGCGCCTCCCGACCGTCGAGCCCCCGGTCGACCCGGCCGACGACGCACCCTTCGATCCGACCTAATGGGCCCGGGCCTGACCGGCCCGGTCGGCGTCGATGAGCTCGATCCGGTTCCCGAAGGGGTCGTCGATGTAGTACCCCGCACCGTCGGGTTGATCGGGGTTCGGCCGCAGGTCGATCTTCTCGGCGGCCGCGGCGGCGGCGAGCCCGGCCAGATCACGCACCACCAGGGCCGGGTGCGCCTTGCGGGCCGGCCGGAAGTCGGCCTCGACGCCCAGGTGGAGGGCGACGGGCCCCGACGCGAACCAGCATCCGCCCCGTCCCGCCATGGGCTCGGGTTTGGGGATCCGCACGAAACCCAAGAACCCGGCGTAGAAGGCCTCGGCCTCCGATTCCCGTCCGGGGGGCATGGCCAGCTGTACGTGATCGAGCCCGATGACCCACAAACCCATGATGACGCTCCTCCCCGCGGTCGGGGGCCGACCTGGCAGTCGGCCCACCAGGCCGCTAGCCTGCCGCACGACATGGGATCACTGATCAAGAAGCGCCGCAAGCGCATGCGCAAGAAGAAACACAAGAAGATGCTGAAGGCCACCCGCTGGCAACGCCGGGCGGGGAAGTAGGCGCGTCAGCTCCCGTCCCACCCCTCGGGGACCGTGTGCGCCCGTATGAGGCGCGCCCGCTCATCGCCCAGGGTGAGCCAAAAGGGGTCCTCGTAGGAGCCGTCGGGCGCGACCTCGACGAACCACGTGGATCCGCTCCCGGCCAACGTCGGCTCCCCACCTGCCACCTCGCGGAGGGCGTCACGCCACAGGGCCAGTCTCGGCTCGACCGCGAGCGCCGCCGTGGTCAGCGCATTGCCCCGGCTCTCGGGAGGCTGCCCTTCCCCTCGCGCGTCCCACGCCGCATAGACCTTCGCGGTGTCGACCCCGAACGGAGGGAGCACGAGGAGGAACGCGCGCGGCTCGAAGTCGAGCGGCGTGACGGTCTCCCCCGTGCCTTCGACCAGCGCCCGACCCCCCACCACACTGAAGGGAACGTCGGATCCCAGCGCCCGCGCCACGTCGAGGTCCGTGCAACGGGCCCAGCGCAGGACCGCCGCGGCGTCGGTCGATCCCCCGCCCAAGCCGCCGCCCAGGGGAATCCGCTTGCGCACGTGCACCGCGGCCCGCCGCCCGACTGCCGCCAGGGCGCGCGTGATGAGGTTGTCCCTGTCCGCGCCCAACGACTCGGCACGCGTGCCCGGCTCGGCGACGAGGGTCAGTCCGGTACCGCCTTCGGTGAAGGTGAGCTCGTCCGCCAGGCTCAGACTGACCATTTCGCTCCGGAGCTGGTGGTACCCGTCCGGCCGGACCCCGGTCACGGCGAGGGAAAGGGTGAGCTTGGCGGGAGCGAACAGCCGGGTCATCGGGCCAACCTCCCCCACTCCTCCACGGTGAGCTCCTCGGCGCGCGCCTCGGGCCGGATGCCGGCCCGGGCAAAGGCCTCGGGGGCGACGACGCCCGCCAGCGAGCTCCGCAACATCTTTCGTCGCTGCCCGAAGCCGGCCTTCACCACCGCGGCCAGTCGTTCGTAGCTCACCTCTCCGACGGGGACGGCCGGCTCGGCGCGTCGCTCCATCCGCACGAGCACCGATTCGACTCTCGGGCGGGGGATGAACACGGAAGCCGGGACCTTCCCGGCCAGCGACGACCGGGCGAAGTACGCCACACGGACCGAAACCGAACCGTAGGCGGGGTCACCCACCGTGGCCGCCATCCGCTCACCGACCTCACGCTGGACCATGACGAGCAGCCGATCGACCGCCGGCACCTCCACCAGGGTCCGGAGCACCAGGGGGGTGGCAAGGTTGTACGGCAGGTTGGCCACCAACGACCAGGAGCCCCCGCCCCGCTCCGCCAGGAGGCCGGCCACGTCGAGGGTCATGGCGTCCCCTTCGATCACCTCGACCCCCGCAGGTTCGACCACGGTGCGGAGGACGGGAAGCAGGTGGCGGTCCAATTCGACCGCCACCACCCGCGCGCCTGTCTCGGCCAGGGCCAGGCTCAACGAGCCCAGCCCGGCCCCGATCTCGAGCACCGATGAGCCGGGGCCGATGGCGGCGAGCCGCGCGATCCGCCTGACCGTGTTGGGATCAGCGACGAAGTTCTGGCCGAGCGCCCGGCTGGGACGGAGCCCGTGTTCGGAGAGCAGCGTCGCGATGTCGGCACCGGAATGCGTCACCAGGAGATCGTGACGTCCACCACTCCCTGGCTGGGGTCGGCTAACTGCGCGAAACCCGACGGGGACATATCGACGACCCTCGGGAACCCGGCTTGTTCACGATCATCGACCGTACACGTCGTACTCGCCCCGGTGGCGGCATTCGTCACCGTCAGGACGGTCCCGAACGGGAGAGTGGGGCTGGCGCACATCCCCGCGGGTGCCCCGGCGTACCACGTGGCCTGGCCCTGCTGTTCGTCGGCCGTCGGCACAGGCGCGGGCGCGCCCACGGGCGCCGGCGCCACCGTGGGTGCGGCCGCCGCGCGCGCTGAGACCTGCTCGACCGGCGGCGCCGGTGCGGTCGTCGTGGTGGTGGTCGGCGGCGGTGTCGGGGGCGGTGCCTCCGTCGTCGGCGTCGTCGTCTGTGTCGTCGTCGGAGTCGACTCGTAGCGCACCAACTGTGAAGGCAACGCCGCGCTGAAGAGCGTCCGCCCCCGTGAAGCTGGCGCGGCCGAACGTGACGACGCCGTCGTCACGTGGACGACATGCGCCGATCCATGTGGCAGCAAGAGGAGAGGCACCCCGAACACGCCGCCACAGAGGACCGTGGCGACGCCGAGGCGCCTCCCCCGAGTGCTCTGTTTCCGCAGGGCTCCACCCTTCTCCGGGGACAGTGCACCCGCGCCGGCACAAAGCCGGCGAGGGGGGACGGGGAGAACATAGGGACTGGGTGGGGACTCGTGCAAGTGAAATGGCAGGGGTCGGGGAATCCCGTTTCATTTCCCCAGGTCAGGAGGCGACTTCACCCCGCCTTCGGACAGACGCCCTGGTTAGACACTGTTTCTTCCCGACTCGTCTCTATATTCCCAGGTCAGGGAGTTCTCGCCGCACACGCTGCCGGGCGCGGCTCACGCGGCTATGGCAAAGGCCGCGGCCGCCGCGGCCGCGGTGCTGGCAGCGATCGACTCCACCGCGCACCCCTTCACCTCGGCCACTGTCGCCCCGACCAACGGCAGCAGCGCCGGTTCGTTGGGCCGCCCCCGGTGCGGCACCGGAGCAAGGAACGGGCTGTCGGTCTCCACCAGCAGGCGATCGAGCGGGCAGCGCGCCGCAGCCTCGCGGACGTCGCGTGCGTTCTTGAAGGTGATGATCCCGCTGAACGATACGAACATTCCGGCGCGCACGCAGCGATCGAGTTCGTCGGGACCACCGGTGAAGCAGTGCAGGATCGTTCGCTCCGGGACGCCCTCGGCATCGAGAACATCGAAGAGGTCGTCCCACGCGTCCCGCGCGTGAATGACCAGGGCCAACCCGTGCGCGTGTGCCAGCGCGATCTGCGCCGCGAACGCCGCCCGCTGGACGGGACGCGGCGAGTGCTCGTAGTAGTAGTCCAAGCCGCACTCGCCCACTGCCACCACGACACCGTCATGGGCGGCGAGCTCGCGGGCCAGGAGCCCGGCGACACCTTCGACGCCGGCGGTGGCCTCATGCGGGTGCAACCCGATGGAGGCCCAGGCGGCCGGTGTCCCGCCTTCCCGGCGCGACGCCCGCGCCACCGCCACCGCCTGGGTCGAGGTGGTCACGCCGGTGCCGATGCACACCAGACGGTCGACACCGGCCTCTGCGGCGCGCGCCAGGACGAGCGAGAGATCCCTCTCGCCCTCCCCGCTCTCCCCCCCTCCGAGATACTCCTCTTGCACATGGCAGTGGGAGTCGAACCAGAGGCTCATCCCTTGCGGCGCGGGAAAAGGGGGTCCCCCTTCACCACCGGCACCCCTCCCGGGTACTGCCCCCAGGCCGCGTCGGCGGGGACCCGCGCCGACGCGGGGTCACCCTCGAGGCCGATGCGCCTCCAGATCTCCGCCGCCGAAGCGGGCATGGCCGGGGAGATCAGGACGGCCACGATCCGCAGCACCTCGAGGGCGTTACCGAGGACGGCGTCGACCTGGGGCCCCGGATCCATCTTCCAGGGTTCGGTGGCCTCCAGCTCGGCGTTCGTCGCCCCTATGAGCCGCCAGGTGACCTCGAGCGCCTCATGGGGGGCCCACCGGGCCCAGGCGGCACTGGTCTCGGCCACCACCTCGACGGCCCGGGCCGACAGGGTGCTCTCCGGGTCCGGGGCGGGCCCGATCCCGCCGCATTTTGAGTGGACGACGGTGGCCACCCGGGAGAGGAGGTTGCCGAGGTTGTTGGCCAGGTCGGCGTTGTAACGCGCCACGATGCCCTCGTAGGAGAAGTCGCCGTCTCCCCCCAGTGGGACGTCGCGGAGCAGGTGGTAGCGCAGAGGGTCGACGCCGAACTCGTCGGCGAGGGCCAGCGGGGAGACCTCGGTGATCTTGAGCGTCGGTGCGGCATCGGCGGCCTCGGCGGCATCGCCCACATCGGCGGCCTCGGCGGCCGCGGCCACCCCGGCCGCGATCATCGACTTCCCCAACTTCTGCCCGCCGATGAGCAGATAGCCGTGCACGAAGATCTCCTCGGGCGGATCGACCCCGGCCGCCATGCACATGGCGGGCCACCACACGCAGTGGAACTTCAAAATGTCCTTGCCGATGAGATGGTGCGCCGCGTCCCACAGCGCGGCGAACCGCTCGGAATCGCTGCCGTACGACGCCAGCGTGAGGTAGTTGATGAGCGCGTCGTACCAGACGTAGAACACGTGCCCGTCATCCCACGGCACCGGTACGCCCCAGCGGAACGAGGTGCGCGTGATGGAGACGTCGTTGAGCCCGCCCCGTACGAATCCGAGGGCCTCGTTGCGCTTGGAGACCGGGCGGACGAAGTCGGGGTGGCTCTCGTAGTACTCCAGCAGGGGCGCCTCGAACGCACTCAGCCGGAAGAAGTAGTTCTCCTCCTGCATTTCGATCACCGGCCGACCGTGGACGGGGCATTTGCCGTCCACGAGTTGCTCCTCGGTGTAGTAGTCCTCGCAGGACACGCAGTACAGGCCCGTGTAGGTCCCAAGCTCAATGAAGCCGTTGTCGTACACCCGTTGGAGGAATTGCTGCACCACCGCGTGATGCCGGGGCTCGGTGGTACGGATGAAGTCGTCGTTGCTGATGTCGAGGCGCTTCCAGGCCTCGACGAAGCGGGCGGACGTGCGGTCGGTCCACTCCTGGGGTGATGTGCCATGGGCCTCCGCGGCTTCGACGATCTTCGCGCCGTGCTCGTCCGTCCCGGTCACGAAGAAGACGTCGTCGCCGAGGAGGCGGTGCCATCGGGCCAGCGCGTCTGCGTTCACCGTCGTGTACGCCGTGCCCACGTGAGGGGCATCGTTGACGTAGTAGATCGGCGTGGTCAGGTAGTAGGGCGGCACCGCCGGTAGCGTACCGGCGGCGGTGCCCTCCCCATCTCACGGCTCGCGGCGGGCTTCTCCCGCCCTCCGCAGGCGGAGGGCGGCTTCGTAGACGGTGCGGCGCGGCACCCCGAGCTCCTCGGCCACCACGAGGGCGATCTGCCGCGGGCCCTCCCCCTGACCGTTGTGCAGGCGCCCCCGTACCGCGTCATCGATGGCCTCGTCGCTCGGCGGGCCGGCCGGAGTCGCCCCGGCGATCACGACCACGACCTCGCCCCTCACCTGGCGCGCCATGAAGGCCTCCGCCGCATCGCCCACCGTTCCCCGCCACACCTCCTCGTGCACTTTCGTCAGCTCGCGCACGACCGCGACCCGGCGCGCCGCGTCCACCGTGGCCAGCTCCGCCAGTGTCGCGGCCACCCGGCTGGGGGCCTCGAGCAGCACGGTCGTGCGACCATCGGCCATGAGCGCCGCCACCCGGTCACGGCGCTCGCCACCCTTGCGGGGCAGGAACCCCTCGACACAGAAGCGATCTGTGGGGAGACCGCTGATCACCAGCGCGGCCACGACCGAGGTCGGGCCGGGCACGATGCTGACCTCCTCCCCCGCCTCGGACAGCCGGGAGACCAGCAACGTGCCGGGGTCCGAGATCCCCGGCGTGCCCGCGTCGCTGACCAGCGCCACCGTGCCACCACCAGCCACGCACTCCTGCACCCGGTCGACCCGCGCCCACTCGTTGTGCCCGTGGAGGGACAAGAGCCGATCGCCGTGCGCTCCCCCCGCCGGTATGCCCATCGCCGAGAGGAGGGCCCTGGTCCGGCGGGTGTCCTCGCAGCAGATCAGATCCGCCACCTCGAGCACCTCGCGGGCGCGGGGCGAGAGGTCGCCCAGATTGCCGATAGGGGTAGCCACCAGGACCAACCGGCCGCGATGACGCCCCCCGGCCTCGCTCACTCCACCTCGCGTATGTCCAGCTGATCGGCCACCCGGACTCCCCACCGCTCGAGCGCGCCGGCTTCGGTCTGGAGCACGCTGCGCGCCCCGGGCCGGGGCAACGCGACCCGCCAGGGTGGCATTCGCACCATCCGGATGACGACCAGGTCCGCGGAGAGAAAGGCCACGTCCAGCGGGAACTTCATCCCCGCCGTGTGCACGACGCGTGCGCCGTCGAGGTGCAGGCCGCCCTCACAGCGCTCGCGCCCGAGCAACCCCTTGACCCTTTCGCCGAACGAGTCGGTCATTTCGATTGCGCACAGCACATCGCCGTCTCGCAGCAGCCAACCGGACCGCATAGGCGTCCGAGGCTAATGGGCGCGGGGGCACCACAGGTCAGGCCGGAGGAGGTGCGGGGCGCCCGGAAAAGACCACTACCCGGGCGAACTAGGGTGGTCACTTATGTCGAAGCGGACCGTAAAGCGCAAACTCAGGGCCAAGAAGAAGGCCAACCACGGCAAGAAGCCCAACTGCGGACGGGGCTGAACACGGGCTCGACCCCTGCGGGTCGGCTCAATCCAGGCGACCGTCCCAGGCCGCGTCGTGGTCGCCCAGCACTTTTCCCAGGGTGCTCGGCAGATCGGAGATGATCCCGTCGACGCCGATTCCCACCAACCACTCCATGGCCGTGGCGTCGTTGACGGTCCATACGTGGACCGCCTTTCCGCTCCGGTGTGCCGCCTCCACGAACGCCTCGTCGACCACGACGAGATCCCCCATCCGCTCGGGCACCTGGTACGCCACGGCCGGAGTGTCGGGGATCGCATTTCCCCGGCGTACCGCCCGCCAGAATTCTGCCGTCGCTGACGTTCCGGCCGACGTCGGCACCCCCGGTGCGAACATCCGGAAGGTGTCGGTGGCGGTGTCGAGGAACGATGCGACAATGACGTCGTCCGTGCGTCCGAACTCTGCCAACAGCCTCGCCAGCGTCTCTTCGTAGGGGGCCACCACCGGTGCGGTCTGCTTGATGTCAAGGTTCAAGACCACGCCGGGGAACTGCTCGAGCACCTGCCGCAACGACGCGATGCCGAAACGGGGATCCCCGGGCGCCCGACCCCTGTAGGGATAGTCGGCCTCGGGGCGGCCGGGCGTCACGTCGTCCCCCGGAATGAACCAGTAGGAGAAATCCAATTCCCGCAACTCGGCCAGGGTGAAGCTTGCGATGTTCCCGGTCGCCGCCGTGGTGCGATCGACCGTGGCGTCGTGGCAGACGACCAACTCCCCGTCCGCCGTGGCGTGCACGTCGAGCTCGATCCCCGTGGCGCCGGCGGCCACGGCGCGGTCGATGGCGAAAAGTGTCGACGAAGGGCATTCCCAGGCGCCGCCCTGGTGCGCAAAGGCGATCAGCCTTCTCTCCAGCCACACCGAACCATCGCCCACCCGTGCGCCCACCCATGCGATGGTAACGGTCGATCGCCAGTAGCCTCTCCCCGCCGTGCTCGATCACATCCTCGTCGACGTCATCAGTGCCATCCGCCGGTCCTTCGACGAGGCGCTGCTCCAGCGCCAGGCGGTCGAGGAGCGCTTCCAGGTCGACGTGTTCTTGGGCGATGTCTCGTGGGAGACCTCCTACAGCCTTCCGGGCGAGGAGCAGCCGCCGCGGGTCCGGGCGGACGTCTCCGTGGACTGGCCGACCTGGAGCCAGACCTCTTACCGGAGCTGGTCGATCGGTGAGCCGCCGGACGAGCTCCCCGAAATCATGGTGGAGGTGGCACTACGGGTACAACGGCTGGCCCAGGCGCCCGACACCGAAATGGTCCTGCACGCACTGCCGGAGGCCAACCCCCTTCTCGGTGTCGAGCCGCTGGTGCGCACGGCGACGACCATTGAGCAGGTGCATGCGGGAGGCCACGTCCGTTGGGCCGTGGAGGCCACCTACGAGGGCTCGGTGCGCTTCAGCGAAGCACAGCTGGAGTCGCCTGGTGAGATCGATCCCGTGGTCTCCGGGCTCACCCGCTGGATCTCCTCGACGCTGATCCAGCTGGCCGACCTGCCCTTCGCCTTCCTTCCGCCCGACGAGGACGAAAGCTGAGGGTTGTCACGCCGGCACCCGGCGCGTGCGCACTCCGCAGCCGGTCGCGGACCGCCGTCGGTGTCGCGCTCTCCGTCGGCCTCGGCTTCCTCCTGTGCGCGTGCGTCGGCGGATCGGTGTCCACCCTCACCACGCCGCCCACCACCGATCCGGCGCTCACCCTCACCATCCAGCGCTCGCCCGTCGGACCGATTCTGGCCACCGGCGAAGGCGCCACGCTCTATGACTTCGGCCCCGACTCACCCACCCACAGCGCATGTCTCAATGCCGGGTGCGTCTTCCAATGGCCGCCGCTGGAGGTCAGCGGTGCGGTCCGGATCGGCCGGGGTGTCAAGGGATCCCTCGTCGGCAGGGTGACACGGCCCGACGGGTCGACCCAGCTCACCTACGGCGGCCATCCCCTCTACACCTACATCCGCGACGTGAGGCCGGGGATGGTCACCGGTCAGGCCATCGACCAAGACGGCGGCCCGTGGTACGTGCTGGGTCCGGCAGGGAACGCGATCCACACGGCATTCACTGTGAACGCGTAGGAAAGCGGATCCGATTGACGATGAAATCTCCGAAGCCATATGCCATGTTCACGCGCGCCGGGGAGGGGTGGCCGTTGAAGAACGGCGAGTTGGCGGTGACCGTCGGGAGCAGCGCTCCTTCCTCCAAGACGATGATGGCAAACCCGTCCTTGACCGCGGCGGCCACGACGACCTGGTCGGTCTGGGTGCTCCCGTCGGCGCTGGCCGGCTGGACGTCGTACGCAGCCCCGTAGGCCGGTTGGTAGCCGATCCACGGATCAGGGAGCTCGTAGGTCGGCTGGGTGTCGGCGAACTCGCTGGCGGCGACGCTCTCCACCGCCGTCTCCGCCGTGGCCCCGTCTGCCGACCCACCGACCACGTCAAGGGAGGATGCACCGCCGTCGACGTAGTCATAGGTCAGGTCGATGCCCCCGGAACCTTTCTGCACCTGCGGTTGGGGTGGGTATCGCACGGTGAACCCCGTGGAGTTCTTGTAGAGGGTGCCGTAAACCTCGGGAGAACCGGCCACGTTCTGCTGCTGACCCGGATGGCCGATCGGCGGTCCCTGACACGTGAGCGGGTTACAAGAGGGAGCGGGTCCGGGAGTGGCGAGGAGAGCGACGAGGATGAGCGTCACCGTGAGCAGGCCAAGGCCCCCCACCAACAGGAGGGCCTTGGTGCGATGGCTGACGCGATGCGTCGGTGAGGCCAGCTCGTGCGCGCCGGGAAAGCCGAGCTTCAAGCCGGGAGCCCCGGGTGGCGCCGTGGGCCACGGGGTGTCTGGCAACGGTGCCTCTGGGCCTGTCGTTCTCTCTTCTGGCTGCGTCGTGACACCGTTGATCAGAGGCCACGTCGCTCCCACGCGGTGCGGGCGCGCCACGGCCCGTTCGGCGACCCCACACTGCGGGCAGAATGCCATGGCCGGGACCAGATGGGAGCAGCTGGGGCAGACGCGGGGGCCTCCGATCCTCACATCCACCGCCTCGTGCAGGAGCACGTAGTGCAGGCCCACCCTCATGGCGAGGGTCAGCATGCCCAGAGCGGCCACGTGGACGCCGATCAGCACGGCGTCGGACAGCGCGGCGACGTCCGTGAACCCCAGGCCCACCTGCACGAGAAGGGCGAGGGCCAACGCCAAGCCCGGCGAGGTGAGCCACACGCCCCGGGCCGAGGTGGCACGGCCACCGGACTTCGCCCAGAACGCCATGCCGATGAAGCCGGTCGCCAGGGCGGTGACCAGAGGCAGGGTCACCCCGCGCAGGATCACCTGCGTGATGTTGGAAAGAAACGACTCGTGCGTGAGCTGGCCGTTGCTCAGCCAGGGCGACATGAGGTCGATGGTGGCGGCCAGGGTGAAGCCCAGCGCACCGGTCGCGCCGGCCACGAAGCCGTCGAGCGACTCGATCGGCCCGCGCTGCAGCGCCCGCACGACGACCATCGGCACACACGCCAGGAGCTGTCCGATGGCCGGCACCGCGAGCGCCGCCACAAGGGCCGAATGGCTGGTGAGACTCGGGCTCAAGGAGGGCACGAGCGCCTTGTCGACGTAGCTGCCGCCGACGATGGCCCACCCGGCGCCGAGCCCCGCGCCGAGCAGGAGGCAGAGGAGCGTGGGGGGAAGGAAGCTGCCTTCGTACGGGTCGACCTCCCAGATGTAGACCACGAAGAGACTGGGCACGCTGAGTGCGCTGACGGCGATCAACGGGGCGCTGGTGCCGGCGAGGGCAAAGATCAGCAGGAGCAGCACGAAGACGGCAAAGGCGATGCGAAACGGGGCCTTGGCCCGGTGCGAGAGATGGGGGAAGAGCGACGTCACCACGGAGAGGCGAAAGACCGGCTCGTCGGGAAAGGCGGCGTACGCGTGCAGCCGTTGCGAGGCGCGCAGTCCGCTGTGTACGAGATGCGCGCCGCAGGCACCGCAGAACCGCGCGTCGGGAACCACGACGTCGCAGTACGGGCACACCACCGTCGCCAGGACCGCAAGGTCTGCCGGCGTCGAGGTCATCTCACCGTTGTCGCCCATGTCACTCATGTCAGAAATCTCCGGCTTTCAGATCCCGGGCGAGGTTGTACACGTCGGGAGAGCCCAGGCCCGTCGCCATGTCGTATCCGGGCGTAGCGGCATAGAAGTCGTTCCCGCCAACCGTGATGTCGTGAAAGGGGGGGTAGGGCTCCGATGAGTTGGCCAGGCGGTACAGGATCGGGTTGAAGAATCCCACCGCGGGATCGTGGTTGGCCTTCAGGTACTGGTCCACAATCGCCGTGAATCCGGCCCAGATGGGCGCGGCCAGTGATGTCCCCCCGCCGACGTCCTTCTCGCCCTTTTCAATGATGAGATTGCCCGTGGTCGGGTCCGCGTCGGCACTCACATCGGGCACCTGGCGTCCATTGCCGGCGTCGGCCTGTCCCCCGGTGCCGACCCCCGTCTGCCACGACGGGCGCGAGAACACGGCGGAGACGCCGCCCCCGGTCCCCTGGGACAAAAGCGGCTCGGACCACGTGGTCTCGCCGGCGTAGTCGCCCGCCGCGTCCGTCGTCAGGGTGGTCCCCCCGGTGCCCGTCACCGCCGGTAGGGACGCCGGCACGGATACGCCTTCGAACGAGCTCTGCGGCGGTTGCCCGTAGTCCGCCGGCGGCGTGCAATCCAGCCCCCCGGCGTCGCCACTCGCCGCGAACACGGTCGAGCCCTTCGCCTCGATCGACGCCACGGTCGAGTTGAGTGCGACCAGGTCGGCGCGATCGAAGACTTGGGTGTCACTCTCGCACAACCCCAGGCTCAGGCTCACGATCGCGCCCGGAAACTGCGCCTCGGCCTTGAGGAAGGCCTGCGCGAACAGATCCGCATCGGACGTGGCGTCGGGGATGGAGTTCAGGTTGAAGAAGACCAGATGCGCCTGCGGGGCGATCTCGTGCGCCGTCTCTAGGTCCAGCGTCGTCTCGTCGTCGAAACCGGTGTTCTCCCCGACGAGCGTTATTTCGAACGGCGGCAGGTGCTCGTCGGAGGTGAAGGTGGTGAGGTCGCTCCGCATGAAGCCCCCGCCTTCCATGAGGACCACCGTCTCCCCCTGGCCGTTGTATCCCTTCTGGGTCAACGGGAGGGCGTCATAGGCCCGCAGCAGCTCGATACTGCTCAGCCCACCCGAGGGGACGGCGAAAGAGGTCGGCTCGACGAACGAGTGGATGGTGCCGACACCGGCGACCTCACCACAGACCCCGGTCGGTACGGCGGCGGGATGGTCAGCTGCGAAGACCACCTGCCCCGCGGAGGTCCGGTAGTCGTCGATCGAAAGGTGGAAGCTGCGGTCGACCTCGCGGGGAGCGCCGGAGATAGTCACCCATCGTTGACCGGGAGACCACCGCACCGAAAGCCCCGACCCGCGAGCCCATTGGGTGAGACAGGTTGGTTGTGCCGCGGCACGGAGCAGGACCAAAAAGGACACCGACTTCGCGTGGGCCGGTCCGAGAAGGACGCCGAGGCCGCCGGCGCGGGCCGGGCGACGCGCCGCGGCGGCGGACGGACCCCGGCCCAGTACAACCGTGGTGGCACCACCCACCACGACGATGACGGCACATGCACGCGCGACCGCGCCGATGCCGCCTCGTCCCACCGCTCGCCCCCTCACCGGACCCGCCGACCAGGCGCGCGCCGGTGCCACCGGGGGTTCGGGGTGCTGCCACAACTCACCTGCGGATGCTACCGGGCACCGCGGATTGAACCCTTGCAATGCCGGGTACCGCAGACGCCATGACCATTCCCGAAGAACCTGTTCCGGTCGACCCGCCGGAGCCAGAGATCGTTCCCATTCCCGAGCCGACCGCACCGGTGGAGATTCCCGAACCGGCGGTCGAGGACACCCCCGAACGGGCCTGCGCGCGGCCGCGGCGGCGCCGCAACCACGCCGCACCCGCGCCGCGACCGTTCCGCAAGCGGGGCTCGGTACGTTGTCCTTGTCGGCGCTTTCCCCCCAGATCGGGCGCCGGCCGTGCCCCCGGACCGCTCACTCGGTTGCGGGGGTGTTTCATTCGAGAGGTCACGCGACGAACGCCCTCGTGGCTGTGTCGCGTCAGTTGTTGAAGCGGAACTGCTCAGGCTTGCTCCACTGTTTCCGGCAGTTTTGGATTGTTGGGCCTGACCTGGACTAACGCTCCCGGTCGTCCCCGGTTGTTTGCGATATTTTTGGAACGTCCTGCGGACTTTCTGCGGACTGTGGGAGCGCGGGCGTGTCGCCTTCCGCCGCCGTAGATCCGATCGCCCGCTGCGCTCGGATGGCTAATCCGATTCGTTCATTCAGATCCACAAATCGATTGCTCGCCTCAGTCATCGATTG
Source organism: Acidimicrobiales bacterium (assembly GCA_049513455.1). Lineage (GTDB taxonomy): Bacteria > Actinomycetota > Acidimicrobiia > Acidimicrobiales > RAAP-2 > Bog-473. The sequence goes on from JBEKWB010000002.1 coordinate 55,177, forward strand.
TTCGGCTTCCCTGATCGATGAGGCAATGACTGCGGACACCCTAAGTAGTTCCCGAGCTCCGAGACGAACATCGTCGTCATCAACCCTCTTGGCAAGAACCTGGACTCTACGCTGAAGGTCATTGTTTCGATCGGATAGATCCTCAGGGAGGAGGCTGACCGGGGGAATTTATCTGAGGGACTCCCGGCCTTTCGCCATGCGGACCTATCGAAGGCTTCGATCTCCCCACAGCTCCGCATGTAGTCCGACAGGACGTCCTGCAGTGCCTGTAGGGTCGCCACCTGCCGGCCATGGTGTTCTCGGGCACTGACCGCTTGTCTTTCCTCGGCTCGGGCGGTGCTCTCGGCGACTCGGTCCTCGCGGCGTTCGATGGCTGCCTCTTGCCTGTCTGCTCGGGCATTGAGGGTCCGGAACCACTCGACGGCCAGGGTCACGCCTGAACCCCCCACAAATGTCACAATCGCAACCCACCAGGGCGTCATCTGCCAGGGACCCCCACCTTGATTTCCTGCATTCCCAGGACCGTACGCTCCCCGAAGCACTGGCTGCCACTGTCATCACGCCACCGACCCCCGCTGACACTGGCGACGGATACCCTCGCCCATGGCCATGCCCCAGCCCGGCGACCTCATCACGGCGTTCTCGGTCCAGGCGGGCCGCTGCTTCCGCATGATCTACGACCACAAGCTCCAGGCCACCCATTGCCGCCAGCCACCGGCCTGGAAGGGCGTCTGGAAGGACGCCAAGGGGAAGAGCTGGTACGTGGAGGCTTGTCGGAAACACGCGCCGAAAAGTACCCAAGTCAAGACTGTCCGAGGATCTCCGCCTCCAGCTCCTCAAGACTCCGACTGACCGTCCCAGAGGGCGTCACTTTGATCAGAATTGGTCCGGTGGCGTCGACCGCAAACTTTGTGAAATGCGGATAGGCCCCCGACAGAACCATCACTTGGTTCGAAGTGATAAACCGGAGCTTCCCAGGACGCACCACGACGACGCTGACGTTGGACGCTATAAGCGCTTGGTAAAGGGCCTTCCTTGCACCGAAATCCTTGTGATTTACCGTGATCAGGGCCTGCACATCGTTGTCTTGGCATATCGCTGGAATATCCGAGTCGTCAGTGCCCTGCACTGCCACCGTCAAGATGTGAATGAATTCGTGGCCATCTCTTCGCCCCAAAACGCTGAGAATCTCTGCTGTCAAAGGATGCAGGTTTTCGTCGAGGAGAAACCTCACGAAACTAAGAGAAGCCCCTCAAACAGCATTGCCTCAGTGATGGCCTGCCTCTCTAGCGCGGGATAGGAGGAAGCGACCAAATCAATCGTTTCGGTGGTGAAGTGATGGTTGTCCGAAAATGACGCTACGAACGCAGTCTCGATCCGAGTTCCCTTAATCGTCGGAGAACCCGCCTGGATCCGTGCGTTCGATACTAAGTGCGGTCGCTCGGGAATATCGAATGCCTTGGCCTCCCAGGACTGGCGCGTCCCTCTGGCGTGAGCGTTCATCTGGGGCAATGTGAATGGCAGCACTCCCTGGCCACCCGGCACCACGAGAGCATCACCATTTTCAAGGACAGCAACGAGCTCCCCATCCGGTCCCTTCGTAAAGCGAAGTTCCGAGAATGAAGGAGCGAATAGCCCGTCGAGAATGAACTCGAACGCAGAGCGAACGCGCCTAAGAGAGAATTCAAGGTTGTCTCGCAAGTACTGAACCGTTCGTATCTCTAACAACTGGCGAAAGTTCAACAAGGTAGGAGTGCCCCGCCTTCCGTGTACGACGGAAGGGGTGAGGAGTCCGGTGTCCAGCCAATAATGAACCTTGCGCGAGGTCATCGAAGGCTGCAAGATCCTGCAAACCTCCGACACGGTGTACGCACCGTCAGTAAACGCGCCAAAATCTTGAGTCATCTCAGCTCCCCGTGGTGAAGCATAGGCATTCCCTGTTCGGCGGGCATTGATACTCACGTCACCTCAGCGGCTTCAGATCGTTTGCCTTCGGCCCGGGCCCCTCTTCGTTGCCTCGTACCGGATCAGCCGTCTTGACCGCCATCTGTCGCACGCGCTCCCTACTCACGCCCAACCGCTCCGCGATGGCGTCGAGCGACAGCCCATAGCGTCGGGCGTCGACGATCGCTCGGGCACGCTTCTCGGCCTCCTCCTTGCGGGTTGCTTCGGCCGATCGCATGGCCTCGGTGGCGGCGACAATTCGATCCAGCGCCTCGTAAGCCTTGGGGTCGATCGGCTTCGCTTCGAATGGCATCTGTCGTGTTTGTACCACAGAGCAACCTTTCCCTTGCGGTTCTATATCGCAAGTGTACTATGGCAATAGCGGCACGGGCCGCCAAACGAAAGGAGGCGCCTCATGGCGCTAGCAACGAATAAGGGCACGGAAGTGGGAGGAATGCTGAGCGGCTCTGATGCCGACATTCGGCACCGGGAGATCCTCGACACCCTGTACGAACGACACCCCGGATCGAAAGAGATCCTGATGGAGCTCGACAACCTCTTCGGGAAACTCTGGTGCGAGGCCGCGGACGAGGGAGCCCGACGGCAAGGACTTCTCATTCGAGCTGCCCTAGACGGCCAGATCACTGTCACCGAGGACGGCGTGCAGGGAACGGTGGAGATATGACCACCCTCGCCGAAGTCAAGGTCGTTACGGCCGACGAGTGCGGGTGTCACTTCGCCAACGACTATCCGATCACCCATGACGAGTTGTTGAAGATCGAGAGCATGGGTCCCGTCTATGCAGCAATTCTCATCGCCAATCTGATCAGTGATGAGGATCTGATGAACGGAGAGGATGGCATGTTCGACAACGACCCTGACGACTTCAAGCGATTCATTGCTGAACACAATTGGGCGGATCCGGTCGGGATGGCCCAGCTGGGTGACTCGGTCGGCTATGCGATGAATCAGGCATGGAAGACCCCGACGAGGGCCGCTGCCCGGAAGGATCGGCATGAGTGCGAGCGAGCAGAGCGGGCGGGGTCGTGACCGCCAAGCGGGTCGAGGACCTGTTCCTCTGCGATGACCTGTGGGAGGCCGGGTTCCTGTGCCTTTCCGAGTCGATACGCGACGCTGAGACGCATGAGGAGGTCCTGGAGATCCGGGCCAGCCTGCAGCCGCTTCTCGACTGGGTAGAGGCTGGCGAGTGAAGGGTCCGAAGGCGATGCCGGTGCCGAGTGAATCAGTGCAGTTGATTCGCCGTCACCGGCTCGCCCAGGACCGACGAGGAAACCTCCTCAGTTCCATGGACAAGCGCGAAACCTACCTACGGGCCTTCGCTAGGTATCTGGCGCCCCGTGGCCTGCTCGACGCCAACCGGCAGGACATCGAGCTATTCCTGGACAAGCGGCGGACCCGGGAGGGCCGCAAGATCTCGCCCCGGACCCGCTACTACTGGCTGGCTCATTTCCATTCGTTCTACGAGTGGGCCGTGAACGAGGAGCTGCTCACGGTCGACCCCACGGTGACCATCGTGCGCCCCAAGCAGCGGCGTACCCTCCCGCGCCCGATCATGCACGACGACCTGGTGATGGCGATTCGTGCGGCCCGACCGCAGATGAGAGCGATGTTGTCGCTGGCTGCCTTCGGAGGGCTCAGAGTGCAGGAGATCGCCGGTCTGGACCGCGACGACATCATCGAAGCGAAGAACATCATCCGGGTGCGCCATGGCAAGGGCGAGAAGGAACGGATCGTCCCACTCCACCCTGACGTGATGGAGGCGCTGCGGTGCCTACCGCTGCCCAGGACCGGCGCTCTGTTCGTCCGGGCCCGGGGCGGCCGACATCTTCCCTACACGGTCGGAAACGCCATCCGTCACTATCTGAGAGACCTGGGGATCAACGCGACCGGACACCAACTCCGCCACTGGTTTGGCAGTGAGGTCTATGCCAACACTCACGACATACGGGTGACGCAGGAGCTTCTCGGACATTCCAGCCCCACAACTACCGCGGGATACGTGGCATTCAGCAGCATCGATGCTGCTGCGGCTGTGGGCTCGCTCAAGCTCGGGGCCTGACACGCCCACCTGACATACACTCCCCATGGGGGACGGCAGGGCGCCCCCCTCCGGGGCGCTTTGTCGCGTCTAGGGGAAGTCGGCGGCAATATCGAGCAAGACCTCGTGCTCTCGCATGTTGGTCGCATCGCCCAGCTTCATTAACAGGATCGTTCCCAGCACCATCAGTCCGAGAGTGATCTCATCCTGGGTTCCCTCGACATTTTCAGTGACGTACCGCAGCAGTTCATCAGGAGGCATTCCAGCGGGCGCAGCCAAGTAGACGGTCATGGCGTCGATGCCCTTCTTCATGTTGCTCACGCCGCTGACCTTATCCTCCGTAGTTGCTGGTCCACGTGACCTCGCAGAAGTTGGATGCGCCCGGTTCAGCGCCCGTGCAGAGTTCGCTGTAGGCCGAGTTGTGCCAGACCTGGAGCTTGACCTGGTCCCCTTCACTGAGACGGACCCTTGACGTTCCGCTAGGCGCGGGGCCTTGGCCCTCGGTGGCTCCCATGCCGCCCAAGATTCGCACCACGGTGTCGTTGTCGGCGGAGTACAGGCCGACCATGACCAGGGTGGGGTTGCCCGAGAACCCGACGAACTGGCACTGGCCGGTGACGGTGTAGAGGGCGGTGGGTCCCGAGGGGATGACAAAGGCGTTGGCGTCATTCGTCATCCCGTTCTGCATGTAGTCGATCTCGTTCATCGGCACGTCGAACCATTCCGCGGGCGGGACGCTGAATTCAGTGTTGACGTAGAGCCGACCCTGCGGCGGATTGCCCACGAAGTTGATGAGGGCGGCGTGGTCGTTGAAATCAGCCGAGGCGGCGACCTCGCCGACGGTGGCGGTGACTGGGGTGCTCCAGTACGTCATTGGCTACTCTTTCTTTGCTAGGTCTGTGTGGAGGTGGTCATTCACTCCTCCCAGGGCGACACACCCGAGGAGAGCTCGCCGGCGCCCGAGGACCCCGGAGGAAGACCCCGGGCGCCGGCAGCTGAGGAAGGCGGACAATCGACGGGCGGCGATCTCCGCGTTCCAGAAAGTGCTCACCCCCACCTCGGCCGGGACGCGGGCTGAAAGGTTAAGGACCCGCGTCCCGGCCAGATCGTCGATCATCAGCTCTGTACCCCCCCACCAATCCGCGCTGGCCGGGAAAGAGCCGCCCGGAAAGGAGTAAACAGACGACCCTCCCCGGCGCAACTGTCACCGACCGGCGCCATTTCTGACGGTCCTTGCCCGGATGGTGAGTTCGGGTCGCAGATGACTCCGCCCGGAGACTTGAGGAGAGCCACCGCGAGGTCTTCGACCTCGGTCCAGTTCTCCGAGAGGAGGTCCGTGACGCGACTGTGCGCCTCGGCTTTCAACGCGTCCATCTCATCGAGGTCGAAGGTCGCTCGCCAGGCAGCGTCGTCGGCCCGGGCCCGGTCGTCTTGGCACCCCTCGAGCGGATCAAACCCCGGCGGGTCATAGTCGGAAAATGCGATTCTTTCGCCGGCGGCGCCGGCCAGACGGACGCACAGATCACACATGGGGTCCTCCATGACGGCGCCGAACCGCACGCGGCCAGGTCTGAGCCGGATTTCGGTCACCACGACACCGAAGACGAGCGCGACGAGTGCGTGGGAGGCTTCATGGACGGCCGTGCGTTCACTGTGCGTCGGTTCGCCCACGGTAGGCCCTCCAGCCGGGGAGTCGATTCCAGACGACGTACCTCCGCCACTGGCGGCCGAAGTATGGGTAGTAGCACAACGAGTACTTCCGGTCCATACGCCGGTCGAAGTCCCGGATCCCGTCATCGATTTGCTCGATCTCGGCCGTCAGGTACTCGAAATCCGACGTGAAGGCGGCTCTCTGAGTGCGCCGTTCTATTCCCCGGGTAGTGGCCTCACACTCCTCCCAACTGTCGAGGAGCCGGTCCGCCTCGGCAACCAGAGAGTGACGACGCGCCAGCTCATCCTCGTATATCTTCACCGTTCGGCCACCTCCCGCAGAGAGCGCATACGAGCGAGGAGGGGGGCGCCCTGTGAATCCAACTCGGCCAGCTGGAGCTCAAGCAGTGCTATCTCACGCTGTGCGGCCTCGCGCTGGGGGCGATTGGCCTCCCACTCGGCGGCCTTGCGCTGCTCCTCGGCCTCTCGCTCGATACGGAGCCGCTCAGATTCGGCCAGGGCTGCTTCCCGGTTGGCGAGTAACCGCGCCTGTTCCTTTGCCTCCCATGCCTTGGTCGCCGCGCTGTACTCCGGGGGCCTCGGCCATGAGTCGGGAATGTAGTTGGGCTCATTGGGTGCGTCCCGAAAGAGGCGCGGCTTCGCCGGATCGACTCGCGCCGGCTCGCCAATATCGATGAACTTAGACACGCAGCCACCCCCTCTGAACGAGCAGGTGTCGGATGGGTCCATATCCGCGTGCCTTGGACCCGTGCGTTGAGGTGAGATCCAAGCTGAAATCGCGACAGATCAATTCCAATCGGTCAACGCGCTGTTCGACGGTCAGCCCGTCAGTCTCGAGAACCACCTCGTGGTCCTTGACGACCGGTTCCCAGTGTTCAGTTTCCGGCATCCTCGACCTCCACTCTGCGACCCAGGCCGTTGACGAGAACGACAGCCGGCCCCTCTTTCACGATCGGTGCGGTATTGATGACGGCCTTGAGCGAGTGATACGCGCCGTGACACAGGTTGTGTTCCTGGCCGGACGGCATGGGCAATGCGTCCAGGCGCTCACGGATCTGCTCGAGCAGGGCGAGCATGTGAGCCCTGCGGGGATCGACAGCCGAGTCGGGAAGGACCATCACGACACCTCCGGGAGCTGGTCGACGGGGATCCGGTACTCATTCCGCTCCCCCCGCTCGCTCAATGGACGCAGCGTCCGCCGGGCGATCCTGTCGAGAACCGCTTGACGTGTGCAGCCAAGGTGCTCGGCGGTCTGACTTACTGAAAATGTCTTCACCTCTTCCATTTTGAGGGGTGACAAGTGGGACTCCCTTGTCGTAGCAAGGGACCGGCGATCGCGAACCGCCTGCGATGCCTTTTCTACAGCCAGGAGGAAATCCCACGTCTCGACGCAGTATTTCTCCGGGTTCTTGTCCACGCTCGACCTCATCGGGCCGCTGAGCAGATCCTCGATCTCGGCGCAGACCTTGGGGATGGCCTGCGCACCGAAGAAAAGTGCGCTCACAGTGCGGACCTGGCGGACGTGGGGAGGGAAGACTTGACCGAGCGGGTCGATAGGGCATTGACCTGGCTACCTCGAACCCGCCCCCACCCATACATGCAGGTCACAGCCCTGTGTTGTCTACACATCCCCCCAGGCTCCGAGCAGGGGCACAGGTGGACTCCAGCACTGCCGCCCACGGGTACGTGAGACCACATGGTCGTGGCACTCCCACCGCCGCCAAAGTGGTGAGTCCTACTGGTCACGACCCACTCCTCAATGCGCGCTCGATTTCACCCGATGTCCAGTCGCACGGTCGCCATGTAGCAACTGAGGCGACGAAGCCAAGTGCTCGCAGCCATTCCGTCTGTTCAGGTGTCAGCCGGCCTTTGGCCGACTTCAACTCGACGAACAACAGCGTGTTGCCCTTGACCAAGACCAGATCCGGGAACCCTGGATTGGATCGTCGAGAGTCATGGGTGTGGTAGGTCATCCACCCCAGCCAGCCAGCGAGCTCGACGACTGCAGACTGAAGTTGTCGTTCACTCATTGCTGTTGCCACGATTGACTGACTGTTCGTCATAGCGACGACTTCAACGATCTATGTGTAATCAGCAACACAGCTGCGACATGCGCGCACTCATCCGCTTGACAAGTGCAGTTCCAACCTTTGAACCGTTGCCACGACACGTCGAATATGCCGCTGACATCGCGAACGCGCGCCGAAGTCAGCTGGTCAGTTCGCCAGTGAATCCGCACGTTCCCAGCCGCCAGCAGACTCGCGGCTTCGTCGTCGAACGTCGTGGTCATCAGTTCGACCTTGATCGTGATGCCAGCAAGATGGGGCAGTTGTCGTCGTGGTGGACGTGGAGAACGTGAACAAGCGGTTCGAGTGTCTCCAGGACTTGATAGGCGTCGCACATGTCACAACCGCCTGGTATGCGCTCGCCGGCAAGCTCGCCGAAGATGTCGTTCAGGTCGCTCATCGGTCGATTCCTGTCGGGTCGTCTGCCTGGAGACACTGATGACTGTCCCGACTGTCCTCACTGCAAACAGGGGAGGGTTGTTCAATATGTGTGTGTTGACTAGTAGTTGGGACAGTTGGGACAGTGGTAACTGTCTCCAGAGTGGTGTCCTGATTGATTGCACGCTGGAGATGCGCCGGAAGCGTCCAAACCGTCGTTCTCGGGAAACCCTCCGACTCGTACTTGATCTTCAGCTTGGCGGCAGCGCGCTTCAGGTTTCGGTCGTTATGGCCCTGTTTGGCGCCGGCACTTTTGACGAGGGACGACGCTTTCGACCCGCCGACCGTGTTCAGGTAGTCCTCGAGCCATGCCGCGGCTTCGTCGACCGCTGACATTCCGTCCATCCCACCTTCGCTAATGGCGAAAATGACCTCGTCGATCGAGCGGTCAGAATTGCCCTGCCATTCGACCTTGCCGGTCCAGACTTCGCCTTCGTCGGTGTCAGCGACCTTCTCGCCGACGATCTGGTAGTGGTACGCGGGCTGTTCCTTCGATCCGAGGTTGTTCTTGGCGAGCCCGAATGTGCAGATTCCATCTTCCGGGTTTTTGACCGCCATGAGAACGGCCCGGGCGACACTGCCGAATGCCCTACTGCCCATGATGGAGTTGAGCGCGTCACCGCTTCCGGATTTGTTGACGTGGATGATCCCGAGAACCGCGATTCCGGCTCGCTTGGCGAAAGCTGTCAGGGGCTCGAGTGCGATCCGGACTTCGGCATCCTTGTGGGAGTCGAGTTGGGCACTGAGTCGCGATATCAGCGGGTCCAGGAGCAGCATCGCCGCGTCGGACTGCTGGACGACGTCGAAGACGTCGGAGATGTCCGAGGGCAACGTCAGCAGCCCATCGAAACCGTCTTCGGTGATGACGTCGATCCGGAACACCCGGTCGAGATCGGCGCCAGCCGCCATGAGGCGCGGCACGATCGTGTGTTCCCACGAATCCTCAGTCGCGGCGACGAGAACCGAGCGAGGTTCGCCGGCATATCGACCCTTCATCGACCCTTGGGTGATCCAGGCGGCCAACGTGTAGGCGATGGTGCTCTTACCGATGCCTTCGCGGCCGGCCAGCAGGGTTAACTCCCCCAGCGGGATCCGGTCTTTCCAGAGCCAGTGAACGGGCTTGACCTTGATGGTCGACGCCGGGACGAGCTCGACGTGCCGGAAACCCTCTCCGGGTGCAAGTTCCCTTTCGTCGAAGCCAGCTTTCGGCGCTGTCGCCATCAGTCGCCCAGCGTCTCGAGGGCGAATTCGACCTCATCCTCAGCCCAGCCGTCGGAGAGCATTGCGGTGCGGATCCTGTCGGCTCGGGCCTCTACGTGAATACGGTCGAAAACGTCACAGGTCTCATCGTCGGCTTGCCTGCTCAGCCGGCAGAGCTCGTCAAAGACGCTCTCTTCGTCCAGGTGCTCCTCGAGCTGGCGCCGGCAGGCGAGATAGTGCTGCAGCCGCTCGGTGGTGACGTCGCCGAGGCGCATTTTGTCGAGCTCGGTGCGGTGGTAGCGATCCTCCCGCTTAGGGGCGTCGAGGTATTCGATGATCTGGTCGCTGGCTCTCACGCGGACTGCAGCCGCTCTTGTTCGCTGATCCAACTCTCGATTGCAGACCGTCGCCAGTAGACCCTCCGGCCCAGGCGGACCGAGGCCGGCCCTACCTTTCGATGCCGCCAGTCATAGAGCGTCGCCCTGGAAAACCCATACTCCTGGGCGACCTGTTCGATCTGCATGAGATCGGCCGAGGTGGTTTCCGAATCGTCCCGCTTAGGATTGGTCGTTTTGGGCATGCCTTGACTGTTTCACACACCCTCTACTATTGTGAAGACGTGGCACCAGAATCGGAACAGTCGGTTGTCATCACGGAATGGCTCTATGACCCACGCGGGCTCGATCGATACGTTTCGGTGGGAGATGTAACCAAGCCGTACGCCGTTGCTCGACACGCCGAATATCCCGGTGTGCAAGCGCATCTCGAATACGACCAGGAACTCAACCTGCGGGGAGCCAAGCTCGAGTCCCTTGAAAATGGGCCGAATCTGACCGCTCGGTTCCTTCGGAGCTTCCCCTTTGGCGCAGTCGACAAAGCCGCTCGGGCACACATGGCGTGGTGGTGGCGTGAATACGACAAAGGCCGTTCAGAGGCTGCTCGGACGGCCTACCCGATCCCCAGCAACTCAATGGAGGCGATCGATATCCGTCGCCCCGGACGTCGTGGCCGACCCGATCTCGAATATGCCGAGCTGGCGCTGGACTACGTGAAATGGCTCGACACGCCCGATAGCGGATCCCTGGACAAGTTCGCCAAAACCAAGTTCCTCTCGGCGTCACAGATCCGGAACCTGCTCTACGAAGCACGACGGCGGGGTCTGTTGACGGAAGCCCCCGCGGGCAGGTCCGGGGGAATGCTGACGAACAAGGCACTCGCATTGCTCGGAGCTAAGACGCACACCGCTCCGCGCTGGACCCCGGAACAGATCGAAGCCGCCCACAAGCGCGATGAGCCATTCCGTGAACTCGCCGAGCAGCTGAGGACCGACCGGATCACGGGAACCGAGTACGGCGAACGCCTTGACCAACTTGTGAAAGAGACGTTCGGTGACCCCGGCGATTCCATCCAAGTCAACCGCGGAAAGGACTGACCATGGCCAGCATTGCGAAACGACCGGACGGCAGATACCGAGCTCGCTACCGAGACGAGGCCGGAGCGGAGCATGCCCGTCACTTCCCGCGCAAGGTCGACGCGCAGAACTGGCTCGACCAAGTCACGACTTCGGTCGTCACCGGCCAGTACGTCGACCCGAAGGCGGGCCGAGTGACGTTTCAGGCGTTCTACGAGCAGTGGCGGGAACGACAAGTGTGGGTCCCCGGAACGCTCCGGGCGATGAACATCGCGGCAGGATCAGTGACCTTCGCCAATGTGCCGTTGCGGTCGGTCCGGCGCTCCCACGTCGAGCAGTGGGTCAAGCAGATGACAGCCCGGAAGCTGGCCGCCAGCACCATCCACACTCGGATGAACAACGTCCGGGCGATCCTCCGGGGCGCCGTGGGCGATCGAGTCATCCCGACCGACCCCAGCATCGGCGTCGCTCTCCCCCGTCGGCGCCGGGCCGAAGCTGCCATGACGATTCCCACCACGGCAGAGATCGGGAAGGTGCTCAAGGCCGCCGAGGGGCCGTTCCGGGCGTACGTGGCACTGTGCGCGTTCGCAGGGCTCCGGGTCGGCGAGGCGGCTGGCCTGCGGGTGAGCGACATCGACTTCCTGCGCCGCACCCTGACGGTATCGAGGCAGATCCAACGGGAGGTCGGCGGCTACGAGGTCCGGGCCCCGAAGTACGGGAGCGAGCGCTCGGTCTATCTGGCCCCCGCGCTGGTCGCGATGCTCACCGAGCACATTGCGCGCTACCGCCCCGGGAAGGACCCGGCGCGCTGGCTGTTCACCGGAGAGGGCGACGAGCCGCCGCACCAGAACACCATCACCCACCGGTGGATGAAGACGCGCGCCGCGGCTGGCCTCGAGGGCCTCAAGCTCCACGATTGTCGCCACTTTTACGCAAGTGGTCTCATCGCCTACGGCGCCGACGTCGTGACCGTGCAGCGAGCGCTGGGGCACGCAAAAGCGACGACCACGCTGAACACGTACAGCCACCTGTGGCCCACGGCTGAGGACCGGACGCGCCAGGCGGCCGAGGAGATGTTGACCGAGGCGCTGGCTTTCGAGATTCCTGCGGACTCTGTGCGGACTACGGGCACCAAGTAGGCCACTGACCTGCCCGAATACCGCTGATCAGTTGTTGAAGCGGAACTCCACGACATCGCCGTCCCGCATGACGTAGTCCTTTCCCTCCATGCGCGCCCGGCCCGCCGCCCGTGCCGCCACCACCGACCCCGTGGCGATCAAGTCGTCGAAGCTCACCACCTCCGCCTTGATGAACCCTTTCTCGAAGTCGGTATGGATCACGCCCGCCGCCCTGGGGGCCGTGTCACCCACGTGGATGGTCCACGCGCGCGCTTCCTTCGGACCCGCCGTGAGGAACGTGTGCAGGCCGAGCGTGGCAAAACCGACGTGCACCAGTCGCTCCAGTCCCGATTCCTGCAGGCCGTAACTCTCCAGGAGTTCCCGGGCATCGTCGGGTGACATCCGGGCCAGCTCCGCCTCGATCTGGGCGCACAGCACGATGGAGCTCGCCGGCGCCACGACCTGGGCCAACCGGATCTCCAACTCCTTGTCCCCCAGCGCATCCTCGTCAACGTTGAACACGTAGATGAAGGGCTTCGCCGTGAGAAGGTGGAGGTCGTAGAGCAGATGGGGATCGACCTCGCCCCGGGCCGCCGCGCTCGAAATGGTGCGGCCCTCGTTGAGTACCCGTTCGGCCACCGCCACGGCCTCGGCCGTGGGCTTCAGCTCGGGGCGGGCCCGGGCTTCCTTCGCCAATTTCGGCAGACGGTTCTCGACCGTCTGCAAGTCGGCCAGGATCAGCTCCAAATTCACGGTGGCGATGTCGGATTCGGGATCGACCCGGCCGTCGACATGGATCACATCGTTATCGTGAAAGTCCCGGACGACCTGGCAGATGGCGTCACTCTCGCGGATGGCGGCCAGGAACTGGTTCCCCAGTCCCTCCCCCTGCGACGCGCCGCGGACGATCCCCGCGATGTCGACGAACGTCACCGAAGCCGGCACGATCGGCGCGTCACCGTAGAGCGCGGCGAGCTTCGCCAGGCGGGCATCGGGTACCGCCACCACGCCCACGTTGGGGTCGATGGTGGCGAAGGGGTAGTTGGCCGCCAGGACCGCGTTGTTGGTGAGGGCGTTGAAGAGGGTCGACTTCCCGACGTTGGGCAATCCGACGATGCCGATGGAGAGGGCCATCTCCGTCCGCTCGCTACGACACCAGCAGGCCCGCCGCCGCGGCGAGGGCCCGCAAGTCCGATTCGGGGCGAGCGCCCGTGTGGGAGATCACCTCGGCCGCGCAGAGACCGCCCAGACGCGCGCTCTCGACGGGGTTCATGCCGTTCGTCAGGCCGTACAGGAGGCCGGCGGCAAAGAGATCGCCGGCCCCCGTGGTGTCGACCACGGTGTCGACCGCCGCCGCCGGCACCGCTTCGGGGCCGTGCGCGGTCAAGACGATCGAGCCCTGGGCGCCCCTCGTCATGACCACGAGGAGACCGGTCTCCTCGGCCGCCTCGAGGGCTCCGGTGTGCGAGGTCGCGCCGAAGAGCATGGTGATCTCCTCCTCGTTGCCCAGCAGGATGTCGACGTCGTCCACCAGCAGGTCGAGAAAGTCGCGCTGGTGCCGGGAGACGCAAAACGGATCCGACAGGGAGAGGGCGACCGAACCGTTCGCATCGTGCGCAGTGGCCGCAGCGTGCCGCATCGCCTCCTTGGCCGCGTCGACGTCCCACAGGTAGCCCTCAAGCAAGACGATGGAGGCGCGCTCCACCAGGTCCGTCGGCACGCCCGTTGCGGTCAGGTTCGACGCCGCCCCCAGATACGTCCCCATGGTCCGGTCGGCGTCGTGCGAGATGAGCACCATGCAGCGACCCGTGCCCGGGGCGTCGGGTCCGGTCGCGCCGCCGACGGCCGGCTCGAACACCACGCCGGCGGCCCGCAGGTTCTCCGCGTAGGTGTGCCCGACCTCGTCGTCGGCCACCGCGCCGATGAACCCGGCCCGCCCCCCGAGCTCGGACAGCCCCACCGCCGTGTTGGCCACCGATCCGCCGGAGACGAACCGCGGGGAACGCATGACCCGCTGGACCGCGGCGGCGTGCGCCAGGTCGATCAGGGTCATCGACCCCTTCGTCAACCCCACCTGGTCGAGCACCTCGTCGGAGACGACCTCGAGCACGTCCAGCAGAGGAGATCCGATGGCCACGAGATCCAATCCGGAACCCAGCCCGTCGTCGTTCACGGGGGTTTCAGCCGATTCGTTTGCACGCACGGAGCGAGAACCTACTCGGAGCGAGCCGGGTAGCCTTCCCGGCAATGCCTTCTTCCCCCTCCCTTCTGACATCGGCCTCCTCGGACGCGTTCCGTCTCCCCCGGACCGTCGAGCCCCACGTCTACCGCATAGAGATCGAGCCTGACGTGGGATCGGCCACCTTCTCGGGAACGGTGGGGATCGACGTCACCGTGCACGAGACGGTGGAACAGATCGTCCTCAACGCGGCGGAGCTCGCCATCAGCGACGTGGAGGTGCGCACGGCGAGCGGAGAGGTCATCGGCTGCACCGTCTCGTTCGCGGACGAGCTGGAGCAGGTGATCTTCCATCCCAGTTCGGCCCTGGCCCCCGGTCCCTCCACTCTGACCTGCCGGTTCACCGGTACGCTGAACGACAAGCTGCGAGGTTTCTACCGCTCCACCTTCACCGACGATGCGGGGGCGACCCACACCATCGCCACCACGCAGTTCGAATCGGTCGACGCCCGCCGGGCCTTCCCGTGCTGGGACGAGCCCGACCGCAAGGCGGTCTTCGAAGTGACCCTGACCATCGACCGCGACGTCGACGCATTCTCCAACTCACCGATCGTGGACGTGCGGCGGGTGGGCGACAAGAACGTCGTGCGCTTCTCGCCCACCATGAAGATGTCGACGTACCTGGTCGCCTTCATCGTCGGCCAGCTCGAGACGACCGACACGGTCGACGTCGACGGGGTCCCGCTGCGCGTCGTCTTCACGCCGGGCAAGCGGCAGCTGGCCGATTTCGCCCTGGCCATCGGCTCCTTCGCGCTCCGCTTCTTCTCGGAGTACTTCGACATCCCCTACCCCGGGGAGAAGGTGGACCTGGTGGCCATTCCGGACTTTGCGGCCGGTGCCATGGAGAACCTGGGTTGCATCACCTTCCGGGACACCGCTCTGCTGATCGATCCGTCCAGCGCGGCCCGGGCCGAGCTCGAGCGGGTGGCTGACGTCGTGGCCCACGAGCTGGCGCACATGTGGTTCGGCGACCTCGTGACCATGGGGTGGTGGGAGGGGATCTGGCTCAACGAGGCCTTCGCCACGTTCATGGAGACCCTCTGCGTCGACGCCTTCCGGCCGTCGTGGGACCGCTGGGTCGGTTTCGCTCCCTCACGCGAAGCGGCGTTGGCCATCGACGGCGTGCACGCCACCCGGCCCATCGAGTACCCGGTCGGCCCGCCCAAGGAGGCCGAGGGGATGTTCGACCTCTTGACCTACGAAAAGGGCTGCGCCGTCCTGCGGATGCTCGAGCAGTACATCGGGCCCGAGGTCTTCCGCGACGGCGTGCGCACGTATCTCAAGGCCCACGCGTACGCCAACACGGTCACCACCGACCTTTGGGATGCGCTGGAAGAGGCGAGCGGTGAGCCGGTGCGCGATGTCATGAACACGTTCATCCTCCAGGGCGGGCACCCCCTGGTCTCGCTGCGCGGCGAGACGCTCGAGCAGCAACCCTTCTCCTACGGTCCGGTCCCCGACGGTGTCGAATCGGCCATCGGCCACGCCTGGAATGTCCCGGTGGCCGTGCGGACGCTGCCGCTCGACGGGTCCCAGCCGACGCCGGCGACCAAGCTCGTCCTGGGCACCACCCCGGTCCATCTCGACGAACCCGCAAAGGGCCTGACGGTGGTCAATGCCGGAGGGTGGGGAGTGTTCCGGGCGGGGTACGAAGTCGAGCACCGCCTGGCACTGGCCGACCACCTGTCGGAGCTGACCCCACTGGAGCGGGCCAACCTTGTGGCCGACACCTGGGCCACCACGTTGGCCGGGCACTCGACGCTCCGGGAGTTCCTGCTCCTGGCGGCCAAGCTGGGGCTCGAGCCGGACCCGACGCCGTGGGCCCCCGTCTCCGGAGCCCTCCACCTGGTCCGGCGCATCGTCACCGAGGGTGACCTCCCTGCGCTACGCCAGGCGGTGGCGGCGCTGGTCGGCCCCCAATTCCACCACCTCGGCTTCGAGGCGCAGCCCGGGGAGGGCGAGCGCACGCCGACCTTGCGCTCCCTCGCCATCAACCTCATGGGTACGGTCGGCGACGACGCCGGCGTGCGCGCCGAGGCCGCCCGCCGATTCGACGCATCGCCCATCGGGGGTGGCTACGGCGACCCGATCCCGGCCGACGTGGAGGCGGCCACGCTGGCTGTGGTGGCCCAACTCCTCCGGCCCGGTGACTATGACGCGCTGTTGGAGCGCTACCGCGCCGCCTCGACACCGCAGGAGGAGATGCGATCCCTCAACGCTCTCTCCGCGTTCCCGGACATCGGTCTGGCCCTGCGCACGTTCGACCTGGCCATGACAGAGGTACGGAGCCAGAACGGATGGATCGTCATCTCCGCGTTGCTGGCCAATCCCGTGGCGGGGCAGGCGGTCTGGGGTCGGATCAGCGAGTCGTGGGACGCCATTCTCGAGCGCTTTCCCAAGAACGCCCACGCACGGATCGCCGAGGCGATCCCCGCTCTGTGCGGCGACGCCGGATTTGCCGCCAAGGTCGTGCAATTCCTCAAGGATCATCCCTTGGCATCGGGCCCTCGTCGTGTCGCCCAATCGGTGGAGCGCCTGGGCGTCAACGTGACGTTTGCCGACCGCGAACGCGACGGGCTGGCCGACAGCTTGGGGGCGGTCATCGCCACCACCGGGACGGCGTGAGCGCGGAGACGGATGGCGCACCCGGTCACGCCGCGCACTCCGGCCCGATGACCGACACCGTCCCGCACCATGGCGCCGGGGAGTCGGCCCGGGTGCAGGACGTCGTCCGGGCGGCCCGGAGGACCCGGGGTTTCATGCCCGACGACGAGGGCGAGGCGTTGCTGCACGCCGCCTTGCGGGCGGGCGAGACGGTGCTCCCCGGGTCCGCACCGCCGACCTTCGTGGAGATCGGTGCCTGGTGCGGCAAGTCGTCGCTCTACCTGGGGGCGGCCGCCGAGGCGACCGGCGCCGTCCTGTTCTCCATCGACCACCACCGCGGCTCGGAGGAGAACCAGCCCGGCTGGGAGTACCACGAAGCCGATCTCGTCGACCCCGATCTCGGACGGATCGACACCCTGGCTCACTGGCGGCGGGCGATCGGCGACGCCGACCTCGAAGGATCGGTCGTGGGCGTCGTGGGCGACTCCCCGACCGTGGCCGCCCGCTGGACGCACCCGCTGGCGTTCTGCTTCATCGACGGGGGGCACGGCGAGGAGCCCGCCTGGGCCGACTTCTTGGGCTGGGCGCCCCGCGTCGTCCTCGGGGGCTGGTTGGCCATCCACGACGTCTTCCCCGACCCCGCCGACGGTGGCCGGCCACCCTATGACCTCTTCTGCGCCGCCCTCGCCTCGGGCGAGTTCACCGAGGACGGCGCCTGCGGGAGCCTGCGCGTGCTGCGCCGGATCGGCGTGGCCGCCCGCTGAGCCCACCCGCTGAGCCCACCCGCTGAGGCCGCCCCTCGTGGCGGGCGGCGGCACGGTCAGACCGCCGTACACCCCATGGCCGCCGGCCCGGCGCAGTGGGGCTCGGCGAGGTCGAGCCCCGCGGGCAGGCATTCTCCCCGGAACAGCCCCGACGCCGGGGTCGTGTTCGAGAGGGCGTCGGCGGCCAGCACCATGGCGCCAAAGGTGTACGTGGTGCGCTCGTTGTCGGGAAACGTCTCTCTGTCGGGAAAGACCAGCCCCGTCCAGTACGTGCCGTCGGGGAGCCGCAGACCTTGGCCGGCAACGAAGAGATCTCGCGCGTGCCCGCGCAGGCCCAGGGCGTCGAGGGCCAGCACACACTCCGCCGTCTCCGCCGCGGTGACCCAGTCGCCCGTCGACACGCAGCGCACACCGAACCCCTCCATGACGAAGGTCGACCAGCCCTCGGCCAGGCGGCGCCGACCGGCTTCGCCTTCCAGCGCTCCCGAGAGCATGGGGTAGTACCAGTCCATGGCGAACTCGGCCTTCGGTGCGAAGGCGCTCGGGTGGTGCGCCACCGCATGGCCGAGACGCCCGGCCGCCAGCTCCCAATCGGGCCGGTCCTTGGCCAGGCATTCGGCAACGGCGACCGCGCAGCGCAGGGAGTGGTAGATGGACGAGGACCCGGTCAAGAGCGCGTAGCCCTCGGGGCGGCCGGATGCATCGACCGACCACAGAACCGAGCCGTCGGGCTGTTGCCAGCGCAGGATGAAATCGATGCCCGCCTCGATGGTGGGCCACAGCTCGCCCAGGAACTCGACATCGCTCGTGATGAGGTGGTGATGCCAGGCTCCGGCGGCCAGGTAGGCACAGACGTTGGTGTCGAGTCGCTGATCCTTGACGCCGGCACCCTGGTAGTAGTTGAACCAGCTCCCATCGGGCAGTTGGTTGTCGGCCAGCCAGCGATAGGCCGCCCTGGCCTCCTTGGTGAGCCCGCACGCCGTCAGGGCCATGGCCGCCTCCACGTGGTTCCACGGATCGCAGTGGCCGCCCTCGAACCACGGGATCATCCCGTCTGTCCGCTGCACGTCGGCGATCGCATGGGCCGTGGCCAGCACGTCGGAGGACGAGAGCACCCCCGGCACCTCGGGGACCGTGCTCTTCTCGGAACGAAGATTCTCGGTGGTCATGCGGCCGCCCCGTGGTTGCGGGGTGCGGGCCCCTTGCGACCGGGAACCCCACGGGGCACATTCGGCCTGGTCTCGGGCACGCCGGCCACCACGCTCTGCGGCTTCGTCAGGTAGAGCACGAGGCTCTTGCCGATGAGCGGGCTGAGCACACGGTCGGCCGCCCTGGTCACGAAGGGCGCCTTGACGATGTCCCACACCAGGACCTTGTGATACGCCGCCACAGCGGGGTTGGTGTCGTTGGCCGGGCCGACCAGGCACCGCAACCACCAGTACGGGGAGTGCAGCCCATGCGCGTGATGGAACCCCGTGGACCGCAGGCCCGTCGAGGAGAGCCGGCGTTCGAGCGTGGAACGCCGGTAGATGCGCACGTGGCCGCCGGGGGTGTCGTGGTATTCGTCGGAGAGCGCCCAGTTGACCGCCTCGGGTCCGCAGCGGGGCACCGTCACCGCCATGGTCCCGCCGGGACGGAGCACCCGCGACAGCTCACGCATGGCGGCCAGGTCGTCGGGAATGTGCTCGAGGACCTCCGAGGCGATGACGCGGTCGAAGGTCCCGTCGGCGAAGGGGAGGGCCAGCGCATCCCCCTGCACGGCGGTGGCGGGATGGTCGGGCGCCAGCTCCCCCGCCTCCACCATGGCCGCCACCGTGCCACGTACCTGGGCCACCTCCTCGGGACCGGCGTCGAGAGCCACCACGGCCGCGCCGCGCCGGGCGGCCTCGAAGGCGTGTCGCCCGAAACCACAACCGAGGTCGAGGAGGAGATCGCCGGGCTGCACCCCGAGCTTGTCGTAGTCCACCGTCAGCATGCGACGTCCCTTCCCGGCGCAGTCGCCGTCGCTCCCGCCTGCGTCAGGGTCGACGGCGCTCCCGGTAGAGGCTTCCCCTCGAGTACGGCCTCGTAGCAGGCCGCCGTGCCGGCCGCGGTCACCTGCCAGGTGAAGCGGTTGATCACCCGTTCCCGCCCCGCCGCTCCCAGGCGGGCCCGGAGGGCCGGGTCGTCGAGAAGCCGCGCGATGGCGCCGGCCAGCGCCCCGGGATCGTCGGGGGCAACCAGCAGGCCCGTCTCCCCGTCGACCCCGACGACTTCGGGTAGTGCACCCCCGGTGGTGGCGACCACGGCCACGCCGCAGGCCATCGCCTCGATGGCGGGCAGGGAGAAGCCCTCGTACAGCGAGGGCACGACGGCGACCTCGGCCTGCCCGTACAGGCGGGCGAGCGCATCGTCGCTTATCCCGCTGACGCACTGCACGACGTCGGAGAGCCCGAGCCGCGTAATGGCCTTGTCGACCCGGCCGCCTTCATGGGGGCGACCGATGACGGTGAGGGTGACGTCGCGCTCCGTGCGCAATTTGGCGATCGCCTCGAGGAGGGGTACCAGTCCCTTCATCGGGACGTCGCTCGATGACGTCACCATGATCCGGCCCGGTTCGGCCGTGACGTCGTCCATGGGGCGGAACACCGTGTGGTCCACGCCGACCGGGACGACGGTCATGCGTTCGGGGCGCACCTGCATCTGCGCCGCGATGTCCTTGCGGGAGGACTGCGAAACGGTGACGACCGCAGGCAGAGCCCGCGCCACCCGGACCTGCATGCCTAAGAACCCGAACCAGCGGGTGGTGGTGAGGCGCTGCCACGGGTTCGTCGTATGCGAGAGGGCCAGCTGGCGGTCGACCGTTATCGGATGGTGCAGGGTCGTCAGCAGCGGCCACCCGTCGTGGACCAGGCCGAGCATCCCGGTGCCGAGGCACTGGTTGTCGTGGACCACGTCGAAGTCGTCGCGGCGCTCCGCCATCAAGAGGCGCACCCGCCGCGAGAAGGCCAGTGGCTCCCCGAATCCGGCGGTGCACATGATGCCGAACTCCACCCAGTCCTCGCGGCTCGTGAACTCGCGGGGGTGAGGGACGCGGAAGGGGTCGGGATCCCGGTACAGGTCCAACCCGGGCACGGGCGTGAAGCCAACTCCGGGGTCGAGCTCGGGCCAGGGTGGCCCGGCGAAGACCTCGACCGAGTGCCCCAGGGCCACCAGCTCGCGGGTCAGATGCCGGGTGTACACCCCTTGACCACCGCAGCGCGGATTACCCCGGTAAATGAGGAAGGCGATGCGCAAACCACCAGGCTGCGGGGGTGCCGCGGGGATGTGGGGGGGGATCTCGATGTGGCGGGAGCGCTCCCAGCCTTCCTTGGTCTCGATCCACTTCTGACGGGGAGTTTTAGGCACAGGGGGTTCCGACACGTCCAACCATGGCCGCATAGCCTCCCCGAACCCCCGGCCCCGGCGCAAACGGCGGCTGTATTCGTGCCTCGGGGATGGTCACGAGAGACCGAACCACCCCAGAATGGTGAGCAAGACGTACACGGAGGCCACGGCGGCGACCGAGAGGATGGAGACGCCACCGATCCAGCGGGCCCAGGGCCCGTTGGCCGCCGCCCCGAGGAGCGAGCGCCGGTTGGCCAGCACCAGGATCAACACCAGGGTCATGGGGGTGATCACGCCCTCGAGGACCTGGGTGTTCAAAATGAGGGTGATCAGGTTGCCCGGCACCAGCACCACCGCCGCCCCGACCAGGATCTGCGCCGTGAACAGGCCCAGGAAGAGGGGCGCCTGCCGAAAGCTCGACGACACCGACCGCTCGACCCCAATCGCCTCGGCCACGGCGTACGACGTCGACAGGGGGACGACGGCGGCGGCCAGCGCCGACGCCCCCAGGAGCCCGAGCCCGAACAGCACCTCGGCCGCCGGTCCGGCCACCGGCCGCAGGGCGTGGGCGGCGTGGGCGGCGGAGGTGAGGGGCCCCGAGCCTCCGATGGTGGCGCCAGTGGCGACGATGATCGACATGGCGACGAATGCCGCCAGGATCGCCCCCACAATGGCGTCGACCCGCTGGAACCGGTACTCCTCGGGCTTGACCCCCTTGTCCACCACGGCTCCCGCTTCGTAGAGCTGGATGTAGGGCGTGATGGTGGTGCCGATGAGGGCGACGGCGAGGAGGAGGAACGACCTGCTGGCGATGAAATGGGGCCACAGGGTGTTGGATGCGACCTGGTGCCAGTTGGGGTGGCCGAGTATGGCGGCGATGGGGTAGGCGATGAAGACGATGGTCAAGAGGAGGAAGACGCGCTCCGCGTAGCGGTAGGAGCCGAAGAGCACCAGGGACCAGATGGCGACGGCGGCGATCGGCACGGAGAGGTAGCGCGAGACACCGAACAGGTCGAACGCCGTGGCGATGCCACCGAACTCGGTCACCATGAGGCCGATGTTGGCGATAGCGAACGCGGTGACGGCGAAGGCCGTCATGCGCAGGGGGAACTCCTCGCGGATGAGTGCGGCCAGCCCCTTGCCGGTGTACACGGCCAGGCGGGCCACCATCTCTTGCACCACGACGTAGGCGATGGTGATGAGCACCATGAGGAAGAGGGTGCGGTAGATGAAGTCCGAACCGGCCGAGGAGTAGGTGACGACGCCACCGGCATCGTTGCCCGCGGCCGCCGCGATCAGTCCGGGCCCTGCCGCGGCGAGATAGACCAGGCCCCGCCGGTGAACCGGCGCCCTCACGTCAGAAGCTTGGGGAAATGGAATCTGCCCTTGGTCGGGACGAGGGCATCGAGCACGTCGTCCGCCACGATCCGCCCTATGGGCCGGCCGTCCTCGTCCACCACCACCAAGGAGAGCCGACGGGCTTCGACCAGCCGGTCGGCCACCTCGCCCGCCGACGCGTGGGGGCGCACGGTGACCACGTCCTCATCCTCGAGCAGCGAGGAGATCCGCGTGTCGGGCGACGCGCGCATGGTGAGGAGGATCTTCAGCAACGTGATGTCACCGACCAGCGAGCCCTCCTTGTTCACCACGGCCACCGCGTCGAGGTCGACGTCGTGGCCGCGCGCGTCGGCCAGACGATCGACGACTTCGGTGACCGTGTCGTCCGTCGTGGCCACGACGAGGGTCGACGTCATGATGCCCCCGGCCTCGTCCTCGGGATAGCCCAGAAGCTCACGCAACGCGGCGGCGGACGTGGGATCCATCCGTCGCAGCAGCTCGCCGCGGGTGGCCGCCGGCAGGTCACGCAGGGCGTCGACGGCCTCGTCGGGCTCCATGGCCGCCAAAAAGCGCGCCGCCTCGTCGGGATCGGACTCCCGCAGCAGCTGTTCGAGGTCGTCGGGCTGCATCTCCTCGAGGGCATCGGCGGCCTCTTCGGCGCTCAGCGCCGCCAGCAGCTCCTGGCGCTCGTCGCGGCGAAGGTCCTCGAGCAGGTCGGCCAGCTCGCCGGGGCGCAGGCGGTGCAGCCCTTCGTGCGTGGTCCTGAGGCGGACCTGGGTGGCCCCGTCGACCGAATCCGTCGACTCCCCGAAGGGCTGGATGGCCGCCCAGTCGATGACCCGGTCGGGGGTGGGGAGCGGGCGCCAGCGGCGTGGCCCCAGCCGGCGCAGCAGCGTGGCCGTCGACACGTCGGCGCCGACCAGCCGTATACGGCCCAGCACCTCGGCCAGGTAGAGATCGGCGGCCCGGATGACCTGCACGCCGTCGACGTCGACCAGCTGGTGGTCCAGGACGTCCTTGGCCAGCAGCACCTCGCCGGGGCGGCGCACCACGTCCTGGAGGTCGAGCTTGGCCGAGCGCAACAGCACCTCGGCGTGCGCGATCCGATCGATCGCCGGGGCGGGGACGAAGGCCAACCGGCGCCCCACCCGGATGATCAGCCCGCTGACCGGTGGGTAGGTCTGGCCGTCGGACCAGCGGGTGACGATGTCCTCGAGCCGGCCGATCTCCTGGCCGGTCTGATTGGTGACCGGTCGGCCGAGAATGCCGGCCAGGGACACGATGGAGTCGAAGACCCCTTCGGACGCCAGAATGCGGCGGGTCCGCCGCCGGCGCTCGTGCGCCGGCCGTTCGGGCGTGTCACGACGGCGGGGAAGGGTGAGGCCGATACGGCCCGGCGAAGACGGGGATGAGGCCAAGGTGCTACCTCCTGTGCGGCGCCTACGACGGCGGTCAGGTGGGAAGGGACAGAACAATGCCCCCGGACCTTTATGAGGCTTCCGGAAGCGAAGGTGGCCGGCACCTCCTCACCGCCGATGCCCGTGGCGAAATCCGGACGGGCCGCCGAGAGAGCAGCAGCTCAGCCGGCGGAGGCGGGGCGAGGTGTACCGGGAGTGCTACTGGGAGGTTCGTCCCCGCGCATGGACACACCTCCTTCTGCTCGGGCCCCTGTCCGGGGCGTCACGCCCACCACGTTGGCAACGCATTCTACCGCCCGCCCGAGAACGCGGGGGCAGGCGGTACCGTGACGCCATGGACCTGACTTACCCGCCCGAAGCCGAGGAGTTCCGCGGTGTCATCAGGGCCTGGCTGACCGAGAACCTGCCGGAGGGCTGGGGTACGCCCGGGTTCTCCATGACACCCGCCGAGCGGGCCGTCTTCAACGAGCAGTGGACGGCGACGCTGTTCGCCGGCGGGTGGATCTGCGCCAGCTGGCCCACCGAGTACGGCGGCAAGGGGCTGACCCTCCTCCAGCAGGTCGTGCTGAACGAGGAGTTTGCCCGGGCCGGGGCTCCGTTGCGGGCCGACTTCTTCGGCGACACGCTGGTCGGCCCCACCCTCTTGCAGTGGGGAACCGAGGAGCAGAAGAAACAGTTCATCCCGAGCATCCTCAACGGGACGATCGCCTGGTGCCAGGGCTTCAGCGAGCCCGACGCGGGGTCGGATCTGGCCGGCCTCAAGACGAAGGCCGAGCTCGACGGCGACGAATGGGTCATCAACGGCCAGAAGGTGTGGACCACCCAGGCGCGCCGCGCCGACTACGTCTTCCTCCTGGCTCGCACCGACCCCGACGCCCCCAAGCATGCGGGCATCTCCTACCTGCTCGTCCCGATGAAACAGCCCGGCGTGGAGGTGCGGCCCATCGAGCAGATCGACGGCTCGGCCGAGTTCAACGAGGTCTTCCTGACCAACGTCCGCTGCCCCAAGGACAACGTCATCGGGGGCGTGAACAATGGATGGAAGGTGGCCATGACGACCCTCGGGTTCGAACGGGGCACGTCGGCGACCACCGGCTATCGCCGGTTCCAGAAGGAGTTCGACGAGATCCTCCAGTTGGCCCAGGCCCGCGGGGCCAACCGCGATCCGCTGATCCGCCAGCGACTGGCGCGGTCGTGGTCGAAGATCAAGATCATGCAGATAAACGGCTACCGCACCTTGACCGACGCCCTGTGCGGCACGAACGCCACCGCCGCCCTGGGTGCCACCAACAAGATGTTCTGGTCCGAGGCGCACCAGGAGACGATGCTGCTCGCCATGGACATCTTGGGCCTGGACGGCCAGATCCTCCTGGGCCGGGCGGGCCGGGACGAGCAGGATGGCCCGGACGGGAGGGACGGGCAGGGGATGCTGCTCCCCGGTGCGCGGCACGGCCGGGCTGACTACCCGGTCAACAACCTGCAGTCGCTCTTCTTCTTCTCGCGGTCGGAGACGATTTGGGGCGGGTCGGCCGAGATCCAGCGGAACATCGTCGGTGAGCGGGTGCTCGGACTTCCCAAGGAGCCCAAGCCCTCATAGCCCAAGCCGTCAGGGCCCAAGCCGTCAGGGCCCAAGCCGTCAGAGGGGGAGCGGAACTGCCCGGTCGTTGCGGGGCTCAGCGCCTACGGCCGGAGACGAGCGTCGCCTCGTAGTGCACCGGGACCCGGCCACCGGCCTGATCGATCTGGCGGCGCAGTTCCGCCAGCAGGTCCGCCAACTGCGCGGGAGGCAAAATGTGGTGATCGCTGTGCGTGCCGGCGAGGTCGAGCCATTCCTCGTTCGAATAGTCGACATCGTGACCGAAGACTTCGATCGCCACATCGTCGAACTCGCCGGTTCTCCGGAAGGATTCGGCGACGGACTCGTACAACGCCACGTCCCGTCGGCCCAAGAGCACGGACTGCCTGCCCAGTGCCGGCGCATGGCGGGCGTACGCCGCCTCGAGGGCCGGGCGCACCGAGGGGTCGGGACGGGCCTGGTTCCAGAAGAGGCCGATGCGGCCACCCGGCCGCAGGATCGCGGCGGCCTTGACCGGTCCGCGCTGCGGGTCGACCCAGTGCCAGGCCTGGCCCGCGGTCAGGAGATCGAAGCGACGGCCACCCGGAGCCCACTCCTCGATCGTGCCCTCCACGACGGACACGCCGCGACGGCGGGCCACCGCCGCCATGCGCGGGTCGGGCTCCAGACCGAGCACGTCACACCCGCGTTCGGAGAACAGCCGGGCCGCGATCCCGGTGCCACACCCCACGTCGAGCACCGTGCGCGGGCCAGGCGCCAGGAGGAATTCGACGAGCTCGGCGGGATACGGCGGGCGGACCCGGTCGTAGAGCTCGGCGTCGTCGCCGAACGAGCCGGCCCGGCGCCGGTCCCGGTGCAGCCCCCCATCCTCAGCCACGGCCCGTCCCGGACAGGCGCGGCGCCGGCGTCGGCGTCGGCGTCGGCGTCGGCGCGGACGTCACCCCCCGCGCGGACGGACCGGGCGGCACGGCGGCGAACGGCATCGGCACCACGTTCGAGGCCCCGTCGACCGCGGCGAGGGGTGCAGCCCTGATGGCGCGCGCCTCGCGCTGGCGGATGGCCAGGAAGAAGAGCGGGACGCTGGCCAGCAATGTGGCCACGCCGCCGATCACGAGGGCCACTCGCGGGTTGGTGGCGTCGCTGATGTACCCGAGCAGGGTCGCACCGATCGGGGTGCTGCCGAGGAAGGCCACGGCATTGAGGGACATGACCCGGCCCCGCATGGCCGGATCGGCCCGGAGCTGCAAGGTGGCGTTGTTGGTGGCGATGAAAGAGATGCTGGCGGCGCCCATCGGGACGAGCAGGATGACGGCCACCAGTTTCGTCGGGGCCAACGAGACCGCCGTGATCAGTGTCCCGAAGAGCACGCCGATCACGGCCAGGAGGCGGGTGGAGGGACTGCTGCGGTGGGCGGTGAACAGGCCCCCCATGACGGCTCCGGCTCCCATCGCAGCCAGGAAGGTGCTGTAGAGCCCCGCCCCACCATGGAAGGTGACTTTGGCCAGGAGCGGGAGGGTGACGGTGAAGTTGAAGGCGAACACCCCGACGATGGCCATGGAGAGCAGGGGGGAACGCAGGTCGCCCGTGGCCCAGACGTAGCGGAGCCCCTCACGAACCTGGCCCTTGGCCCGCACGACGCCCGGCTTGGAGTACAGGTCGGCGCCGCGCATGAGCGACAGGGCGACGATGACGGCGGCGTAGGAGGCCGCGTTGACGATGAAGCAGGTCGAGACGCCCAGCGTGAGGATCAGGACGCCGCCGATGGCCGGACCGATCACCCGGGCCGAGTTCATGACGACACTGTTGAGGCTCACCGCGTTGGGGAGGAGGTCGAGGCCCACCATTTCGGAGACGAACGTCTGCCGGGCCGGGTTGTCGAACAGGTTGACCACACCGAGCAGAGCGGAGAGGGCGAAAACCAGTCCCAGGTCCACCGAGTGGGTGATCACCAGCAGGCCCAGCGCGAGTGCCAGCAGCCCGGCCGAGGACTGCGTGGCGTAGAGGACCTTGCGCTTGTCGAGCCGGTCGGCGATGAGCCCACCGAAGGGGCCCAGAAGGAGGAGCGGGAGGAACTGGAGCCCGATGGCCACGGCGACGTCGACGCCGGTGCCGTGGAGCCGGAACAGAATGAGGTACGTCTGGGCGACCGTCTGCATCCAGGTCCCGGAGACCGAGATGACCTGACCGGTGAAGTACAGCCGGTAGTTGCGGACCGCCAGGGCCGCGAACGTGCGGCGGCGGGCCTCGGCGAGGCGGCTCATTAACCGACCAGGTGTTCGAGGAGGGCCACCAGGTCAGCCACACCGGCCTGCTCCTCGGGGGTCAACTCGGCCAGGCGCCGGGCGAGGAAGGCGTTCTTCAGCGTGCGGATGCGTTCGAGGGCGCGACGGCCATTGGGGGTGAGGCGCACCCGGGCGCTGCGCCGATCGGCGTCGTCGGTGATCCGGGTCACCATGCCTGCCTCCGTCAATGTGGCGACGATCCGCGTCATGGTCGGCGGCTGCACCTGCTCGACAGCGGCCAGCTCGCCGAGCGTGGGGCTGCCCAACCGCTTCACCGCTCCGAGGGCCGAAGCCTGCGAGGGTGACAGGCCGGCCAGCGACTCTTGACGGAGGAGACGGTGCAGCCGGTTGATGGAGAGCCGCAGGCGGCTGGCCAACTCCTCGGTGTCGTGGTCCGCATCTCCCACCGCGGGTCGGACAGGGGTCGGGGTCGGGGAGGACGGCACTCCCCCATTATACTTAGTTTTGCTAACTAATGAGCCGTCGACCCGCACCACGGGGCCGCCGGTGCGCCAACCGGGTCAGAACTTCGGGACGTACCCTCCGCTGCCCAGCGAGGAGCTCTCGTCCATGCTCAGGGAATCGTCCAGGCCGCCGATGACCTCGGTCACCCATTCCAGCCGGTCCCGCAGGATTCGCTCCACCCCACCCGACAGGGTGGCCGAGCTGACGGCGCACGAGCTGCAGGCGCCCTGCAACTGCACCTCGACGACGCCGGAGTCCACATCGGCCCGGACCAGCATCAGGTCGCCCCCGTCGGCCTGTACCGCCGGCCGCATCAGGTCGATGATGCCCGCCAATTTGCTCAGGCGCTCGGCGCGTTCGGCATCGCTCAACTCGGTCTCGGCATCGGGCACCCCCCCATTCTGCCGTGTCCGCCGCCTCCCGTGACCCCTGGGCCGCCGCCCGGTGCGTCAGTCGAGCCCGACGGGGACCGGCACCCCTCCCTGGACCACCGGGTTGGACAGCTCGCCGATCCCCTCGATCTCTATGCGGACCACGTCGCCGTCGTCCAGGAAGCGAGGGGGATCGAAACCCGCCCCGACCCCGGCGGGCGTGCCGGTGGCGATGACGGTGCCGGGCTCGAGCGGGAACGCCGTCGTGAGGTACTCGATCATGGCGGCGCAGTCGAAAATGAGGTCGGCCGTCGTGGAATCCTGCCGCAGCTCGTCATTGACCCAGGTGCGCAAGGCCAGACGGCCAGGGTCGGCCAGCTCGTCGGTGGTGACCAGCCAGGGACCGCACGGCGCGTGCGAGTCAAAGGATTTCCCGAGGGTGAAGGTCGGTGTGCGCCACTGCCAGTCCCGTGCGCTGACGTCGTTGATGATGGTGAACCCGGCCACCACCTCCATCGCCCGGGCCGCCGGGATGTGCTGGCAGCGCCGCCCGATCACCATGGCCAGCTCGCCCTCGTAGTCGACCATGGTCGACACCTGCGGCAGGACAATGGGGTCACGCGGCCCGGAGATCGACGTCCGCTGCTTGTTGAACCAGTACTGGTACTCGGGAGCCTCGCGGCCCATTTCGGCCACGTGGGCGCGGTAGTTCATGCCGATGGCCAGGATGGCGGGGGGCTGGGGAACCGGCGCATGCAGCCGCACCGAGGCGAGCGGGAGGCGGGCGGCCCTCCCCGACGGCGCCTCTCGGGCCCGGTCGAGCGCGGCCGGGCCGAGGGCGAGCAACTCCGCCATGTCGACCGGAAGCCCGACCGCGGGATCACTCAGGTCCACGACCTCGTCGCCCACCACGAGGCCGGGTCGAGGCCAGCCGGATGGTTCGGCCGTCGTACCGGGTCCGGGGTCGGAGGTGAAGCTGATGAGTCGCATGAATTCCTCTCAGGGAGCGCCGGTCAGGGGCCGCAGGACTCCAATGCTGCCAGGGCGCGGCCGCCCCATGAGGCCGCCACGTCCGGCCAGCGGTCGGGCGTCCCGACGATCTCCGCGGCCTCGAACCACAGCTCCTCTTCGACGGGGTCGAGCACCTCGCGGATCGGCCCGATGGCGGCCGGATCGGCCTCGACCCGTTGGCGCAGCGCATCGGCCGCCCGCCACATCGCCTCGCTGGAGAGCTCTTTGGGCACGAAGGGCGGCGGGCCGGCGGCCGTGCGCACGAAGGCGGGCACGTAAATGCCCACGCACGGGCTGCCGAGTGCCACATAGGCCTGCAACGGCGCGCCGGCGGCCAGGTCGGTCGGCAATACGGCGATCAGGGAGGCCGCGGTGACGCTGCCCCCGGAAAGATGCATGCAGACGCTGACCCCGCTCCCGGGCTCCGCCCCGCCCGCCGTCGGGGGTGGTTGGGCCGGGCCCGCGGCGCCGGGCGCCCCCCACGGCCCGTTGCCGTGGTCGCGCAGGTGGGCCGCGGTGGCGGCCGGGGTGAGACCGCCCGCCGTGGCCCGCTGCCCGTCCAGGAAGGTGCGGCTCGCCGCCAGCCGGAGCTCCGCCGAGGCGACCGGCGCGTCGGGGTCGCGGAACCGGCCGAAGTCGTCGCCCGGTTCGAGGTCCGGTGAGCCGCGCGTCCAGTCCGATCCCACGCTGAGCCGGTTGCTGATGGCCGTGCCGCGTGGGAACGGAGCGGCCGCGAAGTCGGTGCCGGACGTATCGAGCACGAAGGCCTGCCGCGGATCGGCGATCAGGAACGACGAGTCGTACGCCTCCTGACGGGCGGCGTCCGCGATCCCGCCCTGGCCGTGCGTCGTGAGGAGGTCGACGAGGATGTCCAGCGCCTCCTCGGCGCTGCGGGCCCGCTCCAGCCCGAGGCGCACCATGTCCATGCCGATCAGCCGGGGGCGGGCCTGCGCCGAGTCGTGCACCGTGGCCACGCGTTCGTTGCCGATGGCCACCCCGAACTCGTTGACACCGTGCTCGGCCCCCCACAGCCACGTCGGGCAGGACAGCAGGGCGGCGTGGGCCCCCGTGTCACCGATGGAGAGGTACTGCGTGCGCAGGATGCACCCGGCCGTCGGACGGCGCCCGAACGGAACGGCGAGCTGCCGAGTTCTTGGCGAAGACCATGCCCCCCACGCCCGGTCCACACAGCGTGTCGCACATGGATGCAGCATACGGAGCATTAGGGTGACCTCCGTGGAAGCCCGTCACGTCCTGACGCTCGACGAGATCGACCTGTCGGACATCGAGTTCTGGGCCCGCCCGTGGGCCGAGCGCGAGGGCGCCTTCTCGCTGTTGCGCCGGGGGCGACCGCTGGCCTTCTTCGAAGAGCCCGAGATCCCCAGCGAGCTCGCGCTGGTCATGCCGAAGGGTCCCGGGTACCGCGCCGTCACACGCCACGCGGACGTCACCGAGGTCAGCCGGCACCCCGAGATCTACCGGTCCGGGCAGGGCGCCACCAGCATCCCGGACATGCCCGAGGAGATGCTGGAGTACTTCGGCTCCATGATCAGCACCGACAACCCCCGCCACGCCCGTTTGCGCCGCATCGTCTCGGCCGCCTTCAACCCGCGCATGATCAAGCGGATCGAAGAGCACATTGAGCTGGTGGCCGGCTCCGTGATCGACCGGGTGGCCGGCCTCGGCGGGTGCGACTTCGTCGTCGACGTGGCGGCCCGGCTCCCACTCGAGATCATCTGCGAAATGATGGGCATCGGCCCGGCTGACTACGGCACCGTGTTCAACGCCTCCAACATCATTTTGAGCCAGGGTGACCCCGAGTACGTCCACGAGGGTGCCGATCCCCTGCTGGCCTTCATGACGGCGGCGCAGGACCTCACCACCCTCATGGCCCAGCTGGCGGAGACCCGGCGGGGCAACCCGACCGACGACGTCACCTCCGCCCTGGTCAACACCAACATCGACGGCGAATCACTCACCGCCGCCGAGGTGGCCTCCTTCTTCGTCCTCCTGGTCGTGGCGGGGAACGAGACGACCCGCAACGCCATCAGCCACGGCCTGCTGGCCCTGACCGAGCACCCTGACCAGCGGGCGCTGTGGCAGGCCGATGCGGCCGGGATCGCGCCCACCGGCGTCGACGAGATCGTGCGCTGGGGCTCCCCGGTCATCTGGATGCGCCGCACCGTGGCCGAGGACACCGTGCTCGGCGGGGAAGAATTGCACCCGGGCGACAAGGTGATCCTGTTCTACAACTCGGCCAACCGCGACGAGGACGTCTTCGAGGACCCCTACCGCTTCGACGTACGCCGGAGCCCCAACCCCCACGTCGGGTTCGGCGCGGCCGGGCCCCACTTCTGCCTGGGCGCCCATCTGGCGCGCCAGGAGATCGACGTGATGTTCCGGCAACTCTTCGAGCGCCTGCCCGACATTGAGAGCGTGGGTGAGCCGGACCGGCTCCGCTCCTCGTTCATCAACGGCATCAAGCACATGGACTGCGTGTTCACCCCGGTGGCGCCGGCGGGCTGAGCGGCCCCTTGGCGTGGGCCGCCGAGGGCCTGGTGGCGCTGGCGCCGTGGCCAGAGGGAGTCAAGCCCCGGTGTCGGCGAACTCATGGAAGGCGGCGAGGGCGCGCGGGCCCCATACGAGGCCCGGCCCGCCGTTCATCATGTGGCGACGCCGATCATCTCCGTCACTTCGCTGACCGTGGCCCCCCGTTGGGCGGCTCCCCGCGCGTGGGCGCTGATACATCCATCACACTCGCGCGTGATGGCGATGGCCAGCGCCATCAGCTCCTTCATGCGCATGGACAGCACCCCATCGGTCATCGCGGCCGTATGGATCGCCCCGTAACCGGAGATGAGGCCCGGTATGGCCTCGCTCAGTTCGCGGTAGGGCGCCCGGAGATCCTCGGTGACCTGATGAAAATGTTCCACGGGTCATGCTGGCACGTCAGACGGCGTGGGGCGCCCGCGCCAGGGCGGCGAGCACCGCCGCGGCCAGAATGTCCTGCAGCCGGGCGAAGTCGGCGTCGAGCTGGACGGGCGAGTGGGCGGCGAACCTCCCCCCCGCTTCGCTCGCCGCGAAGCCGAGCACGGCGGTGACCAGCAGGCGCTCCATCTGCACCACGTCGTCCTCGGCCAACCCGGCCTCACGGAGGGCGGCATAGACGACCTCGCGCGTCCGACGGGCCCCGGGGGTGACGGCCGCCCGCTGCAGGAGGAGCGGGAAGATCTGCGGATGACGCCGCGCGGCGGCGCGCGTGCCACGGGCCAGCGCACTCAGACGGTCAGGCCACGCGTCGGCCGGGTCCGGCAGCGGGACCTCCAGCAGGATGCTCTCGACCACGCCGTCGAGCAGGTCGGCCTTGTTGGCCACGTGCCGGTACAGGGCCATGGCGGTCACCCCGAGGCGGTCGGCCACCGCCTGCATGGTGACCGCCGCCAACCCCTGCTCGTCGGCCAACTCCAGGCTCGCCGCCAGAATGGCGGCACGGTCGATCTGGGCTGGTCGTCCCACGGGCGCCAGTATCGCCCAGCGGACCGATCGGGCCGGGACGATCAGTCCGAGCCCACCGCTCAGTCCGAGCCCGCGCCCCGCGGCCCTCGCGCCCGGACCTCCTCGACGGACGTCATGGCGTCGCGCAGCTCCTGGATCCAGTCCGCTTCGTGCTGTGCCACCAGGCGGACGGTCCACGCCAGCGCCTCGCTGCGGCTCCGCGCCACCCCGGCGTCGATGAGGGTGTCCAGCACCCGGCGGTCGGCCAGGCGCAGCCTGGTCATGACCGGGACCCCGGCCGTCGTGAAGAGCACCCGTGAGCCGCCGCACTCGGCACCCCACGAGACGGTGCGGCGGAAGGCAGGCTGGGCCTCCTCGGCGATGCGCATGCGGGCCCCGCGGCTGTCCTCGCGAAAGCCGCTGATCCGGGCCTGCTCGGCCACGCGCACCTCTTCGTCACTTGCCCCTTCGGGGAGTTGGGGGGGCGCCAACCTACCGACGACCTGCAACTCGTCCGGGTCGACTTCGATGCTGACCGGGCCCTCGAACCAACCGTCGGGGATGCGCCCGGCGAACCAGGCGCCAATGAGCCGTTCTTGTTCCGGACCGAACGGCGGCGCACCGCCGGCACGGCGCCGGCCCCCACGCCGGCCTGACCACTGGGCTTCCGATGATCCTGAGTGTTCCTGTGTCATAATTACATAATTACATCATTACGGGCTGTCCGCAAGGGCTCCGTCGAGGCGGCCAACGTGATTATTTGTATCTATCGTATGCATATATTATATACTTACGGCATGCGCATCCTGCTGACCGAGGGCGCCAGCCTCACGTCCCGGCAAGTGGCCACCCGGCTGGACCACCTGGGGCACGATGTCTCCGCGGCGGTCTCCGATCCGGTGTGCCTGGCCCGCTTCACCCGCCACGTCCGCACCTTGCACCGCGTCCCCGACTTCGGGCCGGCGCCTCTGGTCTGGTTCGATCGCGTGCTCGACGTCGCCGCCAGGTCGCACATCGACGTGATCTTCCCCACGCAGGAACAGGTGACGGTGCTCTCGCATCAGCTTCCCCGCCTTTTCCAGGCGGGCCTGGTCACCGCGGTGCCGCCCTTCGCCTCCCTCGAACGGGTGCAGGACAAGCTTTCCGCCCTGCGCACCCTCGCCCGGCTGGACGTGCCCCAACCGCGCACGGTCGTCGTGCAGGATCCATCGGAAGCGGCCGACTGGAACAGCTTCCCGGCCTACGTCAAGGTCCCGGTGGGAACCGGCTCGGCCGGGGTGCGGCGCGTCACCGGTACGGCGGGCCTGGCCGAGGCGGTGCGTCATTTCATCGCCGCCGGAGCGCGCACGGATGGGGGCGTACTGGTGCAGGAGGCGCTCACCGGTACCTTCGTCATGGCCCAGTGCATCTTCGACACCGGATCCCTCGTCGCGTTCCACGCCAACGAGCGGGTGCAGGAAGGGGCCAACGGGAGCGCCGCGGCCAAGGCCAGCGTTGACGCTCCCGGCCTGCGCGCCGACCTGGGCCGGCTTGGTCAGGCGCTCGACTGGCACGGTGCCCTGTCGGTCGACGCCATCGTCGTCGATGCCCGGGCCTACGTCATCGACGTGAACCCCCGCCTGGTCGAGCCGGGCAACGCCCTGGCAGCGGGTACCGACATGGTCTCCGCACTCCTCGCCGTGGCGATGGGGACGCCGGCCGTTGCGTCTCCCCCGCCCCGGGCCGGCGTCCGCACCCACCAGTTCCTCATGGCGCTCCTGGGCGCCGCCCAGCGCACCGGACGGCGCCGGAGCGTGCTGGCCGAGATCGTCGCGCGCCTCCGACGGCGCGGCGTCTACGCCCATTCCACCGAGGAGCTGCTGCCCTGGAAGGGCGACCGGCGAACGGTGATCCTCCCCGTGGCTGCTGCCCTGGCCACCCTGATCCGACCTTCGATGTGGCGCGCCTTCACCGAGGGCGCCGTGGCCCGCTACGCCCTCACGGCGCAAGGGTGGCGACAACTCCGGGACGTCGCCCCCCTCCCCGAACCCGCTACAGGTTCAGCTTGAATCCGCGATGGGACGGTTCGAAGCCGAGCCGCTGGTAGAACCGGTGCGCCTCGGGTCGTGCGTTGTTGGAGGTGAGCTGGACCCGGTAACACCCCAGATCCCGGGCCCGCTGCACGGCGGCGCGCATCAGTGCCCCGCCGATGCCGTGCCCCCGGTGATCGGGGTGCACGTGCACCGACTCCACCTCGGCACAGAGCCCACCGCTGTTCTGGAGGTGGCGGAACACGATGAGCTGGCAGACCCCGACGGGCTGACCCTCCACTTCGGCCACCAGGACGCCGCCCGGCCCCCGGTCGATCTCGGCCAGCGCGGACCGGTACGGAGCGAGGTCGCCCGGGTCCTCCTTCCCCTCGACCAGCGATCCGCGGGTGAAGAGCTCCACAATGCGGGCGATGTCCTCGTCGACGGCCTCGCGGACGGCCACGTTGCCGGTCGCGTCGGCCGCGTTCATTGCGACCCCAGGATTCGATCGATGTCGGCCAGATGATGGGTCATCTCGTGCAAAGTGTGGTGCGCCACCCACTCCACGTCCCGTCGCGCCGGGCCCGGAAAATTGTAGATGAGCGGCCGGGCCCACTGATCCTCGCCGAGGCCGTCGAACGCGTGGGCCAGCAAGTCGGCGCCCATGACGATCTGGCCGGCCACCGCGGTGGGCGACTGGGCGCTGTAGCGATCGAACGCGACCCGTTCCTCCCGGTACATGGGCTTGAAGGACGGCTCGTCCTCCACCAGGGCGACATAGAGCCTGTCGCGCTGCATCAGCAGCACGTCGCGGACATGGCAGGCGTACTCGAGGGGCGACCACTCTTCGGGGAGGCGGCGCGCGCCGAGGTCGTCCCACCCGGCCTCCACGCGCTGGGCCACGGCACGCCCGTGGGCGCGCATGCTCGCCGGCAGCGCAGGGCGCGCCAGGGCCCCGTAGGTGAAGCCGCACCGCGCGCACGTGGTCATGCCGCCCCATTGTGGCGCATGCGCCCGCGCGCGGCTCCTTGCCCCGCCGAGAGAACGGGCGACGAGGGGACCGGGATCCCGGCGAACCTGCTCGGCCGGGGCGCTTAGGGTGGTATGCACCCAAATGACGGCCCTGCGCTTCTCCTTCGATCCGATCCGCTCGTGCGTCTGGGTCGACGCGCGTTCCAGCTTGCTGCCCATCAAGACCCAGACACGCGGTCTGCGGGGGTGGGTCGACGTGGCGCTGCGCCCGGACGGCACGGTGGACCTCGACGTCCCGGTCCAGGGCCGACTCGAGATCTCCGTCGACCGACTGTCCTCGGGGAACCAGCTCTACGACCGTGAGTTGAGGCGGCGCATTGATGCCCGCCGGCACCCGCTGATCATCGGTCAGATCACCGGGGTGCGCGCCACGGAGGTCGAGGGCCGCTACCGGGTCGCCGGCGATCTGTTGTTCCACGGGGAGACCCGGGTCTTCGAACATGAGATGACGATCGCGGTGGACAAGGAGTCGACCATCGAACTGAGGGGTGACAGGGTCTTCGACATCCGAGAGTTCGGGATGAAGCCGCCGAGCATGCTGATGCTGAAGGTGTACCCGGAAGTGGCCGTGCGGGTCGAGCTGTACGGCGGCAGGGAACGATGACGGCGTGGAACGGACCGGACGGGTACTGGGTCAGCGACGATGCCGACCTGCTCGACGTGGCCCTGGTGCATGAATGGCTCTCGACCCTGAGCTAGTGGGCCCGGGCGCGGCCGCGGCATACGACCGCGAAGGCGATTGACCACTCCCTCGACCTGGGCCTGTACTGCGCCGGTGGGTCCCAGGCGGGGTTCTGCCGGTGGGTGACACCGACGGTGCCACATTCGCCTGGCTCTGCGACGTCTTCGTCGATCCCGACCATCGGGGCCACGGCATGGGGACGTTCCTGATCCGGATCGCAACGGGGCACCCCGAGGTGCAGGGCCTCCGTTTCCTCCTCGGGACCAAGGACGCGCACGAGCTCTACCGCAAGTTCGGGTTCGACTCCCCCGGGCACCCCCGAGCGCCTGATGGAGGTCAGGCCCGACCTGGCCCGGCCGGCCTCACCCTGAACGAGCGGCGCAGCGGCGTGCGCCGAGCCGCGTCGACTCAGGCGATGGACAGGCCCCCGTCGACCACCACTGTCGATCCGGTCATGAAGCTGGCTGCGTCGGAAAGCAGGAAGACGACCACCGAGGCGATCTCCTCGGGTCGGCCGATACGACCGAGAGGGGTCCGGCCGGCGAGCGACTCGAGGTACCCCGGTCGGCACAGGTCGGTCATCTCGGATTCGAAGAAACCTGGCGCCAACGCGTTGACGCGAATCGAACGACGACCCGACCACTGCGCCGCCAGGTCCCGGGTCAGGCCGAGCAATCCCGCTTTGGACGTCGCGTAGGCCGCCTGCGGGAGCTCGGCGCTCGTGAGCCCGATGATGCTCGACACGTTGACGATCGAACCGCCTGTGGTCATGGCGGCGGCGGCGGCCTGTGCCGTCCAGTACGCCCCCATCAGGTTCAGATCCAGCACGGCGCGGAACTGCTCGGGCGATTCCTGCAACGCCGGGACGGCCGTGGCGACACCGGCGTTGTTCACGAGGCCGTCCAGGCGGCCGAAGGTCTCGGTGGCGCGCCGCACCAGCCGCTGGCAGTCCTCCACGAGGGTGACGTCGGTCGGCACCACGAGCGCCCGGCGGCCGATCCCCTCGACGGCGACCGCCGTCGCCTCGAGCATCTCTTGGCGCCGGGCGCCGATGACCACGTCGGCGCCCGCCTGGGCGACCGCGACCGCGACCGCGACACCCAACCCCGAGGACGCGCCGGTGACGATCACCACGCGGCCCTCGAGCCCGAACTGGTCCAAGACCCCTGTCACCGCCCCTCCCGTATGGCCGCAACCCGCCTAGGGCTGCGCCGTCTCCCAGCCCTCGATCGCCGCGATGTCCAGTCGCTCGATCGCGCGGAGAAGGGCGGGAACGGTCGACTCGGGAACGGGCAACTGCGGGGGCCGCGGGAAACCGCCGGGGAGGCCGAGTGCATTGAGGGCGCTCTTGGTGGCACGGATCCCACCCGCCGCATAGAACGTGCCCGACAGCCGGAGCAGCGCACCGAACAGTTGCCCCGTCCGCCGGGCGTCGTTGTCGCAATAGGCCCTGATCACGCCGACGCACAGCTTGGGGGCGAGGTTGCCCTCCGAGCTGAGATACCCGGTGGCGCCGAGGGCGAGTGCGGTCAGCGCCCATTGGGGGCCTCCGACATGGATCTCCAGCCGGTCCCCGAGGGCATCGATGATCGCGGTGAGATAGCCCAGGTCCTGGTGGCTGGAGTTGATGCCGATCAGGTGGTCGAATCGATCGGCGAACTCGACCAGCATGCCCACGGGAACCTGGTAACCCACTGACTGATGGGTGGACAGCACGGCCGGGAACGTGCTCGCCCGGAGCACATCATCGAAGTACCGGTAGATCTCGTCGTTGTTGGGACGATGGCCATGGCCCTGATCCAGGGAGTAGATCTGTGCCGCGTCGACGCCCGCACCGGCGGCCATCTCGATGAACTCGATCATCTCCCCCGACGTGCGGGGCTCTACCCCCATGGCCCGGACCGGAACTCTCCCCTTCAACTCCTCGACGCCGATCTGGAGCAGCCGCCGCGCCTCGTCCGCCGAGAGGACATACCCTTCGCC
Source organism: Acidimicrobiales bacterium (assembly GCA_049513455.1). GTDB lineage: Bacteria > Actinomycetota > Acidimicrobiia > Acidimicrobiales > RAAP-2 > Bog-473. Next base: position 93,718 of record JBEKWB010000002.1, read on the forward strand.
GCTGCCGCCACCCCCGAGGTAGACACCGATGCCGGCCGCGGCCATGCGCCGCAGATGCCCCCGCGTCGCCACCTCGTCAAAGGCGCCGTCCTCGGAGAACGGGGTGATGCTGATGACGAAGGTGCTGGGCTGGCCCGGGGCCCCGGGGCCAGCGTTCCCGTGGTCCAACGCTCAGGCGCTTCGAACGGAATCGAACTTGAACAGCCGGAGCGAGTTACCGGCCAGAATCGCGTGCTTCTCATCGGGCGGCACATCGAAGAACGTGGCGTTGATCGTCTTCCACGAATAGGGCCAGTCGGTCGTGATGTGGGGGTAATCACTCGACCAGAGCATCCGGTCGACCCCGATACGGGCCCGGTTGTCGACGGCGAACGGATCGGTGATGAACGAGGCAGGAAAGAACTCATGCATGTACTCGCTGGGCAGCCGGGTCAGTTTGGAGTCGCGTAGCGAGGCCTTGCGATGCCGGAGGAAATTGTCGTCGCACTGGCTCTCGAAGTACGGGATCCACCCACAGTCGACCTCAATGAAGGGGATGCGGATCTTCGGGAAGCGATCGAGCACGCCCTCGAAGATGAACTCCAGCATCCGCTTGGGGGCGTCGTAGAAATGGCCGGTGCCCGGAAGCGACTTGGCGGACAGCCGGCGACCGGCCCCCATCGTCCCTTCGACCAGACCCACGTGAATGGTCAGGGGCATGCCGGAGGCCTCGATGGCTTCCCAGACCGCGTCGTCTTCGGGCTGGATGCTCGACTCTCCGCTCGGGTATCGCTGCATCAGGAAGGCCACGAAACCGGGCATCTTCGAGACGCGCTCGATCTCCTTCAGGCAACCCTCGATCCCCCGGTTGGGCAGCAGGGCCGTTCCACCCAGCCGATCGGGCGCGGTGGCGCAGAACTCCGACATGAAGTCGTTGTACGCCCGGATCATCTCGTGATGGAGATCGGCATCCTCATGGCCGGCCACGAAGGTCCGGGGATTGTTCGAACCGAAGATCACCTCGGCGTCGACCCCGTCCTCCTCCATCTCTTTGACCCGGGCGACGGGATCGAAGCTGCCGGGGTTGATGTCCTCGTAGCGGCACCACTGACCCATGTCCGCCGGATTGCGCCCGGCCGTCGCACCCCAGCTGAACGGGAGGGTGACGTCATAGCCCGGAAAGACCCACCCGTCCCCCTCGGCCAAGCTGTCCACCCTCGGCACGCGATCCTTGTCCTTCGCGGCCACCCGCGACGTCCAGACATCCCGAGGCTCGTTGAGGTGCCCATCCGCGGAGACCAGCTTGTACTTCGCCTGGGCTTCGGTCATCGGAGCACTCCCCCTTCCGGGACAGCCGCGCCCGCGCGTCCTGACCCTGTCCCTGTCAACTGCCGCATGGGCACGACGTTAAGGCTCCCACCGCCCAAGGTCAAAAGGTCGTCGCCGGCCGCGCCGCAGGCACTCCGGCAGCCGGACGAACCGGTCAAGGCGATCCGCACGCCCAGCCGACGGTCGGGCACACTTTGGTGTGCGCATGTTCGTCGCCGTGTGGCCCGACGACCTTACGGTGCGCCGGCTCTCGGCGCTGGAGCTCGGATCGGTGCCGGGCCTGAGGACGGTGCGGCCAGGGCAGTGGCACGTCACCTTGCGCTTCCTGGGCGAGGTGGAGGACGACCTTTTCCCGGTGCTCGTCGACGCGCTCGGGCGCGCCGCAACCCGGGTCCGGGTCCCGGTCCGCTGCACCATCGGACCGGCCACGGCATGGTTCGGCGGCACCCGGGTCCTGCAGATTCCCGTGACCGGCCTCGACGGTGTCGCCGAGGCGGTCCGCCAGGCGACGGTTCCCACCATCCCGGACGCCGGCCAGGCGCCGTTCGTCGGACATCTCACCGTCGCACGCGTGCGGGATCGCCGGCCCGACCCATCCACCCGGGCCGCCCTAGCCGGAGTTGCGTTCACGGCGGAGTTCGCCGTACCGCGCTTTTTGCTCGTTGCCTCAGAACTGACGCCCGAGGGCCCCTGCTACACGACGCTGGCGCGCCTCCCCCTTCCCACGTGACCGCGTGGATGCACGAACCGCGCCTGACGCGCGCCTCCCGGTTACGCCGGAGTGATGTCGGGGCGGTGATCCCGCCGGCGCCGTCGTTCGAGAGTCACGGCGCCGGCCAGAAGGACGGCTCCCGCCGACGGCAGGAGGACGGCGACCGGCACCTCGGGGGTCTGTGCCCCTAAGGGAACCGGCTGCCAGGCCGGCTGGCTGTTGTTCGTCCTGTTGTTCGTCAGGTCAACGAGCGTCGAGGGGTTGCCGACGGCGTGGCCCTCGTCCACGACGATGTTGCTCCCGCCGCCGAGCTTGGTCCACACGTACATGTTCCCGGTGGGGTTGCACGTGGTGGCGGAAGACACCGCCGTGTCCGTGGGCGCAAAGACAGGCTCGATCTCGGTGCCCGGGTCGCTCGAACCCCAGAGCTCACATGCGCTCGCCGGCGCTGACGTCGGGTTCAGGACGTAGACGTCGTGATCCCGGTCGAAAATGATCCTGGTGCCCGCCGGGTTCCAGTCCGGGTACTCGTCGAACTGGCCGGTCGTGATGCCCGACTCGTTCGAGAGATCGCGCTCGGCAAACGCAGGCGGCGAGGCCAGGCTGACGAGGTGGATGTGGTTGTCCGTGCCCACGTAGAGAATCTGGCTCGGGTCAGCGGGGTCGATCTCGGGGCGACTGGCCTCGCCGCTGACGGAGTTCGGTTGGAGGGGAGCGACCGCGGTTGTCACAAGCGTCGGCGTGCCGCCGACGATCGGAGTCTGCACGTAGAGCGCACACGACGTCGTCCCGGCGTTGCAACGGATGAAGGCCAACTCGGATCCGCTGGCGGAGACGGTCGGTGCATAGTCGTTGCTCGAACCCCCGGCGGCCGCCGGAAAGGTGATCTGGACCGCACCATCAGTCTGGCTCCCCGGGGAACCGGAGACCGTCGGCGGGTAAGTCACTTGATAGATGGCGAAGTTACCGTTCGCTCCGGGATTGTTCCCAGTGCTGGGACGATCACTCGAGAAATACAGCGTCGTCCCCTGGGACGAGAAGTACGGCATGGAGTCGATGCTGCCCGCGGTGGACTGGGTGTAGTTCGGAGAGGTCCCTCCCGGACAGGTATACGTGGGGACCGGGCTCCCGTTCGGGTTGATGCTGTAGATCGCCTGGCCCGTGTTCGAGTTGCAGATGGAGGCAAATGCGACATTTCCGTCCTGGGCCCCGCTGAACGTCGCACCGGCCGGGACCGGGTACGAGATGCCCGCCGTCATCGCCATAATTCCCATGAGGCCGAGCAACCTCGGCAGTCGGGTCAACGAGATCACCCAGTCACCTAACCAAAGTGTCCGGGCGAAGTAAACCCTGTGCAGCCCCCGTTCCCGTGGAGTTCACTCAAAACAGACAGGCGTTCGCGGTACCGTCGAATTGAGCGCGAATTGAGCGCCGTCGGGCCTGCCGCGCCACGATCTCCCAGGTGCCGAAGACGGCGGCTGGCGGCCGCCCCGCTATTGTCACCCAGATTGCGCTTCCCTCACCCTTGGCGCGAAGAGTACATCTGGCCTTCCCGCCACTGTCACACCCCGCTTGTTACAAAGTTCTTGTGCGGAAACCGTGGCGCTCCGGGCCCGGGCGGAAGGCGATCAGCGGCCTGAGCCTCGCCCTCGTTCTCGCGGCGTCGATAGGTGGGCCGGTTGCGTTCGCGTCGGCGACACCATCGTCGGGTCCGGACAGTCTCGGCGGTCTGCCGAGCGGAGCGGTCACGCACGTATGGCTGATCATCCTGGCGGACAAGTCCTACGACGAGGCCTTCACGGGTCTCGACAAGAACACCTACCTCGGGCAAACCCTCCCGTCCGAGGGCGTACTGCTTCAGAACTACTACGGCACCGGTCACTCGAGCATGGACAATTTCCTCTCCCTCGTCTCTGGGCAGGCGCCCGAAGAAGACAGCCAGGAGGACTGCAGCGACGTCAATGTGCCCTTCGGATCGAACTCGACCATCGTCACCAGCGCCGCCGACATTGCCGCCGGCGGCACCGGCGCGGTCGGGTCCGCGACCCCCAACTGGAACTTCGGCCAGGTCGCCTCGCTGCTGAATCCGAGCCAGCCGAGCGGCGCCAATGCGCCTCTCGGCGCGAGCGGATCGACCACCACGAACGGGTGCACCTACCCGAGCGACGTCCCCACCCTTTTCGACCAGTTCAACCTGGCCGGCGTGAGCTGGAAGGGCTACGCCCAGGACCTGGGGGGCGCCCAGCCGATCGGCTCGACCTCGTTCGTCAGTGACAGCGTCCCCGGGCGCGACGACGGACCGTGCGGCGCTCCCGGCTCGGCGACCGAGAACCCGGTCACGAACCCGACCTACCTGACGGCGACCGCATCGCACCCACTCCCCTCCGACGTGTCGAGCTACACGTCGGACTCGCTGGTTACGGGCACCGGCACCACGGACGACCCGCAGTACTCCGACCAGTACGTGGCCACGCACTTCCCGTTCCCGTGGTTCGAGTCGCTCATCGGCGGCTCTGACCCCTCGACCGGGGCGTCACAGCCGGCGCTCACCGAGCCGGATGCAGCCGGCGGCGGCGGCACGAACTGCGATTCGAACCACATCGCCAACCTCGACAACCCGACAGATGGCCTCGTCCATGACCTGCGGAACAATACGGTGCCGGCGTTCAGCTGGATCACCCCCGACGACTGCAGTGACGCCCACGACACGACGTGCGTGGGCAACAACCTCTCGGGGGCGTTCGGCCTCAACCCCGACGGCACCGTGAACCTGAACGACCCCATTTACGCGCCGCCGGGACTGCCGGCCTACGACCCCGAGGCGACGACGCCGAGGAACTTCACCGGAGGGCTGTACGCCTCGGACCTGTTCCTGGCGTACTACGTCCCTCTCATTGAGGCCTCCGCCGCCTACGCGCACGGCCTGATCGACATCACCTTCGACGAGGGCGAGCCCTCCTCGCCGCAGAGCACGGCGCCGGCCGACGCTCCCACCTTCGGGTCCCCCGGGACGATCGCCCCGGGGGCGCACTCGATCTTCGGTGCGTACGGCATCTCCGCCGACGCGGCCGGCGAGAACATCGGTGGCATCAACGTCGCCACCGAGCCCTACGGACCGAACTCGACCCTCGGCACCAACGCTTCGGGAGACCAGCTCTACCCCGGGCCGGGCAACAACTCCTTCATCGACCGGCCGCCAGTGTGCACTTCGACGGACCCCGACACGCCGGAAGACTGCGTTCCCGGCGTCGTCCGCGGCGGCTCGGGTACGAGCCCCGGCGCCCGTACCGACGGGGCCTCGGCGGACGAGCTGTCCGACGCCACCGATCCGACTCCGGGTGGTGGTCGCACCGGGAGCGTGCTCATCAGCCCTTACATCGTTCCCGGCACCAAGTCTACGACCGACTACAACCACTACAGCTGGTTGCGCACCATGGAGGATCTCTTCGACGTCTCGAGTTGCGCCGCCACCTCGACGAATATCACCCTCCCCGCCGGCACCGTTTGCGGCGGTCTCGATGGGCTCGGCCACATCGGCTACGCCGCCCAGGTAAATCTGGCCGCATTCGGGAGTGACGTCTTCAGCGCACCGAGCGGGAACGGCTTCCAGCAGATCCAACAGATCCGACCTGCGAATGCCCTCCCGGAGTCTCCCCTGGTGATACTGCTGCCGGCGATCGGGGGCATCATGTTGGTGAGTGGGCTCCTCGTGCTCCGACGCCGGCGGCGCGTGTCGCGCCACTGATGGAGGTCACACCCGACCAGAAGCTGGTACCGGTGGCGGTCCGCTCCAAGTTCCGCGCGCTCTGCGGGGACCCCGCCGAGTAATCGGCGGGGAGTCCTCCTTCTTCCCTTGGTCGGGAACTCGTCGTGACGCATACGTGACCCTTGCGCGAACACGCCGCGCCTGCACGCGTTCGGCGCTCGGGAACGGTGATAATGCGATGACTAGCGATGCAGCCGGCGATTGAGGTGGAGGTCACGATGGCAGGTGGTCGCTCCGTGACACCTGCGGCGCCAAGAGCCCGATGTCGCCCGGCACGGTTGGGCTTTTCTGCGCTTCTGCTTTCGCTCATCTTTGTCACGAGCGCTGCAGTGCCGACGACGAACTCGACAGCGGGGGCCGCAGTCCGCGAAACCGTATCGGCCACCCCGGCCGTCGTCACCGGGACGGCTCAGGTCGCCGACGGGCCCAGCCCCCGGGATCCCCGGGTGGCAGTGCTGGCGGACGCCACGAGCGTCGCGAGCGGGGCGCCGGTGGTCAGTTCGATCTCGCCGTCAACCGTGTCGGCGGGGGGAGGGGCGACGGTCACCATCGTCGGCAGCGGATTTGAGGGGGCCACTGCGGTCTACTTCGGGTCGAACGCATCCTCGAGCTTCTCGGTGGTCTCGCCGACGTTCATCAATGCCGCGGCCCCGACCAACGCCGGAACCGTGAACGTGACCGTGGTCACCCCGACGGGGGCATCGGCGAACACCCAGGCGGATCAGCTCACGTATGCACCCACCGGTCAGCTGCCGATCACCGCGTCGGGCAAGAACCTCGAAGTCGGTGGCATCCCGACCAAATTCACCGGGGTGAACGCCTACGAGCTCGCCACGGCATGGGGCACCAATAACGGCTGCGGCAGCATGGAATCTCCGGCGCAGATCGCCGCGCTCTTCGCTTCGCTGGGGCCCGGTTCCCTGGTTCGCTTCTGGGCCTTCCAAGGGGACTTTGCCACAGACGTGAGTACCGGTTCGATCGATTGGGCCCCCCTGGATCAAGTCTTCTACCTCGCGGCGACCTACCACGTCTACCTCATACCGACCGTTACCGACCAGGGCGGGACCTGCGACGGGGGCCACTGGCAGGACCCGTCCTGGTACGACGGCGGCTACAGGGATGTCTTCAATTCACCGGACGACTCCGACGGCGCCGGCCTCACGCCGCTGTCGTACTGGAAGTACATGTCGGACCTCGTGAACCGCTACAAGAACTCGCCCGCCCTCGGAATGTGGGAGCCGATCTCGGAAGCAGAGGCGTCAAGTTGTGCGGCGCACTACCAGCCCGACAATTGCTCGGGGAATCAGACGTGCCCGGACGAAGCGACCGCAGCCGCGGACCTGACCTCGTTCTTCGACGTCGTCGGTGGCGAAATCCACTCGCTCGATCCGACCCATCTGGTCGAGGAAGGATTGCTCGGTGGCGGCCAATGCGGCACGGAAGGAGCTGACTACGCGAGTGTCGGTGCGAGCCCAGGTATCGACGTGCTCAGCGTGCATGACTACTACGGAACGGTACCGGTCGGGGGCGACACATCAAACGGCCTGAGCCTGCGCTTCGCCCAAGCTGCCCTCCTGGACAAGCCGATCATCACCGGGGAAGTCGGCATCCTCGCCGGCGATGTTCCCGGCTGTGACAACTTCGCGGCTCGTAAAGTCGCCATGGCGGCCAAACTGAGAGACCAGTTTGCCCTGGGGTCGAGCGCCTTCCTGGTTTGGAACTGGGTCGCTGGGCCCCTGGCGCCCTGCAACTACGACACTGGTCCAGGCGATCCGCTCCTGGGCTTACTCGCCGCCCCGTCACCGGGGACGTGATCTGACGGCGATCGCCGGGTCGGTCCCGAACAGCACGGTGTGAGGGACGGTCGTCGGCCGGCAACACAGATTTCATTCATATGTTTCTGCGTTGCAGAAGGGGGCTGACCGGGCCAAACCCGTGAGGAGCACTCCTCACGGGTTTGACGGTTCGGCAATTACCCTGTAGATGTTTCCACCGTGTCCGCCGGCCCCCCCTCATATCACCCCAACATTCGCGCCGTGGCAGAAGGGCACGTCACGACCGTGGTCATCGACAACCCCGAAGCCAAGAACGCGTGCACCGGGGATATGTGGGTCGCCCTCGGAGCCACCTTTCGCGACCTCGCCCACTCGGGCACGCGCGCGATCATTCTCACGGGCGCGGGCGGCGAATTCTGTGCCGGGGCCGACCTGACAGGCAGCGGGGGTGGCGGTTCCGTCGAGTCGTCGGGCCACATCCTTCATGCCATGAGGGTCTTGGGCGATGTGGTGCTCGCCGTCCACGACTGCCCCGTGCCGATCGTTGCCAAGGTCGACGGCGTATGCGTAGGGGCCGGCCTCGGCCTGGCGCTGGCGGCTGACATGATCTGGTGCTCCGAGCGGACCCGGTTCTCCGCAATCTTCGCGAAGCGGGGTCTCAGCCTCGACTTCGGCACCTCGTGGCTTCTCCGCCAACGCGTCGGGATCCACAAGGCGAAGGAGATCACCTTCACCGGCAGGGTCTTCGGCGCGTCGGAGGCCCTGGCCTTGGGTATGGTGAACGCAGTGGTACCCACGGACCAACTCGACCTTGCGACACGGGAGGTCATCGACGCGATCGCGGCCGGGCCGCCGCTGGCCTTGTCGTCGAGCAAGCGCGAGCTCGACAACGCGGGACACACCTCTTTGGCCCAAGCCCTCGAAACGGAGGCACTCGCCCAAAGCGTGAACGCCCAGACCGACGACATGAGGGAGGCGCTCATGGCGTACGCCGAGCGCCGACCAACCAACTTCTCCGGTAAGTAGACACCGATGAACGAAGGCAACGGCCCCGAGGGATGGCCGGACGTACTCGATGATCTTGAGAGCCGTCGCGTCGCCTCGCGGGCCATGGGCGGAGAGGAGCGGCTCCGGAAGCATCGCGAGGCGGGCAAGCTCGACGCGCGCGCCCGGATCGATCATCTCCTTGACGCGGGGACCTTCGCGGAAATCGGTACCCTCGTAGGCGGCGCCGAGGCACCGGCGGACGCCGTCATCATCGGTTCGGGCACCATTGACGGCCGGCCGGTCATGGTGGCGGCCGAGGATTTCACCGTGCTGGCCGGGACGATCAGCAGTGCCGCCAATGCCAAGCGTTATCGCGTGGCCGAGATTGCCCTCACCGACCGGGTTCCCCTCGTCATGATGCTCGAAGGAGCCGGGTTCCGCGCTGACGGCAAATCGCACACACGATCGCCCACCGACCTGTTGGCCCAGGCGAGCTGCTCTGGGCGAGTGCCTCTGGTGACGGCAGTCCTCGGCGCCTCCGCCGGCCATGGCGCACTGGTGGCGCCGATGTCCGACTTCGCAGTGATGAGCTCGCGTGCGTCGGTCTTCACAGCCGGACCTCCGGTCGTCCTCGAATCGCTCGGCGAACAGATCAGCAAGGAAGACCTGGGCGGTCCAGACGTCGCCCTCGCCAGCGGGCTGATCCACAACGTCGCCACCGACGACGTCGCGACGCTCGGCCTCGTGCGAACCTACCTTCGCTACTTTCCGTCATCGGCCTGGTCGTACCCGCTCGACCTCGAGGGCGGGGACGACGGCTTTCGCCCCGTGCCCGAACTGCTCGACATAATCCCCCTCAACGGCCGGCGCGTCTACGACATGCACGAAGTCGTGGACGTCGTCTTCGACGAAGGGTCCTGCTTCGAGGTACAGCCCGAGTTCGGCCGGTCGGTCCTCTGCCTTCTGGCGCGGCTCGGCGGTCACCCCGTGGCGGTGGTGGCCAACCAGCCACAGGTCCTGGCCGGGGCGCTCGACTCCGACGGTGCCGACAAGGCCGCTCACTTCATAACTGTGGCCGACTCATTCCACCTGCCCATCATCTTCCTCGCCGACAACCCGGGGGTCATGCCGGGGAGCCAGTCCGAGCGAGCAGGCATTTTGCGCAGCGGCGCACGCATGTACGCGGCCCAGACACAGGCCCGGGTGCCGAAAATGACCGTGACCCTGCGCAAGGCGTACGGCTTCGGTTCGATGGTCATGGGGATGATCCCCTTCGACGGCCAGTCGGCCACCTTCGCCTTTCCCGGCACCACCATGGGAGCCATGGGTGCGGCAGCCATGAGCCGGGCCCGGGGTTCCGACGTGGACGAGGCCGCCCTGCTGCGACAACTCGAGGTCGAGGCGTCGTACCGGTCGGCGGGGAGTTTCGGCCAGGACGAGCTCATCAGCCCGGTCGAGACGCGCAACCGGCTGCTCCAGTCACTCGAGCGCGCCCTCTACCGACGTCAGGCCACCCCCGAGCCGGCCGCCCGGATCGCCATCACGCCCTGAGGCCGCCCGGGACGGCGCATCGGCGTCCGTCGACACGCACGGTGAGCGCCCACTGGCGTGACTTTGCCACGTACGTCTTCAGTCCGTACCTCACACGCCCCACGGGCTGGACGGCCACTGGGTCACGATCTAGCCGGTGCCGTGTCGGCTCCTTGACGCTAGGTAGAGAAAAATGTAAATATTAAAATATTCGCGCTTTGACGTAATCCGTGCGAACTGGTTGTTTCGCATTGAACGGCTGTGTGCCTTGAATTCAAGGGGGGACTCACTTGCGTCGTCAGCTCCTCACGGGGTCCGTCGTTTTGGCCCTGCTGGTGGCCTCGGGCTGTCTGTCGTCCGCACTCGGTGCAGTCCCGGCCTCGGGGGCCACCAGTTCGACGCCGATCATCGTCGGTGGGGACGGTGACGCTGCTCTCAATGGCGGCGCCGCCCAGGGATTCGAGGCCGGTATCTACCGGTTCAACAAGGCCGGTGGCCTGGATGGCCGCAAAATCGAATACGTCGGCTTCCTCGACGATGCCTTCAGCGCTCAAACCGCCCTGACCAACGCCCAGGAGCTCGTTCAGGACAAGCACGCCATGTTCGTGGCTCCATTGGTGAGCGAGGTAGCCACCGCGTCGGTGGCTGATTTCCTAGCCGGCGCCAAAGTGCCGTTCCTCGGCTGGGCCGAAAGTACACCCTTCCAAACCCAGCCCAAATGGGGTTTCGGCATCGACGGGCTTCTGGTAAACCCGGCCGTGGAAATGGCAAGTCAGTCGCAGTATCTCGTGGCGACCGGTGACACGAAGGACCCCGGCAAGTTCAAGTTCGCCTATGTCGGCGTGGATTACGCCAGCGCCATCACCGGAGTGAAGGCCCTGGCGGGCGTGTCCAGGTACCTGGGCATGAAGGTCGTCTTGATCGATGACACGGTTCCGGTGATCGGCAGCGTCAATTACGCCCCTTACGTTCAAGCCGTCCTCTCCTCCGGGGCCAACGCCGTCTACGAGGCCCTGGGCACCGCGGACGCGGTCGGCCTCGCCGCGGCCCTCCATGCGGGCGGGTACAAGGGGATAATCATCAACGGTGTGACCTACCTGCCGGGATCACTTGCATCGAACCCGAGTGAGGAGTCCGCCCTGCAGGGCGTCTACGTGGGCAACACCTTCCCGGCCAATCAGAACAACACGCCCGCCGCGAAGCAGGAGGAGAAGGATCTCGTCGCCACCGGTCAGCCCCCCGATCTAACCACGGGGGTGTCCATCGGCTACTGGTCGGCCATTCTGCTCGAGCAGATGCTGAGGGCGACGTTGAAGAAAGTGGGCGGCAACCCCAACCTGGTGACGGGTACGGCTCTTCAAAAGATGGTGAACGGCGGCTTCACCTACACCGACCCCATCCCCGGTGGAATCGGTACCGAGTACTTCCCGGCCGAGGAGCAAATCCCCAACGGTTGCTCCACCCTGTTGCAGACCGTCGGTTCCGGGTTCAAGGCGGTTACTCCCTACCAGTGCCTCGGCGATGTGAACGTGGTGAAGGACAAGAGGGTGAACGTCAAGACGGGCCAACTCATCCCGTAGGGACGCCCGCGTCAGTGTCGTTATTTGGGGGGAAAGCGCAACGCCCCGTCGAGGCGGATGTTCTCCCCGTTGAGATAGGGATTGAGGACAATGCTTTCGACCAGCAAACCGAATTCCTCAGGCTCGCCCATTCGGTGGGGGAAGATGATGTTCTCGACCAGCTTGGCCTTCAACTCCTCGGGGGCGCTCTGCATCAGGGGGGTGCCCATTGTCCCGGGCGCAATTGCGCACACGCGAATGCCGAGAGGGGCGAGGTCGCGGGCCAGGGGCAGGCTCATCCCCAAAATGGCGGCTTTGGCCGCACCGTAGGCCACCTGGCCGGTCTGCCCTTCATAGCCGGCGATCGATGCGGTGTTGACGACGACCCCACGTTGACCATCCTCGTCAGGCTCATTCAAGGCCATGGCGGCCGCGGCCAATCGCGTGACGTTGAACGTGCCGACGGTGTTCAACTCCAGCGTGAACTTGAACTTGTCGATGTCCATTGGCACGTTGTCGCGGGACAATGTCCGGCCCCCGGTGCCACCTCCGGCGACGTTGACGACGACACCAAGCGGCGCACGCTCGGTGGCGGCCTCAATGGCCGCCGTCACATCCGCATCGTTGTTGATGTCGCCTCCTACGGCCGCACCATGACCGAGTGATGCAATCAGGGCCTCGCCGGCCTCCAGCGCCCGATCGAACACGACCACTGGCATCCCGAGGCCATGGAGCCGACGGACAGTGGCAGCACCGAGCCCCCCGGCACCACCCGTCACGATTGCTGACCGTTCGCTCCAGTTCAACGTTCCTCCATTCGATGGCCACCTCTGTGGGTGGTGACCCTAACCACGCGCGCCAAGTCAGAGCAAGGCCGGCCGAGTACGTACGCGGGCCGACGAGGACTTGGCCCTCATTCGTCGAACCAGCGGAATCCCATCCCAGACGACGCCCGTTTGGCCTAGCGAGTGGCGCTCTCGGCCGCCCGGGCCGCGTCGAGCGCCCACTGGTAGTCGGGCTTGCCGCTCGCCTGGCGCTTGATCACCTCGCGGAAGGCCACCGCCCGGGGCGCCTTGAACCGGGCTATCGACTTCGCCACGAACTCGCGCAGCTCGTTCGGTGCGACGAGGGCACCACTTCGAAGCTGAACGATGGCCGTTACCTCTTGACCGAACCGGTCGCTCGGGCGGCCGACCACCAGCGCGTCCTCGACCTCGGGATGGCTGCGCAGCGCCTCCTCCACCTCCTCGACGAAGACCTTCTCCCCACCGGTATTCACCACCATGGAATCGCGGCCGAGCATGCGAATGCTGCCGTCCGGCTCGACCATGGCGCGATCACCGGGCACGGCCAGACGGACGCCGGCGACAACAGGAAAGGTAGCCACGGTCTTCTCGGGATCGTTGAGATAGCCGAGGGGTACGCGCCCTCGGCGGGCCGTCCAGCCGAGCTGGTCGTCGCCTGGGTCGAGGATCCGACTGCGGTCGGCTGATATCACCACCGCTCCGGGACCCGGCGCAAAGCCCTTGGTCGCACCGTTCTTCGACAGCGACCCGAATGCCATACCTCCCGTCTCAGACGCGCCGTAGCCGTCACGAATAGTGACATGGGGAAGGAGCCTGAGGAGAGCCTGCTTGTTCTCCTCACTCGTGATCGCACCACCCGTTCCTATGACGAGGAGGGACGCGAGGTCGACCGGATTTCGCTCGAGCGCTTCAACCAGGGGCCGTGCGTAGGCGTCTCCGACGATGGACATGAGATTGACATGTTCGCGGGACAGGGTTGCGATGATTTTCTCCGCGTCGAATCGATTGCGATCGTCGTGCAGGACGACCGTGCCCCCTCCGTGCAGGCATACGAACGCGGTCCACTGGGCGGCAGCATGCATGAGCGGTGAAGCGGCGAACCACGTCCCGATCCCGCGCGCCGCCGTCGCCACCAGACTGTCCGGAGTGGCGTCCTCGCTCCCGCCCATGCCCGATACGAAGATGTCGGCTTGCCGCCAGACCACCGCCTTCGGGGCCCCCGTCGTTCCCCCGGTGCAGACCAGATAGAGGTCGTCTGGCGAGGGATCGGGCAGGCGGATGTCGTCCCTTTGGGATTCGATGGCCTTTTCGTAGGCGACACTGCCTGCAATGCTTGCGGTGCCGGGCCCGTCATCGATCTCAATGAGGAGCAGGGGCGCGTCACCGACTGCATCAGCCACCATCGGGGCCATCGAGCGATGGTAGATCACCGCCTCAGCCCCGACCATGTTCAAGACGGCGCGCACTTCAGCGGCGCTGTAGTAGTGATTGACGTTGAACGGGACGGCACGGGCCCGGAAACAACCCGACATCGCTTCGATGTATTCGGGGCAATTGTGCAGGATCAGTGCGACGGGCGATTGCCCGCATTCCCATCTTTCCAAGTCCGGCCGCTCCCGATGCACGCCGATCCCGCGCTCGACCAAAAAGGCGGCCAGACGTCGGCTCCGGGACACAACCTCGCCATGGGTCTTTCGCACGCCCTCCCATACGAGCATGTCCCGATCAGGAACTTCTCCGCTCACGAGGTCCTGAACGGCTGTCAACGACCATTCCATTGCTTCCCGGCCACCCTTCCCTCCCAAGACCGACAACCCGAGAGAGCCTCCGGTCGGGCCGTCTTGTCCAAAAGAGTCTATATGTTTAACCCGATATGGTTTCAGGAGGATCGCAACGGGACCCTATTTTGTGGAGAACGGAAGGTTGGAGTAGCCGGCGACATTCGCCATATTGACCCGAACACCCCTGTCCAGGTCAACGTGAAAGTCCGGCCAACGACGGCGGATCTCCTCGAAGGCGACCCGGCTTTCGAGACGTGCCAGCCATGCCCCCAGGCACGTATGGATGCCATGTCCGAAAGCCAGGGCGGCATGAGCGCCACGGGAGATATCGAACTCATCGGCGCGCTCGAATGCTCGCGGGTCCCGTGTGGCAGCCCCGGTGAGGAGGAGTGTGGGCGATCCGGCTGGAATGGTTCCGGACTCGAGGTGCACGTCCTCCGTGGTGAACCGCCCCTGGTACTGCGACGGAGGATTGAAACGGAGGATCTCCTCGACCGCCCCCGGAATCGCCCCACGATCGTCGAGGACCAATTCCCACTGCGCCGGCCACTTCTCAAAGAGTGCAGCCCCGTTGCCGATGAGCTTCGTGACGGTTTCGCTACCGGCTCCGGCGATCAGTACGGAGAATCCCGCGACATCATCGTCGCTCAATCGGCGCTCAACCCCATCCGTGTCGATGGCGCTCACCTCAATCAGGCGGCTGATTATGCGATCGTCAGGACGGTGGCGCTTCTCCTTTACGAGATCCAGGAGGTAGGTCGCCAGCTCGAGGGAGGCGACCATGCCTTCAGAGGTGATCTGCGCACTCCCTGCTTCCCTATGGAGCATGGCGTCCACCCAGTGCCGGATCTGCTGCCGATCGGGCCCCGGTACGCCGAGCATGGCGGAGATGACTTCGACCGGGAACAGCGCCGCAAAGTCAGCGACCAGGTCGAACTCCGATCGCTGGCCCAACGCATCGAGAAAGCTCTTGACCGTCCCTGACACGAGCGGCTCGAGCCCTTCCACCGTCCGGCGGCTGAAGGCCTGATTGATCATGCGGCGAAGCTGGGTGTGCTCGGGTTGGTCCATCATGATCATCATGTTCATGTCGACGCGCGTCTTCTGCAGGAGCATGTCGACGGTTAGCCCGTAGGCGCTCGAGAACCGTCCGGGATCCAGATGGGCGGCCAGCACGTCCGCATGACGGGACAGGGCGTAAAAGTCGTATTTCTCGCTGTGATAGATCGGAGCATGATCGCGCAAGGCCCGATACGTGTCATAGGGATCATCGAAGAAATCGTCGGAGAACGGATCGAATTCAATGGCCTCGGCGCTAGAGGTGGGTTGCAATGCCTCTCCTTCTCGGTTCACGCGCGGACTCCTTTCCGGTTGGGCCCAGTCTCACCCGGGACCATTTGGGAACTTGAGAAGGGAACCCGCGTCGATTCGGATGTTGTCACCTGTGATGTTCTTGGACTCGTCTGATGCGAGAAAGAGCACGAGGTCGGCGACGTCTTCGGGTTCGAGCCAGGAGATCGGGAGAGCCTGAAAGTACTGGGACGCCGGAGTGAAGTCCTCGATGGTCACATGCTCGAGGTCGGGCCTGAACATCTTGTAGAGCCCCTCATTGTGGAGAAGGTGGGTATTCACGTTGGTGGGATGGATGCAGTTGACCCGTATGCCTCGCGGCGCCAGGTGGAGAGCCATCTGCTCCGCATAGCCGATCAGCGTTCGCTTGGACCAGCCGTAGCCGGCACCACCGGGACCCATGGTGCCCGATGGGTCCATATCGACCGTCCCGGGCATCATGGCGGCAGTAGAGCCGGTGATGATGATCGAACCTCCGGCTTCTGCGAGGAGAAGATGGGGTACCGCCACCGTCACGGCGTTCATGACACCCAGCAAGTCCACATCCACCGCATCCTGAAAGTCGAGAGGGTTGGGGTCCCCCATCGCCATGGGGAGAATCCCCGCGTTGGCGCACACGGTTGTCAGTGTCCCTAGTTGGGCCACCCCCTCGTCCACCGCGGCCCGCAATCGGGGCCGGTCACGGACGTCGGCCTTGATGGCCACGCAGCGGCGGCCGTGGCGTTCAACGAGGGTCTTCGTCTCTTGAAGGTCATCCCAACTCGACATCGGATACGGGTTGGATTCAATGTCCTCACAGATATCGATGGCGATGATGTCGGCGCCCTCACTTGCCTGCTTCACCGCATGCGCCCGCCCCTGTCCCCGACCTGCACCGGTGATGAAAGAGACCTTTCCGTCCATCCGTCCGGCCATCGTTGTTCCTCCACGTGATCGATCGACGCCAGGAGAGCGCCTGGCTGCCGGTACGCTGGATACAACATACACATCCTCCGACAACCTCGAGGAGAGGTGGAGCAGGCCAACCAGCCCTTCGACGCGCCCCGTCGGCGCGGCTCAGCGCGACTGCTGTAACTCGACCACCTGACCGTTCGGGTCACTGATCCAGATCTGCACCACATCGCCCTGCGCGCCCTCCAGGTACTCGATCCCCCCTGACTCCAACTCGGCCCGGGCGGCGTCGATGTCGACGACCCAGAGACACCAGTGGGGAGCCACCGGATCGGGAGACCGTCCCGACTCAGCCGCGTCGACGAGGTGCAGCTGCACGTCGCCGAGTCCCAGCCAACTCCCGTCGATGCCGGGGATGTTCGGGCGAGGGATGTCCCGCAACTCGAAGAGGTCCGAGTAGAACCTCCGGGTCGCGTCGAGGTTCCCGTGACAGTTCACGCTTACGTGCTGCACCGTGACAACTTTCATTCCAGACCCTTCTCGTGCGGCCAGACCTTGAGCCTACGCGCGGAGGGTACACGTCGCCCCCGTTACTGCTTGATCTGCACGACGATCCGGCCCACGGTCGTGCGGGCCTCCATCTCCTCGAGCGCCTCAGGCAATTGCTCGAAGGGGACCACCCGGCCCACCACCGGCCTGATGTGCCCGGCCCGCAACAGCTCGACCAGGTGGGCCTGCACCTCTTTGCCCACGTGCGGAGGCGTGGGGTTGAAGCCCGAACCGGGCGGGACCAGGGCGGGGTCCGAGTAGGCGAGGATGACCCCCACCAGCGAGAAGTTACCGAAGCACAGGGTGCGGCCGTTGACGATGGGAATCTCCTCGGCTTCGATACCGCCGGCAAACCCGATGACCAGGTGACGGCCGTTCCGGGTCAGGCAGCGCAGCGACTCGGTGGTCACGTCACCGCCGACGCCGTCGAAGCACACGTCGACGCCGCGGCCGTCGGTGGCGTCGAGCACCGCCGACGCGAAGCCACCATCGCGATAGTCGATGGCGACCTCGGCGCCGAGGCCACGGGCGAAGTCGAGCTTCTCAGGTCCCCCGGCCGTCGCGATCACCCGGGCGCCGGCGGCCACGGCGAGCTGCACGGCCGCAGAACCCACCCCGCCTGCAGCCGCGTGCACCAGCACCGTCTCGCCCGCCTGCAGCCGGCCCCGCTCGTGCAGGCCGAGGTGGGCAAGGTGGAACGGGTAGAAGAACGCGGCGGCCTCGATGTCACTCAGCTCCGGCGGTACGTCGAAGGCCATGTCCACCGGCCCGACGACGAGTTCCGCGTGCGCGCCGGTCGCGCCGGTCCCCGTGCCCATCACGCGGTGGCCGACCCAGGGCTCGGCTCCCTCGCCGGCGGCGATGACCTCACCGACGAACTCCATGCCCAGGGTGTAGGGCAGTGGCGGGTTGATGGTGAGGTACCGGCCGTGACAGCCATCGACCTCGTTGTAGTTGCACACCGACGCCGAGGTGCGGACCAGGATCTCACCGGGCCCGGGTCGGGGGGGCGTGATGGCGCCGAGCTCGAGTGCTTCGGTCGGCCGCCCGTAGCGGACGACCTGCCATGCCCGGACGCTCGTCGGTGTCTCGGAGGTGGTCGTCATCAGTCGCGGCCGTCCTGGGGGATCTCGACCACCACGCGCCCAATGGTGCGCCGGGCGGCCAGATCCTCAAGAGCTGCGGGGACTTCGTCGAAGGCCACACGGCGCTCGACCCTCGGCGAGTAGCGGCCTTCGGCCATGAGCCGCGTCAGCACGTCCTGCGTCTCGAGGTGGAACTGCTGCATCACCTCACGCGGGTACCCACCCAGGTCGACTCCGACCAGAGTGTGGTTATCGAGGTAGAAGTCGGGGTCGTGCGGGATCAGCCCGCCGGCGTGCCCGCACAGGACACGCCGCCCTCCCGGGACGAGCAGGCGGTCGGACGCGGCGCCCATCTCCCCTTGCACGGGGTCTATGACGACGTCCACGCCACCCCACCGACGAGCTCCCGGACGGCGGCGACGTAGTCGCCCTCGAAGTGGTCCACCACCTCTGCTCCCAACTCGCGGCAAAAGGCTGCCTTCTCTGCGCCACCCACGACGGCGATCACCCGGGCCCCCTGGGCCACGCACAACTGCACGATCGCAGAACCCAGACCGCCGGCTGCCCCCAGGACCACCACCGTCTCGCCGGAGGCGACACCGCCGCGGCGGATGGCCGCGTGGTGCGCCGTATGCGACGCAATGAGGTAGCCGGCGGCCTGTTCGTTCGTCATCTCATCCGGCACCTCGAAGATCATGGAAACGCCCACAGCCACCGGAGCCAGGCTTCCAAACGGCTGGATCGTGCACGCCACCACGCGCTTGCCCAGAAGGTGGCGCCGGGAGGGGACGGCGTCCTCGACGATGCCAACACCCTCCTGGCCGGATACGTACGGACGCACCACCGGGACCGGGTAGGTGCCGCGGCACATCGTGACGTCGGGCAGGGCCAGGGCGGCCATGTCCATCCGCATGATCACCCAGTCGTCAAACGGCTCGAGCCCCGGGCCGCCGGGGACCCAGCCGCCCAGACTCATGCTCATGCCGGCCAGGTCCGCCGCTGTCGGCTCCGGGACCTCGTCGAGCACGAAGATGTCCTGCGGCTCGCCGAAGTCGTGCACTCGCCACGCCTTCATGACCCCCCCTTTCGGCGACGTACGGTCGCCTTTGCCACATCTACCACGCCCATCATGGTACGTGGGGCGGGGGACGCGCTACCCCGCCAGACGGACCGGCATCAATCGGTAGGCGTTGTTGAAATTCGACTGCAGGCGAACCGGTTCGCCGGTGAGCTCAATGGACGGGAACGCCGCCAGGAGCTCCTCGAAGAAAACGCGGGCCTCCAGGCGGGCGAGGTGTACGCCCAGGCAGAAGTGCTCGCCGATACCGAAGGAGAGGTGGGGATTGGGGCTGCGGTGGATGTCGAACCGCTGGGGCTCGCCGAAGACCGTCTCGTCGCGGTTGGCGGAGGTGTAGTACAGGGCGACCTTCTGGCCGACGCCGATCGGCACCCCGTGCAGGGACGTGTCGTCGGTGGTCGTCCGGCGCATGTAGTGAACGGGATTGGCCCAACGGAGGATCTCCTCCACCGCTCCCGTGATGAGATTCGGGTCATCGCGGAGCTCGGCCAGTTGGGCCGGATGCTGGAGAAGTGCCAGGAGGCCTGACGACGTCATGGTCTTGGTCGTGTCGTTGCCCGCGCCGACGAGCTGTACGAAGAGGCTGGCGATGTCGGCGTCGGTCATGCGCTTCCCGTCGAACTCCTCGTCGAGCAACACGGTAGTGAGGTCGGGCCGGGGCTCGTCGGCCCGCCGGTCAGCGATGAAGCCCATGGCGTACGCGGCCATCTCGAACAGCGAGGCTTGATCGCCGGCACCCTCGACGTTGGGGTCCTGGCTGGACAGCATGCGCTCGGCCAGGCGGTGTACGGACGGCCAGTCCGCCTCGGGGAGGCCCATCAGCCGGCCCATGACACGGGTGGGCAACGGGGCGGCGACGTCGTGGATGAAGTCGAGATCAGGCCCGGCGTCACGCGCGTCACCCATGATCCCACGGCAGATCGCCCGGACCTCGCCCTCCAGGCCTGCGATCACTTTGGCCTTGAAGCTGGGTGCGATCGGCCTCCGGTACGCCACATGGCGCGGCGGATCCATTGCCACGAGCATGTTGCGGCTCATCTCCAGGGTCTCCGGCGTGGCGTCCTCGAGAGTGATGCCGCCCTCGCTCGCCGAGAACAGGACCGGATTACGTGAGGCGTGCACCACGTCGGCGTGCGTGAGCACGGCGAAGAAGCCGGGCTGCCCGTCCATGTCCTGCCACACCACGGGGTCGCTGCGACGCCACTCTGCCAGCAACTCATGCGGCGGGCCGTTGGTGAAGAGGTCAGGGTTCGCGAGCGTCTCGAGTCCGTTTCCCTGTGGCGGGTCGTGCTGTCGTTTCGGGCTCGCGTCGATGATCAGGTACCTCGCGTCGGCGAATCGACCGTACCACTCTGCAGTGTGCACGCGCCACCCCTAGTGGACATCTACCATTTCGAGATCGACGGTCACAGAGGCGGAGAATTACCTGTGCTGGCAACAACTGAGCATCACTTCGATCGGCCCGACCTGCCGATCGTCGTCCTCGTCCACGGAGCTATGGATCGCTCGCGCAGCTTTCGGCGTGTCGTGGACCATCTCGCGGACCACAGAGTCGTGACATACGACCGTCGGGGCTATGGCGATTCGGTTGATGCCAAGCCGGCCTCAGGACTGCAGGACCATACGGCGGATCTCCTCGAAGTGATCGGCAACCGCCGCGCCACCGTTGTCGCGCACAGCGTGGCCAGCCACATCGCGGTGCTCGCGGCGATCCGGGACCCCGATCGAGTAGGCAGTATCGGGCTTTGGGAGCCGGCGGCTCCGTGGATGGACTTTTGGCCCGAGAAGGCTCGGCGGAGTGTTGCGAGAATCGCCGCGGCCTCGGATTCTGGTGACGTGGCTGAACGTGGGGTCATCGCCATGGCTGGCGAGGAGGCGTGGAATCGTCTCAGTGAAACCGCACGGCAGCAACGCCGTGCCGAGGGTGCGGCGTTTGTCCTCGACATGGTCTCGGGGATGGCGGCGCCCTACGACTGGGCGGACATTCGCGTTCCCTGCATCATCGGCTACGGCGCCAGTTGGCCGCACGTCGAGACCTCTCCCCAGCTGGCCCAAACCCTCGCGTGCCCGACGTTCACCATCGAAGAGGCATCGCATGTCGCTCACCTGACCCATCCCGCCGAATTCGCCGAATTCGTCAGGCGCGCTGCCGCAGTTGCGTGAGCACGCGGCCCACAGGTGTGGTCACGAAATCATCCCCTGAAGCATTCCTCCGTCGACCAGGAGGTCGATACCGGAAATGAACGATGCACTCTCCGAGAGAAGGAATGCGACGACCGCCGCGACCTCAGCGGGTTGGCCGAGGCGCTCGAGAGGCGTCTTCTCCAGCATCAACTTCATGACCGGCTGTTGTTCCGCCTCTTGGCGACCCATCGGCGTGTCGATCAGTCCCGGCGCAAGCGAGTTCACCCGCCCGCCGCGGCGGCCCCACACCACCGCGGCCCGGGCGGCCACGGCTATGACGCCTCGCTTCGCCCATGCGTACGCGAGGCCGCTGTCCGGCAATCGCTCCACGGCGGCATCGAGAAAGCCCGGTGCGCGAGGGTCGGACACGAGAGTTTGAAGCTCGGTATCCATCCCGTGCAGAGCGACTTGATACGCCGAGCTGGACGAGAAGCACACCGCGGCCGAGCCCGTTTCGACGAGGGGTTCGAACGCCTCAAGAAGCAGCGCTGTGCCCACAAGGTCGATCTCCAGAATGCGCCGGGGATGCGTCATGGTCGGTGACACTCCCGCGGCGTGCGCGAGGGCGCGGAACGAGCCGAGAGTTTGCACCTGGATCGCGAGAGCGGCCACGGCTTCCGGGTCGGAGATGTCGCACGCGATCCCCAGCGTCCCCTCGATACGCGGTGGTTCCAGGTCCACGGTGACGAGCTGATCCGTGGTGCCCCGCAGGCTCTCGACGCACTGTCGGCCCATCCCACTCGCCGCGCCCGTAACCACGGTGACCGTCATCCACATCACTGTAGACGGCTTCTACCGGACCCGACGCTCTTCGTCTTGACGCGTCCTTCAGCCGAGGTACGCCACGCAGTTGTCACGCATGATCTTGCGTTGTTCGGCTTCGGTGAACATATCGAGTTCCTTGACGTAGCCAGCGGGGTCGGCGAGACCTTCGCCGTGCGGCCAGTCGGAGCCGAAGAGGATCCGCTCCACACCGATCAGGTCGGCCAGCTTCTTGAGGTCCTCCTCGTAGTACGGGGTCACCCACACGTTGCGCCGAATCGTCTCGACGGGATCCTCGCTGAAGACCCACGGCGTCTGGTTAGCCTGCTTGCGAAGGTGCTTTACGAGCTGGGCCACCCAGTCCGATCCGTTCTCCACACTCGCCACCCGCAACGTCGGGTGTCGAGTGAAGACACCGTCGACGATCATCGAGGCGATCGTGTCGTGGATTGCCCGATCACCGATGAGGACACGTCCCAGGATGTCAGGGTCGCGGAAAGGCGCGAACCTCTCCGCACCGCCCCACGCCGCCGAGAACTGGTTGTATCCACTATCGCCGAGGTGGAAGGCGACAGGGATCGACGATTCGGCCAACTTTGCCCACACGGGGTCGTGAACTGGGTTGCCAAGTGACCGGCCCTTCCTGGTGCCTGTCGGTACCGGTGCCGGCCGAACGTGCACGAGACGGACGCCGCGTGCGATGAGGGAGTCGATCTCGCCAAGCGCCCGGTCGGGATCGGCCAGCGAGATCATCGGGGCGGCGATGATCCGATCCTGATAGGAGAACCCCCAATCCTCCTCCAGCCACCGGTTGAACGCAGTGAGGCTCGCCATGGTGGCGTCGACGTCGTCGATCAACGCCTGCTCCACCCCGCAACCAAGCGTCGGGAAGAGCAAAATCGCGTCGAGTCCCTGCTCGTCCATTTTTGCGATGCGGGCATTGTGGTCACGGTACTCAGGGGAGATGGGAGCCACCTTTAGCATGCTCCTCGGATCCACTCCCTCGGGGACCTGACCACGGAACTGCTGATCCATGCATCCCGGAACGATCACCGGATCAAAAGTCGGGTTGGGAATGAACTCGTTGAGTCGCCCCCCGATCAGGATCTCGGTGTGCGACCCTTTCTTGACCACCTGGACGCCCCGGTGGGCGAACGTCGGGTCGAGATACCTGGTGAACGCGTCGAGCGGCTCGTAGTAGTGGTTGTCGGCGTCGAACGGCCTGTACTCCATACTCATTGCCGTCTCAGCTCTCGAACCGGGAGAAGAAGAAGGCCTCGGAGTTGCCGAAGAGATAGTTGTCGAGGACCTCGTCGGGGAGGTCGAGTTCCGTCGCCTCCTTGACCGTCCGGGAGATCGAGAGTACGGGCGAATCCGACGCAAACATGATCTTGTCCTTTCCGCGGGTGCGCATGTAGTGCAGCAACGATGCGGGCAGATGGCGTGGCGCCCATGCCGAGGTCATAAGCCGGAGGTTCCTGTACTTGATCATGAGTCGGATAGCCGTGTCCCACCAGGGGTCGGCGCCGTGGATCATGCAGAGCTTGAGCTCCGGGAACCGCACGCACACCCGGTCGAGGTAGATGGGATTCTGGACCTCTCCGGGGATCGGCGGCCCGGGAAGTCCGGCGTTGAGGCAGAGAGGGATGTCGAGCTCACACGCCTTGGTGTACAGCGGGAAGTACACAGCGTTGTCCGGCGCGTACATACCGTCGCCCCAGAAGCTCGGGCCGACGGACAGATAGGCCACCGGATTGCTGGCCACGAAGGACTCCAGGGCCTTGAGTGTCGGCATCGGCCTGAGCAGGTCGTGGCCGCCCAATCCCATGAAGAACCGATCGGGGTGCTGCTCGGCAAAGGCGGTCGCCCGCTTTGACGGCTGCTTGATGTTTGTCATGATGATGGCCCGCTGGACGCCGTTGGCGTCCATCTCGTCCAGAAGCTCGGGCAACTCACGGCTTTGGAACATGGAGCTGTCCGCCCGGAAGTAGTCCTCCTTGACTCGGACCATCCAGTCCGGCTGGACATTGTCGCCCATGTCAACGTTGATCAATAGGTCGTTGGCCCGTCGTGCCGTGCTCATTATCGGTTCCATTTCCCCTTCGGGTAGAGAGTTTCAGGGTGAAGCAACTAACTCAGACGAGGCGAGATAGGTGCTCTCGATCTCCTCGATTCGCCCCGCGAGCTCCGACGCCGAACCGGAGACAGCGACCTGCCCGTTGCTGATCACGTAGGCCCGATCGGCGACCTGGAGGGCATCCCGGGCTCGCTGCTCGACGAGGAGCACACCGGCACCCCGGTCAGCCGCGGCGCGCAATGCAGCGAGCAGGCGAACGCATATGAGCGGCGCGAGACCGAGGGACAGCTCGTCGGCGAGGAGGACCGTGGGTTGTGCCGCCAAGGCTCGGGCCAGAGTGAGCATCTGCTGCTCGCCTCCGGACAGGAGACCGGCCCTGCGGTGCAAGAGACGCTCCAGTTCGGGAAACAGCTGGAGGCAGGCATCACGGCTCTGGCCGCCGAGGCGAAGATTCTCCGCTGTCGTCAGCCCCATGAAGACCGAGCGATCCTCGGTGATGAGGCGCATGCCCTCGCGGACCCTCTTGTGCAACGGAGCAGTGGTCGGGCGCCCCTTTAACCAGACTTCTCCACCCGACGGCTTGAGCTGACCGCTCAAAGCCCTCACGATTGTCGTCTTGCCCGCCCCGTTGACTCCGAGCAGGGCCACGACCTCCCCCGAATGCACCACCAGGTCCAGGTCCTTGACGACCTCGACGGCACCGTAACCGGCGCTCATCTGCTTGGCCTCGAGTACCGGCGTGCGGTCTCTGTCGTTGGTCATCGGTTCCCCTGACTACTCGGCGGGCCTGGTGACGTCGGCGCCAGAATTGGGGCATCATCATCTCCGTCAGCAGCCCCGAGGTAGGCAGCGACGACGGCCGGGTTCTTCCGGATCTCGGCTGGCGTGCCGTGCCCGATCATCACGCCGAAGTTCAATGCGACGATCTGGTCACATGTGCGGAGAACCATGTCGACGTTGTGCTCGATGAGCAGGACAGCGATTCCCAGGTCGCGCGCCAGCCGCCGGATTATGTCGGACAGGGCGGTCGCATCAGCGGGACCCAACCCGGCCGCTGGCTCGTCGAGCAGCAGGACAGACCCGCCTCCTGCGACAGCGCGGGCGACCGCCAAACGTCGACGTTGGGCGTAGTTCAGGTCGCGCGCATGAGAGGCGAGCCGCCCGTCGAGTCCGAAGTCCGACACTGCGTCACCGGCCACCCCGTCGAGCCGAAGAACACCGGGGTGGAACAGGTCGGTCAGGTAAGCCCGTCGATCCCGACTGTCGCTCGCCGCCACCACGTTCTCCTCCACCGACAGGTCGTCGAACAGCTCGAGGGACTGGAACGATCGGGCGAGGCCGGCCCGGGCCCTACGCTCGGGGGCCCAGCCGCTCATGTTTTCTCCGCCGAGGAAGACGCTGCCCCCACTCGTCTTGACGAATCCGGTGATGGCGTCGATGGCCGTGGACTTTCCGGCCCCGTTCGGGCCGATGAGGCCGAAGACCTGACCGGGGGCCACTTCCATGGACAAGCGATCCAAGGCCAGTGTCCCTCCGAACTGCACCGACACCTCCTCCAGGCGCAAACCCTTGCGCGCCACCACCCGCTCGGTGGAGTGAGAGGACATGAGCACAGTCTGCCGCGGCCTGGTCGGCACCCGACGGCGTAGGGCAGCCAGCCACCCGGCGTTCATCTGCTCGGTCAACGCCGACATACCGTTCGGGAAGTAGGGCAGGAACACCAACAGGAGCGCTCCCGCGAGGATCGAAAGCCACTCGGCTGCGTTGCCGCCGAGGAAGGAGAAGATCTGCGTCAGAAGGGCGTTCGGCTGATAGCCGCTGGCGATGAGCGGTCCCCCGAGGTGGCCGACTCCGCCGAGCACGGCAGTCTCGGTGAGCGAGATAGAACTGAGACCGAGGAAATTCGTGAAGTCCGGCGCCGGCAGGTAGAAGGCGAAGAGCACGCCGCCGGCCGCGGCGATCATCCCGGCCAGTACAAAGGCGTACGTCTTGGCCCCTGACACCGAGATCCCCATCGCCGCCGCCGCCCGCTCATTGGTGCGAACCGCGATGAGGCGCCGTCCCGCCCGTCCCCGCCGGAGGTTGGCCACCATCAGCCCGAGACCGACCAGGACGACGAGGGTCAGCGTGGCGAACCGCTTGGGGTACTCGAGACCTCCCACCGCCAGACCGAAGATTGTGGGATTGTCGGTGTTGTAGCCGTTGATCCCGCCCGTGTAGTTCTGGTTGGTGAAGAACACCGCCTCGAGAGAGAAGGCCAGGCCCAGGGTCACTATGGCCAACGCCGCCCCCCGGGTCCGCACTCCGGCAGCGGCGATCACCGCCGCCACCGGGACCGCCACTGCGATCCCGACGAGGGCGGCGAGAAGGAAGGGCCAATGATGGCTCGAGTACAGCCAGGCCGATATCAGTGCGCCGATGCCGGCCATGCCCATCTGGGCCAGCGAGATCTGGCCGGCGTAGCCGGTCACCACGACCAGCGAGAGGAGGACGACGGCGAAGAGCATCTGGTACTGCAGTGCCACCAGCCAGTCGAACGGTAGGGCGACCCAAATGCACAAGAGGCTGAGCACTGCGGCGAGTGCGACCAGGTACGGCGGTACCCTCCCCGATCCGACCGAGGGCATCCGCCCGAATGCCTCCTCCCGGCCGGCGATCGAGCGACCGCGTAGGAACAGGATGACGGTGACGAAGATGAACGGAACCGCCGTGCTCCAGCCGGGAGACGACACGTAGCGGGTCACCTCCGACTGGGCGATCCCGAGGGCCAGACCGGCGATGGTCGTGATCGGAAACGAAGAGAAGCCCCCGATGACCGCCGCAGCGAGGATCGGTATGACGATGAGCGAGAGGTTCTCACTGCTCAGGCTGGTGATCGGGACCAGGAAGATCGCCGCCAATCCGCCCAGTGCTGCGCCTATGGCCCAGTTGGCGACGGCGATCACGTCCGGGGAAATCGCCAGCGCCCCGGCGGCAGTCGGGTTCTCGGCGACGGCCGATGTGGCCAGCCCGAACCGGGTGTATTTGTACACGGCCCACAGGACGACTGTGAGGACGATGACGATGCCGAAAATGCACAGCCGGTCTTCACCGATCGGAGCACCGAAGATCGTCACCGAGTTCGTCGGCAGGATCGACGAGACCGGGCGACCGGCCGCACCGAAAATGAGGAGCACGGCTTCCTGGGTCACCAGGAGGAGAGCCAGGGTCGCCACGACCTTGATCAGGTTCGAGGCATCCCTGAGCCGGCGGATGACCAGGTAGTAGAAGGCGGCCCCGAGCGCAGCGGACGTGAGCAGTCCGGCGGGGATAGCCAGGAAGTCGGTGACGTGCCAGTTCTGATGCACCTCGTAGAACACGTAGGCGGCCATCATGCCCATGACCCCTTGGGCGAAGTTCACCACCTTTGATCCTCGGAAGACGAGGACGAGCCCGACGGCGGCGAGGGCGTAGAGAGAACCCGCACCGAGGCCGATTACGGCGAAGCGAAAGATGGTGGTCATACCCTAACTCCGCTCAAAAGTGAACGATGGAAGGCCTCGGTATCGCGTAAGAGAGGGTCCACTGGATGCCGAGGACGTGATCAGTCGACGGGTGCGTTCGTCTCTGTCACCCGACCGCACGGTCGAGCTCGGTGCCCACGTTGATCCAGCCGCTGGGATCGGTGAGGTGGCCGCTCTCGATCTTGTACGTCTGGATGTTGGTGTCGAAGTCTCGGCGGTCGTTCGCCGGGCCCCGGGGGATCATCGAGATGGGCGGAATGATGCCGTCGGTATTGGCATCGCGGAGTTGGTTGAGAGCCTTCAGCATGGAGGAAGCAGTGACAGGCCCCTTGACCTTGGCCGCCGCGTCCAGGACTATCTGGGCGAAGACGTAGCCCAGCAATTCTGTCTGTTGCACCGCAGCGGACGGATCATAGGCCTTGATCTTTTTCGTGACGGCCTTGATCGCCGGGGTTGAGAATGTCGGGTCCGGGCTGCTCACCACCTCGAGCAACCCGTTGGCGAGAGAACCAAGGGACGAGATGATCTGCGGAGTGACGATGATTCCGGGAACGATCACCGGAACCTTCAGGTCGGCTTGGTGCACGGCAGTGACCACCTGAGTGATCTGCGCGGGCAGGCTCACCTCGGCGATGCACTGCACACCAGCGCTCTTGATCGTGGCGATCTCGGCGGTCACGTCAGGAGTTTCGATCGGGAGGTACGAGGTCGTCACCGACGTCCACGGCTCCGCCTTCGAAACCTGCGTCTGGTAGATCTCGGCGCCTTCAGTAGCGACGAAGCCGAGCTTGCGGCAGCCCTGCTTGTAAAGGGCTACGGCCATGCCGGCGAACAGAGCCGGGGCACCGCTGGTCTCGAACGACACGGGAGAGGTGCCGTCGGTGACACCGATAACCGGGATACCCGCCTGGTTGGCGAGGGTCTCGTCGACCTGGTGGGCGGCCATGATCACCGCGACATGGTCCTGGACAGCCTCGTGCTGGCAGAGCAGATTGCCGGCGTCCGTGCCCTTGTCGTCGCAGACGATCAGTTTTGCCTTGGTGCCATGAAAAGCAGCCTGAAAGGCTGGGGTTGACGTGCCTGTCGTCGACAGCTGTGCCCCTGAGAGGATGTTCTCCAACATGACCGAATAGGTCGATCCCCCCGAACTGGACGCAGAAGCACTGCCTGAGCTGCACAGAGCCACAACCAGAGACATGGCCAGGCCGAGCACGGCGAAGCTTCCAAGGCGAGCGTAAATGGGCATTCGCACCTGTGATCCCCCCTACGACACGACCAAGCCAGCGGCTGGGCCTGAATTATCGCTCATAGTACAACATTTTCGCGTGTTAAATAGTTTAACATATTGATGTTTCGATACTGATGTTTCGCAATCAATCACACGGACGTTCACCACGTCTGTGTCACGCCATCCGGGTCGCTGCTGACGCGTGAGCGGAGCTCCGGCTTCGCCGTCTTGCCGGTCGCCGTGCGCGGCAACTCGTCGGCCACGTACAACGCTTCGGGACATTTGAAGGCGGCCAGGCGCGTGGCGGCAAACGCCCGCACCTCGGCGAGTTCGAGTGTCGTACCGGCACGGGGCACCACCACCGCGCAGACTCTTTCGCCCATAGACGGCTCGAGCAGACCGATGACGGCGACGTCGGAGATTTGCGGGTGCTCGAAAAGCACGGCCTCGACCTCGGCGCAGTACACGTTCTCACCGCCGCGGATGACGACATCCTTGAGCCGGTCGACGACATAGACGTATCCCTCGTCGTCGTAGTAGCCGAGGTCCCCCGAGTGGAACCAGCCGTCGACGAAGGATGTGCTCGTGGCCGAAGGATCGTTCCAGTAGCACTGGGCGACCTGGGGCGACCGGAAGCACAGCTCCCCCACCTGGCCGGCGCCGAGAATCCTGCCGTCGTGGTCCTCGACCCGAAGATCGGCGGTCAGGTTGGGTCGACCGACGCTGTCGGGGTGATGAAAGAACTCTTCACCTACGTTCGTGCACACGGCCGAAGTTGTCTCGGTCAGCCCGTAGCCGTTGAGGATTCCGATGTCAGGGCCAAACACTTCGACGGCGCGCAGAGGGAGGTCGGGTGGGACAGGCGCGCCGCCGAGCGGGAAGCTGCGGACGGCGCTGAGATCGAACTTGCGCAACTCCGGGTAGTCGAGCAGTTCCCGGGCCATCGCCGGCACGCCGCCCAGACCGGTGGCCCGTTCCCGCTCGGCGAGGCGCAGTAGCTCGGCCACGTCCCACTTGCGCATCAACACGAGCTTTGAACCACCCATCGCCCCGCCTACGATCGACGCCACCCCCCCGATATGGAACAGCGGCGCCGCGGTGACCGTCACGTTCTGGCCTGCCGGTTGAGCCGGCCGGCCGGACAGGAGCTGGGCGCGGGCTGCCGCGAAGGCC
Source organism: Acidimicrobiales bacterium (assembly GCA_049513455.1). Taxonomy (GTDB): domain Bacteria; phylum Actinomycetota; class Acidimicrobiia; order Acidimicrobiales; family RAAP-2; genus Bog-473. The sequence continues at coordinate 123,822 of JBEKWB010000002.1, forward strand.
ATGTTCATGAGGTTGGTGATCGTCGCCCGGTTGCTCGCCAGCGCCCCTTTGGGACGGCCCGTGGTCCCGGACGTGTAGAGGATCGTCGCCGGATCCTCCGGCTCTGTCGACGCAAGGCCATGCTCGGACACGGGGTGGCGGGCCGCCAGATCCTCGAAGGGGACGCTGCGGAGGGCAGCGGATTGGGCCCCGCGGACTCCGACATAGTCCACCTCCCCGGGTGCTTCGCCGCTGTCCGCCAACCGGCCGAGTCGCTCGTCGTCCATGAAGGCGACCCGTACACCGGCATCAGCGAGCGCGTAGGCCAACTCGGGGCCCGTCCACCACGAGTTCAACGGGACGACTATCGCCCCGAGCAGAGCCGCCCCCCAGAACGACATGACGAACTCGGGGTAGTTCCGCATGGCGATGGCCACCCGGTCTCCCTTGCGGACTCCGAGACCACTGGACAGTTCGCCGGCGAGCGCGAGCGCGGTACGCCGGACGTCGGCGAAGGTCAGCCGTTCATCTTCGAACACGAGATGATCGAGGGCCTCGTGGGTGGCCGACATCCGGAAGATGTCGACGATGGTCCGAGGCGCGCGGATGAAGGCGCGCAGGGGAACTCCGTCGAGGACGAGGGGCTCCACCTCGAAGGGTGCGCCAGGGCCGATGAGCGCCTGAAGCCTCTCGTCGGCGAAGTAGACATCATTCGGGCCGAGGCCTACCTCTTCAGGAGCAGATGACATCTCTCCTCCTGACTCAGCCGGCCGCGGTTGCCCGGCCGCGGGTGTGCCGTCCCAGCTTCTTCTCCCAGCCGGGCGGGATACGGGCCCCCAGTCCGAGCAGGCAGAAGCGGATGAGTTCGCCTGACGCAGGTCGTGGGCCGCTCAGCGAGTTGCCCAGGTACACATTGCGTTGGTGAGCATCGTAGACGTCGTACAGATTGGATGCGGCGACCTCGCTGTCGCCGACCTCGATCTGCCCCGACTGCATGGCGTCTTCCACCATGGCAGCCAGGACCAGGATGACCGGACGGTGGGCCGCGCTGACCTGGTCGGGGGAGGTCACCGATGTCTGAACCGTAAAGCGGGCCATAGCCCGGCTGAAGTTCTGGTCCGTGTGCTGGCGCGCTTCCGTCGTGGCGAAGTAGAGGGCCTCACCCAGGCGCTCGAGCGGGTCGGCGATGTCGGCCGTCGCTTTCTCGATCAGCCGGGCGAACACGATCTGAGATTCCTCGATCAGCGCGACAAGCAAATCGTCCTTGCCTTCGAAATGCCGGTAGAGAACACGGACGGACACGCCGGCCTCCGCCGCGATGTTCTGCATCGTCAGCTCTTCTGCGTCGAGCCGGCGCATCAGGCGGGCGGCGGCATTGATCAGGTCCCGGGCCTGCCGCACGGCCTTGTCCGAGGCCGACCCGAGGGACCGCCCGAGAACCCGGGCATGCCAATCGGGAAGGGACGGCGCGAACCACACCTGGGCCAGCGCCTCGTTCGTCCCTTCTGGGCCGGTGGACTCGGCCGGGGATGCCTTCGCCATGTTCAGACCCCTACCGACTGGGATCGACGGCTCTTCGACGACACGAGCAGGCCCGCCCCCTTCCCGTGGCCACTCCCCCGAGCGGCCCGCAGACGAACGTAACAAGATTCCGGCTCACCGTCAATATGAGTAGCACTTCTCGTAACTCCGATCCCGTGTTGACGGTAACCGCGTTGTCAGTTACCGTGCTTTCCGTTGCCTAGGAGGCCGGGGGTCTCGCCGACGATCGCGTCTGGCGGGTGGCTCCCGGCGGCCAACTCGAGGGAGGGGACGAGCATGAACGACCGCCAGGACCCTCCACTATCCGTGTCGAGCGATGACGGTCGAAGAGGACGGCGCCCAGGTGCGCGACGTCGCCTTCGGGTAGGTCGATAGAGACAGGCAGCAATCAAGGAGACTTGGCATGGACCCCTCCGCTTCAGACGACCAGAAACTGATCATGGAGACGTCGGGCCGTCTCATGGACCAGCTGTGCCCGCTGACCGAGGTGCGCGCCAGCGCCTACCGGGACGCGGAGTTCGCTCTGGCCTATCGCCGGCGGGCTTCTGAGCTCGGCTGGTTCTCCATGTTGGTCCCCGAGGAGCTCGGCGGTGGAAATGTCTCCGGTAACGGAGTGTTGGATGCCACGCTCATCGCGTTCGAAAGAGGCCGACGCCTCCAACCAGCTCCGTTCGTGGGGACAAACGTGGTGGCGTACGCCCTCGCACAGGCTGGATCCCCGGACCAGAAGGTCAAGGTACTGCCGGGGCTGATGAGCGGCGAGGTCTCGGCCGCCTGGTTACCTCTCCCGACAGCCCCGGGCCAGGGGATCAGCGCGACCCGCACGTCGTCGGGCTACGAGCTCTCGGGCCGGTCCACGCACGTCCAGGATGCCGACAGCGCAGCATGGCTTCTCGTGACGGCCGAGACGGACAGTGGCGTGATACAGGCCCTGATCGACCCGACCGCAGCCGGTCTGACGGTCACCCCGCTTGACTCGCTCGACATCACCCGCGGCTTTGCCGAGGTGGAGTTGGACGGGCTCGAGGTACCCGCTTCCGCTCTCCTGGGCGAAGGGGACGCCGGCGAGTTGGTGGAGCGACAACTGGCCGTGGCGTGTGTGCTCACCGCGGCGGAGTCGGTCGGGGCGATGGACCACGACTTCGAGATGGCCCTCCAGTACGCCAAGGATCGCATCGCCTTCGGCCGTCCCATCGGTTCCTTCCAGGCGATCAAACACCTGCTGGCGGACACGAGCCTGATGCTCGAGATGAGCAAGGCCATCGTTCTGGCGGCGGCCAACAGCGTCGGGACCGACGATGGCTACGGTCTGGAAGCGGCCAGTATGGCCAAGGCCTTCGTGGGCGACTGTGGTGTCGATCTGGCCCAGAACTGCTTTCAGGTCTTCGGCGGCATCGGCTTCACCTGGGAGCACGACCAGCATCTGTACCTGCGACGGGTCACCACCGACTCCGCACTCTTCGGCGGCCCGGCCTGGCACCGCGAGCGCCTCTGCCAGCTGTCCGGGCTCTGATAGGGGACTCCACAATGCCTGACATCGAGATCGAGCAGTTCCGCCGCGAAGCCCGTGCCTGGCTTGCAGCACACATGGAGCCCAGGCCTCGAGCGTCGCATCTCGGCGGTTCCGACAGTCGGACGCCCGAGGAGATCGCGGCCAGCCGCATCCTCCAGCGAAAGCTCTTCGACGGGGGGTGGGCCGGGATCTCCTATCCGAAGGAGTACGGCGGCCGCGGTCTCACCGCTGCCCACGAGCGTGCGTTCAGGGAGGAAGCGCTCGGCTACGTCCTACCCGACTTCGGCGGGGCCGGGCACGTCATGTTCGGGGCCATCGGCCGATCCTTACTCGCCCACGCCGGTCCCGCGTTCTTGGACAGGCACATCGCGAGGCTTCTGTCGGGCGAGGAGCTGTGGTGCCAGTTCTACTCCGAGCCCGAAGCCGGGTCGGATCTGGCCGGGATCCGGACCTCGGCGACCCGGGACGGGGATCGGTGGCTCCTCCGCGGCTCAAAAATCTGGAGCACGGGTGCCGATCACGCCGACTACGCCATGTGCCTGGCCCGTACCGACTGGAACGCGCCCAAACACCAGGGTTTGACCTGGTTCGCGGTACCGACGAACGCCAAGGGGCTCACCATCCGGCCCATCGTGCAGATCAACGGGGCGGCCGGGTTCTGCGAGGAGTTCCTCGACGACGTCGAGGTGACCGACGACGACATCATCGGAGAGGTCAACAGGGGCTGGACCGTTGCCCAGACCATGCTCGTCTATGAGCGGGGCGCGGGCAACGCCGGCGCGGTACCGGTGGAGCCCCGCCGGCTGGCCCCCGACCTGGTCGCCCTGGCGAGCAAGGTCGGTCGCGATGCCGACCCGGTGGCCCGGCAGCTACTCGCCCGCGCCCATGTGAACGACTACGCCCAGTTTCACCTTGGGCGTCGTGTGGCGGCAAAGCTCCGTTCCGCGCAGACACCGGATCCGGCCGTGGCCGCCTACGGCAAGCTGGCGGCGGGGACGCTGGTCCCCATCCGCGCGCGCATTGCCGTTGAGATCGGCGGCCTGTCGGCGCTCGGATGGGATGCGGGCGACAGCTCGGGGCGACGCCCGGCCACTGACTACCTCAACGGCCGTATGGGTTCGATCGCCGCCGGGACCAATGAGATGCAGCGCAACGGCATCGGCGAGCGCGTCCTCGGTCTGCCGCGCGAACCGAGCTTCGACTCCCACAAGCCCTTCGTCGAGGTCGTACGGGCTGCCCGCAACTGGGATGGTCGCGTCGGATGACTGGTGGCATCGGAGCAGACGCTATGACCGGCGCCGCAGATCTCGAGGAGTTCCGCCGCGAGGCGCGACTGTGGATTCGCGCCAACCTGGAAGCGAAGACGGAGGCCTCCGTGCGGACGGCGCCGAGAACGGACACAAAGTCGGCAGAAGACATCGCCGAGAACCGACAACGGCAGCGGCGGCTCCATGAGGGCGGCTTTGCCGGCATCTCATTCCCGAAGGAGTACGGAGGCCGAGGCCTCACGCCCGAGCACGAACGCGTTTTCAAGGAGGAGTCAGCCAACTATGTGACTCCCGATCTCGGCGGCGCCTACGCCATGACCCTCGGTCCGATTGCTCGGTCCATGATGACCCACGCTTCTGAAACGATGTGTCGCCGCCACATCCCCAAGATGCTCTCGGGCGAGGAGATCTGGTGCCAGTTCTACTCCGAGCCCGAAGCGGGGTCGGACCTGGCGGGAATCCGCACGGTGGCGGTTCGTGACGGGGAGCAGTGGGTCATCAACGGTTCGAAGATCTGGACCACCGGTGCGTACTACTCGGACTGGGCCATGTGCCTGGCGCGAACCGACTGGGACGTCCCGAAGCATCGCGGCCTGACGTGGTTCGCCATCCCGACGTCGGCCAAAGGTGTGACGATTCACCAAATTCCGCAGATCGACGGCAACGCCGGGTTCTGCCAGGAGTTTCTCGACGATGTGGTCGTTCCGGCCGAACATGTATTCGGGGCGGTCAACGACGGCTGGACGGTCGCGCAGACCATGCTCGTGTACGAGAGGGGAGGCGGGACCCCCATGACAGTGGGCCTGGCCCCCGGCGAGCGCACCCTCGCGCCGGACCTCGTCGACCTGCTCCGTCGGGTCGGGCGGGATCAGGATCCAGTGGCCCGCCAGGCGGTAGCCAGGGCCCACATCAATGACTACGCCCTGGCCCATCTGGGCCGGCGCCTGAGCCGGCGGCTGGCCGCATCCGAGACGCCCAACCCGGCGGTCGCCGCCTACGGCAAGCTGGCATCGGGCACCTATGCCCCCATCAGGGCGAGGATCGCCATCGAGATTGGCGGCCCCATGGCGCTGTCGTGGCGACCCGGCGAGGACGGCGCGGACGATACGGCCCTCAACTACCTGAATGGGCGCATGGTCGCAATCGCCTCGGGCACCAACGAGATGCAGCGCAACGGCATCGGAGAGCGGGTGCTCGGCCTGCCGAGGGAACCCACCTTCGACTCCCGGAAGCCATTCTCCGAGGTCGTCCGCGCGGCTCGGCAGTGGGACGGGCGGGTGGGGTGAGTGGCCGTGCCCGTTGATCCCGATGCAGCTACGAGATAGTTTGATACCATACTTTTTGCTACCGAAGGAATGATTTGACCGTCCGGAGCACACTCACCCCCGACAAGCTGCAGGCAGCGACCGTCGCCCTCATGGGGGCGGAGCGAAGGCTGCGCGCCAGGGATCAGCAGGGCCGCCACCTCACCAGCTCACAGCTGAGGGCCCTTTTCGCTCTCGACGGCAACGATGCTGTGCCGGCCGGTCAGCTGGCCCGGGCGGCCGACCTCAACCCGGCCACCATCACGGCGATGCTCGACAGTCTCGCCCGCAACGGGATCATCGAGCGGCAACCCGACCCGGACGACCGCCGGGTGATCCTGGTCTCACTGACGGAGGCCGGCCAGGATCTCATGGCCGAGAGGCGAGAGCGTTGGTTCGCTCTGTGGGACGAACACCTCGGTGACCTCTCACCGGAAGAACTCGATTTTGCCGTCGACGTGCTCCGACGGGTGACTCGCGTGATCAGCAACCTGTAACAGATCGACCAAGGGAGGATCCAGATGGACTACGGATTGGTGGACGCGGACAACCACTACTACGAGTCGGAGGACTGCTTCACCCGCTTCGGAGACGAGGAGGTGGAGCGCTTCGTCAAGTGGTACTCGCAGGGCAAGAAGAAGTTTGTCGCGTTCGGTCAGACCTTCCAGACGATGGTTCCCAACCCGACGTTCAATCCCGTCACGAAACCCGGCATCATGCACAAACGGCTCCGGGAGCTCGCCGAGGGCGGCGAACGGAAGAACCTCGACAACAATGACCGCCAGCGATGGGGTGGCCAGATTGAGCCGCTGTCCGAGCACTACCGGGACCGGGACGCCCGTCTCCGCGTCATGGACGAGCAGGGCGTCGACACGGTGTGGTTGTTCCCAACGCTGGCCGTAGGGGTTGAGGGACTCAACCCCGAGATGGTTCAGATGACCTACAAGCTCTTCCACTCGTTCAACCGATGGCTGGAGGAAGACTGGGGATGGAGTTACAAGGACCGCATCATCTCGGCCGCCGCCATCCCGGTGCTGGATCCGGTCGAGGCCACGAGGGAACTCGACTCTGTGCTTGAGCGTGGCGCTCGCCTGATCGTGCTTCGCCCCGGTCCGGCCAACGGGCGCTCGCCGGCGGACTTGTCCTGGGACCCGTTCTGGTCCCGGGTTCAGGAGGCCGACGTCCCGGTGACCTATCACGTCCACGGGGGCGGCGACGCCTACGACGACGCCTTCAGGCTGCTGTGGCAGCGCAACGGCGTCACTGACCGGGTCTACGACCAGGCTCTCCGGATGGCGTTGTTCGGTGGTGACCGGACGATCCTGGACACGGTGGCTGCGTTGGTGTTGGGCAATCTCTTCGGCCGGTTCCCCAAGCTGCGGATCGCCACCATCGAGCTCGGCTGTGCCTGGGTTCCCTACTGCCTGCATATGCTCGACCACGCCGGCCTTTCCATAACCGACCGCTACATCGAAGCGTTCGGCCAGAGGTCCGATGAGCGTCCCTCCGAGGTCTTCAAGCGTCATTTCTGGGTGTCGCCGTTCCCGGAGGAGGACGTGATCGGGCTCACGAATCTCATCGGCGCCGACCATGTGCTGTTCGGCTCCGACTGGCCCCATGCCGAGGGGACGGAACAGCCGGGTGACTACGCCCGCTACATCGAGAAGCTGGACGAGGACGACCGGCGCAAGGTCCTGCGGGACAACGCCCTCTCACTCCTGGCACCCTCGGCCTGATCTGCGCCGGCCCTCCGGGGCGGTCGTGGTCGACCTCAGGGCCGGTGGCCCGCCGACGCTGCGCTGGCAGGCTCTGCCCATCGGCTCAGGAACCGATTGATACCGATGGAGTACGGCGATCAAGCGGGTGACGCGGGGCGGCAGAACCGTCTCCATATCTGCGCTAAACATGTACATGTTGACGGAAGAGTAAGGGGGGCCGGGTGCTCGACGGACTGAATCTGCTCGATGGAAAGTGGTACTCGCAGAATGCGAACGAGGTGTGGACCGAGATGCGACAGACGTCGCCGGTCCACTGGGATCCGGTCGCCCAGGTCTGGGGAATCGCCAAGTACGAGGATGTAGTAGCCGTCGAAAAGAACCCCAAGACCTTCTCGAGCTACCTGGCGCCCAGACCGCACGGGCAGCATCTGCCGATGATGATCTCAATGGACGACCCCGAGCACCAGAGACGCCGGTCCCTCGTCAACCGTGGCTTCACCCCGAAGCGAGTGAACGGCCACGAGCCGATGCTCCGAGAACTGTGCCGGACGATAGTGAACAAGGTGGCGGACAAGGGCTCCTGCGACTTCGTGTGGGAAATCGCCGCGCCTCTCCCGCTGCTCGTCATTGCCGAACTGCTCGGCTACGACAGCTCATGGCACGACGACCTGCTTCGGTGGTCAGAGGAGCTGATGATCCCGTCGGAGCCGGACCTCACCCCGGAGATGATCCAGCAGCGCATCGAAGCCGGTTCGCGCACCATCATGGAGTTCCGCGAAGCCCAGCTCGGCATTATTGCCGACCGTCGCAAGAACCCCCGGGACGACGTCATCACCACCTTGTGCGAAGCCGAAATCGACGGCGAAAGGCTCGATGACGAATCCATCGTACAAGAGACTCTGCTGATCCTGATCGGGGGCGACGAAACGACCCGGCACGTCATTTCGGCCGGAATGCTCGCCCTGCTCGAAAACCCCGATCAGCTGTCCGCCCTGCGCCACGGCGATGCCGACATGGCCGTGGCGGTGGAGGAGATGATCCGGTGGGCGTCGCCGGTCCAGAACATGAGTAGGACGGCGACGAAGGACGTCGTCATTCGGGATCAGAAGATCCAAGAAGGACAGCAGCTAATGCTGTTCTATCCTTCGGCCAACCGGGATGATGATGTGTTCACCAACGGCCAGAGTTTCGATATCCGCCGGCAACCGAATCCCCACGTCGCATTCGGGTTCGGTACGCACTTCTGCCTGGGCGCTGCCCTTGCTCGCCTCGAGTGCCGGTTGATGTTCACCGAGTTGCTTCGTCGGCTACCTGACCTGGAGCTGACGACCGATGATCCCCTTCCCCGTCGTGCCTCTAATTTCATAAGCGGCCTCGAGGCCATGCCAGTCGCCTTCACCCCGGTCGCTGTCGAGGAATGAGCAGACCCGAAGCCAAATAGTCGGAATCGTCCTGGCGACCGGAGAAGCTTCGGCGTCCTTTTGGGCCAACCGGCGCTCACTTTGGTGAGAACCTCGTACCCCCATCCAGACGGAAGGTGGTCCCGTTGAGCATGGGATTCTCGACGATGGCCAACGCTAGCTTGGCGTACTCTTCGGGTCGTCCTGGGCGTCGAGGGAACGCTGCGTGGCGCAGTAGCCCCTGGGCCATCTCATCGGGTATTCGCTCGGTGAGCCCGGTCATGAAGAGGCTCGGGGCGATCGTGAGCACCCGGATGCCGAGCGTGCCGAGGTCGCGCGCCATGATCAACGTCATGCTCACCAGTCCACCCTTGGCTGCGCTGTAGGCGACCTGACCGATCTGACCCTCGAATGCGGCGATGGAAGCAGTGTTGATTATTACTCCCCGTTCGTCATCGGCGTCAGGCTCGTTCTTGCTCATGCAGGCGGTTCAGATTGAACGTGGCGATCAGGTTCAGTCCGATGATGTCGGCAAAGAAGTCAAGGTCCATAGGACCATCCTTGGTCACGGTTCGCCGGCTCAGGCCACCTCCTGCCGTGTTCACCGCGATATGGATCGCCCCCAGGGCATCGACTGCCGAGGCCAGCGCCTCCTCGGTTCCAACCGGATCCCTCACATCACAAGGGTGGAAGGTCGTGTCATGGCCGAGTTCCGAGGCAACCTCGGCGCCCTTCGACTCCTGACGATCCAATATGGCCACCCTCACTCCGGCCGAAACAAGCGCGGCTGCCGTGGCGCGGGCCATGCCCGAGGCTCCCCCGACCACAACCGCTTTCTTGCCATCTAACTTCATCAGCTCATCCTCGAATCTGCAGAACTTGTCGGCTTCAGGTAACTGCGGGTGTGCACCGTCTCGCAGTCATATCTCGTCGAGCAGGCGGTCCAGTAAGGGCGCGAACATCACCATGTCGTTCGGGTCCTCGTAAGGATCCTGCATTCCGTACGCCATGCTGCGAAGGCTCATCCGCAACAGAATGATTCCGAATCGAAGCCCAGAGAACGCTTCGTACCACGCCAGATCGTCCAACCTGTGACAGGAAAGCCGCTCGTACATGGCTTTCACCTCGTCCCTTTCAAACATGGCGGGTACGGGTGACAAGCCGTACTGGTCAGCCATCGACGCAAAGAAACGTTGGAAGAACGTGGTCCAGGCCAGGTCGACTTCAGGGGGACCCATGCCGGCCATCTCCCAGTCGAGGACGGCGGCAGGTTGGAAGTCCCGATAGATGATGTTACCGGGGCGCGCGTCACCCCAGTTGAGAACACAACGGTCGTTCGCTGGCAACGTGGCCGTAAGTACCTCGAGCGCCCGCTCGATGATAGGAACCGTGTGACCCTCGCGAGCCCACTCGTAATAGGAGCGCATCGAGTCCAGCAACTGGCCCAACGCCGTCTTTCCCGGGTGCCCCGACGATAGGAACGCCGTGTCGTCGTCGTTGACGTTGACGTTGACCTTATGAAGCTGGACCATCACATCGATCGTTGAGGTCTCGAAGCGCTTCCAATCCTCAGGCGTCCCCTGCAGAAACCAGCCGGAGGGATCAAGGAGATACGGAGGATTGTCAGATGGGACGAGCCCTTCCACGACTCGGGTGACCATGAAAGGCGCATCGATCCACGACTCTGATTCCTCCAGATGGACGATCTCGGGAACTGGCACCTTTGTCCGGGCGCGTACCAACTCGATCACCCTTCGTTGGAACCCGAGGTCGTACGTGCGAAAGGTCGGATAAGCCGACCCCGGAGCTGGCGCGAGTCGGGCGACCAGAGCCTCACCGTCAAGCCGGAACATCACCGTGTCGTTGGCCATGCCGCTTTCCGGCATTCTCACGTCGCTGACGTTGGCCCGGTCGTCTTTACAGATCCATCGCGCCCAGGCTGCCAGGCTGGCCTCGACCTTTGCCGGCTCGCGCCGCCAGGGCGTCGAACTGATCTGCGGCGTCTCGCTCATCGGCTTCCCCTCCTGATTGAGAAACAACTATAAGCACCGGATCCCAATGGGCCATCAGATTCACAGGGGGCTTCGACTGCAGTCCCCGTCCAGTGTCCTGTCGACCCTGTCTAAAGCTTGGCGATCGCGCCGCCATCGACATCCATGATGGTGCCGGTGATGAAGCCAGCTTCGTCGGATGCCAGGAATGCCACGGCTGCCGCGACGTCCTCGGATCTACCGTGCCGTTTCAGAAGCTGAATCTGCTGGTAGTGCGACCAGAACAGCCCTTCCTCACCAAGCATCTCCGCCCAGCGGTCGGTCAGAATGCGGCCTGGGCGCACACCATTTACCCGGACTCCGTGCTCGCCACCCCTACCAGCCAGGTGCTTCGTCAGTCCTTCGATACCAGCCTTCGACGCTTGATAGGAGGCCGAAGGTTGGAAGCCACCCATCTGCCCCAATTCGTGTTTTCCTACACCCATGATGGCCGAGAGCGACGACACGATGACAATCGAACCGCTCGATTCTATGAGAGGAGACCACGCGGCCCGACAGATGAACATCGTACCGTTGAGATTGAGATCCAATATCGCCTGCCAATCCTCGGCGCTCTCGTCGGGCCACTGACCCGCCCCGCCCGTACCGGCGTTGGCGACGACGACGTCGATCCGACCGTGACGGGACAACGCTTCGGTGACCACACATTCGACATCGGCTTGATTCGTGACGTCTGCGGGCAGGAAGGTAATCCCGGCAGGCGGCGGTTTGGCTGGTTCCGTTCGCGCGCAAATGACGACGTCGGCGCCCTCGGAGGCGAGTCGCTCTGCGACAGCGGCTCCAATCCCGGCAGTTCCGCCTGTGACGATCGCCACGCGACCCCCGAATCGATTAGACATCTGCCATTCGGCCGATCCTAGGTGTCGCGAGCGACGAGCTGGTCGGGCGAAAGCCCCGTAAACGACCGGAAGTCCGGCCCTGTCCGCAGGTGATGGCCACCGTCGATCGCAATCGCCTGGCCGGTCACGCGAGAGGAGTCGGGGCCGATTAGGAAGTTCACCACCTTCGCCACCTCCTCCGGCTCGGTGGTGCCACCCATCGGCGTATTACGGAGATAGGACTCGAACACTTCGCCTTCGCGTGGTACTCCTTCCATGATTTCCGTCGTGGTGAATCCGGGGCGCACCGAGTTGAAACGGATGTTCGCCGGGCCGTACTCGTCGGCGGCGTTGCGCATCATATGGTCGATCGCCGCTTTCGAAACGGGATACGCGCCGAACACCAGATGGGTGGTCGACCCCGCGATCGATGACATCCCGACGAAGGAGCCACCGCCAGCGCGCACCATGGAGGCCACGCTGTGCTTGACACAAAGCATGGTTCCGAGGATGTTCAGTTCCAGAACTCGCAGATACTCATCTCTGTCCTGCAGATGGTAGGGACCGATTCCGCCTCCACCGCCGGCGTTGGCCACTACCCCCTTCAAGTTCCCCGCAAAGGAGACGGTGACGTCTACTGCTCTGTTGACGTCGTCCTCGTCGGTCACGTCCGCGACGACGTGCGCTACCGACAGCCCACGGCTCTCGAGGTCGGAGACGACCGTCTTCAGCCGGTCTTCGGTCCGCCCGCAGATCACTACGGACGCGCCCTTCAAAGCCAAGTCGGCGGCACACGCTTTTCCAATTCCCGTTCCTCCACCCGTGACAAGCACGCCGTAGCCCTTGAGAGGTGCCGCTTCAGCCATTTCTCTCCTTTCGCTGCTCGGTCGTTTCCGTTCGCCTCCATGGGCTCACGGTTCTCACGACCGACCGAAGGCGGAAGGCTCGCGGGTTATGACTCCGCGGATAATGCGACCATTCTTCATGTCGTCGTATCCCTCGTTGATCTCGTCCAGAACGTAGGTCCGGGTTATCACCTCGTCGAGGTGGAGCTGTCCCATCCGGTACAGCTTGAGAAGGTGCGGGATATCGAAACGGGGGTTACCGCTACCGAAGATCGTCCCCTTGATCTCCTTGTTCATCATGGCCAGATCAAGAAGGCTGATCGACGCTTCGGTCTGCATCATCGGAGCGACACCGGTGACAACGCACGTTCCGCCTTTGGACGTCAGAGCCATCGCCTCGGCCATCAGTTCGCCGTACATGACACTCGGAACCATGATCACCTTGTCCGCCATGACCCCCAGGGTGAGACTCTGAAGCTCCGTGATTGCCTCTGACATTGAACCAAAGGAGTGGGTCGCGCCCAACTTGAGGGCCATCTCCTGCTTGAACGGAACCGGGTCGACGGCAACCACCATCCGCGCCCCCGCCATCGCCGCACCCTGGACCGCGTTGATACCCACCCCTCCGCATCCGACCACGACCACGACATCGCCGGGCCCAACTCGGGCGCGGTGCACGGCCGAGCCCCATCCGGTGGCAACACCACACGAGATCAGCGCGACGATCTCGGGCGGTAGATCGCTGTCCACTTTGATCACCGACTGCTCGGCCACGACGGTGACGTCGGCGAATGTGCCACACTTTGCGTAGAGGTTCAGTGGCTGGTCGCCGCAGAAGTGGCGGACTACTCCGTCTACCATCTGACCGGGCTTCATGAGCTCCGAGCCGTTGTCACAGATGTTCTGTTGGCCGGTGACGCACCACCGGCACCGGCCGCAGGCGGGGATGAAGGATGCGGAGACCAAGTCTCCTGGTGCCACGCTCGTGACGCCAGGTCCCACCTCGAGCACCGTGGCCGCCCCTTCGTGCCCTCCGATCATCGGAAACGGGCTTGGCAAACCGTGCTGCAGGCGGAGTTCTTCCGGCATCACGAAGTCGCCGGTAACGAAGTGATCGTCGGAATGACACAGTCCGGACGCCTCCCATTGCACCAGCACCTCTCCAGTCGCCGGAGGCGACACCTGAATAGTCTCCACCTTCCATCGCTCGCCGACACCCCACAGGACTGCTGCTCTACCCTCCATAGCCTCCCCTTTCACTAACGAATGAAGTAGAAACCACTTTGCCGTTCGCCAAGTCTAGGAACCGGCCGACACCTCAGACCCGCGTCATGTGGTCAGGGTGCCGTGACCATCCAACAGTCCCGTGAGCCCAGTCGGGGAATGGGGCCCGAAGTGCGCTTGTTCGAGAACCCCGACACCGACCCGATCCCCCATGCGAGCCCGAACGAGGTTCTGCAGGTGGAGGGAGGACCAGTCCAGGGGATCGAAGTCATCGAGCTTGATGGACTCCCTGCCGGTCTCCAGTTCACCGTGATTGCTTCCATGAGACCAGTACGGGTGGCTGTAACCGATGCCACGCATGCGGAAGGTGAAGACCTTCTCGAGCTCGATGTGGACCTCCCCCTCGGCCGGATCGGAGAACCATAACTCCGCCCGCTTTATCTCGCGGCGACCGGGTTCCCATTCCAGTTCGTAGCGGATGTCACGACACTCCCGGACACCTGCCGTGCTCCATGGAACAGCGTCCTCGGGGATTGGATCAAGAACGAGCGCGGTCTCGAGCCAGCGGTTGCCGTCTGCGTGCTCGTGCAGCGCCAGATGGGTGAATCGGTCGGGAAAGTGCAGCGGTGCCCACAGCCAAAACGCCTGGGGGGGTCTCCCCGGACGATTCGTTTCTAGTTGCTTACCGACGGGGCGCATGCCCCACGATCGGTCACGAGTGCCGGGCACATCAGCCGGATCGATTCGAAGTTCGTCTCCGTCGACGATGATCGCTCCTTCCCACGTACCCCACTGGGTTAGCCGGGTGTGGTCCATGGTCAGAATGCCTTGTGGCGACATGGTGCGCTGTCGAGGCTCCTCCACCGCGACGGTCGTCGCTTTGAAGGTCAGGTCGCATTCGATGCCGTGTTCGTTGCGCTCTACCACGTAGCGGATTGTGCGGATCGGCTCCAAGACCTCGATCCGGATCGGTCCGATCCTGGTCGATCGGTCTGACGGCATGATCCCCGAAGCGAAGATCGAGTGTTCGACTCCGTCGCGTACGACGCTGAAGGCGCCATCGACCACACCTCGCACGGGGTAGTGCCCCATGGCTGCAGCGAAGAAAAAGGCACCGTCCTTTTGGTGGCCGTTGAACCAATACCGGTCGTAGTGGTTCGGGTCTCCTGTGGCGGGATGCGCTATCGGGTCAGCCGATGGGTGAATCGGATAGTCGTCGAATGGGGTCAGCACATCAATCCACCTCAGATATCGGAGTTCCACTGTAACGTCTAAACATCTAGAGATATAGTACGACCTGACCGTAGCTGGCGCAACGACGGAACGTGCGCTATCGGAGTACCTCCCGGTTGTGGCCAGCCTCCAGTCCCCCGTGAGTCCCGCCCCACGAAGCAGCGGCCCTAATCGCCCAGGTTGGTCGCCAACAGTGTGATCGACATGCCCAGGACGGGAGTCAGATCGGCTTCGTCGACAACAATGTCACCGGTCTCCCGGTGCTGCCGATAGCGGACCGATGCGCCATAGGGAGCAATTGCCTTGATCGGTCCGTCGATCTCCGCCGTGCGCACCACCACCGAATAGACCCCTTCGCCGCGTTCATCAAGAAAGGCGCGAAACCGAGCGGTTTCGGTCCCTTCAGGTTCGGCCGGCGCCACGATCTCGACCCCCGCCGACCAATCGAGCAGTACGCGGATCCCCTCCTCGGCCAGGGGGACCTCCTGGAACGTCATGCCGACATCGCGCCACAGATCGGCGGCGCGCTCTTGGTTCTCGGGTCGCACGCAGAACACCACGTGATGCACCTTCGCGCTGATCATGCTCGCCACTCTAGGCGCGACGGCAATCTCTCGCCCGGAAGCCTCTGGTGATTCCTCTATAGCTTTTGGTAATCACGGCAGCGCGCGACGCTATGCTGGCCACCATGGGGGAAACCCGACCAATCCGTGTGATCCAGTGGGCAACGGGCGGAGTCGGCCAGATCGCCATTCGCCACATGGCCGACAACCCGGCGTTTCAACTCGTTGGTTGCTACGTCACGTCGGCCGCGAAGGATGGTCTGGACATCGGGGAGTTAGCGGGACGAGAGCCGATCGGCGTGACTGCCACCACCGATCCCGAGGCGTTGCTGGCGATGGAGGCCGACTGCGTCAACTACGCGCCACTCTACGTCAATGTCGACGAGATCTGCCGCATCCTGCGGAGCGGCAAGAACCTTGTCACCCCCTCAGGATTCACCTTTCCGCCCGCCCTGGAAGGGGCGGTGGAAGACGAGCTCGAGCGAGCCTGCCAGGACGGCGGCGTCTCACTGTTCGGCGCCGGCATCCATCCGGGCTTTGCCGGAGACCTCCTACCCCTGACGTTCGCCCGGCTGTGCTCGCGTATCGACGAGGTCGTGGTCCAAGAGGTGGGCGACTTCCGGAACCACCCGTCGGGAGCAATGATGTTCGAAGGTCTCGGCTTCGGACGGGACCCGACAGAGTTGAAAGCCGATCCGCCACCGATGTTCGCCACCATGGCTCGCACCTTCAAAGAGTCGATTCACATGCTCGCGGCCGGACTGGGTATTGCCGTCGAGGATTACGACTTTGTCTGGGATACCGCCGTCGCTGTACGCGACGTGACCGTGCGTTCCGGCCATATCAAGGCGGGCCGTGTGGCCGGCATGCGACTCGAATGGCGCATCTGGAATGGCGGCAAGCCGGTGATCGTCTTCCGCTCCTTCTGGCGGATGGACGACACGACCGAACCCGATTGGGGTTATGAGGACTGCAAGTATGCCGTGCAATTTACTGGCTTGCCCTCGTTCCGGGTCAACTACGAGCCGACGGAACCGGGGCCGGACGGCGACATCGGCTATTGGGGCCGAATTTGGACGGCCATGTCCGTCGTCAATGCCATTCCGACAGTGGTGGCCGCCGCTCCGGGCATCCGTACACACCTGGACCTGCCCCTCGTCCAACCGCCGAGCCTCTATCGGGGCCCGAGAAGCCCCTCGTCGGGATCCGCGTCTTAGGGCTCAGGAACGTGAAAATGGGCGTCTCGCAGCTCGAAAGCCCGCCTGGTGCCGTATTCGGACCTGGTCTTGACGAAGTTGAACTCGTCCTCGTCGAACTGCAGGTTGGTGCCATAGGCATGGAAGATATAGGAGGCGGCCTCCTCACCCTGATAGGCCTGGAGCTGCTCGACGAGTCGGAACGCCTCCTTGGCGATCACGATCCCGTCGGCTGGCATTTTGGCAATCTTCCGGGCCCACCAGTCGGCCCGGCTCTCCACCTGGTCGTCGGCGACGACCTCGGTGAAGATGCCGTACTTTTCCAACTCGCCGGCCCGAAGGGTGTCGCCGGTCAGCAAGAGACGCCGGGCCAGGACGGGCCCTAGACGGTAGAAGAACACATGGAGACTCCCGAGTGCCGGGCCGAGGAGGCGAGTGCCGGGCATGCCGACAATCGTGTCGGTTGCGACGACCGATATGTCCGACATGAGAGCCAGCTCGAATCCTCCGCCCAAGGCATAGCCACGCACCTCGGCCACGGTCACTTTCGGGTACCCCTGGAAGTCGTGGTAAAACTCGAAGGTCCTTCGGTCCACGGACAGCTTGCGGCGCTGGCTGGGTCGACGGCCCCTCCCAGCCTTTGTCCCGTTGCCGTTCGCCTCTTGCGCCTCGGGGCCGTACCACGCATACGCGTTGTCCATATCGGCGCCCGTGCTGAAGACACCGCCCTCACCTCGCAGGACCACGACTTTGATGTCGTCGTCATCTGCCAGCTGGTCAAGGTACTCCGCCATCTGTCGTCGCATCGCAGGGTCATACGAATTGCGACGATCCGTATTGTTAATTGTGAGTCGGGCGATCCCCGAGTGCTGGTCATGATCGAGCAATACTCGGGGGTCAGTCAACGTCACAATTCCCTTCTCACGTCAAGTCACGATCCACTTTATCAGATTCCCTTTAGATGTTTAATGGGCTAACGAGTTCCGGCGATGAGACCCGGCGTCCACGGAAGGTCGTCAGCAGCGCCGGAGCCAGGGCCCCCATCGTGACCGGGACGAAGGCTTTTCAGCCGAGGGTGTCGCAGCATCATGGAACCTTCGGGAGCCAGCGTGAGATGGAGGCGCTGCACCCGCCGATCGAGCAAGCGAGTGAGATTTACCTCGTCGTCGGGACTGGACATCCTGATGAACGAGACCAGGGCAGTATCCAGCTCTTCAGGTTCGGGTCGGTGACCCAGAAGATCGGCTGCATCATTGAGGTCGTCCTTCTCGACATCACGCCCGATCTGATCCACCCGTTGGAGGTGGCGGGCCACCCGGAAGCTGAGGGCCTTTTCATGATCCCCCACGCCCATCGCAGGTCCTCGATTCGACAGCCGCTCCACCAAGAGGCTGTATGCCGGAGAATACCGAGATGGCCGCGAAACCGGCGGATCGACAGTCCCGAGCTCGAAACCACCCAACTCTGCAATGCACTCGAAGGCCCACCGGGCGCCGTTGACGTACCAGCCGAAGTAGGACATGAGTTCCCCATTCGCCGGCGGTGCGACGATCAGCGGGGCCGCCGACAGGACTGCGTGGGCGTTATAGGCGATCCTGTGGAAGTCGATGACGTCGTAGTCGAGCTCCTCTCCGGTGACATCCGACCACGCCATCGCAATGGTGGACAGGTCGCCCAGGTTCTTGATGGTGTCACGGACGGGAAGCACGGCCAGTTCGCTGAGCGGATCGCCCACGTGAGCCAGTTCGAAGTCGATCAGTCCGGTGATCCGACCCTTGTCGAACATGAACTGGAAGGCGTCGAAGGTGAGCAGGCGTCTCGTCGTGCGATGGCGGGGGCAGTGACGGTGCAACCACACCCGCAAGAACTCCGAAACGGGGTCGGGGGCGACCATGCGCTCGTCGTAGCCGGCTTCAAAGGCGGGGAGGAGCCCAAGACCGATTTCCTCGGGAGATTCCGGGATCGCAAAGCCGGCCGCTCTCGCCTCTTCCAGATCAATTGCGTAGATGCGTGGCAGAAATGAGAGGTACTCGAGGACCACATCGACCCGCTCTTGGTCGGATGCCGCAAACGAAAGGTCGACCGAGCCTGGGAGGCGGTCCATGACCATCACGTAGGGATCGTCGCAATAGCCGTACACGTGAGGGACGGGAACGTCGTGCGCCTCGAGAAGATCATGCACTCGACGCTCGTAGTCAATTTGATATGGCATGCCGATGCCATCGTCTCGCTCTCCACGGGCGTGGAGTGCGAGGACCCGATCCCCCATAACGAGGTCGAAGTTCCACGCTGGCCGCCAACGAGCGATCGCTTCCATCGACACGACCCGGCCACCGAGCGTCCGCTCTGCCCACGCGGCCAGGCGCGCTTCGCTGGAACCTAGGTCCGATTGCTCTCTCTCATGAGTAGCACTCATTGTGTGACCTCTTCCCGAGTCCCGATTCGCGGCCGAGCGTCAGCCCTCCCAACGGCGGTCAGCGGTGGTACGCGAATCCTCCATCGACCAGGATGAACTGCCCGGTCACATACGCCGAGTCGTCCCCGGCAAGAAACACCGCGACGCGCCCGATATCGCTCTCCGCGTCACCCACCCGCCCCAACGGAACGCCCAGGCCAGGGTCACTCGTGTCACCGCGACGCTGGCGATCGGCGAGCCAGTTCGGCGAGTCGGTAACCGGCGCCATCACATTAACGCGGATCCGATCCGGACCCCACTCGATCGACGCGGCACGGGAGAGTGAACGGATCGCATCCTTCGTTGCTGCATAGACGCCGAAGTGCGCCGGTTTCATCTGCGTACTCGATCCGAAATTTATGATCGATCCCCCGCCGCGCAGATACGGGTGGCACTGTCGCATGAAGTGAAGAGTCGCTTTAGGCCCCGTCGTCCAGAGAAGTTCAATATCCTCCTCAGACACTTCGAGCAAATTTCCCACGCGTGAGTTGTGGTGAGCGGCTTGGGCCAGAATATCGATGCGCCCGAATTCACCCGCCGTGGCCTTCACCACGGCATCGATCTGCGCCGTGTCGCCGACATCGCACTGGAGGGGGATCGCGATGGCTCCCCGATCCTCTATTTCCTGAGCGACGTCGACCAGCTTGGACTCCGTGCGTCCGACTACGGCGACCGAGGCACCTTCGGCGGCAAGGGCGAGGGCGACTCCCCTGCCCGACCCCTGGCCGGCCCCCGTCACGATCGCCACGCGCCCATCGAGAATTCCCATCTGGCTCTAAAACCTCCCTTCCAGTTTCATGCCCTGGATATTTCCACGCACCGACCCGAACGAGGTAGTGCCGCGCCGGGGTTCCGGGCTGTCAGTGCGGGGATCGGAACTCGGCCGGAATGAGTCGACGGGCGATTTTGCCCGTTTGCAGCCGCGGCAGCTGGTCGATGAACACAACCGACCGGGGACACTTGAAGTGGGCAATCCGATCTCGGCAGAAAGCGATGAGGTCGGCCTCGAGCCCGGCGGGATCGGCCGGCGGCTCACTAGGTTGCACCACGGCCCGCACGGATTCCCCCATTTCCGCGTCGGGCACACCGATCACCGCCACGTCGCTGACAGCGGGATGCGCGATGAGCGCGTCCTCCACCTCTCGGGGGTAGATGTTGACGCCCCCGGAGATGATCATGTTGGAGGCCCGATCGGTCAGGAAGAGATACCCCTCAGGGTCGACCCAGCCGATTTCACCGAGCGTGCTCCACCCACGGTGGTCGTAGGAAGAGGCAGTCTTCTGGGGATCCCCGTGGTACTCGAAGCGGTGCGGCGACTCGAACCAGACCTCTCCTTCGGTCCCGGTCGACACCTCGTTGCTGTTTTCATCGACGATATGCACGGGGCCGAGCAGTGACCGGCCGACCGACCCGGGGTGCGCCAGCCACTCCTCCGGACCGATGGCGCAGAAGCCCACGCCCTCGCTTCCCGAGTAATACTCGTAGACGACCGGTCCCAGCCACTCCAGCATCGCCCGCTTGATCTCCGGAGGACACGGTGCGGCTGCGTGGACGAGGACCTTGAGGCTGGAGAGGTCGAACTGAGCCCGCTCGGACCCAGGCAGTTTCATCAGCTGAACCATGTGCGTCGGAACGACCTGGGCCAGGGTCACCTTGTACCGCTCAATAGCTCGGAGGAATTCGATCGGATCGAATTTGGTCAGCGTGACCACGGTGCCGCCCAGTCGGTGCACCGCGCCAGCCCAACCTGACGGAGCAGCATGGTAGAGGGGAGCTGGGCTCAAGTACACCGTCGACTCGTCACCGCCGTACAGTCCCCGGACGAGACCTGTGAACGATGTCTCCTCTCCGAGCGCACCGCCGACAGAGGGTGGTTTTATGCCCTTCGGGCATCCGGTCGTCCCTGAGGAGTAGAACATCCAGTTGCCCTCGCACTCGTCTTCGATCGGGGACGGCGGGTGGGCTTCCAGAACGCGCTCGTATGGATCGAAACCCTCGACGGACCCGCCAACGACGATGCGTGAACTCACGTCGGCCATGACCCCCTTGGCCAGTGCAGCACAAGCCGACGAGGTCACCAGAACCGAAGCCGTGCAGTCCCTGATGATGTACTCGACCTCACCAGGGGCGAGGTGCCAGTTGATCGGTGTCACGAACAGGCCCGCGCGCATGCCGGCCCAGACCGCCTCGAAATACTCGGTGCGGTTCTCCATCAGGATGGCTACGTGGTCGCCCACTCCTAAGCCTAAGGAACGAAATGCGTTGGCCAACCGGTTGGATCGGGACTCCATGTCTCCGTAGGAGAGCGTTACACCGGTATCGCCGACGATGACAGCGGGGCGGCTCGGGGTTGATTCGGCGTAACGCTTGGGGTGTTCGTAGCCCATGGTTTCCTTTGTGACTGATTGCCGGAAAATGGGTTGACGCACCGCCGCTTTCGGCGAGGGGGGGCTCGCGCGAGACGACGGGCAGACCGATTCTCCGGATTGCGAACCGATCGCTGTTGCGCCAACCCGCTCAGAGTATATATGTAGATATTATGGTTGGCAACATCAGTGCTGGTTGTGGCCGGCGTCCGCTGGTGCCAGGCTACGCTCGACGGCCCGGTGGGAGGGATGCCTCGTTGCAGGGCGGAAGGGGTTCTGGATTCCGAATGGTGAGCGTGCCGATGACCGGTTCAGCGGGCCCGTTCCTGGGCGGCGTCGAACCCTTTTCCGAGTCAGACGATGAGCTACGGGCCGTTCTGGCCCACGCCGTGCTTCCCCCGCTTCTGCCCTCGCTGGCCTACGCCACGGGTGACATGTCCCTGCTCCGCGCCGAGCTCCGGCCCGACGCGCTGCTGGTCAACCTGCCGGGGTCCGGGCTGACCGACGAGCAGGCGGCGGACATCCGGGAACTCGCGCTCGAAGCGCTGATCCGCTTCCGCGACGGAGGGTGCCGTCCGGGGCCGGTGCCTTCCGACCACGACGTGCTCCGCATCATGGAGTTCGCTGTCGGTGGCGGCGATATGGTCGCCTATCTTCCCTTGCTGGAAGAGGAGCTGGCTCATCGAGGTGAGGATCGCAGGGGACCAAGCTGGCACAAGGACGACGTCGCGCCCGACGCACCCTTCACCGTGGCCGTCATCGGCGCCGGTCTGTCCGGGTTGGTAGCGGGCCATCGCCTGCGGCAGGCTGGGGTGGACTTCGTGATCTACGAGAAGAACGGCGACGTGGGGGGAACCTGGTTGGAGAACCGGTACCCGGGTTGCCGAGTCGACAACCCGAACCACAACTACAGCTACTCGTTCGCCCAGCGCCACGACTGGCCTTTCCATTACTCGACCCAGCCCGTCCTCCAGCACTACGCGCGGGACTGTGCAGAGGCCTTCGGGCTGGTCGAGACGATCCGATTCGGTACCGAGGTGACCGATGCGGTGTGGTCCGACCGGGACCTCAACTGGACCCTCACCGTTCGCCCGGTCGGCGGTTCCGAGGAGAGCATCGTCGTCAACGCGGTGATCAGCGCGGTCGGGCAGCTCAACCGACCCAACCTCCCGACGACGATCCCCGGTTTCGGCACCTTCGAGGGCGCCGCCTTCCACTCGGCGAGGTGGGACCACGACGTCGACCTCAACGGCAAGCGCGTTGCCGTCATCGGAACTGGAGCAAGTGCGTTGCAGTTCGTTCCTGAGATCGCCCCTCAAGTCGGGGAGCTGTTGGTGTTTCAGCGGACGCCCGCATGGCTCGGCCCGACGCCCGACTACCACGATCCGGTTTCCGACGAGCTGCAATGGCTGTACCGGCACCTGCCGTCGTACGCCGAGTGGAACCGCTTTTGCATCTTTTGGCAGATGGGGGACGGAGCGCTCGCCGCCGTGACGGTGGATCCGGAGTGGGATGGCGGCGGTGAGTCAGTCAGCCTGATGAACGACCTGATGCGCCAGATGCTGCTCGGGTACCTCAACGAGCGGTTTGCGGACCGCCCCGACCTCCTCGAGGCCTGCACCCCGCACTACCCGCCGGGAGCGAAGCGGATCGTCCGGGACGACGGCGGGTGGCCGGACGCCCTCCAGCGGCACAACGTCCGCCTCCTCTGCGGAAACATTCAGGCCATCACCCCGCAGGGCGTGGTCACCGCGGACGGCACCGAGGAAGTCGTGGACGTCATCATCTACGGCACCGGGTTCACTGCCTCGAACTTTCTCACCCCGATGACCGTGAAGGGCCGTGGTGGTCTCGACCTGCACGAGCACTGGGCCGGTGATGCCCGGGCCTACCTCGGCATCACGATTCCCGGCTTTCCGAACCTGTTCTGCCTCTACGGGCCGAACACCAACATCGTGATCAACGGCAGCATCATCTACTTTTCCGAGTGCGGCACCCGGTACATCCTCGGACTGCTGGGTCTCCTACTGGGAAGTGGTCACCATGCCCTGGACGTGCGCCAGCAGGTACACGACACGTTCAATCAACTCGTCGATGTCGAGAACGACCGCATGTCGTGGGGAGCGGCCCATGTGAACAGCTGGTACAAGAACGACCATGGCCGGGTCTCCCAGAACTGGCCCTTCACGCTGCTCGACTACTGGCAGCGAACGCGGGCCCCGGTACCCGAGGAGTATGAGCTGCTGTCAGGGCAGTGAGCACTCATTGACTGTTCGCGTTCGGCCCACGATCTCACCAGGGCCGGACCTTGCCGAGGCGGCTGACACCGAAGAGTATGGCCAATGCCACGCCGAGTTGAACGAGCGCCAGGACCATCGCCTGGTGGTGGGGGCCGTACGCGACGGCATTGTAGAGAGCGATCGACATCGTTGTCGCCATGGGCACCGAACCGGAGACGATCATGGTGGCTCCGAAGTCGCCCAGGGCGCGCCCGAACGCCATGGCGACGCCTGCCAGAATGCCCCGCCGCGCCAGCGGCAGGGTTACCAGTAGCGCGATGCGCCATTGGGGCAACCCCATGGCACGGGCCGCCTGCTCGAAGCGTGGATCGACTCCGGAGATCGCCGCCCGCGAGAAGCGCAGGCAGTAAGGAAACGACTCGACGATCTGCGCAACGACTATCCCGGTGAAGGTGAAGGTGAGCGGATGCCCGAAGAGGCTGACCTCCGCACTGCGGATGGGTCCTGGCCCCCCCAATCGGGTGAGGAGGTAGTAGCCGACGACAGTGGGCGGGAGCGCCATTGGCAAGCTGAAGAAGCTCTCGATGGCGCCGCGTCCAGGGAAGCGACCTTTCGCCAGGAGGTACCCGAGAGCGATGCCGACCACGGCGACGACGATGGTCGCCTCGAAAGCCGCACGAAGGGAGACCGACAGCGGATTCCAGACCCAGGGTGGGACGCCGAGTCTGTTCAACCATGAGTGCGGAACCAGCGCTGTCATGCTGACGCACCAATGATCACGTCACCGATCTCCTCGGCTCGTTCGAGCCAGGAACGAGCGATCTTTCCTGCTCCAGACGGGCCGAACAACACCGGTAGGCCGGACTCCATCGTGAACGCCACGTCCAGGTCGAATTCCCCGATTCGGCGAGTGGCCGCGACATCGAGCGCGACCGTCATGTCCGGGCTCGGCCGAGCAGTCCGACGCCGGCCATGGCCGTGATCGCCATCAGGACCAGAATCAGGAGCATGGCGTTCCGCTCGGGCGTGGTGAACGAGTCGAGGATCGCCAGCGACAACGTGCGGGTCTTGCCGTTGATGTCTCCGCCGACCATCAGCGTGGCCCCGTATTCGCCCAAGGCACGGGCACAGCCGATCGTGAGCCCGGCGGCGATACCGCGCCGGGCGAGCGGCAGCGTCACCTGTAGGGCGACCCGCCAATTGGGGAGACCCATCGTCCGCGCCGCCTGCTCGACTCGGGGGTCCACCCCCTCGATGGAAGCACGCGCTGCCCGCAGGCAGAATGGGTACGCGGCCACCGTCGAGCAAATGATGCAGCCGGTGACGTTGTACACGAGTTCATGGCCCACAACGCGCGTCAGAAACCCGCCGACCTGTGTCCCAGGGGAGAGCGTCTCGAGCAGGTAATAGCCGATGACCGTGGGCGGGAGGATGATCGGGAGGCTTCCGAGAGTTTCGAGCAGGTTCCGGCCGGGGAAGCGACCCTTCGCCAGCACGTATCCCGAGGCGATTCCCGTGACCCCTGCGATCACCGTGGCCGGGAGTGCCACGCGCAGGGTAAGCAGGAAGGGACCTGAGACAACCCCCCAGTATGCGATCGATCCCCCCAAAAGGTGGGCCACCCCGAACCCGAGCCCAAAGCCCGCGCACACTGCCGCCACGATGACGGCGACCTTCTGCTTAGTTCCGAGACTCCACGCGAGGCTGATCTTCCGCTTCACACGCGGCGTCCGCGGGGTTAGCTAGCTGATCGGGTCATAGCCGAAGGTGGCCAGCACGGCTTGTCCCTTGGCGGAGAGCAGATAGTGGACGAAGGCCAGTGCAGATTTTCCATCGGTGGTCGTAAGATCGGCTGACGCCGGCTGACCCTGGTCGTCGTTTTCCACGACCACCCACTGCCTGATCGGCTGGTAGTAACCGTGCTGCCCTATCAAGCTCTTGAGGCTCGCTTTCGCGTTCGCCCCGAAGTTTCCTGAGCTGACCTTGGCGGCGACGTTGTCGTGCATTCCTGCAACGTAGTCCCTATCGGTACAGGACTCTTCTTTGGAAATCCGGGTGGTCCAGCCGTTCGACACGGTTGCGGCGGAGAGGCGGGCGACGCCGCACTCAGGGATCTCGGCCCAGAAGTCGCTGTCGTCACCGGCAGGAGACACCTCGAATGACTTCGGCAGAAGAGCGATCTGCGAGGTTCCGGCCACGACCGTGTCCTGCGTGTAGCCCACGTTGTCGCCGAAAATGATCGGCAGCGAGGGATCGGAGTAGTTGCCATTGCCGTTCTGCCCGCCCGAGGAGGAACTCGTGGTATTGAAGTTGTCCAGGCTGGATCCTTTGTCGGTCATCTGGTCGATCTCGGCGCACGCCTGATCGGACGCCGTCGCACCGAGGGCGTGGTGCGGGTGGGCGGCGTAATACCCGACGGCCGCGACATAGAGTGCCTCCATTCCCGCCAACCCATACGGCGCATTTGGTGCGACATCCGCCGGGCCGCAGGCGGTATCTGTGAAATCCCAGCCGTTCTTCGGATCGGCGATGGCAAGATACCCACCGACATTCTGCGTGGCGGAACCTCCGTCGGCCGTGGCGGTGTGAGCGAGTAGATCCGCCCACACTTGGGCCATCGTGAACGGTGCCTCCGTCGTCCCAGTCTTGGTGAAATACCCACTTACGGGCTCAGCGCACGTGGGAGAACCCTGAGCCGGAGCAAGTGTGGCGCCGCCACTGCGGCAGGAGAAGATCACGAGGCGTCCCGTGGTGTATTGCGCTCGGGTGGAGCCGATGCCGGGGCACGACGTACCGTCGCTGTTGCCACCGCTTGCCGCGGAGTAGGTCGACGAATGGGGGTCGATGCACTGGCCCTCGCCGTCCTTCGCGATCGCCCCCTTGTTCTTCGCCGCGGGAGTTCCCTCGGGAATCGTGTTGTCGACGTTCGCTTCGTCAGCCGATGCGAACAGGGCAAAACCGGCCGGTGCGTTCCCGGTGCCGTTCGACGCAAAATCCACGCCGCCGTCCACCTCCCCCGCCAGCTTCCCAGAGCCGGCGAAACTGAAGGTGACGCTGTGCCCGCCGTTGGCCGTCGAAATGAAATCCTGCGTCATGAAGTCGAACGCCGGCTGGGTATTCGACGCGCCGAGGAAGGTCGTGGCCGCCGGTTGGGCCGAGGCCGGTCCGGCGCCTAGCCCGACGGCGCCGGGGACCACCACGAGGGCCAGCCCGGCTGCGGCCACGAGAGTGCTGATGGAGAGCTTCTTGAACACGAAATGCCTTTCGGGGAGTAGCCCCACCGCTGACGGGAGGCGGCCGAAATCGCGAGGATAGATGCCTCAGGTGTTCTTCGTCAAAGCAATTCCGAGCGTTTTCCCAAATCAAGTTCGCAAATACGGTTGAAAGCGAGCATTCGATTCGTATATCACCTGGTACGTGGTCCTTCAGCCGGCCGGTGATTGGTAAGCCGGCGAGCCCACAATGATCGTCCCGCAGCCCTTCCCGGGGACATAGACGACCGAGTTGTAGACCGGCTTGAAGGTGAGCAACCCCTCCCTTTGCAGCGTCGCTATCGACGCGTACGTGCCGTACCGCAGGCAGCGCGTCTTTTCCGCCGTCATGATCGTGGCTCTCTCGGCTCCGATGGCGCCGATCGTTCCTTTGTTCGTGGTAGCCGACAGCACGAACACGGCGAAGCCGAGGATGAAGGAAAGCGCCAGAACAGCACCGACGAGGTGGGCAAATGAGAGCTTCTTGACCATAAGAATGCCCCTCTCGAGCGCGGTGCGGTTGAAGGAGCATAGGCTCAACGTTTGATGGAGGACTACAGCGTGGGCGAGGCAGCCGGGTTGCTGGGTGTCAGCGCCGATACGGTTCGGCGGTGGATCGACAGCGGCAGCCTCGACGCCGCCCGAACGACGAACGGGAGACGCCGGATCGAAGGTGCGGTACTGGCTCAATTCGCCCAATCGCTCCATGAAAGCTCCGACCCACAGGTGGCGGCGACGGACTCCACTCGAAACCACTTCACCGGAATCGTGACCAAGGTGGTCAAGGACAAGGTCATGGCCCAGGTCGAACTGCAAGCAGGACCATTCCGCGTCGTTGCCCTCATCAGCCGCGAAGCGGCGGACGACATGGGGCTCGTACCGGGCAAGATTGCGAGCGCGGTGGTCAAATCGACGAATGTGTCGATTCAGTTGTAGGTGAGGTCGACGCGGCACCATGAAGATCGGAATTACGTTGGCTGCACTCCGACCGAGCCTGTGGACGGAAGCCACCCTTCTCGCTGACGAGTTGGGCTTCGAGTCGGTCTGGATGCCCGAGCACTTGGTCATTCCGGTCGAACTGGAGGGAAGTCCGATCGCGGGTGCAGATCACCCGCCGGTTCCATCCGACGTCCCCGTGTTCGAAGTCTTCTCCTACCTGTCGTTCCTGGCCGGCCAGACCGAGAGGATTCGCTTCGGTACCTACGTGTACAACATCGGCTTGCGCCATCCATTGGCCGTCGCCCGAGCTGTCGTCACCCTCGATGTTCTCTCCCGAGGACGATTCGAATTCGGCATCGGAGCCAGCTGGCTTCGTGCCGAGTGGGATGCGGTGGGTTTGGATTTCACCTCCCGGGGACGGCGAGTGGATGAGGCGGTCGAGGTGTGCCAGCGCCTGTGGAGCGAGGATGTCATCGAGCACCATGGAGAATTCTTCGACTTCGAACCGGTCATGTTCGTCCCCAAACCAACCCAGACGCCGTGGCCCCCGCTTCACTTCGGAGGCGACGGTCCCGCCTCGTTTCGCCGCGCCGCTACAATCGGGGACGGCTGGATCCCACTCAATCACTCAGCACAAGCGATTCCAGGGGCCGCGGCGGAACTGGCGCGCCGACGCCAGGCGGCCGGTCGGGCGGGTATCGTTGAGATCAGCCTCGCAGCAGCAAGTGCCGACCTGGACCACCTTCGTAGCCTCGCCGATGCCGGCGTAGGTCGTGCGCTGGTGAGGCCCTGGACGAGCTCCAAAGATGCCCTCGACGGTATGCGCCGCTTTGCCGATCAGATCCTCCCCGATATTCAGGCCTACTCAGCAACCCCGGCCTGACGCCACGGCTCCGACTATGACGGAGAGTGGCTCAGGCGCCCCGCGCGCCCAGGACCTGTCGGGGGTCGACCAGGATCTTGCTGTCGGTCGCCGTTCCGGCAAGCGACGCGAAGGCCGAATCGAGCTGCTCGAGGGCGACGATGCGGGTCACAAGAGGGTCCGGATCGATCTGCCCGGTCTCGAAAGCGTTGATCACGAACTCGAACTCCTCCGGTCGGTAGTACACGGAGAAGGAGATAATGAGCTCCTTCAGCAAGGCCATGACGGGGAGGTAGGGGTCTGGTTCGGCACAGACCCCGGCGACGACGACCCGCCCCTTGGTCACCGTGGCCGCGACACACTTGTCGAGAAGCCCTGGCTTCCCCACGCAGTCAATGACGACGTTGAAACCCTGGCCGAGCTCATCGGTTGTCGGGTCGATCGCCCGGGTGGCACCGAATCGCGCGCTCAGCTCGCGCCGGGCGGCAATCGGGTCGGACACCACGACGTCTTTCGCCCCGAGGACACGGACCCACTGAGCCGTAGTCAAGCCCACCGGGCCGGCGCCGAGGATCAGGACCGAATCGCCAGAGGTGATCCCTGCCACGCGAGCCGTGTGCAGACCCACGGCGAAGGGCTCGACCAGCGCACCATGGGCCTCAGGCAGGCCCTGGGGGAGTGCGAAGGAGAGGTCGGCGCTCACCGCGGCAAACTCCGCGAAGCCGCCGGGTCCACCACCCAGCCCGATCAGCCGGGCGAGCTCACAATGCGCCACTTCACCGGCCCGGCACCAGGGGCAATCCCCGCATGACATCACGGGCAGCACGGCAGCACGGACCCCCTCCCTCCAGGGTGCGCCGACGCCCTCGCCGACGGCCACTACCTCACCGCAGAACTCATGACCCATGACCGTCCCCATGGCCATGGCCGGTCGTGCCTTGAGATCAGAGCCACAGATCCCACAGGCGGTAACCCGGACAACCAACTGACCCGGCTCCGGGGTCGGGTCTGCGACCTGGTCCACTTCGAACGCGGAGTCGCTACCTATTACGGCTGCACGCACAGTTCCTCCTGATGGTGCGAGTTCCGGTCGCCAGCGGCATCGAACGTTGCGGTTTCTCCCTCCCGCGCCTAAGGTCTAACATCTAGATATTTCCTACCACGGAGACACCGCCGCCGCAAATGGAATTTCGCCTCTCTGATGATCAGTTCGAGCTGCAGGACGCCGTGCGCAAATTCTGCGTCGCCACGCGGCCGATCGGAGGCGTCGCCGAGCGCGTGGGTGGGCTCGGCGACCGGTCGTCATGGCGCGCCCTCTCTGATCT
The DNA here is from genome assembly GCA_049513455.1 of Acidimicrobiales bacterium. GTDB lineage: Bacteria > Actinomycetota > Acidimicrobiia > Acidimicrobiales > RAAP-2 > Bog-473. The sequence goes on from JBEKWB010000002.1 coordinate 153,914, forward strand.
CGGGGTCTTCGGGCTTCTGGTCCCTGTGGACCAGGGCGGCTCTGGGCTCGGCTGCGTCGAAGCGACGGTGGTATTCGAGCAGTTGGGTGCCCATCTGGTGGAGGGGCCCGTCGTGTGGTCCACCATTACGGCACCTCTCGTGACGGGGGCGGTGGACGGTTCACGAGTGGTCGCCGGTCTTGAGCTCGATCTCCGGTCAGCCGATTCCTTGGTGGTCGAGCACGGCGCCGAGGCGGACACTGTCGTCGTCTTGCACCAAGGAGGCGCTTTCGCGCACGAGCGTAACGAACTGCCGGATCCCGTTGCCCTCGATCCGCTCGACCCCCTGACCCCCGTCACACGTTTTTCGCGGTTGCCCGAGGGCTCCCAGATCGGCGACGGCGGGACCAGTCACCACCTTCGGTTGCTCGGTACGGCGCTCAGTGCGGCCTTACTCCTCGGCATTGCCGGCCAGTCCCTCGAAGTGGCCCGCGATTACGCTTTGACACGTGAACAGTTCAATGTCCCTATCGGCTCTTTCCAGGCCCTGAAACATCTCATGGCCGACATGTTCGTCCGCGTCGAGCTGGCCCGGAGCGCGACGTATGCGGCCGCGTCCGTCATTGACAACCCGCGAGTCGGTGACCCCGAGCGCGCGGGGCGAATCGCGAAGCTCCTGGCCGGCGAGGCTGCGCTCGCCAACTCCCGTGCGGCCGTGCAGATCCTGGGTGGGATGGGATTCACCTGGGCGATGCCCCCCCATTTCCTACTCAAGCGTTGCTGGGTGCTCGAGAACAGCTTTGGCACGACGGAAGATCATGCTCGTGCTCTCGGCGCCGGCCTCGAGCACGTCGTCACATGACCGGATCCGGGCCGGCCTCCGAGGTCGAGATCGAATCCCGGAACAGCGTCCTCTCCATAGTGCTCAACCGTCCCGATCGCAAGAACTCTCTGAATCCCGTCGCGGTGCGCACAATTGTCGCCGCCCTCGAGGAAGCAGCCACCGAAGACTCGTTGCGCGTGATCTCCATAGCGGGGCGGGGCCCGGACTTCTGCTCCGGGGCCGACTGGATAGCGTCGAATTCCGGGAGCGAAGCACGCCCTCGAACCGGCAGTGTGCAACGCCGAACGGCGCTCCAGGCCCACCGCATGATCGACCTGCTGATGGAGATCCAACTTCCCGTGGTCTGCACCGTTCGCGGTTGGGCAGCCGGACTGGGTTGCCAAATCGCTCTCGCCTCGGATTTTGCCGTGGCGTCCGACACGAGCCGGTTCTGGGAGCCTTTCGTGTCCCGCGGCTTCACGCCGGACAGCGGGGCAACGTGGATGGTGCCTCGTTTGATCGGTGTGGCCCGCGCCAAGGAGTTCCTCCTACTCGGGCACGAGCTGTCAGGGGTGGAGGCGGCCGCCTGCGGGCTCATCTACCAGTCCGTTCCGGAAGCCGAATTGGAGGCGGCCGCCTCCCGACTGATCACCGAGTTGTCGGGCGCGGCCACCGTGGCCATCGGGCTGACGAAACGGTGCATCAATCGCTCGTTGGACACCGGCCTGACCGAGGCGATGGAGAACGAGGCATTCGCTCTTGAACTATCTTCGCGGACCGGGGACTTCAAGGAGGGCATGCTCGCGTTCAAGGAGCGTCGGTCCTCCGCATTCCGTGGCCGATAGTCCGACCGGTCCGTCCGACAGAAAGACACGACGAACGCAATGATGCAACGCACCGTTCACGACCGGGTCAGGGTCACTCGATGAAGCACAACTACGACACCATCGGCTATGAAACCTCGGCCGACCGGGTGGCAACGATCACGTTGAAGCGTCCTGAAGTGCTCAATGCCTTCGATCGTCAGATGTGTGAAGAGATACGGCACGCCTGGGCCGACATAAAGGCGGACCCGGACGTGCACGCCGTGGTCCTCCGCGCGGCGGGCGAGCGAGCCTTCTGCGTCGGTCTCGACGTGAACAAACCATTCGGGCAACCCGACGACGTGTGGAACCACGTCGATCCGGGTGAGCTACTGAGCCCCAAGTGGCAGAAGGTGTGGAAGCCGGTGGTCTGCGCCGTTCAGGGCATGTGCACCGCGGGCGCCTTCTACTTTGTCAATGAAGCGGACATCGTCATCTGCTCAGAAGATGCGACGTTCTTCGACTCGCACGTGACCGGTGGCATGGTCTCGGCCCTGGAGCCCGTCGGCTTGATGCGCAGAATCGGCTTGGGGGAAACACTGCGCGTCGCTCTGATGGGAAATGACGAGCGAATTTCGGCCGCCACTGCTTTGCGTATCGGCCTGGTGACCGAGGTGGTGGATCGGACGGCGCTCTGGGCGCGCGCGCACGAACTGGCCGCCCTCATAGCCGCCAAGCCCTCCTCGGCGACTCAGGGCACCGTGCGCGCCATCTGGGAGTCCCTCGACCGACCTTACCGAGCGGCAATGGAGCAGGGGCTCATCTACACGCGGTTGGGCAATCCCATCGGTATGGCCGAGGTGGCCGAGGGCACGCCCGAACAACGACCGCCGACGATCCGCTGATGTCCGAGGGAAGTGCAGGTCTCAGCCAACGGATCGGGACCATCCTCTCACTCGACCCGACCGCACCGGCTCTTGAGTTCGAAGGGCGCTGGAGGACCTGGGGCGACCTCGCCACGACCGTGGGGGCAGTGGGAGACCAGATCCCGGTCGAAGGGACGCAGGTCGGTATCCTTCTCCGATCGCGGCCGGTCTCGGTCGGACTGCTGTTGGGCGTGCTCCGCGCCGGCGGATGCGCGGTGGCGATCAATCCCCAGCGGGGGGTCGACCGCACAAGGCAGGACATTGCCCAGCTCGAGCTCCCGTTGCTAGCCGGAGAGCCTGACGACATCGCGACTCTCTTCGACGAATCGTCCTCCACGACCGTGCTGGAGACGAACGACGTCGGCCAACCGCTTGTCATGAGAGCGGCGGGTGGACCGGTCGCCGAGTCGACTCGACCGGGTGTCGCCGTGCGGATGCTGACCAGCGGTACCACGGGACCGCCGAAGCGGATCGACCTCGGCTACGACACACTCGAACGGGTACTGGCGGGTGCCAAGCACTACGAATCCAACCGCGCCTCCGACCTCCGCCTCCGATCGGGCGTCGCCGTGGTCAATTCCCCTCTCGTGCATTTGGGCGGTCTGTTCCGGGTACTCCAATGTGTCAGCGACGGACGACCATTCTCCCTACTCGAGCGGTTCACCGTCGAGGGGTGGGTGGACGCCGTTCGCCGCCACCGGCCCCAGACGGTCAGTCTGGTGCCGGCTGCGCTGCGCATGGTCCTGGAGGCCGACGTGGATCCCGACGACCTCCGTAGTGTCCGCTCGGTGGTGTCCGGAACAGCGCCCCTCTCCCCCGACGATGCCGATGCCTTCACGACCAAGTACGGGACACCCGTCCTCATCTCGTACGCGGCGACCGAGTTCGGCGGGGGAGTGGCGGGTTGGAACCTTGCCGATCACGAGAAGTTCTGGAAAGCGAAACGGGGCAGCGTCGGGCGGGCTCACTCTGGGTGCGAATTGCGCATCGTGGAACCGGAGTCAGGAGCGATCATCGGGCCCGACGAGGAGGGCATCCTCGAGGTGAAAGCGGGCCAACTGGGCCCCGGCACGCCGTGGATCCGTACTACCGACGTGGCTCGGCTGGATCGCGACGGGTTCTTGTGGATCCTCGGCCGGGCCGACCAAGCCATCATTCGCGGCGGCTTCAAGGTCCATCCGGACGACGTGCGGGCCGCCCTGGAGAGCCACCCCCAGGTCCGGGGAGCCGCCGTCGTCAGCGTCGATGACCCGCGACTGGGAGCGGTACCCGTCGCCGTCGTAGAGCTCCGCCCAGGTGAACCAGTGACCTCAGCCGAGCTTCTCGCTCACGCGTCCGCCCGCCTGGCCCGCTATGAGTTGCCGGCTGAGGTGATCATTGTGGACGCCCTTCCCCGCACCCCGTCCGCCAAGGTGGACCTCCTGGCTGTACGGGATCTCGTGCTCAACCGACCGAGAGACTGACGTTGGATCTCGAGTACAGCGCGGCCGACGAGGTCTTCAGGGCAGAAATCCGGTCATGGCTGTCTCGCGAGGTGCCGGCGCACGGCCCTCCCCCGCCCCCCGGGGACCTCCTCGTGCGGCGCGCCTACGACACTGCCTGGCAACGCAAGCTGTACGACGCGGGATACGCCGGGTTGGCCTGGCCGCAACGGTTCGGAGGCCGCGGGCTCCCCGCGACGCAGCAACTCGTGTATCTGGAGGAGTACATGCGGGCCGGGGCGCCCTACATCAGCACCAATTTCGTCGGCATGATGCACGCCGGTCCCACGCTGATCGCGGAAGGAACCGACGAGCAGCGGTCCTTTCACTTGCCGCGGATTCTCAGAGGTGAGGACATCTGGTGTCAGGGGTTCTCCGAACCGGGGGCAGGGTCCGACCTCGCCTCTTTGCGCACCCGTGCCGTGCTGGACGGCGACGAGTACGTCGTCACAGGCCAGAAGATCTGGAGCACTCGCGCCCACGTGGCGGACTACTGCGAATTGCTGGTTCGCACTGACCCTGATGCCAAAAAGCACCAGGGCATCACGTGGCTGATACTCGACATGCACCAACCGGGTGTCGAGGTCCGTCCGATACGGACCATCGACGGGGAGAGCCACTTTTGCGAGTTGTTCCTCAATGAGGCACGCGTGCCACTCACGAACCGGGTCGGTGCCGAGAACGACGGGTGGCGGGTCACCAACGTCACCCTCCGGTTCGAACGGGGAACCGCCTTCGCCCAGCACATCATCACCATGCGCAGCCAGATCCACCGGCTCGTCTCCTCGGCCCGGCTTCGAAAGACAGCCGAAGGCACGGCATGGGACGACGCCGGACTGCGCGGAGCGATCGGTCGCTTGGATGCGAACGTCGAAGCGCTCTGGCGGATGACACAGATGAGCATCGCAGAGGCTGAACACAATGACGCCCCCGCCGCGATCGGCTCCGTGGTGAAGTTGCGTTTCAGCGAGCTGAGTCAGGAGATAGCCGAACTTGGTGTGCGCATCATCGGCCGACCGGTAATCGGCATGGTCGACACGGATGAGATCGAGGTCCAGTCGACCGTGGCCGAGTACTTGTGGTCTCTCCAGTACACCATCGCCGCTGGCACCTCACAGATTCAACGGAACGTCATTGCCGAACGAATCCTCGGCCTGCCGAGGGGCGCGTGATTCGGTGGCGTTCGGTGGCACCGTGTCCGCCGTCTCCGCACTATGCGTTCCCCCCCTCATCCCACGCGCTTACACGATCGGAGCGCCGTGGCTGCCTACCGGTCTTGAATGGGCATAAGGGGGCATCGATCAAGAGAATCCTTCGCATCGACGTTGTCACCGTGCGCGCCAACTCGTTCCACGAGGCCAACGCATCATCATTCCGTTGCGATTGCTCCAGGGAGGCCCAATCCTCCCAACTGCGAATGGCCCACAACAAGAAGCATTCTGACTCGTCGGCCATGGCGCTGTACCAGGCACCGGCCAGCGTCCAGCCGCGGGCGGCATACACTGACGCCGCCTCCTCCCGCACGAGTTCGAGAAACTCCGATGCCGAACCCGGGCGTACGGCGATCTGGTCGTGGGCATACATCTCGCCGCCCATTCCGGCCTCGCACGCCTCGTTGATGGACCTCATCCAGGGAGCAGGCACGAGCAACCGATCATTTCCGCCCGAACGCATGGGTACCGCTGCTGCCCACCATTTGGCCATCCGTGGATCCTGCATGGTGGCGCCGCTCACTTCGAAACGGAAATAGTCTGCCGCGGCGTCGAATCCATCCAACTCCCAGATGTTCACGACCTCGGGCCACCTCCCGGTGCTCCCCAGGACTCCCCACACGCCATAACAGAGTTGGTTCCGGTCCTCCTGACCCATCGGGGAGAAATTGGCCGTCATGTGGTACATGTACTCCGCGCGGTGATGACCGACGATGTCGATGAACTCGTGGATGTACAACTTCTCGTTCTTGCCCATGCAACCCTCCGGTCCTGACCTCGCGACCATGACACTCACTCGTGGGGCACGCACTCCCAAGCGGGACGAGCCCGACCTAATATAGCTCTACATCTTTTGCGGGCGCCGGCACATGACGCGTGCGCAGGTCTGAGGAGCGCTCATAGAGTATCGCTGTGACCCGACCCCTTCCCATGTTGGTGCCCGAGACCGAGTTCTTTTGGACCAGTGGCGCCGACGGTGTCCTGCGTTTTCGCCGCTGCGCCGACTGCCGTTCCTTCCAGCACCCTCCCGGGCCAGTCTGCCGCACCTGCGGTTCAGCGACCCTGGAACCTGAACCGGTTTCGGGCCGGGGAGTGCTCGTCGGCTTCACGGTGAATTGGCATACGTGGACTCCGGAGCTGCCGCCCCCGTACGTGATCGGCATCGTGGCCATCGACGAGGATCCCCGGGTTCGGTTGACCACCAACATCGTCGGTGTTCCGATTGAGGACCTCGCCGTCGGTCGTCGGGTCGAGGCCCGCTTCGAGCAGATCGAGGACGTCTGGCTCCCGATGTTCTCCTACGCCTCCGACGGCCGCGGGGAAGGTCCGCTCCCCGAGGACGAGCCGGTGGATCAGTGGGTCCGCCCGATGGTACGGACGGACAAGTTCGAAGAGAAGGTGGCGCTCACCGGCATCGGGATGTCGCGCCTCGGGCGGCACCTCGGGGTGGACCCTCTCGGCCTGACCGTCGAGGCCTGCCGCAACGCGGTGGCTGATGCCGGATTGAGCATGGCCGATATCGACGGACTGTCGACGTACCCGGGTGGCGCTGCCGCGGGCGGGCACTCCGAGGGCGGGGTGACTGCGCTGGAAGAGTCGTTGCGTCTGCGTCCCACCTGGATCAACGGCGCGAGCGAGACGCCGGGGCAGGGGGGCTCGGTGGTGGCCGCCATGCTGGCTGTCGCGGCAGGTCTGTGTCGACACGTGCTTTGCTTCCGGACCGTGTGGGAATCAACGTGGGCCGAGCGGGTCAACCGCCGGCCGACGCCACCCGCAGCACGGGTCGAAGGAGATTTCCTGTCGTGGCGAGCGCCGTACGGGGCGCTCAGCGCCGCCAATTGGATCGCCATGAATGCATCCAACCACTTCCATCGTTACGGGACCACCCGCACCGCACTGGGGACAATCGCGATCAACGCCCGGCGAAATGCCGGGCTGAACCCCCAGGCGATCTATCGCGACCCGATGACCATGGAGGATTACCTTGCCGCACGCATGATCAGCAGCCCCTTCGGCCTCTACGACTGCGATGTGCCGTGTGACGGCTCCATCGCCCTGGTGGTCTCGGCCGTCGATACCGCCCTCGACCTTCGCCAGCCGCCCGTCTTCGTCGAGGCGGTCGGCACCCAGGTGATCGATCGCATCAGCTGGGATCAGGGCGTGCTGAGCCACGAGCCCCAGACGCGGGGACCCGCGGCCCATCTGTGGAGCAGGACCGATCTGCGACCCGACGACGTCGATGTGGCCGAGCTCTATGACGGCTTTACCTTCAACTGTCTCAGCTGGATCGAGGCGCTGGGATTCTGCGGCGTCGGGGAGGCCGCCGATTTCTTGGCTGATCCGGGGAGGATCGCCCTCGACGGTGCGCTACCACTCAACACCTTCGGGGGCCAGCTCTCAGCCGGGCGGACTCATGGGTACGGCTTCCTCCATGAAGCAGTCGTCCAGCTCCGCGGAGAAGGCAACGCACGCCAGGTGGCGGGCGCGCAGGTTGCAGTCGTCAGTACCGGCGGTGGCACTCCCGGCGGCTGTTTCCTCCTGACCAACAACCACTGAGTCGGACCATTGGGCCAAAAGGCCGAGCCGGCCTCTCGAGGAGGTGGACTCGATTGCATCCCGGCGGGACGCCATCGTAGGGTATAGCTCTACATGTTTGCTACTCTTCGTCTGGTGCTCGTCACGCAACATGGGGAGGGATGAGCAGGATGGATTGCCCCTCCCCCGCTGCCGCCTGGGTATTCGGCAACCAGCCGCTCCCACAGACTCTGGCGCTTGCACCGATCCTGCGTCGCCTGACGGAACGGGCCCTGTCGCTCGAGCAAGAGGACGAAGGCTTGGCCGGGTTCATCGAGGAGCTCTCCGCGACGGAGCGAGCCCTGTCGCAGCGGGGTCCCCGCGACCCCACGCCGCGGATCGGACCAAAACCGCGGCCCGATCAGCGTGTCTACCTCGATCACGGGCGGGACATCGGGAAATACAACCCGTGCTTCCCCGAGTACGAAATCCGCGTAGAAGGCGAACGGGCCTCCGGGACGGTCTCGTTCCCGCTCGTTTTCGAGGGGCCCCCGGCGATTGTTCATGGCGGGTTCTTGGCCGTGTTCTTCGACTGCGCCATCCAGCACCACAACTGTGATTACGGCACTGCCGGCAAGACCACAGCCCTGAACATCGAATACCTACGTCCCACGCCGATTCTCCGGACGCTGCAGTTCGAGATCGAAAGGGCGTCGGATGCCCGCCGTATCACTTCGACCGCCTGGATCGAACTCGACGGCTCGGTTCTCTGCCGGGCCACCATGGAGGCCGTGGTCGGCGACCGGTCTCGCCTTCCCGAAGTGTCACCCCGCCAGAACCGACGGTGAGCCCCCCGTTGCCGTCGCCGCTCACTGTCGGGGACCTACTGGACGCCAGGGCGAAGACCCGAGGGGACCACCCTTTTCTCGTCTGCGACGAACAGACTCTCAGTTATGCCGAGGCGTCGGAGCGGTCGGCTGCGCTCGCTCGCGGCATGATCGCCTCGGGTCTGGGTCACGGCTCGCGTGTGGGAGTCCTTCACCCCAATGGACCCGAATTCGTCGTGGCGGCATTGGCGACGGCCCGCATCGGCGCGGTCACCGTCCCCCTCAGCACCTTTTCGACCGCCTCCGAACTACGGACACTCTTGCGCAACGCGGACGTCGAAATGGTCCTCGCCGCCTCCGGGTACCGACGCCACGATTACCTCGAGACTTTATCGGAGGCCGTCCCCGAGCTCGATTTGCGTGCCACCGCCCCGTTGTTGTCGCCATCGGTTCCCACCCTCCGACGGGTTGCCTACGACAGTCCACGACGCCCTATCGACCAGAGCTGGACGGTCCCGTCAGTGCAAAATGCCGGGCAACGCATCAGCATCGAGGTCCTCCGGGCCACCCAGGAGCAGGTCAAGCCGTCGGACCGTCTGGTGATCGTCCACACTTCCGGTTCCACGGCGGAGCCCAAGGGCGTCATCCACACCCATGGTTCCCTCATAGGTCACCTAAACATCCTCAACGTGATGCGGCGATACCACGAGGACGAGATTCTCTTTTGCAATGCCCCCTTCTTCTGGATCGGGGGGTACGCCTACGCCATGCTCGGGAGCCTCGAGGCCGGAGGGACGCTCGTCTGTTCCAACGCAACCGAGGCGTCAGACGTGCTCGAGGTGATCGAGCGGACTCGGCCGACCATGGTGAACGGCTTCGCCCAATCGGTCGCCCACCTGCCCGCCGACCCTTCATTTGCTCGCCGAGATCTGAGTTCCATTCGACGCGGGAATCTCTACCCGATCATGACCGGAGACGCGCGCCCAGCTGATCCTGAACTCCTCCACAACATGCTCGGCATGACCGAAACGGGAAGTGTGTGTCTGGCCAGTGAAGATGAATCGGTGCAGCCCGAGCACCGCCGGGGCTCGTTCGGCCGCCCCGTGTCAGATATCGAAGCCAAGATCATCGACCCCGAATCCGGAGCCGAGATTGGTATCGGTGAGGTCGGCGAACTGTGCCTGAGGGGCCCCGCGCTGATGGAGGGCTACTGCGGACGGGAGCGCCACGAAACCTTCGACCGAGACGGGTGGTACCACAGCGGCGATCTCTTCCTCGTCGATGCGGAGGGCTTCTTCTACTTCAAGGGTCGACACGGTGAGATGATCAAGACCGCCGGAGCCAATGTGTCCCCCCGGGAAGTCGAGGCCGCAATTTTGGACGAAACCGGATTCGTCGCTCATGTGTTCGGCCTGGACGACCCGGCCAGTGGCCAGCTGGTGGCCGCTGTTCTCCGCGTACCCGCGAGAGCGACGCCTCCGGACATCGAGCAGGTGGCCTCGAACCTGCGGTCCCGCCTCTCCGCCTACAAGGTGCCGAAGCGAATCTTGGTCATGGATGAGAAGGACGTGCCCATGATGTCCAGCGGCAAACTGGACCTCCGGGCCTTGAAGGAGCGACTGAGTGACCACTGACCCTTTCACGCTGCCCGCTCTCCTTCGGCGCAACGCCATGGTCCGCGGTGATGCGCCGGCACTCATTTCCGAGTGGGGCTCGCTTTCCCATCTCCAGCTGGACGCCGATAGCGCGGACGTCGCACGCCGGCTGGTGGCCGCTGGTGTGGACAAGTCGTCGCGGGTCGGGCTCCTGATGGAGAACGGGATCGAATGGGCCGTGCTCGCCAGCGCGATCATGCGCGCAGGGGCGGTATTGGTGCCCCTCAGCACGCTCCTCAAGCCGCCCGAGCTGCACCATCAGCTCCAGACGGCGGCTGTCACGGAACTCATCGTCACGCGGGAGTTTCGAGGGCGCAGTTATCTCTCCGACCTCGAAACCATTGCGCCCGGCTGCGCCGAGCTGACCGCTGGTGGTCAACGGCACGTCCGGCTTCCCAACCTCCGTGGGATCTGGGCTGCGGACGGTCTCCCCGCTTCGCAGGTTGACCCATCGATCGTCAGCGCCCTCGAGGACACGGTGCGCCCCGCCGACGACCTGGTGATCTTGTTCACCTCTGGAAGCCGGGGCACGCCCAAAGGGGTTATCCATACCCATGGTGGAGCGATCAGGGCGACCGCGGCCGGTCTGCCCAGCCGCTGCGTCGGTCCCGATGAGCGGCTCTACATACCCATGCCCTTCTTTTGGACCGGAGGATTCTCGGGTGGTCTGATGACTGCTCTCGTCGCCGGCGCGACCCTGCTCACCGAGGCCGTCCCCGAGGCAGAGGCCACACTGAGACTGTTGGAGCGTGAGCGGGTCACTCTCTTCCGCGGATGGCCGGATCAAGCGGCTCAGTTGGCCTCACATCCGAAGTTCGGCGACACAGATCTGACCAACCTCAGAGCAGGCAGCCTCTCCGCGGTCCTGCCGCCGCCTCTGCGCTCGCAGGCGGGTGCCCGAGCCAACCTCTTCGGCATGACGGAGACTTTCGGGCCCTACTGCGGCGATCACCTCGATGCCGATTTGCCTCGCACCAAGTACGGGAGTTGTGGACGGCCCTTCGAAGGTATCGAGGTGGCCGTCTTCGATCCCGAGTCGGGGAGCCTCTGCGCTTCCGGTACCGACGGGGAGATCGCTGTCCGCGGGCCCAACGTCATGCGTGGTATCTGCGGTCGCACCCGGGCCGAAACCTTTGACGTTGACGGTTATTATCACACCGGAGACCTGGGTAACCTGGACGCCGATGGGTACCTGTGGTACCGCGGCCGTAGCGACGACATGGTCAAGGTCAAAGGGGCGACGGTCTATCCCTCGGAGGTTGAAGATGCCCTGCGAGTCATTGACGGGGTCCGCCAAGCCTTTGTCACCGACGTACAGGGCCCGTCGGGCCGACAGGTCGGCGCATTGGTGGTGACCGGAATGACGGCGGAGGCGCTCGACGCCGAAGTACGAGCCATCCTCAGTAGCTTCAAGGTCCCTTCCCTTTGGTATGTGACCGAAACCCTGGAGGATGTTCCCCGGACGGCCTCCGGCAAGGTGGCCCAGCCAGCGCTTCGTGCGCTCATCGAACTCGACGGCGTCACCATCAGAAATGAGTTGGAGAAGAATTCTACGAGAGGCACGTCATCATGACCTACGAAACCATCCTGTACGAGGTGGCCGACCGCATCGCCACGATCACATTCAACCGCCCGCACCGCTACAACGCCATCAACGAGCAGATGGCCAAGGAGCTCGAGGACGCCTACGGTCGAGCCGAGAGAGACGACGACGTGTGGACGCTCATCGTCACCGCCACCGGAAAGGCCTTCTGCTCGGGCGCCGACGTCGAGAAGATCCCCGAGGACGGGAAGGTTCCCCACGAGGGCCGCTACCTGTCGAACTACCGTGAATGGGAAGCACCCCAGGAGGCGACCCCACCCTTTCGGACAATGGCGAAACCCATTGTGGTGGCGGTGAACGGCATCTGCTGCGGGGCAGGGATGGACCTGGTCACCACCGGTGACATCTCGATCGCCGCTGAGGATGCGACCTTCTTCGACCCGCACGTCAGTATCGGCCTGGTGGCGGGCCGGGAGATGGTCCGGGTGGCCCGGACTCTGCCCCTCAACGTGGCCATGCGCATGGCCCTGCTCGGCAAGCACGAGCGGCTGAGCGCCCAGCGCGCCTATGACCTCGGGTTCATCACCGAGGTGGTGGCGCCTGACGAGCTCGGGAAACGAGCGCGTGAACTGGCGGAGACAGTCAACCGCAACGCGCCGCTGGCCGTCCGGGGCACCCGGCTGGCCATCCGCAAGGGACTTGGACTCCCCCTCTACGAGGCCGAGATCCTGGCCGAAACCTTCCGGGAGCGGGTGCTCCACACCGAGGACTCCCTCGAGGGCCCCCGGGCCTTCCTCGAAAAGCGGGAACCGAAATGGCTGTGCCAGTGACGGTCGAACTTCTCCATGCGAGGGCAAGTGGGAGCACGCCGCCGAACTCTCATCGGATTCGTCGCTGCTATTGATTGGCCGCGACCGGCTTGGATAGCTCTTCCTTCATGCCGTCGAGCATCATCATGATGGGCATTCCGGTCTCGCTCAGGGCATGCCCGTGCCCGTTCTGGTGGATGTCGAAGACGGACTGGATGGCGGCGTAGAAGCCCTGGACGTCAAGGGTCTGGTTGACGGCCCGCTTGGCCTGACGGAGTGCGAAGGGATGCTTGGTGGCGATCTCGGCGGCCAGCTCATGCGTGGCACGACGCAGATCGTCGAGCGGTACGACCCGGTTGACCATGCCCACCCGCTCAGCCTCTTGTGCGGTCATCTTCCGCCCGGTGAAGAGGAGCTCCTTGGCCTTGCGGGCACCCATCTCCCAGGTGTGGCCGTGGTACTCGACACCGCCGATCCCCATGTTGACCACAGGGTCCGAGAACAAGGCGTTCTCCGCAGCGATTATGAGATCGCAGGGCCAGCACAGCAGTAGGCCACCGGAGATACATACGCCCTGCACGGCGGCGATCGAAGGCTTCGGGATGTTCCGCCACCGCAGGGAGTACTCCAGGAACTTCTTTGCCTCGATTTCGTAGATGCCTGCGACGGTGTACGTGACCGGCACTCCGTCGCCAACGCCTTTGATGTCGTGACCAGCCGAGAAGTGCTTACCGTTGGCCTGCAACACGATAACCCGGACCTCCGGATCCTCTTCGGCGTTCCTCCAGGCTGCGTCCAACTGGTCCAGCAGCTCGAAGCTCTGGGCATTGGCCGCTTCCGGCCGGTCCAGGGTGATGGTCGCGATCCGTTCGCTGACGTGATAGTCGATATAGCTGTGGGTCACCGAAGCCCTCCTGAGATGTACCGGCCTCTCCGGCCACGCAGAAAACGGTACCACCCAAGCCAACAAATATCTAAAGGAATCTCCGTCCTCTTAGGCCTGCGCCCAGTCAGCGAGTAACGGCCCGGGTTCCGGTCAGGCGTAGACCGGCAGGTTCAGAGGGCCCCGGACGGTGCTGGTATAGAGCAGCACAGCGTTGTCCCGGTCCACCTGCCATTTCGGCCAGCGCTTGAACGTTTCCTCCAAGCCGATCCGGCCCTCCAGTCGGGCCAGGGCCGCGCCCAGGCAGAAGTGGACACCGTATCCGAAGGCCAAGTGGAGGTCGACCTTTCGGTGGATGTCGAGCACATCGGGATCGTTGTACTTGCGTTCGTCCCGGCCCGCTGAGCCGGTCACCAGCACGACTCGTGAGTTGGCAGGAATGGTGGCGCCGTGGATGGTGACGTCTTTGGTGACCCATCGACCCTGAACCGGCGACGGCGCCTCGAGCCGGAGAATTTCGTCGATCGCATTTGGGATGAGGGAGAAGTCCGTGGCCAGCTCCGCTCTCTGGTCGGGATAGTCGGGTAGGACGCTGGCCACCCATCCGAGGTGGCGCGCCACCGTCTCCGAGCCGGCCGCAAACAAGAGGAGCCCGAAGCTCATCAACTCCTGGTCGGTCAATCGACGGGAATTCCCGGCCTCATCGGTGATCTCCGCCTGCAGCAATTCGGTGAACATGTCGTGACGAGGGTGGATCTTCCGGTCGGCGAACTGGCCCCCGAGGTACTCGAGGAGTTCCATGATGGCGTTCTTGGACACATCTCCCGTCATTCCGATACCCGACTCGTCGATGGCGAAGACGTCGTCCACCAGGTGGCGAAGCTTCTCCTGATCCTGTTCGGGCACTCCGAGGAGGGCAGAGATGATGGTCGGGGGCAGGATGGCGGAGAAGTCCTGCACATAGTCGAATGTCCCGGCGCCGATGTGAGGGTCGAGCAGTTCTGCGCACACGGCCCGGATCCGGTCCTCGAGCATCGACACCCGACGACTGGTGAAGGCTCGGGAGACCAGTCGTCGCAACATGGTGTGCCTGGGCGGGTCCAAGGCGATGATCAGCCCTGTATCCGTCATCGGTTCGCGGGACATCGATTCAAGGGTCGTGCCGTGGCTCGAGCTGAATGCTTCTACGTCCCTGTGGGCCTGCTCGATGTCGTGAAAGCGGGATAGCACCCAGAAATCGTGGCGATCGTTGTAATAGAGGGGCGCCTCGTCACGTAGGCGCTTCCAGAGCGGGTACGGGTCGTCTCGGAGCTCGGGGCTGAACGGGTCCCAGTACAGATCGGTCATTCGGTCCCTCCGGTCTTGGTGTATCAAGCTTACGCCACGCTGGACCCGCTGGCCACAAACGATCTAGATGTATAGGGTAGGGATCCTACCGAACAAGACACCCAGGGGAGGAGTTGGTCGTGAGAGTCGAAGATCTGATTCTTGTCAGTGTTGATGATCACGCGGTGGAGCCTGCTGATCTCTTCGCGGGAAGGCTGCCCTCGAAGTACGCCGACCGGGGGCCCCGGATTGTCCGCACCGAAGCCGGAGACGACGTCTGGGAGTTCGAAGGCGTTCAGATCCCCAACATCGGCCTCAATGCCGTGGCCGGCCGGCCCGGCGAAGAGTACGGCATCGATCCGACGTCGTTCGATGAGATGCGGCGCGGCTGCTGGGACGTCCATGAGAGGGTCAAGGACATGTCGGCGGGCGGGGTCCTGGCTTCGATGAACTTCCCGTCGTTCCCTTCGTTCTCCGGCCGCCTCTTTGGCAACAGTCCGGACAAAGCGCTGGCCCTCGCCGTCGTCCGCGCCTACAACGACTGGCACATCGAGGGTTGGGCCGGCGCCTATCCCGACCGCTTCATCCCCATGGCCATCCCGGTCATCTGGGATCCCCAACTGGCCGCAGACGAAGTCCGTCGAGTGGCCGCCAAGGGCTGTCACTCCCTCAGCTTCACGGAGAACCCGGCCACGTTGGGGCTACCGAGTTTCCACTCCGAGCACTGGGACCCGCTCTGGCAGGCTCTGGTGGATACCGACACCATTCTCAACATCCACCTCGGCTCGTCGGGCCAGGTCGCGGTCACCGCCCCCGACGCCCCGATAGACGTCATGATGAGCCTGCAGCCGATGAACATCTGCATGGCGGCGGCTGACCTTCTCTGGTCGAGAGTGTTCCGCAACTTTCCGGCGCTTAAGGTCGCTCTCTCCGAGGGCGGGACCGGATGGATCCCCTACTTCCTCGACCGGCTGGATCGCGTCTACGACCGCCATCACGTCTGGACCGGTCAGGACTTCGACGGGCTCAAACCCAGTCAGGTCTTCAAGAAGCATTTCATCACGTGCTTTATCACGGACCCTGTCGGCATCCAGCACCGACACGACATCGGGGTCGAGAACATCTGCTGGGAGCTCGACTTTCCTCATTCCGACTCCGAATGGCCACGTGCGCCGGAAGAATTCCTCGAAACCTGCGAGCGCTACGACGTACCCGACGACGAGATCAATGCCATCTCGCATGAGAACGCCATGCGCCTTTATCACTTCGACCCTTTCAGCATCCGGCCAAAGGCCCGTAGCACGGTGGGGGCTCTTCGCTCTGAGGTGAGTGGCCACGACGTTGCCATTCGCAGCTACGAGACCGGACGCCACCACACCAAGTCCGGCACGACCATCGACCAGCTGAGGCCCACGGCCTGATCAGCGTCGCAAGGGCCGGCCCGGGGCGGCTATCCTCAAATGAACCCGTTCGAGAGAAGATAGGAACACAAGCGTGGCTTCGGGCAAGAAAGGCAACCTCGTGCAACGCGAGAAGCCTCAGCAGATTGCGGACGAGTTGCGCACTTTGATCGTCAGCGGAAAACTCTCCGATGGGGAGTCCCTCGGACGGGAGCCCGACCTCGTCGAGCGGTTCGGGGTGTCCCGGCCCTCGTTGAGGGAGGCTTTGCGAATCCTTGAGACCGAAGGACTCATCAGGGTTGTCCGTGGTCTTCACGGGGGTGTGGTCGTTCAGTCGCCGGACCACCGCATGACGGCGAGGACAGCGGCGCTGGTGCTGCAGTCGCGCAACGTCTCTTTGGCGGATGTTTTCGAGGCGCGAGGGATGTTGGAGCCTTTGGCCGCCAAAACGGTGGCCTCATCTCGCAGGAGAAGAGCGGCGGCGAATGAACTTCTCCTCCTGATCGACGAGGAGCGGGCGGCCCTGGAGGACCCCGACGCGTTCGGCCACGCCAACGCCCGGTTCCACGAGCGCCTCGTGGCGCTCGCGGGCAATCAAACCCTCAGCATTCTGACCGAAATGCTCGACGAGATCGTGGTCCGGGCCGTCACTGCCGTGAGCCGGGGTGAGGACAACGTCGGTTCGATTGCAACCCGCCGCCGCGGTATCCGATCGCAGGAACGCCTCGTCGAGCTCATCAGGAGCGGTCAGGCGCAAGAAGCCGAAGAGCACTGGCGATCCCATATGTCAATCGTCAGTCGCGTGATGCTCGGCCAGGGCTCCAAGACCGTCATCGACCTTCTTCACCATCAGGACTGAACGTCCCGACTCCAGCGCACGGAGCGGGGCAGGCCAGCCGACCGCCGAGATCTCAGAAGTCCGACCCTCCATCGACATTGACGTCGGCTCCAGTCATGTAACTGTTGACCTCAGAACCCAAGAAGGCGATCACGGGACCTATCTCGCTCGGGTCTCCGGCACGTCCGAGATAGGCGGGATGCCCGAAGTCCTCGGTGATTACCCGCATCGCGTCGCGGAGGTCGTCGGGATTGACCCCACGTTCGGGCGGTAGCCTCCGCAGGTAGTCGCGCAGTCCCTGAGAGAGAAACGAGCCCGGCGAGACGGTGTTCACCAGGATTCCGTCAGGGGCCAGCGTCTGACTCAGGTTCTTGCTCATGCTGGTCAGCGCGGCCTTTGACGCAGTGTAGGCGATCAGTTCTGGCGACTGTCGGCGGGTCGAATGCGCCGAGATATTTACGATACGGGCCCATGGGGCGGCCCGCAGTAGCGGCAGGCCGACTCGTACACACAGGGCCGCAGAGAGCAATCCGATTCGCATGGTTGCCATCCACTCCTCATCGGAGACACTCTCGAAGTGACCGACGCCGACATCCACTGGCCCGACTGCGTTGACCAGCACATTGAGATGTGGCCACTGCTCACCCAGTGATGCGAATGCGGCGCCCACCTGACTGCTATCGGTCACATCGGCTGCGAGGGCAACGACATCGGGGCTTCCGGCGTTGCGGACATCCTCAACTGTCGCCTCGAGTCGGGTCGACTGTCTGGCGAGAACGGCTACCCGGGCTCGCTCGCCAGCAAAAGTCAGGGCTGCGGCTCGACCCATTCCCGAGGAACCCCCCGTAACCACGACGGTTGCATTCCCCAGTCCGAGATCCACGCAACGAAACCTACCCCAAGGTGCGTACGCAGATCCGGTGGCAGTGCCACGGAGCGCTCACGACCAAATCATATAGACTCTTTGAATGACTTCGTTCACGGAGAAGTACGGCCCTTGGGCGTTCATCGCGGGTGCTTCCATGGGCATCGGGGCGGCGCTCTCACACGAAGCTGCGGCGCGAGGTTTGAACGTCCTGATGCTGGCTCGCGGTGCCACAACGCTGGAGGATGCAGCCGCGGCGGTGAATGATGCCCATAAGGTCGAGGTCCGGACTCTCGCGGCTGACTTGACCGACCCCGACGTGATCGACAAAGTGTCCGCGGCCATTGCGGACATCGACGTCGGCCTCTTCGTGTACAACGCCGCGGTGGCTCCGGCCGGCCGCTTTCTCGACGTTGCACTCGCTCCTCAACTGGCGAGTATCGCGGCCAACTGTTCAACCCCGTTGGCGCTCTGTCACCTGCTCGCCCGGCCGATGGTTGCTCGCGGACGCGGTGGCATAGCCCTGGTCGGGTCCAACGCTGCCAATGCGGGTGCGGTCAAGTTCGCGGCGTACCATGCCGGCAAGGCCTTCCAGTGGATCCTGGCCGAATCGCTCTGGGCTGAACTGGGAGACGATGGAGTCGATGCGACCTGCATTTTCGTCGGCGCCACCGATGGAGCGAACTACAAATTCTTCATGGAGACCCTTGATACCGAGCTCTGCGACAAAACCGACTCGCAGGACCCCCTGGAGCGGGCTCGGGCGAGGCTCATGAAACCAACCCCTCCGGAACAGGTTGCCACTGCGTTGTACGACCAGATCGGTTCGGGCCCCGTCTGCTTCGCCGACCCCGACGACGAGTGGGTCTCGAGGCGTTGCATGGCGATGGAGCGAGTCGATGCGATCAAGGTCTGGCGTGGCGTGCAGGAAACATCCCTCCGAGTCCCCGATAAACAAGCTCTTTGATTCACCTTGCCCTGCCAGCCCTTCAGTGCTCCGCTTCAGGGGCGGAACTGGTGGGTGGCCCGTACCAGCGGGATCTCCATCTGGTTGACGATCCCGGACGGTGCGGCACACACCATCGGGATAGCGTTCACCACCGGCATCGCCGTGGTGATGGTTCCATCAAAATGCTCTCCGAAAGGCTCAAGACGGCACCGAACGCCGGGGTCACCTTCGATCTCAATGAGATACCCGTGCGTCACCGGCCAGTTAGGCGTCATGTCCTCACCGAGCTTCCACACGAAACTGCACTCGATCAGCGAACGCCCGCCCGTGATTCCCGAGACGGTGCCGCGAAATCCAGCGATCCGACCTTTCTTCAGGGTCATGTATCCGAGGTCTGTGTCCTGGTCGGCGACGGCGAACTCGACCCGGAAGCCCACCTCGTCGATGGCAAGGCCGAGAGCCTTTGCCATGACCGGAATCTGGTCCTTGAAGGAGCCGCAAGCCGATTCGCAGGCCTGTGTTGCGGCGGGATCGTCCGGATCAAGATCAAAACCCTGGGAGCGGAACATCTGCTCATTGGCGTATTCCTTGATGTCGAGCGACTCGAGGATTGAGAGGCGCTCGATACGCCGGCACATGGCACTCACTGACAGGGCGACCATCGGGGCGTGCCCGGGGTAGATCCCACTGGCGTAGAGCGACGAGCCACCGCGCAATGCGGCGTCGCGGATTCGGTGGGTCTGCTCCTCGCCATACCCTTGGCCCGCCAGCATGTACATCGTCGTCACGACATTGGCGCCGGACTCCAGAATCCTGACGAGGTGGTCGAAATTGGGGCGGTAGGGCATGTAGGACACGCAATCGGGATTGAGCGCCAGGAGCGCCTCGATATCATCCGTTGCGACGATACCGATGGGCTCAATTCCGCACAGCTCGCCGACGTCCCGGCCTATTTTCTCAGCAGAGTAGGCAAAGCAACCGACCAGTTGCAGCACCGGATGGCCCACCATTCCCCTGACGGCCGCCCGCCCGCTCTTTCCAGTTGTCCACTGAACGACACGAAGTTGCCGGCTCATCGGGCGTCCCGCCCTGGGTAGTGATCAGCTGTGACGGCATCTGACATCGACTCCGACCTTTCTCCAAGCCCCCCGGGGCCGTTCGAGTGCACCTCGCTTCTCATGGGGCTGCATCAGCAACGGCATTCACCGCTGCAATCATCGTTTCCGCGCTTCCCGTCAACGGCGCCGGCGACCGCAACGAGAATATCTCGATGCCTACTGTCCTGTTCGGAAGGAGCGACTCGAAGACACCGATCGCAACGTCGGCAACCTCGTCGGCCTGCATGTAGTCGGCAGGCGCGTTTCCTTGTGCGGCCCAGATCGGGAAGGCCGAGATCATTTCGTCAGGATCGAAGTTCGAGGCGAAATCCGTCCCGATAGTGGTCCCGACCACCAGTGTCGTGAAACGGACTTCCGGATGCTCTATTCGCCACGCCCGCATGGTGTCTTCCACGGCCGACTTGCTTGCTGCATAGCCGCCCAAGGCATAGAAGGGCCGGCCAGCCGATTCCGATGACGCGACCACGACCAGGGCCCCGTCCGAGAGATACGGCAAGAGGGCTGCGATCGTCAGATTCACCCCGACCAGGTTGGTGTTGAGGGTCACCGCCCACTCCTCCGCCGTCATATTCTTCAGGGTCCGGAGTCGCGCCGTGGCGGCAGTGAACAGGACGATGTCGATCTTGCCGAGTGACGCTCCCGCTTCCTCGGCGATTCGGGCGCAATCTGTCGACGCCGACAAATCGGCCACGATGATGGTCCCTCCGCCAGCTTCCTGTGTCAGAACCTCCAGGGCCTCCTTCCGTCGAGCGACGACAGCGATCTTTGCCCCGTGGCGCGCCGCCCGTACCGCCACCGCGCGACCGATGCCGGCGGAAGCCCCCACCACCAGGACCCCCTTCCCCGATAACCCCATTATCGGCCTCCCCGACCTGTATCGCCTCGCGCCCGATCACAGAGAATACATCTAAAGGTAATGCGGGGGTCAAACGGGTCCGGTGCGGAGGGGTGTGGTATATACCCAGACATGTTTAACAGAGGGAAAGTCGCAGTCGTGACGGGCGTGGGGCCGGGCGTCGGACGGAGCATCGCTGTCGGCTTTGCCCGTCACGGGGTCGACGTCGTGCTCGCCGCCCGTCAACAGAGCCACCTCGAATCTGTCGCCGAGGAGATAAGACTGCTCGGCCGGGCACCTGTGGCCATCCCGACCGACATCACGCAACCGAGCGCCTGCCAAGAGTTGATTCGCTCGGCCACAGAGCGTTTCGGGGGCGTAGACTTCCTGGTGCAAAACGCCCATCACGAAGGTGATTGGACGCCTGTGGCCGAGGCCGACGTCGACAGCTGGCGGTCGATCTTCGATGTCAATCTGTACGGCGCGCTCTATCTCGTGAAGGCGGCCGTGCCGGCGATGCAACTACGCGGCGGGGGCGCCATCGTGCTCGTGAACAGCGGCTCGTTGGTGTCCACCCCGCCGGCTCTCGGCGCCTACACCGCCTCGAAGGCGGCCCTCGCCGGTATGGCCAGGACGCTCGCTGTCGAAGTGGGTCAGTGGGGAATACGGGTCAACGGGGTTCTCCTGGGCGGCGTAGAGGGCGAGAACATCCTGCATGCCGCCAAGTGGCAGGCCGCCGCCCAGGGAGTCACCCCTGCGCAATGGCTGGAGAAGCGCAACGCGTCGCTCCCACTGCGGTTCATGCCGACTCCGGACCAATGTGCCGACACCGTGCTCTTCTTTTGCTCGGATCTGGCCGCCGCGGTGACCGGCCAACACCTGAGCGTGAATAGCGGCCAGTGGACAACCTGAGCCGGCACTTCGACGTGTCGGAGGTCTGAATCTCAGACGCCGATGGGCAGGTTCAGCGGACCACGAACGGTACTCGTGTAGAGGAGGACCGTGTTCTCCCGGTCGACAGTCCATTTCGGCCACCGCTTGAGCGTCTCCTCCAGTCCGATCCGGCCCTCCATGCGCGCCAGCGCGGCACCCAAGCAGAAGTGAATGCCGTAACCGAACGTCATGTGAAGATCGACCTTCCGATGGATGTCGAGCACATCTGGGTCGGGATACTTTCGCTCATCCCGCCCAGCCGAGCCCGTGATCAAAATGACACGGGACCCGACCGGAACGGTGACCCCGTGAAGGACGACCTCTCTGTTCGTCCACCGGGCATTGACCGGCGACGGGGGCTCAAACCTGAGGATCTCCTCTACTGCATTGGGAATGAGCGAGAAGTCTGCCGCCAGATCGGAGCGCTGGTCCGGATAGGCGTCCAGAACGCTGGCCGCCCAGCCGAGGTGACGCGCGACGGTTTCGGTGCCCGCTGCGAACAGCAGAACTCCGAACCCGGCGAGTTCTTCATCGGTGAGTCGACGCACGTCGCCGTTCTCATCGGTGATCACTGCGTTGACCAGATCGGTGAACACGTCGTCGCGAGGATTTTTTCGCCGTTCGACGAACTGTTCGGCGAGGTAAGCACCAAGGGACGTGAGGGCGTTCATGGAGACTTCGTTCGCCATCCCGACGCCTTCCTCGACGTGGAACACGTCGTCCACCACGTGCCGAAGTCGCTCCTGGTCCTGCTCCGGCACGCCGAGAAGAGAGGAGATGACGGTAGGCGGGAGGACGGCCGAGAAGTCCTGGACGTAATCGAACCACCTCGCCCCGATTTGGGCGTCGAGCAGCTGGGCGCACACCTGCCGTATCCGTTTCTCCAGCAGGGTCACCCGCCGTGTCGTGAAGGCCCGCGATACGAGTTTTCTCAGGATCGTGTGCTTGGGCGGATCCAGCCAGATGATCATCCCGGTGTCCACCGGCGTGGGCGACATTGTCTCGAGGGTCGTGCCATGATTCGAACTAAATGCCGCGTGGTCCTTGTGCGCCGCCTCAATGTCGGCGTAGCGCGACAACGCCCAAAAGTCGTAGCGGTCGTTGAAGTAGACGGGAGCCTCGTCTCGAAGGCGCTTCCACAGCGGATACGGGTCGTCCCGTAGGTCCGGGGTCAATGGATCCCAGTACAGGTCTGTCATCGTCCCTGGGATCGCACCAGATGACCGCCATCGACGACCAGCTCGCGTCCCGTCACGAACGCGGATTCATCGCTGGCGAAGTAGGCGACGGCGTTCGCTATATCCTCGGCGGAACCTACTCGGCCCATCGGGGAGTAGCCTCCGAAGGCAACCATGCGTCGCTCCTGCTCATCGGCTGACAGTCCGACGCGCTCACCCGTCGACATCGGCGTTCGCATGAATCCCGGAGAGACACAGTTGACCCGTACCGTGGGCGCCAACTCCACGGCGACATGGCGGGTGTAGCTCAACATTCCGCCCTTCGACGCGGCATACGCCGATCCGCCGACGGAGACGGATGCGGCAATCGACGCAATATTGACGATCGAACCGCTGCCCGCGGAGATCATGCTGGGAATGGCGGCCCGCGAACACACGTAGACACTCCGAAGGTTCACCTTGATGACCCGGTCCCACTGCTCCTCCGGAGCGTCCCAACTGAGACCGGCCTCCGCCATCTGAGCGATTCCGGCGTTGTTCACCAAGACGTTCAGGCTGCCGTAGCGAGTGACGGCTTCACGGACGATCGCCTCAGCGGACGACCTTTCGCTCACGTCGGCGAGGACGAAGGCCGCCTCGCCGCCCTTATCCGAGATTCCCTGGACCGTATCGACTCCCCCTTCCTCATCCTGGTCTGCGACAACAACGCTCGCTCCTTCTGCCGCGAAGAGGACCGAAGTGGCACGTCCGAATCCGGACGCACCTCCGGTCACAATCGCGACCTTTCCTGCCAGCCTTCCCGTCACCCTGGAGTCACCTCTTTCCAATTACCCACGGAATCGCTCAATTGACGGCGACTTCCGGATTGCGACCACCGGCCCATGGCCCGCACCAGGATCCCGTACACCCCGGGGCTGTAAGGCCATTGGGTCACGATCTTTCCGCTGGGAGACTTGTAGTAGTTCTCTGCAATAGCCCACGATGTCGAGCCCACCTGTTCCTGCAACCATGCGTCGTACATAGCCGACCATGCGCTCTTGACCTCGAAGGCAGTCACGCCCTGTCGGCGCATGCGCTTGACGGCACGGACGATGTGCTCGGCTTGACGCATCAGCATGGAAACGATCTCACCCCCGTTCGTCCCCGGGCCGTAAACCATGTAGAAGTTGGGAAAGCCCGGAACGGTCAGCCCCAGAAATGCGCTCGGCTCGCCTGCCCACACATCCTGCAACGTCCGGCCGGCTCGACCTCTGACCTCCATGGTGCCCAGATAGTCCGTTGTCTTGAACCCGGTGGCCAAGATGACGACATCAACTGGATGCTCTGCTCCACTCGAGTCCACCAACCCGGCGCGGGTGACCGATTCCACTGGGAAGGGAACCAACTCAACATTGGGCAATTTCAGGCTGGCGTAGAAGGTCGAGTTGAACACGAGCCTCTTGCCCCAGAATGGATAGTCAGGCGTGACCGCCTTACGGACATCGGGGTACTCCGAAAACTCCCTGTCGATGAAAGCTAGAGCGGCCTGTCGGCCCATCTCGTTCTCCGGGGTGTCAGGCCGGAAGGGAGCCCCCTTCCAGATCCTCTTCTCAGTCGCCCAGAACCACTTGGCTCGCTCGAGACGGTAATGAACGGGCTTGAGGAATCGCGCGCTCTCTTCGGGGGAGTAGTCGCGCTCATCCTTCGGAATTATCCAACCCGGTTGCCGCTGGAAGAGGTAGAGCTTCTTTGCAACCTTGGCTAGTTCGGGTACAACCTGAGTTGCGGTTGATCCAGTACCGACGACCGCAATCGTCTTTTCCGCTAAATCGTGTTGACCCTCCCATCGGGCCGTGTGGAATTTCGGCCCGGCGAAGTTCTCCAGACCAGGCCAGGACGGATACTTGGGAATATTGAGAAAACCAGTGGCGGCGACAAGCACGTGGCAGTCCGCGCTCTCCCCCGTGCCCAATTTCAGGGCATAGCTGTCAGTCTCGCCGTTCCAGGTCGCCGACTCCACGGCGACGCCGAGTTGTAGATGGGAACGAAGGCCGAACTCCTCGACAGTGTCTTCGAGATACCCAAGTAGCTCGTCCCGCTTGGCATGGCTACGCGTCCACGCGTACGGTTTGAATGGATAGGAGTAGACGTAGGACACCGTGTCCACCTCTGCGCCGGGATACCGGTTGTGCCACCATGTCCCACCGACGTGGTCAGCCTTGTCATAGATCGTGAAGGTATCGATCCCGGACCTCCTGAGAAGGGCACCCAGACCGATTCCGCCGAATCCGGCACCGACGATTGCGATGTTCGGTGTGTCCGAGCCATCCCACAGCCGCCGGATCCTCCCGCTCCAGCCGATGTCGCCTGTTCTCAAGAGCGCAGACCCCCCGTGCCTCGGGCCGGGACCGATCCCGAGCCCTGAGACCTCTAAATATATTCAGTTCGGCCGCTCACCGCTACGGTGAGGCCAGCCGGCTCACTACTGGCCTGCGCCCTCACGCTGTCCATAGGCGAGCAGCTTGACTTCGGTGTACTCATCGAAACCGAGCACGCCCATCTCGCGTCCGATGCCACTCTGCTTGTAGCCGCCGAAAGGAGAGTCAGGTGCATGGTAAAGGCCTCCGTTGACGTTGACATTGCCCGCCCGGAGTCGATGGGCAATGGCTTCGGCCCGTTCGAGCGACCCGCTCTCGACCTGGGCGGCCAGGCCGTAGATCGTCCCGTTGGCGATCTCCACTGCCTCGTTGTCGTCTTCGAAGGGGATGATGCACAGAACCGGACCGAAGATCTCCTCTTGAGCCAGCCGCGACTTCGGGTCGACGTCAGCAAAGATCGTGGGCTCGACAAAATACCCCGACTTCATAGTGGTAGGCCGATGTCCTCCCGTGACCAATCGAGCGCCCTCCGATTGTCCGAGCTCAATATAGGAGAGGACCCGTTCGTGCTGTCGGCGGTTGATCAGTGGGCCCATGTACACGGCAGGGTCGGCCGGGTCACCGTAGACCACGGATTCGAAGGCGCCCTTCACCTTGTCGACCATTTCTGCGTAGACCTGCCGCTGCACCAGGAGCCTGGTGTTGATGGAGCATCCCTGTCCGGCTTGGGCGCATGAGCCGAAGGCTGCGATCATCGCGACCTCGTCGAGTGGCGCGTCGTCACAGACGATGCAGGCCGATTTGCCACCCAGCTCGAGGAAGACATTCTTCACGGTCGGCGCCGCAACTGCCATCAAGTGGCGACCGACGGCAGTCGATCCGGTGAAACTCACGACGTCCACACGGAGATCCTCCGCCAGCTTCTGCGCGACGGAGTTGTCCGACGTCGGAATCACGTTGAGTACCCCGGCCGGCATGTCCGTCTCCTCGGCGGCCAGGCGACCCAGGGCTGTCGCCGTCCACGGGGTATCCGGAGCCGGCTTCAGGATGGCGGTGCATCCAGCGCCCAGTGCGGCGCTGAGCTTGGCCAAGTTGACCTGCATCGGGGCGTTCCAGGGTGTGATGCAGGCCGCGACCCCGGCGGCCTCCCGGCGCAGGGTGCGGCGGGTGGGAATGCCGAGGAAGTCGCTCAGCCCGAGGTCTTTCTCCCATTCATAGCGCTCCACCAGGTCCGCGGCATAGAGCAGGTGCTTGATCGATGTATCGAACTGGACCCCGTGAAGAGAGCCCTCCGTGGCGCCCACTTCCGCCCGGATGGTCTCCCTGATCTCGGGAGCGTGACGTTCGAGGGCGGCATGAAGTTGGCGAAGGCACCGGGCCCGAAGGTTGTGGTCGCGCCACCAGGACTCTTCGTCGAACGCCACCCTTGCCGCGGCTATGGCATCATCCATATCCCGGCCGCTGGCGTCGGCGCAGACGCCAATGACCTGCTCTGTGACCGGACTCACGTTATCGAAGACCTTGCCGCCCTCTGCTGATCGCAGCACGCCCCCGATGTACAGCCGCTCTTCTACAAACGGATCGATTTGGTCAGCCATGTTCTTTGGCCCTTCCTGTAGTGCCGACCTGCTCGGGGTCGGTCATCTCGCTCCCCTCATTGGCCACGGCGTGCCAATCCGTCGCCGGCGACGGCCATGGGGAAGTCGAGAACGGACACCGCTCCCGGCGGCGCTGCGACGAGACGGATGATCATGTTCATGGCGCGAGCCGAATTCAGCCGGGAGTTGGCGGCTCCGGGCTCGACGCCTTGAGGCCAGCCCATTGTCGCGACGATGGGCGGGTCACCGTCGATCTCCACGGTGTAGGGAGGCTGCTCATGGTCCTTGCGCCAGCCTTCCCCGAGACCCAGCACAGCGGTCTGCTCGTTGGTGATCGTGACGAACGGGCGGTCGCCCGAGTAGCCAGTGACCTCCCAGCGGGCCCCGGCGACAGCGCCTTTCTTGACGAGGAGTCCCGAACCTTCGAGCGTGACGTCCTGAGCGGCGGGGACGAGATCCTTGCGGGTCAGTTCCGAGTGGGTACATTCGAAACCGAGAGCTGTTGCGATCATGTTCGCCGACTGGCCCAGGCAGGATCGAAAGAGGCCGTCCACCATGGACTGGTACTCCTCGTCGGCAGCAGCAACCCCGAGGCCGATGCTCTGTATCTGGGCGGCGGAGGGGTAGGTGGACACGTGGTTACGCTGCCAAGCACGGATGTAGTCGATCCGGCCGGTGTAGCCCGTCACGAAAAGCGGGAAGACGTCGCTGATGAGGCCTGGAATATTGCCGCCGGCGGCAAACGAAGCGTTGCCGGCCTTGCCGGCGACGTCGATCTCGTCGAATTCAGGTTGCCCGGGCAGGAAGTAGCCGCCCATGCCCGTGTAGACGTTGATCCCTTCCCGCAGAAGTCTGCTGATGAGAGGGACGTCCCACAACATTCCGGAATAGATGGCCGCGTCTGGCCTGGTCGCGATCACCTCGTCGACGCTCTGGGTCGTCATGACGCCGTTCGGCGTGGCGCCGACCAGCTCCCCCGAGTCCCGGCCTGCCTTGCCGTCAGAGTGGACGAGCACAGCCACGAGCTCGAGCTGCGGGTGCCCTTCGAGACGCCGGATTATCTCGGAGCCGACGCCGCCCGTGTAGAGCTGCGCTAGTCGAATCATTTGTAGGTCCCCCTTGGCTACGTGCGGAAGATCATTCCGACAGTTCGATGCCGATGTTGTCGACGAGGCGCACCGCGCCCAACTCGATCGAGGCGAGGAGTCTCACCGAGCCGGACAGCTCGACGAGAGGCTCCATCGTCGCCGACACGACAGCTGTGAAGTACCGGATGCGAGCCGCACTGCCGACGGTCTCGGAGAAGATCGCCGACAACTCCCGGGTGGAGCGAGTGCCGCCGATGGCGGCCCTGCGGGCGGCGGCGAGCGCGCGGTACAGCACCGGCGCTTCGGCCAGCTGCGCCTCGGTCAGCTGCTGGTTGCGACTGGACAGAGCCAAACCCCGTTCGTCCCGGATGGTCGGACAACCGATGATCTCGACCGGCCAGGCCAGATCCATCGCGAGACGTCGGAACATCGCAAGTTGTTGCCAGTCCTTCTCGCCGAAGTAAGAGCGACAGGGGCCGAAGATGTGCCAGAGCTTCCCCATGGTCATGGCGATCAGATCCAGATGCGCCGGCGATTCCAGATGCGGCACCTCACTGGACATCGCGGGCAGGCTCACCCTGGTCATCGGTTCGCTCGGGAAGAGCTCGCCACTATCCGGAGCGAAGACGATGTCCAACCCCGCGCTCGCTGCGAGGGAGAAGTCGCGCTCTGCATCACGACCCGGTCCGACCTGTGAAGCCATCCAGTCGGATGCCGAGCGTCCACCCCAGAAGAGCGCTGTTATGTCGTTTTCCTCCGCGGCCCGACGGATCAACGAGAGGTGGCCTTCGTGCATCGCTCCGCTGGTTCCGACCATTCCGACCTGTTGGCCACTACCACGGACCTTGTCGAGAAAGGTCTTCAGGTCGGCGCACCGGTCATAAAGATCGAGAGTCATGCCCTCTCCTTCGTCCCGAGGTCGAGCTCGGGTAGAGCTTGATGACACAGGGCGCCACCGTCGATAGGGAGTTCGATGCCGGTCACGTACTTCGACTCGTCAGAGGCGAGATAGACGACGCCGGCGGCGACATCGGCCGGCTCTCCGAATCGGGGAACCATGATGTTCTTCTGAAACGCGGCGCGCTTGTCCGGATCACTGAGGATCCGCTGCAGCGTCTCGGTACCTGTGTCTATGAACCCGACGATGATGGTGTTGGCCCGGATGTCCTCTTTGCCGAAGTCGACGGCCAGTTGGCGGGTCATCGCATTGATCGCGCCCTTGGACGCGTGGTAGGCAGGCCGCTCCGGAAGAGCGGACTTCGACGAGGTGGCTGAAATGTTGATGATCGAGCCACCACCGGCTCGGCGCATCTCGGCGACGGCGTACTTGCAGGCCCAGAATGTGCCGTAGAGCGCAATGCGCATGATGTTATCGAAGGTCGTGTTCTCGACGACATCGATGTGACTGTCGTTTCCGCTACCCGCGTCGTCCGAGATGGCGCTGCTCACCAGGGTGGTGAGGTGGCCGAAGCGCTCGACGGTTGTTCGGACCGCCCCCGCCACCTCATCCTCGACGCCGCTGTCGGCCGCTATGTAAACAGCCCGGCCCCCGGCGGAGCAGACAGCCTCTTCCAGCTCTCGGCCGAGGTCCGTGGATCGACCTGTGAAACCGACACACGCTCCCTCATTCGCAAGCCCCTCAACGATGCCGCGACCGATCCCGCGGGTGCCTCCTGTGACGAGAGCGACCTTGCCTTCGAGGCGCATCGACTGATCTCCCTCCCGACTCGGCGGGGCACGTGCTCGAGTGCCTTACCGGATGGACAGGAAGCTTATCACTCGTTCAGTCAGCGTCACCAGCCTCTCGTGACGCCCGCCCGGGATAGAGGGGCGCCGAGAGGAGGTCTGATACCGCCGAGTGCCAGCGCTCCAGGGCTTCGTCGCCGAGTACATGGACGAGGTGGTCGGGCACGAGGACCGGACCCAACGCCATGAGAGTGATCACGGCGGCGACGGTCGCGACATCCTCAACCGGCCGGGCCATTCCCGACCCGGCGCGCCGACGGAGGTCACCGGCACCGTCCGTTACCATCCTGGAAAAGAGGTCGAGCCCCTCCTCGGAGCTCTCGAGGAGCATCCGGCGGATGTAGCTCCGGAGCAGCGGTTCAGCCGACATGAGCGCAGCGAACTCCTCGGTACGGCGCGCGTGCGCCCTGGAAGGATCAGCAGAGTCGCCGTCGTCGGCGGTCGCTGCCCTCAGCTGGGTCTGTACCCATTCCTCGACCGCTTCGATGACGCCCTGCTTGGAACCGAAGTGGTGCAAGACGAGCGGGGACGAGACGCCGGCCTCCCTGGCGATGGCACGAAGTGTCGCTCCCCTCGTCCCCTCCGTCGCGATGAGCCTGAAGGCCGAGTCGCGGATCCTGGCTCTCGCCGTGAGGTCCTCGGTGGCGCGGCGACTGTCCATTTTCCCAACGTATCCCACCCTGTTGCCGAGGCCACCGCCGACCCCACTACCTGGCAAGAGCGTCACCGGCTCCTCGGGGATTCTTCAACCGAGCGACGCTATCCAGCCCTCAACGACACTGTTGAACTCATCGGGCCGCTCTTGGTGAAGCCAGTGGCCCAACCCGTCCCACGCGATCGTTCGGGACCGGGAGTCGGTGAGGAGTGGCGCCTCCAGCCCGGCGCGGTCCGTCGACGCGTAGATGGCGAGTACTGGACACGAGCGTCCTCGCAAATACTCTTCGGAGGCCACGAAGTAGGCGAGAGCCTCGGGCCCTCCGAAGAGCGCGACCCCCGTGTCCCGCAGGACGTGAGGAGGTACACCGGCAATGCGGCGCATGTGCCACGGCTTCAGATGAGCGGGGGAAGTCGGCGTGTAGCCGGCGGAACCGAGCAGCGTCTGGACGGCCTTCACCGGGTCGTCGTCCAAGTCAGCGAGCGTGTCCTCGAGCATGGGTCGGTACTCGTCCGGAGTCAGATATCCGGGATCGACGCTCACGACGGCCTGAATCAAGGAGGGATACTCGACGGCCAAGGCGCTGGCGACCACTCCGCCGAGCGAATGGCCCACTGCCACGACGGGCCCG
The DNA here is from genome assembly GCA_049513455.1 of Acidimicrobiales bacterium. Classification (GTDB taxonomy): domain Bacteria; phylum Actinomycetota; class Acidimicrobiia; order Acidimicrobiales; family RAAP-2; genus Bog-473. The sequence goes on from JBEKWB010000002.1 coordinate 184,885, forward strand.
CAGTCGAGTCCATCGACGAGACCGGCGAGGTCGTGAGCGAAGTCTCGAACGTCAAAACCCTTGTCGGGAACACTTGATCGGCCATGGCCCCGCAGATCGACGGCGATGACTCGGTGCCTGGCCGCAAAGTAGGGTAGCTGCCACATCCAATCGTGCGAGTCGCACGAATAACCGTGAATGAACAGGATCGAAGGGCTGCCGGTTCCCTCATCGGTAAAGAACAACCGCACATCGCCTACCTCAGCGAACGCCATAATCCCCCCTTCGCACGGAACCGGCGGGGCCTCCCCGCCAAGGACGACCGCTCAGCCACCCTCACCGCACCGTACCGGTTTGCGCGACGCGCCGGCAAGGTACGCGAGCCGTCAACTCATGTGACCGCCTTGTGGCCCGGGGGCGGTCCGTCTTGCGGCCCGAGCCGCGGGGAGAACTCCGCCACATATCTGTCGAAGAAAGCCTTCCAGCTGGGTTCCTCCGAGGGCTGCTGTCGGGCCAGACGGGCAAGGCACTGTTCCCAGCCTGCCGCGTTGCGGGCCGCAATCCGAGGTGGCAGCTCGTCGGTCAAGACCATCAGGGTCCCGGTGCCCTCGGCGGAGAGATCGAAGCGCAAGGTTTCGTCCCCCCAGGAGAAGCTGAGCAGTGTCGGCTCGTCGACCGCCAGAACGTGGCCATGGAGCGTCATCTCGAGGACCTCAGGGGAGAAGCGGAACACGATCGCCGCGCCCACCTTCCAGGTACCGCCAACGACTTCCACGTCACACGGGAACCATGACAGAAGTTGATCACGGTCAGTGAGGGCGCCCCAGACCACCCCCGGTGGATCCACAAGGCGGCGTTCGAGTCGCAAGGAGGCTCTCTGGCCCCCAGAGAGCAGTGTCGCCTCGGTCATGGAGTCCTCCTCCGCTCGAAATGCTTGGTTCGCGGCCGGCGATAGCCCACCAGCCCCGCGTCAAGCCGGGGCCACGGCTTTCGTCGACTCGTCCGCCGAGCCGCCCCTCGAAGATCGGGCCAGCAGGAACGTCTCGACGGCATCGGCTTCGAGCGGACGGGCGAAAATATACCCCTGCCCGCTGTCGCAATGCTCGCGTTCGAGCTGGGAATACTGCGCGGACTCTTCGATGCCCTCGGCCAGCGTTTGGAGTCCTAGGGACTTTCCCAGCTGCACCAAGGTATGTATGAGTGCCCCGGATTCAGGCGAATCGGCCATGGTCGAGATGAAGGAACGGTCGATCTTCAAGGTATCAACCGGGAAGTGCTGCAGGTAGGCCAGGGAGGAATACCCGGTGCCGAAATCATCGATAGCCACACGGACGCCGGTGGCCTTGAGCGCTGCGAGTCGCGGCACAACCGCATCCATGTTCTTCATGATCGCAGTTTCGGTTATCTCGACAATCAGCGAATGGGCGTCGAACCCCGATTCCTCGAGCGCACGGGCAACCTCCTCGATCAACCCACTTGTCTCGAGTTGCCGAGCTGAGACGTTCACCGAGACATCGAGGTCGTAACCCTGCGCATGCCAACGCGCGCCCTGGCGGCATGCCTCCTCGAGAACCCACCGCCCGACTTCGGTGATCATGCCAGACCCCTCGAGAATGGGAATGAATTCATCAGGCTGCACGACACCGCGGACGGGATGCCGCCAGCGCAACAGCGCCTCGACCCCGTTCGTCTCCCTGCTGGCCAAATCGAAAATTGGCTGATAGACCAGAAAGAATTGATCCTGAGCAATCGCGTCTCGTAAATCCATCTCCAAGAGCAGGCGACCCTGGACGGCGGTGTGCATCTGGGGCCGGAAGACGACGAAACAGTCCCTCCCGGCCGCCTTGGCCTGGTACAAGGCGATGTCGGCATCGCGGAGCAGCTCGGTCGGAGAGGGTCGGATTCCAGCCGCAATCCCGATACTGGCCGTGAGGGTCAACGGCCCGTTGGGCAAGGCCTCTATGGTGAACGGCTCTCGGAGCACGGTCAGCAGTCTCTCGGCCACCAGTTCGGGCCCTGCATCCATGGTCGTGCCGTCGACAAGCACGATGAACTCGTCGCCACCCAGTCGACCGATGCTGTCACTCTCGCGCATGGTGAGTGAGAGCCGGGTTGCGACTGCCTGCAGCAGCTGATCGCCAAAACCGTGGCCGAGGGTGTCGTTCACCTCTTTGAAGCCGTCGAGGTCGATGAAGAGGGCCGCCACCGCGACCTGGGTGCGGCGTGCCCGCGCCAGCATCTGCTCCGTCCGGTCAAGGATGAGGGCCCGGTTGGGCAACCCGGTCAGGGCGTCATGGACGGATTGGAAGCGAATTTGCTCGACGAGGCGAGCGTTGCCGATGGCGATGGATGCCTGAGCAGCCAGCCCCTTGAGTCGATCAGACAGACGAGACGTGATGGCGAGACGCTCGGGATTTTCTGTGACCCCGGCTACAATGCAGCCGATCGTATTGCCTGCCAAGGAGATCGGTACGGCGACGGCGGCTGCGGTGCCCACATCGGAGACGAGAGTGTATTCGATGCCGTCCTCGCGCATGGTGCGCAACTGTGCTTCGGTGATGGGACGAGTGCTGAGGAGTGCGACGGCGGCATCAGGGTAACCGTGGGCGGCCGCGAGCCGGAGCTCTCCCCCATTGCCGCCCGTCCAGTCGCCGTCGTCGAGAAAGAGCGCCACGCGGTCACAGTCGATGACCTGGGGCACCGCCCGCGCGACCCGGGCGGCCATGTCTTCGGTGCTCAGGATCTCGGCCAAAGAAGTCGACAGATCCAGCAGGGCTCCAGCTGTGTTGGCCTGATGACGGGCGTCCTCCATGGCGTCGGCCGCGTCGAGGGTGGCGGCAGCCAGGCGGGCGTAGGTCTCTAGAGTGCCCTGCGTCTGGGTCGTGAAGACCCCGCCGCGCTCGTCAACGGCCAGCACACCGTAGTGGCGACGAACGGACTCCACCTGGACGGCTATCACTCCCTCACGGCCAGTGCCCTCGAGGAGATCCTCGGCGATCGAGGCGCCGTCTGTTTCGCTCAGTCCCTCCGAATAGACCTTTCTGCTGCTCCCAATGCGAGGCTTCAACGCAAGTACCACGCCGGCGGCTCCGACGGCACGCACCGACGAAGCGACGATCCCCTGTAGGACATCTTCATAACGTTCGTTGGAGGCGAGGTCGGTGACCATCGCCTGCAGCTGCTCAAGGCGGGCCTCGAGCACTTTGCTGTGAACCTCGAAGTAATCGGCCCGCATCACGGCGTCATCGACCTGTCCCCAGCGAATCCGGAAGAGACACGCGGCATCGCCTCGGCACTGGCATTCCTGCTCGACGACCTCTGCGGCGGGAAGACCGAAGAACATGGGGATCTGGCTGTACTGCCCCGCCACGAACCCGCAGAATTCGTCATAGGGCTCGAAACCTTCGAGGAACCATTCGCGGATCGTCCACTCCCTCTCGCCCACCTCGGTCATTTCGTAACGTCGAATGGGCAGGAGCGGGTTGGTGCCGGCACCGCTGATGAACACCTCGCGCGGCGAGCCGAGCCCCTGGATGATTTGGGCCATGTCGTCATCGGCGTGCGTGATAGTGGCCAAGGCACTCGTGAGATTTTGACGTGCCGCGCCCAGCGTCCGCACCGCCTCTTCGAGCAATCGCCGGAACTGGCCGTAGGAGCTCCACGAGGAGACCACGTCCAGTTCGACAAGCGAGCGTGTCTCTCCGGCCCGGATGAGGACGTCCTGCACGGCTTGCGCCGGCAACTTGCTTCTCAAGACGCTCAGCAGGATGAGCGTGTAGAAGCCCGAGACGTGCTGCCCTTTGAGGTCTGCTGCCGCTTCGTCCGGGTCGAAGTCCACCCGATAATGCTGTTCTCTCAAGCTCTCCGGATAGCCCATTGAAACCCAACAGCCGCCCAATTCCCTGGCCCTCGGATCAACGTTTGACATTGGTGGACTGGGGAGGACGATCCCCCGCTGACGACATCGACGACGGGGCGGATCGGAGGGGCCGTAGGGCTTCTCACGAAGGGCTGCCGGCGACGAAGCGGGTCTGTTCAAGGAGTCGCTTCACGAGATCATCAGGTTTTGCGCGGTCGTGCGAAGAGGTAGCCCTGGGCTTCATCGACGTGGTCGGCTGGCAGCATTTCCATCTCGCTTGTGGTTTCGACGCCTTCGGCGAGAGTCGTCAGACCGAGATCCTCGATCGCGGATATGTCGATATGAGTCTCCTGAAACACGGACAAATACTGGCCACCACAAACCCAACAGGAGCACAACTCACGAGGTCCGGCACCTGGCCGGGTCGGTAGCTCCGTGCTGGGACTCGCCTTATAGTCGTCAGAATGTTCTGCCGCCGGACGCATTCTGAGCCGGGTCGTTGGACGACATGATCCGTCTCATCGCTGCCATGGACTCAAAGCGGGGCATAGCGACCGCCTCGGGCATCCCCTGGAAGCTCTCAGGCGACACGGCGTACTTCCGCCAGCAGACCGCCCAGGGCCTCATTCTGATGGGACGGGCCACCTACAACGAGTTCGCGGCGCCGCTCCACGGGAGAGAGAACTTTGTCCTGAGCACCGATCCTGGTCCCCTGCGGACAGGCTTCCAGGCCGTCGGCAGCCTCGACCAGCTGAGCGCGTCGCATCCAGGGCAAGACATATGGGTCATAGGCGGCGCGACCGTCTATGCGGAGACGATCTCGGAGGCTGAGGAGCTGCTGATCACGCAGGTCCTCGGCGACTTCAACTGCACGAAATTCTTCCCGAATTTCACGGACGCATTTCGGTTCACCGTCCGAGATGACGAGCGTCAGGACGGAGGCGTGTCGTATCGATTCGAAACCTGGCAGCGCAGCTAGCCGTCCTTGTTCTGTGCCAGCGCGGCTCGAACGAAATCGCCCGCTCGTTCATACGCATCACGGCTCTCACGGGCCCAGGGCAGGAGAAAGGGGAAGACGTGGAACATGCCCTCGACCTCCAAGGCCTCATGAGGGACGCCGTCCGCCTCGAGCTTTTCCACCAGCAGCCGTATCGCATCGCGGAACATCTCGTCGCCCCCGTAAACGAGGAAGGTGGGCGGCCATCCACTCAGATCGTCCAGCAATACATCGACCCGTTGGTCGTCCGGATCGATGCCGTGCAGATAGGAGTTCACCGGGATGTTCCAAGGCAGTATGTCGAACGGAGCGTTGTCCGTAATCGAGTCCTCGCTGAGCGTAAGGCTCACTTCTGGCGAGAACAGCAGCACAGCAGCCGGTCTCCTCTTGGAATTCATGCTGATGCGACGGAGTACCGTGCCCAACAGACCACCACCACCCGAATCGCCGGCGAGGATCAGCCGTTCGGGTGCGAGACCGCCCGAGACCAAGTGGCTCGTCACGGCGAGGATGTCATCAGCAGCCGCAGGGAACGGAAACTCCGGTGCCAGCCGGTAGTCAGCAGCAAAGAGCGCACAAGAGGTTACTCTCGCCAGGTGGGCCAAGAACAACGCGTACATCCGAGGTGACGTGCCGATATAGCCCCCACCGTGGAGATACACAATCGTCCCCGGTGACAGAGCTCCTTCTGAAATCGGTGGGGCGTTCTCACTATCCCCCCGACGCGGTGACGGTCGAAACCAGAGCCCGGGCACGCCAGCGAGATTGTCCTCCTCGACCTTGACCCCCTGAGAAGCCACAAAAGGCAACAGGACCTGCCCGGAGACCGCATCCAGGACTCGCTCGAGGGCGCGGAACTCGTCGATCGGAAGTGATGCTGCGTACCCGAATAGGGATCGAGTGAGCTCCCGGGTCGTCGAGACGGCCAGATTGCGCGGAGGGTTGCTTGGCCCTCGCCAAGGGGTGCGAAACGGCAGACGAGCAACCGCGCCAACGAGATTCGAGGCCAGGCCGGCGACGTCCACGGCGGCGATGGGCCACGAGGCCGTTGTCACTTCCGGGCGATCCGACATGACCACGCAGACAGCGTAACGGGATCACCACGGCTACCCGACGAGATCCGTCAACGCGGCGTCCGGGTTGGGCGGTGTGCGCTCGCGGGCGGCGATTCCGGCCGCGACCAGGCACGACGCGGCCCCGAAACCGAGTGCGAGGCGGGGTCCGGCGGCGCGACTATGGCTCGTCGGAGAGTTCGGGAGCCCAGTGTGAACCGTTGATGTGGCTCCCTCCATCGACGAAGATGGTATTGCCCGTGACGTAGCGGCAGTCCTCGCTGGCGAGGAACAACGCGACGGGGGCAATGTCTTGGTATGGATCGCCGATGTAGCCCATCGGGTTGCTTGCATCGGCTGCCGCAACGAGCTCGGGATGCTCCGCCATGACCACTTTGAACGTGGCGGACTTCGCCGCCGGGCAGATGACGTTGCAGACGACCCCCGTGCTCGCCCACTCCCGTGCCGCGGTGCGAGTCATGGCCCGAAGTGCCTCCTTGGCCGAGTTGTACTCGAGCGTGCCCATGTGCGCGTTGACGCCGTTAAGCGAGCAGATGTTGACGACCCGCCCATAGCCCTTGGCCTTCATGAGGGGAAAGGCTTTCTGCATCGCCCAGAGGGGGCCACGGAACCCGACGGCCAGGCCGTGCTCGATCAGTGCATCGGTCTTCAGCTCGACCCTGCTGATCTTCCCTCCGCCCCACGCGTTGTTGACGAGAATGTCGATCGTTCCGAACGCCTCAATAGCGGCGTCGATCATCGCCGAGTTGTCCTCCTTGCGACGGACGTCGGTGCGGACGAACAGCGGCTCCACTCCGGTTGCTGATCCGACCTCTTCAGCTGTCGCACGCCCGCGGTCCTCGTTCATCTCGGCGATCACGACGTGAGCCCCTTCCTCCGCGAAGCGACGTACGATTCCGGCACCGATGCCGTCACCGCCCCCGGTCACCACCGCCACACGCCTGTCCAACCGCCCCATGTGAACCGCCCCCTGGTCGCGAGGACCCCTCAAAATCAGAACAATGTTAGGATTAAAGTTCTGTAACTGCAACCCTTCGCGGTACAATCGGCGTCGTGCGTAGGAACGATTCCTTGGTTCAGATCGAACGGTCCATTGGCCGAATCGGGGTGGTCGGCTCGAGTGTTCGGGCAGTCCGCTGGCGCGCTGCCCGCGCCGGTGTCGAGGTGTCCGCCCCGGGGATGGGCATCCTCGGAGTTCTCGAGCGTGATGGGCCCCAGCGGGTGTCGCTCATCGCCCGCAAGGCCGGAATGGTGGGCCCGCAGGCGAGCCGCGAATTGCGCGCTCTCGAAGCGGCCGGTTACGTCGAACGCACCACCGATGGCCTCGACCGGCGCTCTGTCGTGGTGTCCATCAATCCGAAGGGCACCGATGCCTATCTGCGACTACGCGATGCGGCGGTGGCTGCCGCCGGCACGGCGTTGGCCGGATGGAGTTCAGAGGAGCTGGCCAAGCTCGCCCGACTGCTCGGCCGGATGGCCGACGACTTCACTGCGGTGGCCCATGAGTGAAGCTCACCGCGTTGCCGTCGTCGCGGGTGTCGGCCCAGGCATCGGACGATCCACTGCGCTCGGACTTGCGGCCCAAGGCTATGACGTTGCTGTAGCCGCTCGCAGGACCGAGTACCTGGACTCCGTCGTCGCCGAATTGGTCGCGCTCGGTGCGCGAGGCCTGGCCGTGCCAACCGACATGGGCGACCTGGAACAGAGCCGGGCGCTGGCAGAGCAGGTCGCGACGCACTTCGGCCGGATCGATGTCGTGGTGGGCAGTGCCGCCAAGGGTGGGCCGAACCACACGATCATGAACGCTGACCTCCACGACTGGCAGGAGGCCTGGCAAGTCAATGTCCTCGGCCAGCTCGAACTGGCCCGCGCCGCCATCCCGCATCTGCGCGCCGTCGGGGGCGGTGCGATCGTGATGGTCTCGACGCTGGCGGTGCGCGCCATCAATGCCGGCCAGGGAGCGTACGCCGCAACGAAATCGGCGCTCACTGTCGCCGCCCAAACTCTGGCGAAGGAGGTCGGTCCCGATGGTATCCGCGTGAATATCGTCGTGCCCGGCTTCGTCCCGGGGCCGAACACTGACACGATGTTCGCCCGACTGGCCGAACGACGCGGCACCACCGCAGCGGCGGTCATGGACCAGATGGCGGCCGAAACCGCGCTGAGACGGCTTCCGACGCCCGACGACGTCGCCGACGCAATCGTGTTTCTTGCGTCCGATCGGGCCCGCTCCATAACCGGGCAGACGCTCGACGTCAACGCGGGACGGTGGATGGCCTGAAACAGGTCAGCTCGGAAGGCTCATCGCTTGCCTTCCACTTCTACGCCGAAGTGCTCGATGTAAAAGTCGTAATCGGAGTGAATCTGCTCGGTGCTCAGTCCGAAGTCCGCTGGATCGTATTCGTGGGTGCCATGGGCGCCCGACCGGTTGGTCGCTTGCCACTCCGTCATCATCAGTTCTGTTTTGTGGTCAAGGTTCAAGCCGAGGAACTCGTAGACGCGCCGGATGGTACCGAGTGGGTCTCCGACCAGCTCGATATGGTGGACGTCGAGGAAGCGGTCTTCTCCGATGCGCCCCCGTGCTTCTATGGCGTTCTCCATACCGATCCGGAGGTGCTCGCTCACTTCTCGACCGAGGCGGGTGAGGTCGAGCTCAGCAGCGCTCGCGGGAAAAATGTGGGAGACAAAACTGGCATAGGACGGCACCGCCTTCGCAGGGTCACGATGCGTCATGAGGAAGCGCGCGTCGGGGTAGGCCGACAGCAATGCCTCCAGGTGAAACTTGTGGTGCGGCGCCTTGAACAGCCACAGATACGGGGGCCTGCGCGACTGCAGCAGTTTGATGGCCCTGCGGTGGTAGGCGAACGCCTCACTGGAATCGGCCTCGCGCCACCATGCGTGATAGCCGTACACGGGCATCGTGTATTGCTGACCGTGGAACCCCATCCCGAGGATGTCGCTGTCCTCGACGCTGGCATCGAGCTCGTAGGTATGCATGGCCTTTGCCTCGGCGGGGAGCTCATCGTTTTCCCGTGCATAGGCCAGTCGCCTGGGGTCTTCAGCCTCGCCCTCCAGCGTCGGTGGAGGGCATGGCTCTCGCTGTTCCCACATCCGCAGACTTCGCAGCTGCGGATCGAGAGAGAGCATGCTGCCCAGGGCAGTCGTGCCCGTGCGGGGCAATCCGATGACATCGACAGGACCGTATACGGGCAGGTCCTCGATCTCGGGGTGATCCTTGTACCAAGCCTCGATCCGGAGACGGTTGGCGAGCCGTCTCCGGAGCACGCCCACGACCTCCTCGTCCGTCGAGGGACTGAGTCGTGCATCGTGCGCCAGGCTCTCGAGCAGCACGGTCAGACCCTCACGAAAGTCTCCAGTCCCGTAATCGCTGAGTCCCGTCTGCGCGACCGCCTGATCCAGCAGAGTCTCGCTCGAGGGATAGCGGCCACTCATCGACTCTCCCGCGAGGTCATATCGTTACCTGCCACGTACGGCTTCCAATGCGAGGGCCGCCCCGGTGAGATGTTCATAGTCGGTGACCGAAGCGTCGAGCCCGACCACCCGGCGTAGGGTGCGCGGACCGTCTTCGGGTACCGGTTTTCTGCTGTGTTGAAGGGCAACATTGTCCCAGATGATCAGGTCACCGACCTCCCAGTCGTGGACGTAGGTATTCCGGTCGGCGTAGGTAAGACGATGAATCTCGGTGCGAACGGCATCGCTCTCGTCAAGATCCCAACCGATGAAGTGATCGAAGTACAACTCGTCGATGATGAGAGGAGGTTGGCTAGCCAGGGGGTCCGGGAAAAAGATCGGGTGCTCGACACGCTTCGCCTCTTCGGGTGCACTCGCATCACGGAGTCGTTCGTATCCGCCCAAGCCTCCCACGAAGAACCCGCGGGCGCCGGCGAGCCGAGTCTGCAGATCGACTGGGAGGTCGCTCACAACCGTGACGTTGTTGGCGAATACCGTCGGTGAAGGTGACCTCGGCACCTCCATGGCATAGAGCGACAGCACGGCGAGGGGTGCCGGCATGTAGACGCAGTCGGAATGGAACAAGAGACCATCCGGTCGCCCCAGAACCGCTCCCTCTCGGGCATTGGACACATAGATGTGCCGAGTACCGTCGCCCATTTCGTCCCAAACCTCGGCGAAGACGCTGACGAGCCGGATCTGATCCTCGACGGCCAAATCCTGCTGCCGAATGAGAAGGAGTGCGTGCTCCCTCATGGCCTCGCGCAGTGTGATCTTGTCGGCCTCGCTGAACGGCGCCGCGAGATCAACGCCGCTTACCAACGCTCCGATTCGCTCCGATAGTCGATCCAGTTGCAAAGTGCGCCCCCCCAATCATCTTGCTTCCCACAAGAAGCGTGCTGCAATCCGGCGCGACCACATGGTCCGTTTGCCACCCAACTGCCCTGCAGGGACCTCAATATAGTAGTGACGTGCCAGGTGGACGGAGGCGCCCCGGGACCTCCTTGACCGCAGGTGCGCCAGCGGTGAGACTTCCAGAGCCACAGCAACGGGTCACGAAGGATTTGGACAATGCGCGAGCGATCGAACGAGGTGGAGATCGAGCGCGATGTCAAGGTGACGATGCCCGACGGGGTGGTGTTGTTGGCCGACATCTACCATCCGGTCGGCGTCGACGACGCCCCGACGATCCTGGAACGCACCCCCTATGGTCGGCGGGGCGTGGCCTCCGGAGCTGGGCCTGAGTTCGCCGCCCGGGGGTACCGCTACCTGCTCCAAGCGTGCCGCGGCACCGACGGCTCGAGCGGTTCGCACAGTTATTTCGTGGAAGCACCCGATGGGCGAGCCACCGCCGACTGGATCGCTCGGCAGCCCTGGTTCAACGGGAGTCTCGGCACCTTTGGGGCCAGCTACATGGGGTTCACGCAATGGGCGCTGGCGTCGACGCGACCGCCGCACCTCAAGGCCATGGTGGTCGCCCTGGCTGCGTCGGTCCGGGCTTTTTCCTGGTACCCGGGTGGATCGCTCGCCCTCGAGGTCATCATCCCCTGGGACCTTGGCGCCACGCAGTTCAACAAGGAACCGAACGCCAATACGATCACCGACGTCTCCCCCGAGGCGATCGAGCAGCGGATGGCCGAGCTGAGAGCCGGATTCGACCACCTTCCCCTGGGCGACGTCATCCGCCACCTCACCGGCCTCGACCTCCAGCTGTACCAGGACCAGCTCGCGCACGCCGGGTTGGACGATCCGTTCTGGTCGCCGCTCGACTACAGCGCTCTGTTGACGGACTGGACGGTGCCCACACTGCTGGTCGACGGCTGGCACGACTATCCGTTGCCGCGGGTACTCGAGGACTACGCCGCCCTCCGCACATCGGCCGCCCCGGTCGGGCTGCGTATCGGCGCGGGCGGCCACCTCGGGGGAGGCGGCGAGGGTGGGATGGCTGACGCTCCACTGGCCTGGTTCGACACCTATCTCCGCGGTGGGGACGGTCTGCTTTCCCACCGTCCGGTGACGATCGAGGTCCAGGGGGAGGCTGGCGGCTGGCGCGAGCTCGACGACTGGCCGCCTCCCGCCGACCCGAAGCGATGGTATTTGCATCCCAATGGGCGTCTCGCTCCCGAAACGCCGAGTTCCCCCTCACCGCCCGACCCGTACCGGTACGACCCCTCCGACCCGACCCCATCGATCGGTGGCATCGGCATGCTCACCGGCGGCCCCGTCGACAATCGAGCGCTCGAGGCACGACCCGACGTCCTGGTGTACACGTCTGACCCGCTGTCCGACCCTCTGGTCCTGATCGGCGGGGTCGAGGCCGAGCTCTGGGTCAACTCGAGCCTCGACTACACCGACTTCTTCGTCCGGCTTTGCGACGTCTCGCCCGACGGCAGTTCGGTCAACCTCTGCGACGGGCTGCGACGGCTCGGTCCGTCATCGATCCGCCGCTCCGCCGACGGCTCGTTCCGCGTGTCCGTTCCGATGTGGCCTGCGGGACACCGCTTTGGCGCCGGCCACCGCCTGCGGGTCCAAGTGTCGAGCGGGGCGCATCCCGTCTACGCCCGCAACCTTGGTACGGGCGAACCCATCGCCACTGCCACCACCATGCGGGTCGCAGAGCAAGCCGTTTACCACGAACCGGGCAAGCTCTCCTTCGTCACCCTGCCCCAGACCTGACTCCGTGAATCCGGCAAGGACGTGGAGTGGAAGTGGCAGCCCCTACCGGATGAGCCCCGCCCTCCAAGGTCCGAGGTCCAGCGCCGGGTAGCGGAGCGCCGTCTGGTCGAGGAGCCCTTCGCTCCAGACCGGATGTCCCGGCGGAGGGAACCCGAACAGCTCGAGCTGGCGTGGCGTCGAGCTCTCCACGAACCTCGTCCAGTCCGGCCCGGTCGAGCGCGACTGCTGCTGGTCGTAGCCGATCCAGTCCACGCCGGCGTGCTTGAATGCCACGGCCGCCACGAACCGCGCTGTCCCCGGGGACCCGAAAGGAGCGCCCCGGTGGTAGACGTCGGACCGGTAGGCCAGGTACGAACCGCGGACCCCCGGTGCCGGGCGCTCGGCGCCGTACAGCTCGGGGTCCCAGTCGGGCAGGACCACTCCGAAGGGCGAGGTCACGTGAGCCGAGTCACGCAGCGAGACCAAGCGGGTGGGGTTGGCCGCCTCGGTCACGTCAGAGAGGTAGAGGAACCCTTCCAGGTTCCACCACGGAGACTCATGGCCTGGTGGCAGCCAGGAGTGGTTACGGTCGATGTGCATCGGCTGCTCGTAGTTCGTCAAGCCCGAGAACTTCGCGCTGGCATGGGCCTGGTACAGGCGTATGTCAGCGGTTCCCAGGGCGCGCTCGGCGAAGTTGACGATCGAGTCGTGGACATAGAGCCGGTTGAGTCCCCCCGAACCGGCGAAGGGGAAGACCCCCATCCAGCGCTGCTGGTCCGCCCGGAACCCCGGACCTTCGTCGGGCCAGACGTAGTCCTCCTTGGGCTTGGCCGGACGCCCCTTCCACTGCTCCGTCACGCCCTCGGGATCGGCGTGGTAATCCTCAGTCCTGGGAAAGAGCAGCCGGAGATCCTCGGATGCGGCGTCGATGTCGTCAGTGCCGACGAGGCCTTCGAGCAGCACCCAACCGTCTTCCTGCCACGTCTTGACTTCCGCATCGGTGGCCAATCGTGAGGTCACAGCCTCGTCCCTCTCTCGCTGGGTCGCCGGCAGTCATAATCCTAAACAACGCGGTGACCGAGACCCGGACCACCTCGTGACCGGGGATCTCCACCGGCACACGAGGCGAGGCGGTGGTTCGCTCCTCAGTGCGACGTCGACGTAGTCCGAATCGATTCGGCGGCCCATGTCGCCAGCTCGACGAGCGCAGCCACCACTTCGCTCACGACTCCGTCCTCTCGGGGAACCAAGGTCTCGCCGAAATCGCCGATTCCGCGCAGGCCCGGTGGCAGCTCAATCTGCACACCGTGGCACGAAGGAAGATTGACCGGGTTATCGGGATGAAATCCGAGCCGTACGCGCTCGTCGGCGACGTGATAGCCGGAGAAACGCCCGTGGAACAATTGGCGCGCGGCATCGAGCAGTTGCCCGTTCTGTCCTCCGAGGATGATCCCGCGCAAGGGTCCGGTTTGCCTCCCTCTCATCGCGGGTCCGTACGGTTCGATGCTGAGGCCTCGGTCGGGGTCGAACCACAGTGCGAAACCGTCGCGTCCGAACCCGTGCACCGAGATGGCGACGTCCACGTGCTCCAAGAAGGCTCGCATATCCGTCGAATGATCGGGATCGTGCAAACGGGAGGTGAGATGGACCCTCAACCCATTTGGGTGCACGATGGCGTAGTAGGACGCTCCGGCTCGCTGGGCGGCCCGCCTGGCGATCTGATCGGTGCCCCGGTCCTGCGATCCGCCGTGCAGAGCCATGAAGCCGACGTTGGAGCGGAGGATGCACTCCTCTCTGATTCCGGGCAACGTCAGGAGTTCGGCCAGATCCATCTCCTCAGGTTCGCATGTGATCGGTTGGTCGTGCCACCACCACTCAGCAAACCCTTCGCCCTCGCCCAGGGACCGCTTCCGCCACACGGCGACATGCGATCTGGGGCTAATCGTGGGCGTCTCGATCTGGTGCTGCATCGGGGGCGCTCGAGGGCAAGTAGGCCAAAACGATGAGCACTCCGGCGAGAGCGACGACGGTACCGACCAGAAACGAGACGCCCAACCCGCTCATGAACGCGGCGCGGGCCGCGCCAGCCAACAAGGCACCGGTGGCGCCACCGACGGCATGGGCCACGGTCAAGGCGCCGCCGAGTGAACCCAAAATGGGCTGTGTGACAGTCTTCGGCAGGTGTCTGCCCGTCAGCGACGCCGTCATGTGATTCCGGTAGCGGGTCGAGGCCACGCTACCGATGACCGCCACCCCTAGCGCACCACCGACCTGAAGCGCGACAGCGTTGGTCGCTGACCCCATCCCGGAGTCGCCCTGAGGAACGGAGCCCACCACCGAATTGGTGGCCGTAGGAAGCAAGAGCCCAGCCCCGAGGCCGATCAGCAGCAGTCCCGGCAACGCGTCCCCATATGTCGCGGCGGACGATGAAACCTCCGAGATCTGCCACAGACCTCCCGCGATCGCCGCGAGAGCGGCAGCGACAGTCAACTTGACTCCGATGACGCGAGCGATGAACGGGGACAAAACAGCGCTCACAACGAGCGTTGCCGCCATGGGCAAGATCCGCACGCCAGCCTGGAGTGGCGAATTTGCAAGGTCGAACTGGAGAAACTGCGTCTGTAGGAACAGCGCTCCCAGGAGGCCGAAGACCCCCAGGCATTCGGCTGCCGCCGCTATGGCGAAGCGCCGGTCCGAGAAGAAGGTGAGCTTGAGCATCGGGTGCGTGCAACGGGTCTCCCAGGCCAGAAAGGATCCGAGCACCACGAGACTGGCCGACCCGGTGAACACCACCCCGGTGGAAGTCCAGCCCTGGCTGGGACCTTCGATGACGGCCCAAAGCAAGAGGCCCAACCCGAGGATCGAGAGGACTGCACCTCCCGGGTCCGGCCGGTCCGCCGTCGGATTCTTCGAGCCAGGTACCAAAAGGACCGCCGCGACAAACGCCGCGATGGCGATCGGGACGTTCACCAGAAAGATGGAGCCCCACCAGAACCGGGCCAGTAGCAAGCCGCCAGCGATCGGCCCAATGGCGATTCCGAGCCCGATGGTCGCGCCCCACGCTCCGATGGCCACTGCCCTCTCCTTGGGGTCGCGGAACACGTCATTGACGATGGAGAGCGACGAAGGAATGGTCAGTGCGGCGCCGGCTCCCATGACCGCGCGAAATCCGATCAGCAGGTGTACTGAATCGGAGGCGGCGGCGCCGATCGACCCGGTAGCGAAAACGGCGAGACCGATGAGGAAGAACTGTTTGCGCCCGAGGCGATCGGCCAAGCTGCCACCGACGAGTAGCAGTCCAGCGAAGACCATGGCGTAGGAATCGACGATCCACTGCAACTGGCTGGAAGTGGCATGCAAGTCACGCACGAGGGTGGGCAGTGCCACATTGAGGATGGTGTTATCCAGATTGATGATGAGGGCAGCAGCACAGAGCACCACCAAGGCGCCCCAGCGGCGCGGATGGCGCTCGCCAAAAGGCACATAAACCGGGAGAAGCGTGGCGCTCATGATTCGTTCAAATCCACGGGGCGATCCCCGTCAATTGGTGAGATGCGTAGAAGGGGGCACCCACAGCGCTGTCGTGCCATCGGTGGGTGTGAGGAGCGGCATGGCGAACGGGCTACTCGTTCGGATGCCCGACATCGATTGCAGGCAGATCTCGCACTTCGGACTTGCCGATGTGCAGCTGGATCCCGTCGCCGAGACCGGTCACCGCGCCGATGGGGAGCGCCACCTCTTTGCGACCCCAGAGGTGGCCCTCTTGGAGCAGGACATGGGTCACATGGTGGGTTTCGCGCTCGATGACAAGGCCCTGCACCAATCCGATTTCGCCATCCGTCGCATGGACGCGATCACCTCGGTGAACAGCCACCTCACCCGGAGGGAGCTTGTCATGAGTAACACTCTGCGCCGCTTTATCTCTCGCCGTCGCGGCCGTTAAGCCCAGCCCGTAATAGCGCAAGGTGAGCGTATCCTTTGGTTCGTAGGTCGCGTAGCCGACACTTCCAGCCTCGATGACAAGATGCGTGACTTCTTGGGCCACCGGGTCAACGACCACACACCTCACTTGTCCGCATGGTCCGTCAGTGCAGTTTGCGTTGGCACGTATCTCGAACTTGGTTGTCTCTGTCATCGGTGTCTGCCTTCAGCGAGGTCCTTGACCTGAGCGGTCGCGATCGAAGTCGGCCCGCACTGGCCGTCCTTCTCGTTACCCTCGCTGTAGAAGGCACTCCGCAGCCAGGCTACTCCTATTGAGTTCGGACGAAACACTCGGAAAGCTATTCGATTTGAACCCTCTCGGAGCGCCGGTGCGCGGCGAGCTATCTATCCCGCGCATGGTGGAACCGGGGGTTTCGACAGGCCGACCAGTGGGCATAAGGCAGGTGAGCTCACCGTGAGTAGCAGCCCTTCCGTTCTCGGGGGGAGATTGGCGGTCCCAATGGGACCCCGTAGCGATGTTCAAGCCCAACCCTCCGAGTCGTCCAATGGCGTCGACGGTCACGAAGCGATGGGGCCGACGCCCCAGATCGACGGCACGCTTCGCTCGTCGGTGCACAATCTCGCATTGGCCGACTGGTTCTTTCGCTCTTCAGCCGCCAGCCTGATCTGGCTCGTCGTACGAGTCTGGTTGGGCTACCAGTGGATGAATGCCGGCTATCAAAAGATCTGGGGTTCAGAGAAGTCAGCCTTTTGGTTCGGCGGTGGCGCAGGCGTCAAGGGCTTCGCGGCGGCCGGGGTTGCCGGCTCGACCACTGGCAAGGGCGGGGCCAGCTACGGCTGGTGGGCCGGATTCCTCCACAACTTCGTTATCCCCAATGCCTCGTGGATTGCCAAGTTCATCGCACTCGGAGAACTGGCCATCGGCATCGCCCTCGTCCTCGGGCTGTTCACGGGCCTGGTTGCGTTGTGCGGGCTGACGCTCAATCTCGTCTACATGTTCACTGGCTCGGCGGGCGTCAACCCAGCGTATGCGATCCTCGAAGTATCTCTCATCTTGGCCTGGCGAAACGCCGGGTATCTCGGTCTCGACCGTTTTGCCCTCAGCGGCGCCTGGCGGCAGCGTCACGTCTCAAAGATCACGGATCGTGCCGTGCACCGCAGAACCACGGCCCCCGCGCCAGCCCTCACTCACTGAGTTGGCGCCGCCCGCGCTGGCCATGCGGCCAGAGCTCGAAGGTGTGGTGCCGCTGATCCGCCTTGCTGCCGATCAGCCGTGCACGACGATCTCGCGCCACAGGCCTCCGTTCAAATCGATGTTGTTGCCGTTTGCCTGACCGGGACCGGAATCGCCGACATAGGTGTACAGGGGATGGCCGTCATAGGTGACCTGATTCCCGCCGCCGGAGCGTCTGATCGTCCCCAGCTTGCCGGTCACGCCGGTGCCGACGACCGGGGTGCCGGTCACCGGGGGCCAGTAGGCGGCGCAGGTCCCGTAGCAGGTCGACTTGTCCGGGGGGTCAGGAACGAACAAGTACAAGGTGTATCCACGGGCATTCGTCAGTACGGACACCCCTTCTACTTTGCCCAGCTTGAGGAGCGCTCCGGAAGAACTGGTGCTGGTGGAGGCTGGTCCGGTGGCTGCCAGAGAAAGGGCCAGCACCAGGGCGGCCGCTGCTGAGAGAGACACGGTCGCCCATCGCACCGCGCGAAGAGCGGCCTGTAGTCGTGCGAGCCGTTGTGGCGCGACGGTTGCCGGGGTACCGACCCGGCGTGGCCCGCCCGGGCTGAGGGCAGACCAGGCCAGTGCAGCGAAGGCCGCCACCTCAATGACCCCGGCCACGATCCCTGCAGAGGTGCGGACCTCACGGAACCCGAAGAGCCCGACCCGCAGGGACAACAGGTAGCCGCCCAAGGTGGCGACGGCGAACCCGGCACCCGCAGCCGGGGCAAGCCGGCTCCGGAATGCGAGGACGATCAGGCCGAGACCAAAGGCGGTGATGATCTGCACGAGGAACAACCAGCCGATCGTCGGGATCGTCCGGTAGCCGGTGAGATAGAGGTCGAGATGGATTGCCCCGGTCGCGACCAGGAGTCCGGTTCCGATCACCCGCGGAACAAGGGATCGCCAATGGGTGCTTCGCTGCTGACCCGTGGTTCTCCGCGGTTGGGAAAGGGTTGTTCTCTTCACTACGTCGCTCCTGACATCTACCTCCGGCGCAGACCTCACCGAACACTCGCCAGCTCTAGGGCGTTCGTGCCGTCATTGACGAAGAGGATTCCCTGACCAGCGGGCTCAACCGCTGCACCGAAGAGATCCCCCGCGCCGTGGGCCACCAGCATTACCTTGGCGACCTGCCGCCCTTGCGGACTGACTTCAACTGCGTTCCCGTCGTTGCCGTTCAGGGCGACGATGTCACCATCGGGGGCCATGGTCAATCCGAGGGGACCGTTCAGCGCACCACCTGACGAAAGCGTGTCGGTCCCCGCGGCGATCGCGGTGGAACGGGTGACGGCGTCGGGGATCTTCGTAATGCGGTTGTTCACAGTCTCCGCCACGTAAAGCGTGCCATTTTTGGCGAGTGCCACGCCGGTTGGCGACTGGATGAGGGCTGCCTTATTCGCACGCCAGACGAAGTGGGATCCGATGACGGTCAAGCTGAGCATTCGTGGCATCTGCCCGGCGACAATGGAGATATCAATCCTGACGACGGTGCACAGACCGACGGGCGGAGTCGTATGCAAACCCGCCGATCTGCTCAATGCATTCGCCACGAAAAGGTACGCACCCGAGTGCGTCAGCAGTGCAGTCATATCCCACGGTCCGTTGATGTTCGTAGTGGACCAGGTCTCTGCGATGTCACCCGTGTCGTTGAGGACAATCAGGCACCCAGCCGGGTTCACGGATGGAAGGTTGCCGCCGGCACCCGTCGGAAGGCTCCCGACGACGACCCAACCTCCTGGGAGGATCGACAGTGCCGTGGTGAGGCCGATCCCTCCCGGGCAGGTATCGGAACCCGTCGGCGATCCGACCGTCGCAAACGTCTGCTCAGCGCCGGCGGGAGACACCTCCACAATCGTGGTGCCCGTTCCTTGCACGTTGGCCTTGTCGTTGAAGTTGCTCACGAGCGTGTCGCCCTTGACCAGAGTCCCGATGGTGTCTGGCACTATGGCGACCCCGTACGGATTTACATCACCATTGAGTGGCACCGTCGAGGAGACTTGCCTCGGCTCTGCCAGCGTCTCGAGAAACGGCGGATCCGATCGTCCCCTGGCAACTGATCCACCGGCGACTGCTCCGAGGGCGGTGAGGGTGACTGCCGTCCCGAGAAGAGTCATGAGCCACAAACGGGTCGTCCTTGAGATGCGTCTCACCGGTGTTCGTCCTCCAACTCGCGCGGCCATCCGCCTCGGCAGTTACGACGGAGTTATACGGCGGGGAGGCTGCGAGGGATCGTCCGCTGGAAAAGAATCTGGACGGACACAGAGAGTGGGACGCAGGGTGGCCGACGCAGCAAACGATCCATCATGGGACGTCGTCCGTACAGCGGTAGCAGCAGTTCTCTTCCGGACAGGAGTCACGGTGCGGTCCCGAGGAACCATCATCGGCTCGGCCCTGGTCGTGTGGCCGGAGGGCTCGGGGTCGGCAATCGGACGTCTAGAGGAACGGGGACAAATTCACATTGCCCCAGCTCGCAGACCTGATCGACCGAGCGGCACCCGGTACCCTGCGGACCGGAATCCCCGGCGATAACCTCGGCGGCGTGCCAAAGACCGCGGAGCCCGAAGACCCGACCGTGCACCCTGAAAACGTCCCCAGAAGCGGTAGGTGACAGCTATGTTCGCGCTGCGCTTCGACTTCCGGAATCCGGCCTTCGCCGGGATTCATATGGCGGACCGGTACCAGGCGGGCATCGAGATGGCCGAGTGGGCCGATCGGCTCGGCGCCGTCAGCATCATCATCTCCGAGCACCACGGGTCCGAGGACGGCTACCTCCCGAGCTCGCTGCCCATCACCGCCGCCATGGCTGCCCGCACCACGAATGTGCGCTTCAATCTCGCCGCCATGATCGCTCCGTTTCACGACCCGCTCCGGCTCGCCGAAGACGTGGCCGTCGTCGACCTCATCAGCAAAGGACGCGTGGACGTCATCATTGCGGGGGGCTACGTGCACGAGGAATTCGAGATGTTCGGCGTAGCCATGAACGAGCGGGTCGCACGTGTGACCGAGGTGGTCACGACCCTCAAGCAGGCGTTGACGGGCGAGCCTTTCGAGTTCCGGGGACGCACGGTCCGCATCACACCGGCACCCTTCCAGAAGGGAGGACCGCAGATCAGCATGGGCGGCAGCAGCGAGCCGGCCGCCCGCCGTGCCGCCCGCATCGCTGACGGATTCATGCCGTCGGAGCCCGCGATCTGGGCCTTCTACCAGGATGAGATGGCGAAGCTCGGCAAGCCCGACCCCGGCCCGTACCTGGGCGGCGACACCAGCGTCATCGCCCTCGCCGAAGATGCCGACGCCGGGTGGGAGCAACTGGCGCCCTACTTCCTCCACGAGATGAACGCCTACGGTGCCTGGCAGGCTCAGGACGACGTGGCCACGGGTTACCAGCAGGTGTCCGACACGGATGTTCTGGCGGCGACCGGGCAGTACCGGGTGCTCACCCCGGACCAGTACGTGGCCGAACTCCAGGCCGCCGGGCCGTTCGCCTTCAGTTTGTTTCATCCGCTGTGCGGCGGTATCCCGCCCGAACTGGCCTGGGAGAGCCTTCGGCTCTACGAGCACGAGGTACTACCCCGGCTTGAGCCGGGAACCGGTTCATGAGCGCAGCGAACCAACCGGACGAGAAGGCTCTCGCGGTGGCCCATGCCCACGCCGCAGCAGAAGGTTCGGGGGACCTGACCACCACGCTCGCCACTCTTGATGACGACCCGGTCTACGAGTTCCAGCCCGTCGGTCGCGTCTTCCGGGGCAAAGACACCGCCCGCCGGTACTACGAACACTTCTTTGCGCATTTCAGTCCCCTCACCGAGAGCTTCGAGCTCCGCGGTGAGTGGACCACCCCCGAGGGCTTGGGCCAGGAGTACACCGTGTGGCTCCGCCTGCCGGACGGTACCCGGGAACGGCACGAAATCATCGGCATCCTCCTCTTCGGCACTTCCGGCCTGGCCGGAGAGCGCGTCTACGCCAGTGAACGCCTCCTTCGGTTGATGCTCGGGCCGATTTACGACGAGACCACGCCATTGGAAGCGAAGGAGGGACCGTGATCGCTGTCGCCGGATTGCTGCAGTTCAAGCCAGAGGATCGCCAGGCCGTGCTGGACGGCCTGAAGGAGGTTGTCCGCCGCAGCCGTCAGGATCCCGGTTGCATCGACTACTGGTGGAGTGAAGACATCGAGACGGCGGATGCGTTTCGCTTCTTCGAGTGCTGGGAGTCTCAGGAGCTGATGGACGCCCACATGGCCCAGCCACACACCGAGGACTTCATGAGCCGGTGCGTGTCGCGGGTCACAAACGTCGATGCGTACGCCTACCAGGTGAGTGACCGCCAGTCAGCCGCTGGGTGAGCACCACCTCCGGTATCCCCGTCATCGCACCGTGAAGCCGGCATCGACCGGCAACGTGATGCCCGTGACGTAACGCGCCTTGTCGGACACGAGCCAGAGTATGGCGTTGGTCACATCGGATGGCTCGATGAGTTCAACCGGAAGAGCGTTCTGCATTCCGGCGGCCGCCACCTCGGCATGCTCCGCAATCCACTGCTGCATCGCCGGGTTCTGCACCATGAAGGTATTCGTGCCGGTGGGGTGGACGGTGTTCACGCGGATCGAGTGCGGCGCCAGCTCGAGCGAGAGTGCCCGCATCAATCCCACCACGCCGTGCTTGCTGGCCACGTATGCCTCCCCGGCTGCCGTGCCGTCCGATATGCCCTTGAGTCCCGCGGTCGAACTGGTTATCACGATCGACCCTCCGTTTCCTCCTTTCACAAGGACCTCTTTGCAAAGGCGGGTCGTGTTCCATGCTCCGGTCAGGTTCACGTCGATGACATTGGCCCACGCCTCGGACGCGTCGGCCTCCGGAAGCGATTCGGGGGCGATGCCGGCATTGACCAGCACGATGTCGAGCCGTCCGAACTCCTTCAGGCCCTCTTCAAGCCCGGTCGACAGGGATTTCATGTCACGGACGTCGGCGGGAGATGCGACGATCCGACGTCCCTGTTCCTCTACCAATCGAACGGTCTCCTCGAGGTCAGCGGCGGTGGCGAGCGCATAGGAGACGGTATCGATATCCCGGCACAGATCTACCGCAATGATGTCGACCCCCTGCGCGGCCAGGCCCACTGCATGTGAGCGTCCCTGACCACGGGCCGCGCCCGTGATGAATGCCACTTTTCCCTCGAGCTCTCCCATTGCTCCTCCTCACGGCCCGATGAGGCGCCCTCACCCACGGTCATAGTACAGAGGCGGACGATCGCTCTAAACTGGGAGCGAGCTTCACCTAAAGGGGGATGATCGCATGGTGACGACACTCGTCCGCTTCAATCAGGTTCAACCGGGACTGGAACCCAGTGCGATGGCCGATCGCTATCAGGCTTCACTCGACATGGCGGCCTACGCTGACGAGCACGGATTCGATCTGGTGACCCTTGAGGAGCACCACGGCGCCGATGACGGATGGAGTCCGTCGCCACTCGTCAGTGCCGGTCTGGTCTTCGGCCGGTGTCCACGGATTCACGTGGTGATCATGGCTCTTCTGCTGCCCTTGCATGATCCAGTGCGCCTGGCTGAGGACATCGCCGTACTCGATTTGGCCAGCGGGGGCCGGCTGTCGATTGTCGGCGGCCTCGGCTACCGCCCCGAAGAGTACGAACTATTGGGGAAGTCCTGGGAGGACCGCGGGCGACTTATGGATGAGGCCGTCGACACCCTGTTGAAGGCGTGGACCGGCGAGCCGTTCGAGTACCGGGGCGCCAAGGTTCGAGTCACACCTATTCCCTTCACACGGCCGCACCCGAACCTTTCCATCGGGGGAACATCGAAACCGTCGGCCCGACGTGCGGCCCGCTTCGGACTCCCGCTGGCTACAGCCGCCTACCTCCCCGAGCTGGAGGCCTATTACTACGAGCAGTGCCGGGCAGCGGGAACCCAGGGTTTCTGCTCCATGCCTCCGGGCAAATTCTCGACCACGTACGTGGCTGAAGACCCCGATCGGGCCTGGGCGGAGGTGGGGCAGTACATGCTGCACGAAGCCACCGTCTACGCCAATTGGCAGACTCCCGACATCCACTCCGCGGTGCATTCCCACGCGCAGTCCACCGATGAACTACGAGATGAGGGCATCTACGAGATACTCACCCCCGACGAGTGTGTCACTCGGGCCGACGAAGCCGGGGCGGCTGCGACGTTCGCACTCCACCCGCTCGTCGGGGGCATGCCGATCGACAAGGGCTGGGAGTGCCTCACCCTCTATGTCGAGAAGGTATTGCCCCGACTGCAGGCCTGACCACGACGAAGGCCGCTCCGGTAGGGTGCCGCTCGATCCAGAGGTCTGGCGACTCGTGGTCAGCCTGCGGGCGGGTTGAGAAGCGGTCCGGCAGCCGCCGACATCTCGCGGGCCGCCTCGACACTCCCTCGGTCCCTCACAAATCCAGGGTTGAAGATCTCGGTGGCGAAGAAGGGGTGGGCACCGATCGCCTCCAGTTGTCGGAGCAGTCCTGCGAAGTCGACCACACCCTCGCCGGGCAGGAGGCGCTGGCCCATGGCTTCGGCCATGAGGTCGTCCCCGGCGTCGAGGGCGGCGTCGCACAGCTGGACATAGCCGATTCGATCGCCGGGGATGCGCGCCAGCAACTCGGGATTCGGTCCGCCCGGCTGGCGCACCCAGTGCCACGTATCGAGGAGGATTCCGGCACCGGCACCTAGTGGCTCCACCAGCTCCCACGCCGTGGCCAGGTCCGGAATGCCGCTCCAGGGCAGGAACTCGACGCACACCTGGGCGCCCACGCCAGTGGCAGCGGCGACGACGAGCGCGAGGTTCTCGCGGGCACGCCCGAGATCTGGCCGTGCCGGGTCCATGGTGACGGCGACGATCTTCGAGGCGCCGACAGCCTGGGCCAGTTGGGCGAACCGGTCGGCTTCGGCGGCCGCTTCGGCCGAGGTGCCGCCCGCCCATCCCATCGCCGCTTCGACGACTTCGATGTGAAGGTCGAGTCCGGCCAGGGCGGGGACGTGGTGCGCCCACACCGAAGCCTCGCCGAAGCCGGCGCGGAGGGCCGCCTCGCCCGCGGCGTAGACGTCAGCGTCGGTCGCGCCAAACGGATCGACCAGCAAGGTCGCCGTACACATGCCGAGTGTCACCGTCTTCCCCCGCTGCTGGTCGATGCCCTCGGCTCCTCCAACGCCTGCGCCGGCCGCGCCGCCACATGCCGGCCGGCGAGGTACCCGAACGTGAGCGCCGGACCAATTGTGGCCCCTCCGCCTGGATACGCCGGGCCGAAGACGGAGGCCGACGCGTTGCCGGCCGCATAGAGGCCGTCGACCACACCGCCGCCGTAGCGCAGTACACGAGCGTGCCGATCGGTGAGTGGACCGCCCTGGGTACCGAGTGCGCCGTCATAAATGCGGACGGCGTAGAACGGCGGCGCCTCGAGCGGACCGAGACATTTCTCGGGTGACGGCCCTCCGGACATGAAGGCCTCCCACCACACGGTGCCGCGATGAAAGTCGGGGTCCTCCCCCACGGCCGCGTGGAGGTTGAACCGGTCCACCGTCCGTTCGAGCGCATCAGGATCGAGACCGATACGGGCGGACAGCGCACGGAGCGTCGGGGCCGATTCCACCCAATCGGGAATTGTCCCACCGGGAACCATGGAGAGAATCATCGTCGACTCCCGTAGGCGATGGTCGAAGACCATCCACACCGGCGCCTGGTTGGGGTAGTCGATAGCTACCGGATCGTAGATGCCGAACGTCCGCGGCATGTCCTGGTACGACGTGCCCTCGTTCACGAATCGCTCGCCGCGCTTGTTGACGATGATCGAACCCGGCAGATTGCGCCCGGTGGAGAACTGCAGCGCGGGGCGACCCTCGTAGGTGACGTCGGGGTCGAGCAGGGCCGGCTGTCCCCAGTAGCTCCACATGTTGGCCAGCACTGCGCCTGCCTCCATGGCCATGATGTGCCCGTCCCCTTCGTTGTACGGAGGGGACAGAGGGTCGATGGGGTGTCCGATGAACGCCTGGACCATCTGCTCGTTCCATTCGAACCCCCCACATGCAAGTACGACACCCCGGCGGGCCCCCACCCGCAATGGGGCTCCATCCTGTTCCGCCCGTACACCGACGATGGTGCCCTGGCTCGACACGAGCTCCTTGACCCGGACCCCGGTTCGCACCGCGATCTCCCTGTCCAGGACCCCCTTGAAGAGTGCCGCGGCGAGTGCGCCGCCGAGCACCCGGACATCATCCCGCTCCCGTGTCGCCACCAGCCCGTAGTCCGGGGCTTCGCCGTAGGCGAGATAGCGCCCCCCTTCCTCCATGGTCAGCCGGGGCATGATCGGACTGGTCCGCACCAGGGGTGCCCACTGTCCGAGCTCTTCGCCCGCTGGGAATGGGACGGGTTCGATGGATCGGCCACAGGCCTTCCCTCCGGGGAGGTCGGCGTAGTAGTCGGAGAACATCGGCGGAGCGGAGAACTCGACCGGGGTGTGCTCTTCGAGGTAGGCGATGGCTTGGTGCGCGTGCTCGACGTACGTCTCGACCAGTTCGGCGGACGGCTCCCGCCCCAGGGTCAGGCGCCGGATGTACGTCAGCGCCTCCTCCGTGGTATCGGTCATGCCCACGTCGGCCAGATGGTGGTTCAAGGGGACCCAGGGCATACCGCCCGACACCCCGGTCGTCCCTCCCACCATGTCAGCCCGTTCGAGGATCAACACCGTCGACCCACCGTCGGCCGCCAGAGTCGCCGCGCTGAGCCCCGCGGCCCCGGAACCGATGACGACGACGTCGACCACTTGATCCCACTGCTCCAGCTCGCTCACGATCGCATCCCCTCCTACCCCGTCCGAGAGCGCCTCTCGAACAGCATTGCTCGTGCGTACGACGTTTGACTCTGGTTGACCACCACCGCGCCCCGGCCGCCACTCCATCCCCCGATGCTGTTGGCGCAGAACGCCGTGGGCACCGCGTTTGACTGTCAGGACTCTACCTCGCCCTTCACCGCGGCGTCCGGCTCGTCTGCTTCGATCAGGCGCTCGAGCAGGTGGACGAGTTGGCGCAATTCCTCGGACCGCAGGGTGCCGATGGCTCGGGGCGGACGGAGGAGGATGGCATCGGCGGTCGCCAATGCCTCACGACCCGCGGTCGTGAGCGTGACCAGCTTGCGACGTCGATCGTCGGGGTGCGGGTGGCGTTCAACCAGGCCATGGGCTTCGAGCTTGTCGACGATGAGGGTCGCGTACGGGGCGTCGACGCCATTGGCCTGGGCCAGTTCGCTGAGGGTCATCGCTCCGTGCCGGAGTTGGAAGAGGATCTTGCCCCGTCCGGCGCCGAGGCGGAATCCGAGCGCCTGCGCGAGATCGCCGTGGCGGTTGTGCGAGTCGACGAACTGTTGCATGAGGGTCCAGGCCTGCTCGGCGGGACCAGCTGATGGATTGGGGCTCGTTGCCACCGCTTCGCCTGGCGTGGCTCTCACCACGGCACCGTCTGCCCGAGATAGTTGACGAAGTGGGGTCCGGGATTGTCCCGGAGGGCGTCGAGCGTCTTGACCACGTTGGGGATGCTGTCGTCGATGCTCAGCCGAGCATCGGGGCCGCCGAGCTCGGTCTTCACCCAGCCCGGGGCCATCAGGACCAAGCTCCTTTCCTCGTCGCGGTGACGTGCCGCGTAACTGCGCATGAAGGTGTTCAGCGCGGCCTTGCTACCACGGTAGACCTCGTGGCCGCCGCGCTCGTTGTTGGCCACGCTGCCCTGGCCCGAGGACATCACCCCGATGGTCCCTGTCGGCTCTACGTGGTCTTGGAGCGCCTCGATGACTCGCAGCGGTGCCAGGGCATTGGTGACCATGACCCGGACGAACTCGTCGGTCGACGTCTCGGCCACCGTTCCCTCGGGCTGGTTGGTGACGCCGGCGTTGACGAACAGAAGATCGAACGTCCTTTGGGCCAGGCGGTCGTGTAACGCCGTGATCTGTGCGGGCACCGTGATGTCGACCGTCTCGATTTCGATCCTCCCGGGGTAGCGATCGGCGAGGTCATGAAGACCCGTCCTGTCCGAACTACGCACCGTGGCGGTGACGTGCCAGCCACCACGCGCCCACTCCTCCGCCAGCGCCAGCCCGAGACCGCGAGAAGCCCCGATGACGAGTACCCGTCTCGTGGGTGTCACAGGTGCGGGGCGGGTCGATGAGGTAGTTATAGACATAACAATAGTTATATCTCCTATATATAAATATGCAAGCGGAGAGTGTCGACTGGCCGCCGGAAGAAGCGCTGGGCGAGGGCCGGCAACGGAAGTTAAACATATCGTGAATTTGCAATTGAATCGTTTTGTGTACTAAACATATGTTCAACCCCAGCGAATGGAGGCCCCACCATGAACATGCGATCCCCGACCGTGCAGGATGCGGACCTCAGCGCCCGGACCAAAATTCGGGAGGCAGCACTCAACCTCTTCGGCACCGAGGGCTTCGCCGTCTCGGTTCGGGCCATCGCCGACGCAGCGGGCTGCTCTCCGGGGCTCGTCATTCACCACTTCGGGAACAAGGACGGCCTGCGAGAAGCCGTGGACCAATCCGTGATGGAAATGCTTCTCCAGAGGTTTGGGGCTATCCCGTCGGAGCTGCCGGCCGATGAACTCTCCCGGACCATGGGCGATGCTTTTTCTGAGGTGATTGGAGCGAGCCCCGTTGTCCGCCAGTACATCCGTCGGTCACTGCTCGAGGCCACCCCGGCGAGCCAGACGATCTTCGATGAGCTGCTCGCTTTCATCAACGCGAGCCTGAGTCAACTGCAGCGAGCCGGTGGGTTGCGGGAGAGTTCAGACCCGCAATGGCGCCCGTATCAACTCCTCTTCGTGCTTCTCGGCACCCTGCTGCTTGAACCAGCGGTACAGAGCCACTTCGACAAGTCCCTCTATGGGGCGGACCTCCGACGCGAGCGCACCGCGGCCAACTACGACCTTCTCTCCCATGGAATGTTTCGCCCATCGGCGGATGGCACACCATGACGCCAACCGAGCCGGGCTTCTTCGCTGAACTGTTCGACGCCATCACGCCGAGGACGGTCGTGCTCGTCTTCGGCGTGATGCTCATCCAGCTCGCCTTCGTACTTTCCTACGTCGGCGCCTTCCACCACCCGACCCCGCACCAGGTTCCCGTGGCGGTCGTTGCACCGGCGCAGATCTCTCGCCACGTCGTAACCGAGCTCAGCCGCCTACCGGGCCGGCCGCTCTCGGCTACCGCCGTTCCCAGCAAAGCAGCCGGGCTGACCCTGTTGCGCGACGGTTCGACGAGTGGCGTGTTCATCGTCGACCCTGCGGGCAAGACCGACTCGCTCCTTGTAGCAAGCGGCGGCGGCGCAGCAGTGTCGACGGCCGTCGAGGACATGTTCGCACAGGTGGAGGCGGCCGAGCATAGAACCATGACCGTCACCGATGCCGTCGCCGCACAACCCGGCGATGGCCGGGGTCTCTCAGGCTTCTACCTGGTCGTTGGCTGGCTCGTCGGCGGTTATCTCGTCGCTGCGCTCCTTGGGATCGCCAAG
Organism: Acidimicrobiales bacterium; assembly: GCA_049513455.1. Lineage (GTDB taxonomy): Bacteria > Actinomycetota > Acidimicrobiia > Acidimicrobiales > RAAP-2 > Bog-473. The sequence goes on from JBEKWB010000002.1 coordinate 213,615, forward strand.
GGTGCTCGACCCGCGACTACCCGCCGCGCCATCCACCGCTTGATCGTGCTCGTCCCCTACGCCATCCTCTCTGGACTTGGGGGAGCGATCCTCGTCGGCCCCGTCCTCGGTGCCCTCACCGGACATTTCATGGCACTTTGGTGGCTTGGGGCATTCCTCGTCTTCTGTGCTGCCGCGGTCACCATGGCGTTCCAAGTTCTCCTTGGGGTCTTTGGTATCGGCCTCACCCTGATCCTGTTCGTCGTGCTCGGCAATCCCAGTTCGGGCGGAGCATACCCAGCCTCGTTGCTCCCTCCGTTCTGGCGGGCGATCGGCAACTCGATTCCGAACGGTGCGGGCGTCGAAGCCATCCGGCGCATCGTCTACTTCGGCTCGAACGACGTCGTATGCAACCTGCTCGTCATCGCCATCTACGCCGTCGCCGGAACTGCAATTGCCATCACTGGCGCCTCGGTATTGGCCCGCCGGGCTGCGGCCGGCCAATCCGATGTATCCGCCGTCATCTGAGGACACACGTCGAGCGATGCCAAATGAGAGCACGCGGACCGTTTGGATAGCCCTGGCAGCGGACCTCGGTATCGGCCTAGCCAAGGCCGGCGCGGCAGTCGTTACGGGTTCAGCCGCAATGGCGGCCGAGGCTTCGCATTCACTCGCCGATGTCGCCACCGGTGTCATCCTCGTCGTCGCTCAGCACCGCAGCTCCCGTGATCCCGACGATCAACATCCCCTGGGATACGGACGGGAGATCTACTTCTGGACACTGCTGGCTGCGCTCGGTGTGCTAGTCGCCGGTGCGGTGTTTTCCTTGCGCGAGGGCATCGAGGAGTTGATCCACCCAAGCATGACTTCTCGGTTCGCCGTCGCCTACGTCGTGCTTGCACTTTCCACTTGTTTGGACCTCATTTCATTCCGCCAATCCGCTGGCCAGATGAGCGACCAGGCGCGCCGCAGGAACCTCAGTCTCCTCAGTCAGTCCAAGACGACATCCGATCCCAGCCTGCGGACCGTGTTCGTCCAAGATGCGGTGTCAGTCTCGCGAGACGTGATGGCCTTCGCGGGTCTGGGCATCAATCAGATCACCGGATCGTCAATCCCCCAGGGGATCGTCGCCGTGCTCATCGGGCTGCTGCTCATCCGCGCCGGGTTTCGACTCGTCCAGCGCAGCCACGACTTTCTGGTCGGCGCCTGGTCGCTCACGTCCCCGGCTCCAAAAGGACGCGAGGCAGATGACTTCACCCAGCCATTCCAACCGACAGACGAGGAGGGGTTACGAACCTTTCTGGCTCTCCTGACTGATCCGTGGGTCAATTTGACCTGGTCCTGACGCGAACGACGCCATCCCCTTCTACGTTTTTGAACTGTTCGAAGGTTCAAAGACGCAATAAGGAGGATGGCGTTGTTCGGTGCCAACGTATGGCGTCGCGTGCTCGGTGTCGACCGGGCCACGGTGATCGAGGATGTGGACTTCGACGAGGAGTCCGACACGGTGGTCGTCCATGTGCGTCCGCGAAGGGCCACCAAGCGCCGGTGCGGGCGGTGCGGCGTGCGGGCGCCGGGCTATGACCAGGGCGAAGGACGGCGCAACTGGAGGGCGCTCGACCTCGGGACGCTCCGATGCTTCCTTCAGGCAGACTCCCCACGGGTGAACTGCCCGACCCACGGACCGACCGTGGCCCAGGTGCCCTGGGCCCGTCACGGAGCCGGCCATACCCGAGACTTCGACGACACGGTGGCCTGGCTGGTCACCCACACCCCGAAATCGACCGTCAGCGAGCTGCTGCGCATCGCCTGGAGGAGCGTGGGGGCCATCATCGAACGGGTGGTGGCCGACGGACGAGGCGCCCATGATCCCTTCGAGGGCTTGACCCGGATCGGACTCGACGAGATCAGCTACAAGCGGGGCCATCGCTACCTCACTATCTGCGTGGATCATGCCTCCGGACGCCTGGTCTGGGCCGCGGTCGGCCGGGACAAACGGACCCTGAACGGCTTCTTCGACCTGCTTGGCTCCGAGCGCTGTGCGCAGATCCGCCTGGTGTCTGCTGACGCGGCCGAGTGGATCGCCGATGTGGTGGCCGAACGCTGCCCGAATGCCACGATCTGCATCGACGCGTTTCACGTCGTGGCCTGG
>JBEKWB010000003.1:0-109714 GCA_049513455.1 Acidimicrobiales bacterium
AACCTGTAGCTTGGTTGCCGTTCGCATCCGCAACCTGGATGTTCGTGATATTGACCGTTGTCGTCGTGCCCTGTTGCGATTGATAGAGCGCTGGCTTGCCGGGGATGTTGGTGTAGAAGGAAGTCCCGTTCAGGGTATTGCCCAAGAATGCTTCGGGGTAGGTGGGTGTGGTCGCCGCTTGAACCGGCCCGCCCGTTACTTGGAGACAGAACGTCAATATGTAGCCCGTATTGGTAATTGTCGCTGACATCGGTTCGCATCCCGGAGCTTTCGCTGCGGTCGCCGAGTAACTACTGAAGTCGACGAAGCAGAGTGTGGTGGCGTAGGTACCGGTACCCGCAGTGGCGAATCCACAGCTCGTTCCGGTAGGAGCGGAGACGGTGACCGTCTGGTTCGGGGGCGAACTCGACCGAGGGAGCCCCACCAACGTATACGAGTAACCGCTTCCCGGCTCCGTGACGGCAAGCGTGACACCCGTGATACTGGCGCCAGCGGCGACGAGCCAGCTTGATGAGGCGACAGTCGTAGGACAGGTGGGGGCGGAGATGGTCGTGACACACGCCGTCTGACCAAGTGACACGTCGCGGGAGATGACCGAGGTATCTGCCGGGATGGCGGACGTGTCCATAACTTCCGTACCAGTGGGTTGGCTGTACGTGGATGTGAACGCATCCACGCTGATGCTGGTGGAACCAGCAGAGGCCGTCGACGAGACAACGACCGTCTGCGTGGAGGCGCCAGAGCCGATGGTCAACTGATCGTTCGCGTTGACTGCAGAGGACAATCCTGTGGTCAGGGCAAGTGAAGTGATGTTGTTTTGGCCCGCCGAGAGGGCTGTGGCGAGACTCCCCCCTTGGCAGGTGTTCCGGAACAGGCTGTAGCTGATTTTGCTGCCAGAACCCCTTTGAACCTCGATATAGGAGACCTCTGTCACGTTAGGGCTGCTTCCCATCTCCAGACCGAGTACTTCGTAGGAGGACGTGCTGAGTGATTCGGCACTTGTTTCGCAGGGAGCCGGCCCGCCGGTGGGCGGAGTCTGAAGCACGTTTAGCGCGGGTGGCGTCGGGGCAGTGACCATCGACGCGCCCTGGACATCGCTCTCAAAGTTGGATGAGACGACCTGGGCATCGCCTGAATCGGAAAATCGGTTCTCGACGCTGTTCTGGAGTGAGAAGACCGAAATGAGGGCCACCGCGACTGCACCGATGACGAGTGGAAGCACCAAGGTAACGATGAGCAGTTCGATGAGGGTAAATCCACCATCGGGACGACCCATCGGACCATTGGCGAGGCTCCGCCACGGTGTCGGAGCATCCCGAGGGACCGGGTGGCGATCCTTCCTCACGTCTTCACCTGGCTGTAAATGCCGTACATGGCCGAAATCAGGGCCACGGCAACGAATCCGACAACCACGCCCATGAAGATGATGACTGCAGGCTCAAAGAGGCTCGTGAAGTGCTTGACCCGAACTTCGAGCTCCCGGTGATAGTACGCAGCAGCCGTTTCGAGCTGTACGTCCAGCGTTCCGGTCTCTTCGCCGACACGGAACATCTGCTTGGCGGCCCCGGGAAATATTTTCGTCTCCGAGAGGGGACCCGCCAGTCCCTGACCCTCCATCATTTGTTCTCTGATGTGCCCTAGCCCATTACGGTAGACCGCATTGTTGGAGGCCTCCGCAGTGACGGCCATTGCCTGTGGTAGATCGACTCCAGCTTTGAGCATCGAGGAAAGCACACGGCAGACGCGCTCGAGCACCGCAGCCTGGACGAGAAGACCAAGTACGGGGAGCTTCAGGATGAAACTGTCCAGCAGTGCCCTACCTTTGTCTGATCGGCGCATTGACACGAATCCCACAGTCACCGCAATAACGACAAGAAGAATCGCGTACCAGTACTGGCCAAAGGCGCTTGATGCGCTCAGCAGCATGCGCGTAGGGAGTGGGAGCTTGGCATGCAGTGACTTGAAAAAGACGACGAAGCGTGGCATCACGAAGGTCGCGAGGACGATGACGACTCCAATAGACATACAGAACACGACTGCCGGATAGATAAGGGCGGAGGTGAGCGTCGATCGAGCCTCGACATCCCGCTCTATGTAGTCGGCAAGCTGATCAAGGACGGTGTCGAGGTTTCCGGTCAGCTCGGCCGACTCAAGGATGCCGACGTAGAAGTTTGGGAACGCTTCAGGGTGCGAGGCTGCCGCCGCCGCAAAAGTGTCTCCCGCGCGAAGCGCGTCGACCATCTCGTTGATGACTTTCTTCATCAGCTTCTCGGTTGTCTCGATCTCAATCACCTCCAGGGCTTCCATTATCGGAATCCCCGCCTTCATGAAGACGCCCATCTGGCGCGAGAAGTGCATGATCTCCTTGCGCGGCACCTTCTTCTTGGTGACCTCAATGCTTCCGATGCTCTTTTTCGCGGAGACGTCCAGAGGTTGGAAACCACGCTGAACCAGGGCTAGGTGTGCGGCACCCGATGACGACGCCACTTCTACGCCGCTGACAGTCTTTCCGGATCCGTCGAGAGCGCTATAGCGGAACTTTAAGAGGGCTTGTTTGGTACTCATAGTGTGTACAGGCTCCTTATCACTTCAGCCACGGTCGTGATGTCTTGGGCTATGAGGTTGACGGCCTCTGTCCGCAGTGTGCGCATTCCCTGCTTTTGGGCGAGGTTGCGTAACTCCTCCTGAGTCGCCCACCCGACGATGAGCCGCCTGATCTCCGGCGTCATCTCCAGGAGTTCATAGACTCCGATACGGTCCTGATAGCCGGTGTCACTGCAGAAGTTGCAACCAGTGCCGATGTAGAACGCTTCCTTCGGGGGACCGCCGCTCTCCTCATAGAACGCCATCTCCTCGGCGGTCGGGTTGTAACGCGCCTTGCATGAGGGGCAGATTCGCCGGAGGAGTCGCTGCCCGACGACGGCCAGTACAGATGAGGCAATGAGGAACGATTCGAGGCCCATGTCAAGAAATCGATGCAGCGCAGAGACCGCATCAGTCGCGTGCAGAGAAGACACCACGAAGTGACCCGTGAGCGCCGATTGCACTGCCACGCGGGCTGTTTCGACGTCCCGAATCTCTCCGACGAGAATCACATCCGGGTCCTGGCGGAGAATCGACTTCAGTCCGGTAGCGAAGGTGAGCCCTGCCTGATCGTTCGTCTGGATCTGATTAATCGAAGGAAACACGTACTCGACGGGATCCTCAATCGTCATGACGTTCAGCGTCGGGTTATTGACCTCGGACAGGGTGGCGTAGAGAGTTGTGGTCTTCCCGCTTCCGGTTGGCCCAGCGCACAGAACCATGCCGAATGGCGACCGCACAATTTTCGAGTACTTCGCGTGGGTATCGGCCGGCATACCGAGGTCATCGAGACGGAGAACCGATCGCGTCTTGTCGAGGATCCGCATGACACACTTCTCACCCCAGATGGTGGCGGTCGTGGCCACTCTGACGTCAACCTCTTTGCCGTCGACCGTCGTTGTCAGCTGACCGTCCTGAGGGCGGCGGCGTTCGACGATGTTCATCCCGGCCATGATCTTGATGCGGCTCACGAGTCCGAGCCCCATCGCGGCGGGAAGGACGAGGATCTGCTTGAGTGCACCGTCGATCCGGAAGCGCACCCGGACGACATCCTCGGAGGGTTCAATGTGGACGTCGGAGGCGCGGTCGCGCATGGCCTGCGTGAGGATGCGGTCAACAACTTGGACAACGGGAGCGTCATCCGCGACGACGACGGGCTGGACCGCTTCGGCGACTCGCTTCCGCGAGCCTTCCACGACCTCGAAGGCCTGCACGAGTTGTGCAACGCCACCGATGGCCAAGTAGTTGCTATCGATCGCCCAGATGACGTCGCTCGCCGGGGCGAGCAAAAGTCGAACAGGGTGGCCGCTCTTCTCGGAGAGTAGAAATCGCAACGCGTCACTCGGTTCGGCCACTGCAACGTGGAGCCCGTCATCGTGCAGACTGATCGGCATGGCCATGTTCTCCCGTGCCACGTCCTCTGAGATGAGAGCGAGTGCATCGGGATCGGGCTTGTACCGCCGGAGGTCCGCGACCGGCATGCCGAAGAACTCGGCCAGCGCGCCGACGAGATCACGCTCCTCGAGGACGCCCATTTGGACCAGGAGCTCACCCAAGCGGCCACCCGATTGTGTTTGCAGTTCCAGTGCCTCTTGAACCTGGTCATGGGTGACCAGACCACGCAGGACAAGCACGTCGCCCAGTTGCTGGCCTACGTTGCCCGCGGCCGTGTTGGGAGAGGCGACCCGCACTTGGGTCGCAACGGAAGATGATTCCTGAAGTCCGTCGCGACCGTCAGAACTACTTTCACCGTTCTGACTTCCGCCGCTCGCGACATGTTCGCCAACCGACGAGTTGACGACGTCGTCCTGATGGGCGTCGCCCTTGTCTCCCCGCTTGAATTTCATGACGACCTACTAGTGGTCGCGCAGGTGGACGCCTGGTTCATGGAGACAGAGTGGCCTGCGAGAATCTCCGGCCGAACCACCCCAACCCAATTACAGCCCAATTCATGCTGATTGCAGAGGTCAGTGAACTGCGGAAGTGCCCTCCGACCTGCCCCTTATGTTTCGGCGTCTTCGGCCAGGGCCAGCCAGGTCTCCTCGGCATCGCTGAGTGCCGCCTGCGCCGCGGCAAGCTCGGCGCCCAGTCGATTCATCTCCACATGGTCATGAACGCCGGTCAGCGCCTTAACGAGCTCGTCTCGTTGTCGCCCCAGTTTGACCATGTTCTTCTCCGCCTCGCGGAGGAGTCGGTTCTTGGGCACCGATCCACGCCCACCCGAACCTGAGCCCGCTCGTGGTGGAGTCGGCTTCGCCTTGGTCGTCGCCGGCGGCGTCGAAGCCGGCGCCGGCAGAGCCCCCGCCCGGCGGAGATCGCCGCTCTCGACCCGGGCGATCCACCCCTCCACGCCCCCCGGCACTCCGGACACCGTGCCCCCGGTGCCGACCGCGACCAGGCGGTCGGTGGTCCGCTCCAAGAATGTCCGGTCGTGACTGACCACCACCAGCGCACCCGGCCACTCTTCGAGGAAGTCCTCGAGGATCCGGAGGGTGTCGAGGTCGAGGTCGTTGGTGGGCTCGTCGAGGAACAGGACGTTGGGCCGACCGGCGATCACCAACAGGAGCTGCAGCCGCCGGCGCTCCCCGCCCGAGAGCGTCCCCACCCGTGCGAACGGCAGCTCCCCAGTGAAGAGGAACCGCTTCATCAGCTCAATGTCGGGCAGGGAGCCGGGGGTGCGGTGTGGGCCGGCCACCAATTCCTGCACGCGCGCCTGCAGGTCGAGTTTCACCCCGAGCTGGTCGTAGTACCCGACGACGACGGTGGGCCCGACCTCGATCCGGCCGACCGTCGGGCGGCGACGTCCCGCCAGCAGGTCCAGGAGCGTCGACTTGCCGGACCCGTTGGCGCCGACGATTCCCAGCCGTTCGCGACGGTCGAGTACCAGGTTCACGTCCGAGAGCACCATCGGTCCGTTGTCGTAGCGGACCCCGACCCCGGTGCACTCGATGACCTTGTCGCCCAGGCGTGGCGTGTCGCCCGCCCTCTCGAGCTCGGTCGTCCGCGACGCCGGAGGCGGTGTGCCTTCGATCAGCCGGACCGCAGCGTCGATCCGGGCTTGCGGCTTACGCGACCGTGCCTTGGCTCCTCGCCGGAGCCACGCCAACTCGCGTCGAGCGAGGTTGCGCCGGGTCGATTCCGCGCTCGCCGCGTGTTCCTCCCGTTCCGCCTTGGCTTCGAGGTAGGACCCATATCCCCCCTCGTGCACGTACGCCCGCCCTCGGTCGAGCTCGAGCATCCGAGTGGTCAGCCGGTCGAGTAGGTGCCGGTCGTGCGTCACCAGGACCAGACCCCCGCGGAACGCCAGGAGACGATGCTCGAGCCAGGCCACTCCCCCCAGGTCGAGATGGTTGGTGGGCTCATCGAGTACCAGGAGCTCGGCCGGGTGAGCCAGCACCCGGGCCAACGCCACCCTCTTGGCCTGGCCCCCCGAGAGCTCCCGCACGTCCATGGAGGTCGCTTCGCCCATACCGAGGCGGTCGAGCGCGGCCTCGGCCTCCCAACCCTCCCCCACGGCCGCCGCCACCGTCCCCGGAGGCAGTTCTGGTACCTGGTCGAGGAAGCCCACCCGTGCGCCTCGGCCCCGCCGGACTTGACCCTCATCGGGCAGGTCCACCCCCGCGATGACCCGCAGCAGGGTGGACTTTCCCGTGCCGTTGACGCCCACGACCCCGATCCGGTCCCCGTCCGAAACCGCGAGTGACAGGTCCTCGAAGAGCACCCGGTCCACCCGACGCACTGCTACCTGCTGGAGATCGACGAGGAGAGACACGGGGCGACAAGGGTACCGGCGCCTAGGTGATCAGGCGGCATGGCACGGCTCCGGGTAGGTTACGGCTACGACAACGGCGCCTCGACGGAGGGACACCATGCAGACGGAAGCGGCAGTTTTGTGGGAGAGGCACGAGGGCTGGAGCGTCGAGCCGATCGAGCTCGACCCGCCCCGAGAGGGAGAGGTACTCGTCAAGTTGGCTGCATCGGGCATGTGCCACTCCGACGAGCATCTGATCACCGGCGACCTCCCGGGTTCGCTGCCCGTCATCGGTGGGCACGAAGGCGCCGGCGTGGTGGAAGAAGTCGGTCCCGGCGTACGCGGGCTGGCCCCGGGTGACCACGTCGTCTTCGGATTTGTCCCCGCCTGCGGGCAGTGTCCTTCGTGTGCCACTGGCCACTCGAACCTCTGCGACGTGGGCGCCACGCTCATGTCGGGCCGCCAGCTGGACGGCACATCGCGCCACCATGCCCGGGAGCAGGATCTGAACACCATGGTCTGCCTGGGCACCTTCTCCAAGCACACCGTCGTGAATCAGGCGTCCTGCGTGAAGATCCTCGACGACATCCCGCTCGACAAGGCCTGCCTTGTCGGCTGTGGGGTGACGACCGGGTGGGGATCGTCCGTCTACGCCGCCGAGGTGCGGCCGGGGGACAATGTCGCGGTGATCGGCATCGGGGGGATCGGTGCAAGTGCCGTGCAAGGAGCACGGCTCGCCGGCGCAGAGCGCATCTTTGCCATCGACACCGTCGAGCTGAAGCGGACTCTCGCACCCAGCTTCGGGGCCACGCACACCGCGGCGTCGATCGAGGAGGCCTTCGGGCTCATCCAGCAGGAGACATGGGGACGGATGTGCGACAAGGTGATCTGCGCCATGGGTGTCGGATCGGGGGCGCTCATGGCCTCGATTCTCGCCTTGACCGCCAAGCGTGGTCGGGTGGTGGTCACCAACATCCACCCGATGTCCGAAACCGACGTCACGCTGAGCCTGGTGGATCTCACCCTGATGGAAAAGCAGATCGTGGGGAGCATTTTCGGTTCGGCCAACATGCGGGCTGACATTCCCAAGCTCCTGAAGCTCTACCGTGATGGCCAGCTCGACCTCGACTCGATGGTCACCACGACCTACAAGCTCGGCGATATCAACCTGGGCTACCAGGACATGAGGGACGGCAAGAACATCCGGGGCGTCCTCGTCTACGACGACTGATCTGAGTCGATCAGATCTCTTCGTTCGACGTCGGGCACCGGCGCGCCCGGGAGAGGGTTCCCCTCCAGCCAGGTCCGCGCCTGGTCGTATCCCAGTCGGAGCAGGACCGGTGACTGGTCGAGCCGGGCCAGCGGGATGCGCGTCTCCGGTGGGGGAATCACGTGCACGACTGTCCCCTGGGCGCCCTCGCTCGTGTCGCACGCCGCCCCTTGCCGCACCAGAGCTGCGACCTGCGCGGGCGCCGTCGGCAGCACGTAGAGCTCGCGCGCGCCCTGCGCAACCGCCTGCTGGAGCGGGACATCCGCCGCGGCCGCACCGTCGACCAGAAGGCGCCCGTCGATCTCGACGGGCGGGAGCAGTCTCGGCACCGCGCTGCTGGCCAGGAGCGCATCCGTCGCATCGCCCGAGTTGAGTATCACGGCCTCGCCGGTGCCCAATGCGGTCGCCACGACCGTCAACGGTATCGGCGCGTCCTCAAGGCGATTGAAGGTGAGGAACGACTCGAGGATCCGGCGAATGGAGGAGGAGTCGAAAAGATGCCGAGGACGCCCACGGAATCCTCCGACGAGCGTGCCGAGGTCAACCCCCAGGACATCCTTGCGCCGCAGGGAAGACCAGAGGCGGGCGATCTCGGCAATGCCGGGCAGATCGGGACGGCTGGCGAAGAACGCACCGTTGATGGCGCCGACGGATGTGCCGACGATCATCCCCGGCCGAAGTCCCTTCTCCACGAGGGCGTACATCATCCCCACCTGGATTGCCCCGAGATTGCCGCCCCCGCTCAGCACGAACGCCGGTGATCCGGGTGCGTTGGCGGCCGCTGTCGCCCAGCCTGCGCCGGGCGCAGTCGCCACTCCCGAGGGACCGGCGGTCACGCAAAGCTCCCGCTGAGGAAGCGATGGGTCATCAGTGGGCCCTCCCCCCCTGCCGGGTGAAACCAGGTAACAACGGACAGCCGCCTTTTGGACCGGTCCGTCAGCGCCAACGACCGGCGCACCCCGAGGTGCGCATCACCAGAAAGCATATCCGTTGCCTCTGCCGAGCGGCACGGGACCCCTGAAAGCGGAGAATGCGATCAACCCGCGTGGGAGTGACCGAAATGCAGGGGCGCCTTGGTGAAGATGACCGTACCGAGAAGATGGTTTCCCGGGGTCGTCGAGACCACCACGGCCAGTTTGCCCGAGGATCGGCCGCGGGGGTCGGACACGGATGCGGCGGTGAAGTTCCCCGTGAATGCGATCAGGCAGACCGTTTCGGAACCGGGTGCAGTCGTGTCGAGGTCGTGCAGGAGTTGTGGAGCCTTCTTCCGGAGCGCCGACAGCGTAAACCGTTGCACCCCGTATAGTCGCCCGTGCGAGCCGATCGCCTTGGTTGCCGTCGGCAGGGCGAGGTAGCACGAGCTCTCCGATGTTCCGAGGTTGTTGCGCGCCGCCGTGCATCCGGAGAGAACGCCGGCCAGCAGAACGCAACCGGCAGCCCGGGTCGCCCACCGGCGTCGGACAGTGTCCCCTCGCCTGGAGGGAGGTCTCACCGCTCGACCGCCGAGATCGTCTCGGCGCTCCCGGTCGACGTGGGTACCGGCGCGCCGTCGGGCCCGAGCTCCGCTTCGACGGGGGTGTCGAGCGCATACCGGCTCCAGCGGCCGCGGCGGACCTGGAAAGCCAACTGGGCCCACAGCCCCCAGCCAACCACCAGGATGAGCCAGAAGCTGATGACCCGGTACATGAGAACGGCATCGACGGTGGACACCTGGGCACCCCCGAAGGCCACCAGCGCAATGGTGATGCTCCCCTCCACAACGCCCAATCCCCCCGGGGTGAACGGGAGGGTGGCGGCCAGCTGGCCCGCTCCGTAGGCCAGGAGGAGACCCTTCCAGGGAATGGTTGCGTTGACCGCCAGGAACATCATGGCAAAGCACGCGCAGTCGAACAGCCAGTTGGCCACGCCCCACAGCATGATGGCGATGACCTGACGGGGCCCGAGGCGCACGGTGGTAACCATCCCGACGATCCGATGTATTTCGTCGGCCAGATCCCCACGGGGTCGCCCCACGAGTTTGCGCGAGGCGCGGATGCCCCAGGTGACCACCATGGCGAGCGGACGCTCGTAGACGAAGAGTGCCCCCATGGCCGCGGTGATGACGAAGACACCGACGATGACCGGGATGAGATCGAGCGATGCCCCCTCCCCGGTCGCCAGGGCCAGGCCGGCCGTGGCCACCAGCGCGAGCGAGACGACTGTGGCGACCACCGTCCCCACCAGCGACCACGCCGCCAGCGTGTCGTCGGCCCCGAAACGCCGGAACCAGCGGAACCCGTAGACGGCGGAGAATGCATTCCCGCCCGGGAGCGAGTTCGTGATCGCCTGCGAGGCGAAGGTCATTTTCAAGAGCGGGCCCTCGGGCGCGAGGAGGCCGCCACACCGCAAGAATTCGTACTGCAGGCCGGCGAAGCACACGAACGAGGCCAGCTCCACCACCAGAGCCGGCGGGATCCACCACCATTTGAGGTTTCCGAAGACGGCCGAGAACCCCGAGAGCTCCCCGCGGTGTGACGAGAGTGCCCACACGGCCAGGGCCACGATGCCGATGCCCAGCATGAACCTCAGGACCGGCCAGACGCGGCGACGGGTCAGGCGTTGCCACGAGCGAGCCGTGTGGTCCGGATCGCCGCCATCCGGCAAGCCCTCGTGCGCCGGAACGGTCACACCCAAGTGTCTAGTCGCCCTCAGTCGACTCTGGTTGCGCGACCGTTTTGCAGAAGCGAGGCGTTGAGTCTGTGGAGCACGCGACCGAGCACGGCCTTTTCGGAGTCGTCCCAGGTATCGACCAACGCCTCAATGCCCTGGCGACGTTCCTGCTCCACGCCCGCCATCATCCGGCGACCCTCCACCGTCAAGAGGATGGACGACGAGCGCCGGTCATTCGGGTCGGGGCGGCGATCGACAAACCCCCCGGTCTCGAGAGCGGCGACCTGGCGGGTCACCGTGGAGGCATCGAGGTTCAGTGCGGTGGCCAGAGCCTTCGTGCTGAGGGGACCGAGGTCCTCAATCGTGCGGAGCGCAAGGTAACCGGCCCGGTCGATGCGGAGGTACAGCGAGCTGCGACGACCAAATGTCTCCAGATGGCGGACGAGCTTCAACAACTCCAACTCGATGACGCCGATGGCGTCGTCTCCAATTACGCCGATGGCGTCGGCGGGCTCGCATGGAGGGGTGCCCACAATTTGCCCTTGCCTCCCCTCGTCGCCCACTACACTTGGGGCTGGATACGTGCATGATACATGTATCGCGGACGAAAGCGGAGCCCGATGGTCTTTATCCTGGCGCTTGGCGCCTCGTTGGCCAACGCGCTGACCAGCGTGTTCCAACGCATGGGGGTCGAGAACGCTCCTGCCCAGACGTCGCTGAAGCTCAGCCTGATGACCTACGCAGTCCGGCGGGGCATCTGGATCCTCGGCTTCGCCCTCATGATCGTCTCCTTCGTGCTGCAGGCCATCGCCCTGCACTTCGGACGGCTCTCACAGGTGCAACCCATTCTCACCCTCGAGTTGGTCTTCCTCGTGATCGTGCTCTCGGTGTGGTTCGGCTTCTCGGTCGGTCGACGCGAATGGCTCGGCTCCCTGGCCGCGGTCGGCGGACTCTCCGGCTTCTTGTACTGCGCCCATCCCGAGGACGGCAACCTGTCGCCGTCCTTTTGGAGTTGGGTGATCGCAGGCGGCGCGTGCAGCGGCGGTATCGCGGTCGCCGTCGTGCTGGCGCGGCGGGGCCCCCGGTGGTGGCGGGCCGCCATGTTCGGCACGGCGGGGGCCATCAGCTTCGCCTTCACCGCGGCCTGCACCAAGGTGGTCTCCAATTTCGCCGCCGCCGATTGGGCTTCGCTCTACCGGCACGGGCAGACGTATGCCCTCATCGTCTTCGGGGTGCTCGCCGTATTCCTCACCCAGAACGCGTTCCACGCCGGTCCCATCGTCGCCTCGCAGTCCACCCTGGTCATGGTCGATCCTCTGGCCAGCATTCTCATCGGGGTGGGGCTCTTCGGCGACGACCTGCGAACCGGCGGGGCCTGGGGACCTCTGGAGGCGTTCTCACTCCTCGTCATGTTCGTCGGCGCCTTCTCGTTGGCCCATTCGCCCCTGGTGAGTGGGATGAAGGGGGACGACGAGCACTTCCACGAAGCGCTCTCGGAGCGAGTCCACGCCGAGAAGATGGCCACCAACGCCTGTCCCCCGCCGCTGACCCATCCCTGACGGGAGAAGCGGGGCAGGCGGATTTTCTCGGTTTAACTCGCCAATAGCATGGGAACGCAGGGTGCAAGCGATGCGAAGGAGGGGCCCATGGAACCCGACGTCGTGGAGGAGTCGGAAGCGGGGACACGCGACACATCGGCAACGCGTAAGCCGGACGGAGAACCATTACGAGCCAAGGGCAACGGGAACGCCGCGGCGATGGTCGCCCCGCTCCTCGAGGGGCTTTTTGGCGATCACATGCCGGTGCGATTCGAGTTCTGGGACGGTAGCGGGACCGGACCGACCGACGGGCCGGGAACCCTCGTCATCCGATCGCCGAACGCCATCAGCCGGATGCTCTGGGCCCCCGGCGAGCTCGGCATAGGCCGTGCGTACGTGACCGGAGAACTGGAAGCGGACGGCGACATCTTCGGTGTGCTCCGGGCGCTCCACGACGCCGCGCGGCCCGACCTGCGGGCGGGGCCTCGGCCGGCAATTCTTGCCCTGCGGGCCGCTCTCCAACTGGGCGTCCTCGGCCGTCCTCCGGCCCCCCCGGCCGTGGAGGCCTCCCCCCACGGCCGTCGACACTCCAAAAGCCGCGACGCCGAGGTCATCAGCCACCACTACGACATCAGCAACGAGTTCTACCGCTTGATCCTGGGGCCGAGCATGACGTACTCCTGCGCCCGCTTCGTCGAGGCATCCACCACGCTCGAAGCGGCCCAGCAGTCGAAACACGATCTGGTCTGCCGCAAACTCGGGCTGCACGAACACCGCGGCGCCCGCCTGCTCGACGTCGGGTGTGGATGGGGCTCTTTGGCCCTGCACGCGGCGCGCCACTATGGCGCCAACGTGGTCGGCATAACGCTGAGCACCGCGCAAGCCGATCTGGCGCGGACGGGGGTCAAGGAGGCCGGCTTGGACGACCAGATCGAGATCAGGGTGCAGGACTACCGGGACCTGCGGGACGAACGCTTCGACGCGATCTCTTCCATCGGCATGTTCGAGCACGTCGGCACAGAAAGGACCGGAGAGTATTTCGCCACCCTCCACGGGCTGCTGAGCGACACAGGCCGGCTGCTCAACCACGCCATCTCGAGCGTCGGCGGTTCCCGGATGGCCCGCAACTCGTTCATCGGACGATACGTGTTCCCCGACGGTGAGCTCATCGATGTGGGACAGGTCGTGCTGGCCATGGAGCGAGCCGGTTTCGAGGTGCGCGACGTCGAGTCCCTGCGGGAACACTATGCCCGCACGCTACGGGCGTGGGTGAGGAATTTGGAGGCCAACTGGGACGCCGCAGTGGCCGAGGTCGGTGTCCAGAGGGCCCGCGTCTGGCACCTCTACATGGCGGCCTCGGCCAACGGCTTCGAGGACGGGGGTATCTCCATCCACCAGGTGCTCGGGGTCAAACCCGCACCGGACGGCCGGAGCGGCATGCCTGCGACCAGGAGCACCTGGGTCTGAGCAGCCACGAGGGCGGAAGGGCTTATTACCCTCACGTCAACGTTATACTTTCAGCATGACCAGCACGACGGCGACGGGTACTGCTGGGCCTCCGATCAGCCCAAAGGGCGCTTCGGCCGCCCTGGCCGACCGGTCCCGGTACAAGTGGGTCGCCCTCTTTACCATCACGCTGGGCACGCTCATGGTCTTCATCAACCAGTCCATCGTGTTGATCGCCATGCCCGACATCTTCCGGGGGATCGGATTGAACCCGCTCACCCCAGGGAACACAGGCTACCTGCTCTGGATGCTCCTGGGCTTCATGGTGGTCCTGGCCGTACTGCTGGTCACTCTCGGCCGCGTGGGCGACATTTTCGGGAGGGTGCGGGTCTACAACTTCGGCTTCGCCGTCTTCACCGTGTTCTCCCTTCTGCTCACGATCACCTGGCTCGACGGATCGGCCGGGGCGTGGTGGCTCATCGGCATGCGCATCGGGCAGGGGGTCGGGGGCGCCATGTTGTTCGCCAACTCGTCTGCCATCGTGACCGACGCTTTTCCGGCCCACCAACGGGGCCTCGCGCTGGGCATCTACAACGTGGCGGCGATCGCCGGGGGCTTCATCGGGCTCGTACTGGGGGGCCTCCTCGCTCCGATCGAGTGGCATCTCGTCTTCTTGATCTCGGTGCCCTTCGGGCTCTTCGGCACCGTCTGGGCTTACATGAAGCTCGAAGATCGTGGTGTGCGCACCCCGGCGAAGATCGACTGGCTCGGCAACGTCACCTTCGCGGCCGGGCTCGTCCTCATTCTGATCGGCATCACCTACGGCCTGCTCCCCTACGGCCACCACACCATGGGCTGGACCAGCCCGGTCGTGCTGAGTGAGCTGATAGGCGGGGTGGTCATTCTGGTTGTCTTCGGGATGATCGAAGCGCGCGTCGCCCACCCCATGTTCCGTCTCACCTTGTTCCGCATCAGGGCCTTCAGTGCCGGGTGCACGGCGAGTTTCCTGGCTGCACTGAGCCGCGGCGGTCTTCAGTTCATGCTGATCATCTGGCTGCAGGGAATCTGGCTCCCCGAGCACGGCTACAGCTTCTCCGAGACGCCGCTGTGGGCCGGGATCTACATGATCCCGCTCACCGTGGGATTCCTGGCCGCGGGCCCATTGAGCGGGATCATGGCTGATCGCTTCGGCGCCCGGCCCTTCGCCACCGGGGGTCTGCTGATCGTGGCGCTCTCATTCGTGCTGCTCCAGGCGCTCCCGGTCGACTTCTCCTACTGGTCCTTCGCCGGACTGATCTTCTTGAACTCGATAGGCATGGGCATGTTCATCTCGCCCAATCAGGCCGGGGTCATGAACAGTCTCCCGGCCAATCAGCGCGGCGCCGGTGGCGGAATGTCGGGCACGTTCAATGCCTCGTCCCAGGTCCTGTCGATCGGCATCTTTTTCACGCTCATGATCCTGGGGCTCGGCGCCACGTTGCCCTCGGCCCTGTACCACGGCCTTGTGGCCCAAGGCGTGGGATCGTCGACCGCGCTGCGGGCATCACATCTACCCCCCGTCGGGAGCCTGTTTGCGGCATTCCTGGGCTACAACCCGATCCAGGTGCTCCTGGGGCCCGCCGCGCTCTCCCATCTCCCGCCGGCCACGGCGCACTATCTCACCAGCCGCTCCTTCTTCCCCCGGCTCATCTCCCGACCGTTCGGACGCGGATTGACCGAGGCCTTCTACTTCGCTGCCGGCGCGTGCGTCCTGGGCGCAGTAGCTTCCCTCCTGCGGGGTGGGAAATACCACTATGCCGAACCGGGCTCGACCACCCGCCTCACCGGTGAGCTACCGGTCGTGTCGTCGCAAGAGTCAGTCGCAGAATCCGAAACCCTCCTGGTGGACTGAAATGCCAACACCGACAACCCGCGTCTCCGCCGATCCGGAAAATGGCATTCGCATCAGCGATGCCGCCGCCACGGCCGGCGTCTCTCCTCGCACCCTGCGCTACTACGAAGAGCTCGGCCTGCTCACGCCGTCGTTGTACACGCCCGGTGGCGAGCGCCGCTATACCGAGTCCGATCTCACTCAGCTCCGCCGCATCCTCGAGCTCCGAGAGGTCCTGGGTATGAACCTCGACGAGATAAAAGAATTTCTATCCTTCGAGACAAGACTGGACGTCTTGCGCGCCGACTACCGGGCCAAGAAGGACGCCACGACACCACGGGCACGCGACGAGCAAAAGGCGACGTTGCAGGAGGCGCTCGAGCTGATCGAATCACTCGCCGAGCAATTGAACGCCAAGCTGGCCCGCATGGACAGCTTCAGGGCGAAACTCACAGGTGATGCCCAGAGATGCCGCGATCTCCTGGACGAGTTGGAGGACTGAACGAGTTGGAGGACGCCCCGGCGGCGCCCAACTAGGCACTCTTCCAGGCACGGGGTCGTGCCTGGAGCCTCCCCTGTTTCAGGCATGGGCCACGCACGGGGAACAGATCCCACGGTTGGCCCCGGGCGGGGCACCTGGGAAAACGGCTAAATTCGACGGGTCGTGCACTGCGCCAGGTCGGAAACGCAAGTCGGAACGGGCGCAGGAATGGCTGCACGCGCCACACGACTCTTTATCGTGGTCGCACTCCTTGCGGCCAGCGCCGTGATCGCCATGGCGCGTCCGCCCAGGGCGGGGGCCGATCAGGTCGGGAACCTGACCGCACAAGCCCGGAGCATTTCACAGCAGCTGGTCCAAGAAGAGCTCGAGGCTGACGCCTACCAGCAGCAGTATTCGGTTGCCACCGCCCAAGTGGCCGAGGATCAGCGCGCCATCGCCGCGACGCAGCTGCAGATAAAGAGCGACCGCCAACAGATCACCGAACGGACGCATCAGGTCGAACGAATCGCGATCGCCTCCTACGTGCTGAACGGGTCGGTCTCGTCGGCCTCGGGGGCGTCGCTCTTCGCCGAGAATATGAGCACCGTGCAATCGGCGAACGAGTACGCCACCGTCACCATCGGCAACCTCAACGAAGCCGTCGACAAGCTCCACGCAGCGCAACGCAGTGTGCAGGGCACGCTCCAGGTGCTCGTCCGTCAGAGCGACCGCGATCGCGCCGAACAGACGGCGCAGGCCACGTATCTCGCTCAATCCACTTCCACGGTGAGCCACATGGAATCGGTGCAGGCACAGGTCACGGGGCAGTTGGCGGAGGCAGTGGCCCAGCAGAACGCGGTATTGGGTCAGGCCGCAGCCGCTGCGGTAGCGACAGCGCAGAAGGCGACGGTCCAGAAGTCGACGGTCCAGAAGTCGGGCGGGGCGGCACCCACGTCGAGCCCAGGGCCGGCCGTCGTTTCCGTGACGACGACGGACCCCGCTCTCAACCCGTTCCTCCAGTGCGTGGTGCAGGCGGAGTCGGGCGGCGACTATCAGGCCGTGTCACCAAACGGCCTCTACATGGGCGCGTTCCAATTCAGCCAGGCCACCTGGAATTATGCGGCGCAGGCAGCCGGTCTCAGCAGTCTCGTCGGGGTCCCGCCCAACAGAGCCACCAAGGCCGAACAGGACACGGTCGCCGTCGCTCTCTATGCACTCGACGGCGACCGGCCCTGGCTGGGTGACCGCTGTAGTTCCTAGAGGCTTGCCCCACCCCTGGCCACTCCGGCACCGCCGAGTTGGGCGAGAGTTGGGTTGCCGCTCAGTTTGAGTTGGGTCTTCGTCGCGACACTTCGGTCGGAGATCGAACCGAAAAGGGCGGGACGCACAACATGAGGATCGCGCGGTTCGCAGTCTTGGAGCGGTCGAACGCGGCGAAGCGCCTCGTGGGCAGGGTGGCAGTTGTCGTGTTGCTGAGCACCGCCTCCGTGGTCCTCCTGCAAGCGAACGCCTTCGCCTCGGTCGGCGATGGACTGTCATCGACGATTCTCGCGAACCCCGTCCTTGGGCTTGTCCCCCTGCCCCTCGGAACGGCAAACGGGCCGATAACGCAATCGAACGTTGGCCTCATCGAGGGAAACAATAAGAGCGCATCATCGGCGCTCGACCAGGCTTTGGCGGACGGAACCGTCACCGCCTACATCCGCTCCTGGAGTCACCAACCGAGCAACGGGGATGCGGACGTCATCACTGCATTCCAATTCAAGAATGCGTCCGATGAAACTTCCTTTGTGAACGGCTTCGACAGCCAGCTGCAGAGCCAGTCAAGTCAGGCCGGAAATGCGCAGTTCTCTGTAGCTGGCATTCCGGGCGCCTCCGGAATCGAAGTGCACACCGCGCAATCGGGCATTGCGCTCACGGAATACATCGTGTCCTTCACGAAGGGGAATACAGCATTTCAGGAGTTCATGGCGACGTCGTCAGGCGATCTGACAACTGCCGACGCGGTATCGGTGGCTGACCAGCAGTTTGCAAACGCTCCGGATATTCCGGCGAACGGGTCGGGAACGAATTGGCATCTGTTGCCAGGCGTCCCCCTTGTCGGCCTCCTCCTTTGCATTGTCATCGTTGTGATCGGGCGAAAGCGAAAGTATCCGGAGGCCCTGCGCGGAATACCGCCCCGAGGCGGCAACCACTGGGCTCCGCCCGCAGTTGCAGCTCCATCAGGACCCTGGGCGTCCTATTCCTCGCCCGTTGCACCCGTCTCCAACGAGCAGCACCCGAAGGTGAGCGTTGACCAATGGCAATGACCAAGAGGACTCGAGCAAAGGGGCTCAGAAAGAGCGAACAGCTCCTGGGATCGGGCGTGAGTGCCCACGAATACGGCATCGGGGTCATCGGCCCCGATCCGCGTCGAACTGACGTAGTTCTGGTGATGATTTTCGGCGTTGCGATTGCCCTGTCGTTCGTCTTCCTCGGCGTCATCATCATCCCCGGTGTGTTGCTCGTGGCCGCCATTCATGGGGCGATCGATCGACCGGCCTCTGTCGCAGTGACAAATCAGGGGATAGTGATCCTGGCTCGGAGCGAACTCAGTGGTCAGCCGAGAAAGGCCCTGACGGTGCTGCCGCACGGCGTCCTCACCGATGCCACTGTCCGGCGATCCGGGGCCTACGTTCACCTTCCCAATTTCCACCTCTGGTTCCGCAAGAAGGAATACGAACGGCTTCTCGCAGCAGGCGGCACCAAATTGGTCGCGCCCCAAGGGGCTGCGCCCGTGCCTGCCGGGGTTGCGGCGGGGATACCCAGCAGCGGGCCGAGTCCGGTGACTGCTCCGCCCAACGGTGCGGTAGCGATTGCTTCGTCTCCTCCGGCCCCCACCATGGCCGGTTCTCCCGCTTCGCAACCCGAGAACGGGACTGATGTCATCTACTGCAGTTGGTGCGGCAAGCAAAGAATGGTCAACGCCCAAGCGATCCACTATTGCGGCTCCATGGAGAGGCCCGTCGCCTACTGCATGAAATGCGGAACTTCGCTCGACGAGGACGCCGCTACGTGTATTTCTTGCGGCACTCCGACAACGCAGATCTCCCGCTAGCGCTGTCGGGCTCGACGGATGTCTTTCAAGTGAGATCCGAGATGGAGATTTAAGTCGTGAGCGACGAGCGCCCTCAGGGAGGGACCTGGCAGCCGCCTGGAATCGGGCCCCTCACGTTCGACCCTTCCGTTCACTTCCCCGGCAATCCCCCACCCCCTCCCGCACCCGGTCAGCCGCCTCCTCAAGCGTCCTTCCCTCCACCACCGTCAGGATGGCCCTCCCCAAGCCCCATCAGCCCCCCGGACAAGAACGGTGTGGCTACCACCTCTTTGGTGTTCGGGCTCTGCTCAATCCTCATTCCGTTGCTTGCCGTTCCCGGCTTCATTCTCGGTGTCGTGTCGTTGCGGCGGATCAAGGGGATTCCTTCACTCTGTGGGCGTGGTCGCTCGATCGCAGGGATCATCACCTCACTGGTACTCGGCCCTCTGGGTTTCGTCGCTGTCGTCGTCTTCATTGCGGGAGGGGATAACCAACTAAGCATGCCCCGAGTGCAGTCGACCGTACGTTCGCTACTTCAGTCTGACGTGCAACAACAGACCGGAACACAACCCAGCATTCAGGTTTACTGTCCAAATTCCGAACCCCGGCAAGATGGGAGAGAGTTCACATGCACGGTCGATGCCGGCAACCCGACCCAGCAGTACACGACCACAGTGCGCGAAGTCGATAGTCGCGGAGACTTCATCGTTGAAAACCCCCGGCTGAGTCAGCCGAACGCTCGCTCCACCGGATCTTCAACTAACTCAGCCGGTGTTCCGCCCTCTGTTCCTGCAGTGTCGACGCCCCCCTCTCAATCGACGCAACTCACTGGTCCGCCGACCGACGGGGAGGAAGCGGTAATAAGCGTCGACGCCGCTGGTCACCAATTGACACTTGACAGTGGGACGACCAGCGTCAACTATCCAACCTGCACCCAGTTCCAAGTGCTGTCACCAAGTGGAACATTGACGAGCCTCTCCACACTCTCTCCCGGCGCCTTTGTCACAGTCGACATCGATGCCAACGTCCCCTGTGTTCATCAGTTGAAGCTCCTCACGACGCCGACACCACCACGGTGCTCCTTGTCAGGCCTATCAGGGAGTGCCGACGTGACCTGGGAGGGATTCAATCAGGCTGCGCACTCGGTGCTCTACAAACCATCCGGACCAGGTGAGTCGATCGTCGCCGATCGCTGGTGTGGCGCCCCCATAGTCGTAGGACCTGATCATTCCGCAACGACGCTTTCGAAGATCCCGATTGGTAGCCAGGTCCAATTACTTACCTCTTCGGATGCTGGATGGGTAACGGGAGTAACCGAAATCTCCTGACCACGAATCCGATGCGGACCACCGACCCAAAGGGGCCGTATCGCCTCGACTCCGAGCCGGCATCAGGAGTGTGAGAGTGCCCCGGAGAATGACTCACCTGTAGCCGAACGGCCATGATGGGCCGATGACCCGAACGGGACCCGTAGGCCTCGTCCTCACGCCCGGCGCCAGCGCGCGGCGTGACCAGTCGGGGCTGGTGGCGATCGACCGGGCCGTCACCAACGTCGGGCTGACCGTCGAACGAGTCGACTTCCCTGGGCCTGCCGCCGGGAAGCGCCGCCCGGACTCACCCGCCGTGTGCATCGACACCATCCGCAACGCCACCTCGGAGCTGGCGGATCAGCTCGGCGTCCCCACGCGCCGGGTGGCCATCGGCGGCCGCTCCATGGGCGGGCGAATGTGCTCGATGGCGGCCGCGGAGGGCCTGGAGGTCGCCGCCCTCGTTCTCGTCAGCTACCCGCTCCACCCTCCCGGACGGCCCGAGCGACTTCGTACCGCCCACTTTCCGGACCTCGACCTGCCGTGCCTGTTCGTCTCGGGTCGGCGTGACGCCTTCGCTGCTCCCGCCGAGCTGGAACGGGAGACAGAGGCCATCCCCGGGGCCGTCACAGTTGTCTTCGTGGACGGGGACCACTCACTGCGCAAGAGCGAGTCCGCCGTGGCCGACGTCGTCGCTTCCTGGCTCGCCGGCTTGTCCTGACTTCGGGGCGCTCTGGCCAGGGCCGCGCGCGGGTCCCGCTGGGGATCAGGGTTCGAGGACGACCTTTATCGCACCACTGGCGCGGTCCCGGGCCGCTGCGAAGGCCTCGCCCACCCCGTCGAGAGGGAACCGGTGAGTGATGATGAGCCGGGCCAGTTCCGGGCGATCCGCCAGGAGCTGCGCCGCCACATCGACATCACGCACCGAACCGGCCCGCGAGTACATGCTCGCCGGTATCAGATCGACTTCGGTCATCCCTATCTGCAGACCGGGCAACGACACGGTGTCCCAGTAGGTGCCGAGGAGCACGACCCGCCCACCGGGCCGGCACAGCTCCACGCTGCGGAGGAGCGCGCTCTCCGTGCCTGCTGACTCCACGACCACGTCATAGCCGTCGGTCACCTGGCCCGCACCCAGCTCGTCCGCCACCGCGCGCTGATGTTCGTGCCGCGCCTCGAGATCGACCGTTGCCCCGACCGCCTGGGCCGCCGCCAGCGACAACTGCCCGATGCTCCCGCCTCCCACGACGGCGACCCGGTCACCGGATCCGATCTGGCCCCGGCGGATGCCGTGCACCGCGACAGCCAGCGGCTCGACCAGACAGGCGTCGCCAACCGGGACCCCGCCGGCGAGCGGCACGATGGCCGACGGCGGCACCAGACACTCGTCGGCCATGCCGCCGTCGCGCCCTGTGCCGATCAGCATCGACGGCCCGAGGTGGCACAGGTTGTAGGCACCCGACTGGCATTCCGGGCACGACCCGCACGGCGCCATGGGCTCGACGGCAACCGCCGTGCCGTCCGGGAGGAAACCGGCCATCTCGTGCCCGAGCGTCGACGGCAGATTCCACGACAGGAGATGGAGGTCCGAGCCGCAGATCCCCGCCGACGCCACCCGGATCAGGACGCCGTCACCCTCGGGGGGAGGGACGTCGACGATGGAGGCCACACCTTCCGCGCTACGGACAGCACGCACCCGAGCTCGCTCCTCTCACCTGGTACCCAGGAGGTCGACCACGAAGACCAACGTCTCTCCACCCTCGATCACACCGCCGGCCCCGCTGCTGCCATAACCCAGGTGGGGCGGGATGCTCAGGCGCCGGCGACCGCCGATGCGCATGCCCACCACGCCCTGGTCCCAGCCCGCGATGACCTGGCCCTTCCCGAGGTCGAACTCGAAGGGTTCCCCGCGGTCCCACGAGGCGTCGAACTGCGAGCCGTTCGACCATGCCACGCCCACGTAGTGCACCGAGACCTGTTGCCCGGGGCGGGCCTCCTCGCCGTCGCCCACCACCAGGTCCTCCACCACCAGGTCGGCCGGTGGGCGCTCTTCGGGAATTGCCACGTCTGGCTTGGGCACTACGCCTCCTCGGGTGTTGTCCGTCCGGAGCAACCTACCGCCCTCCGTTGCGGTGCTCGCGATAGGCACTCGCGATCGGTACTGACCGTACGCCCCACGGCAACCTCATGGCCACATGCGCCAGCGCTCGATGTCAAGCGCCACCACGGCTCCGGGGGGCGTCGTCTCCCGATACTGGCTGTACTTGGCCTGCAGGAGGTCAAGGGCGTGCGCGCGCTCATCGCCCCCCTCGATCACCCGCCCCGACCCGTCGACCCGGACCCACCAGAGATCTGTCCACTCTTCGGCGTAGTGGTCCACCAGCAGCGAGCACGACGGGTGCGCCCTCACATTTTCGAGTCGGCGTAGGGCAAGGGTCGACTTCGGTTTGGCGTCGACCGCCGAGTACACGGTCCGATCGTCCAGTACGAAGCAGCACGGGACGATGTGCGGTCGACCCTCGGGGGTGAGCGTGGCCAGGCGACCCACCCGTGCCTCCGCGACGCGCCGTCGCGCCACAGGGCGGTCCATGACGCTCGAATCTAGCGAACGGGGGCTCGGCGGTCCGGCCCGGGTTGACCCGTTACGATGTCGTCCGACACGAACCCAGGGGGGACGCGGATGGCGTGGGACTTCGAGACGGAGCCGGAGTTCGAAGAGGATCTGGCCTGGATGCGGGCGTTCATCGACCGCGAGCTGATCCCCCTCGAGCCACTCTTCGACCAGCTGCCCCCGGAGGAGTGGCAGGTCGTCAAGCGCCACCTCCAGGACCAGGTGAAGGAACGCGGCCTGTGGGGGGCCTTCCTCGACCCGAATCTGGGCGGCAAGGGGCTCGGGCAGCTGCACCTGGCACTGATGTCGGAGATCATCGGTCGCTGCATGATGTCGATGACCATCTTCGGGGTGCAGGCACCCGACAGCGGAAACATGGAGCTGATGGCGCACGGTGCCACCGAGGCACAGAAGGAACGGTGGCTCTGGCCCAACCTGCGGGGCGACATCTCCAGCGCCTTCGCACTGACCGAACCTTTCTTCGCGGGCGCCGACCCGACCGTGATCGGCACCACCGCCACCAAGGATGGCGAGGAATGGGTGATCAACGGCCATAAGTGGTTCATCACCAACGCCTCGGTGGCCGACATCGTGCTGGTGTTCGCCGAGACCAACCCCGAGGGACGCCCCCACCGGCACGCCTCGGTGTTTGTCGTTCCCGCGGGCACCCCGGGCATGGAGATCGTGCGGGACATCGCCACCATGGCGCACCCCGACACCGAATACGGGCGCCCGGGGAACCACGCCGAGATCGTGTTCCGCGACTGCCGCGTGCCGGCCGACCACCTGATCGGCCAACCCGGTGAAGGGTTCGTCCTGGCCCAGCAGCGACTCGGCGGCGGGCGCATCCATCACGCCATGCGCTGGCTCGGCCAGGCACAACGATCGCTAGACATCATGTGCGAGCGGGCCGTGTCGCGCACCTCGCACGGCAAGCTGCTGGCGCAGCACCAGATGGTCCAGGACTACGTGGCGCTCTCCCACATGGAGATCCAATCGGCCCGGCTGCTGACCTTCCAGACGGCGTGGAAGATGGACAAGTACGGCGCCGCCGCCGTACGGGCCGACCTCGGCATGGTCAAGGCCCACGTGTCGAAGGTCGTGCTCGCCGTGCTCGACCGGACCATCCAGGTGTGCGGGGCCCTCGGCTACTCAAGCGACCTGCCCGTCGAGTCGTGGTACCGCACGACACGCTTCGGACCGATCGGCGACGGGCCCGACGAGCTCCACAAGGCCGTGCTGGCGCGCACCCTGCTGAAGGGGTACACGCCGGTCGAGGGATGGCCGACCGAGCACCTGCCCAGCCGCAGGCCGGCGGCCGAGGCGAAGTGGGCCGAGCTGCGCACGCGGGCCGGCCTACCGTCGTGACCGGGGAGGGTCTCATGAAGAGGGAACGGATCGATTCGGGGGAAGGCTTCTGATGCGCGCCTGGCAGGTGCAGGGCGCGGGAGAGCCGATGGACGTGCTGCACCTGATCGAGGTCGACCCCCCGGAGCCCGGGCCCGGCCAGGTCCGCATCCGGGTCACGGC
The DNA here is from genome assembly GCA_049513455.1 of Acidimicrobiales bacterium. Classification (GTDB taxonomy): domain Bacteria; phylum Actinomycetota; class Acidimicrobiia; order Acidimicrobiales; family RAAP-2; genus Bog-473. The sequence continues at coordinate 24,113 of JBEKWB010000003.1, forward strand.
CGCCGGCATCGGACTGCCCGATGTGTTCATGTGTCGCGGGACCTATCCCCTGACCCCGCCCCTCCCCTTCACCTCGGGCCAGGAGGCCACCGGCACCGTGACCGCGGTGGGCGAGGGTGTCGACATCCCCATCGGCACCCGGATCATGTGCGTGACCATGTTCTGGCAGGGGTACGGCTCCTTCGCCGAGGAATGCCTGGTTGCCGCCGAGGGCGCCTTTGCGGTTCCCGACGGCCTCACCGATGCCGAAGCAGCCGGCTTCTGGATCCCGCACCTCACCGGGTGGATCGGCCTCGTCGACCGCGGCCAGCTCGCCGCGGGCGACTGGCTGGCCGTGCTCGGCGCCTCGGGAGGGAGCGGGATCGCGGCAATCCAACTCGGGCACGCGCTCGGCGCCCAGGTCATCGCGGTGGTCAGCGACGAGGAGCGCGCCGCGTTCTGCCGCGAGCTCGGCGCCGACACGACGCTCAACCGCCGCGACGGACCACTCGCCCCTGCGTTGCGCGAGGTCACCGGTGGTCACGGCGTCGACCTCATTTATGACCCGGTCGGCGGCGCTCCCGCCGAGGATGCGGCCGGCGCCCTGGCCCGGTACGGCCGACTGCTGGCGGTGGGATTCGCCAGTGGCGCCTGGCCGACTCTGGCGACTCACAACCTCGTGGTGACCAACACCTCGCTGGTCGGAGTCTTCGCCGGCGGTTACGCGCGGGAGGAGCTCGACGCCATCCACGCCAATCTGGCCATACTGATCGCCGAGGGCCGGCTGCGCAACGCGGTGACGGCGCAGATCCCGTTCGACGAGCTCAACAGTGCGCTCCACCGCATGGCCCAAGGCGGGGTCGTCGGCAAATGGGTCCTCGTCCCATGACGGGACGAGGCATAGGGGGATGAAGGCATGACGGACGCATCGGACGCACCAGATGAAGTGATCGGCCCGGGCAAGGTGGCGGTGGTGACCGGCGCGGCGAGCGGCATCGGGCGCGCCCTGGCCGAGGCGTTCGCGGCCGCCGGTTCGGAGGTCGTGGTCGCCGACCTCGACGGCCCCGAGGCGGAGGCGGTCGCGGCCGGCATCCGGGCGTCGGGCGGCGAGGCCGAGGCGATGGTGGTGAACGTCGCCGATGCCGCTGCGGTCGACCGGTTGGCGGCAGGCACCCTGGCTCGGTACGGGCGCGTCGACGTGCTGTGCAACAACGCCGGCGTCTCGACGTTCAACCTGATGCGGGACCAAACCCTCGATGACTGGCGTTGGGTCTTCGACGTCAACCTCTGGGGAGTGGTCCACGGACTGCAGAGCTTCGTGCCGATCATGCGCAGCCAGGGGACGCCCGGCCACATCGTCAACACGGCCTCCGTCGCCGGTCTCCTCAGCGGCGTGGCGTTCATCGGGCCCTACGCCGCGACCAAAGTAGCGGTGGTGTCGATCTCCGAGACGCTGGTCCAGGAGCTGGCCATCGACCAGACCCCGATCGGCGTCAGCGTGCTCTGCCCGAGCTCGGTCGACACGCGCGTCATGGAGTCCGAGCGGGGGCGGCCCCCTGAGCTCGGCGTCGAACACCGGACCGAGATGGCCGAGTCGGTGCGTCTCGCTATCCGTGACTCGTTCACCGGCCCGTCCGGACTGACGCCGGCCGAGGTTGCGAACCGCACGCTCGCCGCCATCCGCGCCGGCCGGTTCTGGATCATCACCCACCCGGGTGAAAGACCCGCGGTGGAAGCGCGCGTCGCCGGCATGCTCGCCGACTACCCGGCCGGATAGAGGCGTACGCCATCGATCACCTCGTCGGTGACGAGTCCCGTGATCGGTCAAGAATTGGGCTGCTGTTGGGATCGGGTGGGCAGTCGAGAGACATTGGATCGACAAGATGGGTCCCATGTCACCGTGCTCGGCCCCACATCCCTATGGCAGTGCGCGGTGAACCTCAGGCGGAAGGGAAGAACCACGCTCTTGAACCGGGTCGAAGCGACGCAGGAGACCGCCTCGGACGCCGTCCCGGATACGGCGCCCCGCCAGACGGCGCCCCAGGCAGGTGCCGCGGTTCAGCCGTCCGGTGTCTTCACCATGATCTTGCTCCGCTCCCTCGAGGAGCGGCTTTCGGTCGACCAACTCGAAGACCTTCTCCGGAGGGCCGGCGAGACGCGCACCCTCGCAGAGTTCAAGGAGACGGCGGCGTCGACCTCCATCGAGCAGTTCACCCGACTGCGCCACGAAGCCGACCTGGTGCTCGGGCCCGGCTCGAATCGTCGTCGCTGACCAGAAGCACCGGAGGGCTCTTGACTCCGGACCATGGTACCGGCCTTACGCTTCTGAACGGGGCGAACACGCTCCACGGGGCGAACAAGGAGGCCGACATGTCCAGCACAGTTCTCGAGTTGACCGACGCGACGTTTGACGAGGAGATCACCGCCTCACCGATCCCGGTGCTCGTCGAGTTCTGGGCGCAATGGTGCCCGCCCTGCCGGCTGATCGCCCCGATTCTCGATTCGATCGCGGCCGAGTATGCGGATCGCCTCCGCGTCTGCAAGGTCAACTCGGATGAGCGGCCGGAACTGGCGCAGCGCTACGGCGTCATGAGCGTGCCGACGATCCTCGTCTTCAGCCAGGGAGAGCTCAGCCAGCGCATGGTGGGCGCCCGGAGCCGGTCCCGCCTGCTCGAAGAGCTTGCCGAACTACTCAACCCCTGACCCGGAGGGCCAGGCAGTCCTCGCTCGTCGGATCTTCACAGACGTCGATGAGCCGGGCCAGTCGCACGCGGGCTTCGTCGAGCTCCCTCTGCCGCTCGTCCAATGCGCGCAGTTTGGCGCGGGCCGCCCTCAGGACGGCGTCCGCGGTGTCGCCGCCGTCGTGAGCGCCGGCGAGGCGTGCCACCTCGGCGAGGGTGAACCCGAGCTGCTTGGCCCGGGCGATGAACTGCAACCGCCGGAGATCGGCCGCGGAGTACTGCCGGTAGCCCGCCGGGGTGCGCGGCGGCTCGCGCAGGAGCCCGCGCCGCTCGTAGTACCGGACCGTCTCGACGTGTACTCCCGTCTCGTGCGCGAGCTGACCTATAGTGAGCGACTCCACGACGGCGAGGCTACGCCCCGTACCGGGGTACGGAGTCAAGCAGTGCCCGTGTCTTAGGCGCCCGTGTGGACCGCCACCGAGGCGTCGGGCTCGAGCACCCTGAAGCTGAAGCTCTCTTCGATGTAGAGCCGCACGACGTCGGCGTCGTGATCGAGATAGCCGATGGACAGATCCTGTCCGGTGTCGAGGATGAAATCCCCGCCCCGCAGGCTGAGCACGACCCCGCCCTCGACGCCGGGCGACCACACCAGTGGGCCCCCGAGGATTTTGTGCAGGTGCTCGAAGAGCAGATAGCCCCCGTGCTCGGTCGTCTCGACGATCTGCGTGTACGTCTCGGGGCAGATGGCCAGCCCGTACGGTCCGTCGATCCCGGACTGACGGAGCGCGTCCACCGCCTTGGCCACGGCATTGGGGTATTTCTCTATGTCAGAGCCATGCACGATCGGCGCATGCGAGGTGCTCTCGGTAATGCCCCTAATGCCTGCCGCCCCGTAACCGTGGAAGACCGTCACGTTCTCCCCGATGGCGATCTGCCGCACCGCCTCGTCCAGCTCGTCGAAGTCGATGTCGAGGGCGCCCCGGTCGCCGTCGTCCAGCTGCACCCGCGAGACCTTGAACTCGGCCCGGAGCTCGACCAGGGGCAGGACCTTCCGGTGTGCCGCCGCCACCCCTTCGGACGGCCCCGAGATCGTGGTGATCCGGCCCAGGTTGGTGGCGGAGTGCGACCAGCCGTGAGGCCCGTCGAAGTCGACCAACTTGCGGGCGGCCAGATACGTGGTCAGCCGTCCCTTCGCCTCGTCGTCGACGAGCTGCCAGCCCGTATCGGTGATGGGCGCCAGGTCCCGGTGCAGGTGGTTCATCGCTCTACTCCCTTGAGGCTCCCGATGTCCAACGAGCCCGACCCGGCAGCCGGGGCGGCTGCCCCGTCGCTATCGGCGTCGCCGGCCCCGACCTCGGTGATCGGTTCGGTGGTGAACAAGAACTTGCGCAGATTGGCGTCGAGGGCCGGGTCGCGGCGCCGGATCCATTCGAGGGTCATGGCGGCGTGCTCCTTCTCGTCGTCCCGGTTGTGGGCCAGGACGGCCGCCAGGGTGGCGTCGGAGGTCGCGTCCACCCGCTGGTCGTACCAGTCGATCGCCTCGAGCTCCTCGCACAGGGAGGTCATGGCCCGGTGGTAGTCCACGGTCGCCTCTCCGAGGAGCTCCCGCTGCTCGTGTAACCCTTCACTGGCCATCGACGGCGTCACCTTCCAGAGTCGTTCACGCCACGGCCGCCACGTCGGCCCCTCGCCACACTATTTGCCCCCACAGTAGAGCATGCGCGGCGAGCATCCACCCCTGTGACCAGCCCCGATCAGTACGGCGAGCCGGCCCGCGGCCCGCGGCCCGCGCCCCGCGCGCGCCCGAGCCGCAGCCCCCGAGCCGGCGCGTCTCCTCACGCCGTGTAGGTGCGCCGCCCTCGGGCGATGGTGGTCACCACGTGCCCACTGTGCGGCTCGAGGAGCGCGGTGCGCAGCGGGACGTCGAGGAGGCAGAGATCGGCCGTGGCCCCGGGGGTGACGCGCCGACGCGGGCCGCCGGGATGCTCCGGCGGGCCCAGGAAGAGGTCCAGGGCCGCCGCGGGCTGCAGTCCCCGGTCCGATCCGACCTGTGCGCCGCTGGCCGCCCGGCGCTCGATCGCCGCCCGGATGGCGACCCAGGGGTCGTCGGGCCCGAACGGGGCGTCGGTGCTGCCGCCCACCGCCACACCGCCCTCCTGCAACGAGGCACACCGGTAGAGGTCGGGCCGGTCGGCCGCCTCGACCTCGGCGAGATACTCGTCCCCCCTCGCCGCCACGAACGCCGGTTGGGTGACGACCGTCAGGGACAGCTCGCGCAGGGAGGCCACGGCCTCGGGGGGGACCACCGACGCATGTTCGACCCGGTCGCCGGGGACGCTGCCCACCGCGCGCCAGGCGGCGAGGGCGAGGAGGAGTCCGGCCCGGCTGACGCAGTGCACCGCCACGGCCCGACCGGCCAGATGGGCGCGGGCGAACCCATCGCTCACCTGTTCGAGCGAGGGGAAGGCGTGATCGGTGATGAGGATCTTCACCGGCCCCTGCTGCAGTGGATGAGGTGGGGTGGCCTCGCTGAGCTCGGGCCCTCCGGTGACCCAGACCGTCACCGGCAGCGCGCCGGAGCGGACCGCGCCGGCGATGGGTTCGAAGTACGCGGTGACCGCGGCGGGCGTGCAGTCGGTCACCCCGGTGACGCCGTACGAAGCCAGGCGTCGGCCCACCGCGGCCAGGTCCGGCGGGACGCGGCCGGGCAGGCGCCCGCGCAGCCAGCCGTCGAGCCGGAACAACCGCCCCGTCGGCCGGTCCAGATCGTCACGTTCGATCCCCTCCTCCTCGGCCTCGAACGCGCCTACCTCCTGCAGGGCGACCGTGCTCAGGACCCACAGTGCACCCGACCGATGCTGGACGCGCACCGCCCTCCCCGGGGCGAGTGCATCGAGACGCCACCGATCCAATGGGCCATCGCGCACCTCGTCGTAGCGCACGGCCCGGATGGCGGCGCCGGGGAGGGTCTGCGCGTCGGCGCTCCGAATGGCGCCGTCCAGGCCGCCCGACACATCGACCGATGCGGCGGCCGCGGCCATGGAGAGAAGGTGCAGATGGTGGTCGTGCAGCCCGGGGAGGAGCGCGCCGCCGCCACACTCGACGACCACGTCCGCCCCGCGAACGCCGCACCGGGGGCCGACCATGGTGATGAGGCCCTCTTCGACCCGGACGTCGACGCGCACCCCGTCGACTTCGGCGTCGCGCAGCACGAGCGAGCTCACGTCGGGAGCCCGCGCAGCACCGTGGCCGTGTCGGATCCCAGCGGCGGTGCCGGGCGGACGGACGGGCGCGCCCGGGGCGGGCGCGCCGGCGCGCCCTGGACGCCGAGCGCCGGGCCGGCCACGGCGGCCGCCAGGGGCGCCAGGGCGACACTCAGCAGCCAGCGACCACCGGCGACGAGCGCCTCCAGCACGGCGGCGGCGGCGACCAGGCCGCAGAGGGGGTCGGCGACCGCATCGGCGAGGAAGCACGGCCCCTGGTCGTCACGGGCGACCAGACCGCCGGCGACGGCGGCCACGTCGCCGAACCCGACCCGCTCGGCCTGGCCCGGTCCCCGGCCGTGGCTGGTGATCGACGTCCACACCCGGGGCCCGGCCGGCCGGCGCAGCACCTCTGCCGCGTTGATGCCCATCTGCTCGAGTGCCCGGGGGCGCGCGCTCTCGATCACGACGTCGGCGGCGTCGATGAGCCGCCGCAGGTCTCCTTGGCCCCCCGGGGTGGCCAGGTCGAGCGCGACGGACCGCTTCGGGCCGTTCATGAGGTCGAAGAACGCCGCCGGCCCGTGGCGGGCGCCGTCGGGCCGCGCCAGCGACTCGACCTTGACCACGTCGGCCCCCGCCGTTGCGAGGAGTTGCCCGCACAACGGCCCGGCCCACAGAGCGGACAGGTCGACCACCAGCGCCCCTTCGATGGGGCGCGGCAGCCCCGCGGCCTCGCGCAGGCACGCCGCGCCGATCGGGAGGCCGAAAGCCGGGGCGGCAGGGGGCCCGACGGAGGACAGGGCCGCAATGGGGAGGCCGAGCAGCGCGGCCCGGTCATCGAGCGCGGCGGCATCCCCTTCCCCGGCGATCCGCTCCACGGCCGGCCAGGGGTCGCCGGGGGGGACGTCGGCGCACAGCCAGGCCCCCAGTGCGGCGATGTCCTCGGGACGGGCCAGGGATACGGCGAGCCAGCCGTCGGCCGTGCGCACCAGGCGCGTGCTGCCCCCGCAGCTGATCGTCCCGTGACGGGTCAGGTTCGAAAGGGCGGCCCGCTCCCCCAACAGGGCGAGCCCGTCGACCTCGGCCCGCCCGCCGCTCCGGCGGTCCAGCACGCCCGCCGCCAGTTCGACGAGGTCGACGAGTGCGGGCGGTCCGCCGAGCCCGGGCCCGTCCGGCCACCCGGTCAGGTCCATCGCGCCGCTCGCCGCCCACGCCATGCCCCTCCGATCCACCACTCGATCCTGCCACCGGTGGGAGGGGGCGGCGGCAACGGTCTCCGGTATGGTCGCGGCATCCGCGTTCTCTCGACATCCGACGGCGAGCTGGCCGCGCTCGTGTGCTCGCCCTTCGCCGCCGAGACGCTCTCGGATCCGAGCGGCCTCGTGGTCGTCGCCACCCCCGACGGCTCGGTCCCCGAGGCCGGCGTGGTCGACCGCCTGGCATCGCTGCCCTGCATCGTGGTCGCCGTGGCCCGGCGCCCCGGCGACCAGCCCCCGCTGGCCGATGCGACCGAGGAGGAGGGTGTGGCGTCGGCGGACCACATCCTGCGCGTGGTGGAGCGCAATCCGGTGGCGGCCACCGCACTCGCGTTGTGCCTGCGGGAGGCCCCGTCCTCCCTCGGTCGCGCCCTGGTGGCGGAGTCGGCCACCTACTCCCTGCTCCAGGCCGGCCCCGAATTCGCCCGGTGGCGGGCTGCCCGCCCGGTTCGGGAGGGCGGGCCGGGCAGGGGCCCGGCCGTCAAGGTGGAACGCCACGATGACCACCTCGCGCTCACCTTGAACCGCCCCCACGTCCGCAACGCGCTGGACCGGGCCATGCGCGACGGGCTCCTCGAAGGGCTGGCGCTCGCCGCCGCCGACCCCTCCCTCACCGAGGTCGTCCTGCGGGGCGAGGGTCCCAGCTTCTGCAGCGGCGGGGATCTCGACGAGTTCGGCAGCTTCACCGATCCGGCCTCGGCCCACCTGGTGCGCGTGGCCGCCAGCATCGGGCGGTCGATCGACGCGCTCGGGCCCCGCATCGAGGTCCATGTCCACGGCCCTTGTGCCGGCTCGGGCGTGGAGCTCCCGGCCTTCGCCCCCCGGGTGGTGGCCCGGCCCGATTTCTCGGCGACGCTGCCCGAGGTGGGTCTCGGACTAATCCCCGGTGCCGGGGGCACGGCGAGCATCACCCGACGGGTCGGCCGCCATCGCATGGCGCTCCTCGCCCTCAGCGGGGCGCGCATCGACGCGGTGACCGCGTTGGCGTGGGGTCTCGTCGACGCGGTCACCGACGGTGCCGGCCAGAACACGTAGCCTTCGTCCCCGACGAGAGGAGAGGGAACATGCCGGGCCCACTTGAAGGTGTTCGTGTGGTCGAGGTGGCGAACTGGACGTTCGTCCCCGCGGCCGGTGCCGTCCTGGCCGACCTCGGTGCCGACGTGATCAAGGTCGAATCCCCCACCGGCGACCCCCAACGTGCGCTGACGAACCTGCTGAACCTCAGCGAGGAGGGCCCCAACCCGTTCTTAGAGGTGCCGAACCGGGGCAAGCGCAGCTTCACGGCCGACCTGTCGCTCGAGGCCGGACGAGGAGCGCTGGCCCGGGTCCTGGCCACGGCCGACGTGTTCCTCACCAGCAACCTGGCCCCCGTCCGGCGCAAGCTGCACATTGAGGTCGAGGACATCCGGGCCGCCAATCCCCAGATCATTTACGTGCGGGGGACCGGCTGGGGCTCTCACGGGCCGATGGCCGACGTCGGTGGGTACGACGTCGCCTGCGGTTGGGCCACCAGCGGCATGGCCTACAAGATGTCGGTGGGTGGCGACCCGCTGACGCAGCCGCCCGCCTTCTTCGACCTGCAGGGGGCCAACACGATCGCCGGCGCGGTGGGCATGGCGCTGTTCAAGCGCGAGCGCACCGGCGAGACGTCGGTCATCGACGTCTCGCTCATGCACGTGGGCATGTGGGCCCTGGCGCCCGACATCACCGGCTCGCCGTTCTCGGGGGCGACCGGCCTCGGCGACCGCACGCAGGCGCCCAATCCCGTCGTCAACACCTACCGCACCAGCGACGGCCGCTGGCTCTACCTGGTCCTGCTGCAGGCGGCGCGCTTCTGGGCCGAGCTGTGCACCCTCCTCGGCTGTCCCGAGCTCATCGACGACGAGCGCTTCGTCGACGACGCGGCCCGCTACACGAACCGGGTCGCGTGTGTGGCGGCCCTCGATGCAGTCTTCGGATCGAAGACGCTGGACCAGGTCCATGAGCTGCTCGACGGCTTCAGCGGTGTCTGGGCCCCGGTGCTGCGGCCGTCGGAGATCCCCGTCCACCCCCAGGTCGAGCCCAACGGGTTCTTCCCCGTCATCACGCCGCAGAGCGGGAAGCCGTTCAACCTGGTGCCGGCCCCCATGCGGTTCGACGACGAGCCGACCGTCCCCCGGGGTGCGGCTCCCGAACTGGGCCAGCACACCGAGGAGATCCTGCTGGAGACCGGCCTCGACTGGGACGAGATCAGCCAGCTCCGCGAGAGCGGCGCCTTGGGATAGGGCGGCGCCTTGGGATGGGACGCGCCCTCGGGTAAGGGGCGCGCCCCGGGGTGCGCTGGGAATACTCGACAGCTACGGGGTCGGGGGCTGGTCCGCGCCGAGCTCGGCCTTGAGCACCCGGCGCAGCAGCTTGCCGGTCTCGCTGTAGGGGAGCTCGGCACGGAACTCGATGCGCGCGGGCGCCCGGGTGGAGCGCAGACGTTCGGCGACCCAGGCCCGCAGGCTGGCCTCGTCGGCCTCGCCCGGCTCGACCAGCACGACGACCGCCGCCACCGCCTCCCCCCACTCCTCGTCGGGGACGCCGATCACGGCGGCGTCGGCCACGGCGGGATGCGAGAGGAGGACCTCTTCGATCTCTCCGGGCGAGAGGTTCTCACCACCCCGGACGATCACGTCGTCGAGGCGGCCCTCGACGAAGAGGTACCCCGCCTCGTCCAGCCAGCCCCCGTCGTTGGTGGCCAGCCAGCCGTCGGCGGAGACGGCGGCCGCCCGGCCCAGGTACTCGCCCGAGACCTGGTCGCCTCTGACCCAGATCTCCCCGTGGGAGCCGGGTCCGATCGGGGCGCCGTGGGGGTCGCGGATTTCGACCTCGAGGTTCGGCAGCGGGCGGCCCACCGAACCGAGCCTTTGGCGCACCGCGGGCTCGCTCGAACCAATGGCCTCGCGGTGGTCCTCGGGACCGAGCACGGCGATGGTCGAGCTGGTCTCGGTCAGCCCGTAGGCGTTGACCAGACCGACGTGGGGCAGCTGCTCGAGGGCGCGCTCGACCAGGGCCATCGGCATGCGGCCCCCGCCATAGGAGAGGTGGCGTAGCGCCGGCAACGCCTCACCGCGCTCGGCGAGGACCTCGAGGATGCGCCCGAGCATGGTCGGGACCACCATGGCGTGGGTGACCGCCTCCCTCGCGGCGAGGTCCACCCAGGTCTCCGCCGAGAACTGGGGCAGATAGACCAGGCGCCGGCCCGACCACACCGACGACAACACGGCCGCGATGCCGGCAATGTGGTACGGCGGGACGCTCACCAGCGCGGCGTCCTCGGGGTCGGCCCCCATGAACTCCACCGTTTCCAGCACGTAGCTGGTGAGGTGGCGGTGGCGGAGCACCGCCGCCTTGGGCTCCCCCGTCGTCCCGCTCGTGAAGAGCAGGACCGCGGGGTCCTCGGGGTCGCCTTCGGCACTTTGGTCCCTGGCCGGACCGTCGGCCGCCAAGAACTCGTCCCGGGACAAAAGGGACAGGCCGGGGATGCCCCCACCGAGACGGGACGGCACCGACGGCTCCACCACCGCCAGCCCGGGCGCGGCGCGCTCGAGAATGGCCCGCAGCTGGGCGTCGGCCAGGCGGTAGTTCACCGGGACATAGGGGATGGCGGCCCGGGCGGCGCCGAACAGGCCGATGGGCACCGCCTCGGAGTTGACGTCCACGGCCACCAGCCGTTCGGCGCCCGCTTCCGCCAGGTGGCGCGACACCGCGTCGGCCCGCTCGGAGAGCTCCTTGTAGGTGAGATCACCCCCGACGCAGGCGGCGACCGCCACCCGGTCCCCGAACGCGTCGACGGCGATTTCGAGGAGCGAGCTCAGATGCATGGGCGGGCCCGGTCGCTCAGAGCGGTCAGTCGGACGACGGGAGCGGCTTGGCCTCCTTGAGCGGGATGGTGATCCCGTCCACGGCCAGACTGCCCTCCCCCGCCTTGGTGACCAGGAGCTCGAGCCCGCTCTCGGGATCGGCGAACCGCTTGCCGATGAGGGAGCCCCCGGCGAACGCCGGGTCCAGGGCGAGATCCGCCGCGCGGTCCTCGCCCACCGGGGTCATCGGATGTCCGCCGCACTCGAGCGACACCGGTTGCGTCGAGGAGCGGACCACCACGACCTCGGTGGAACACACTTGGCTGGCCCAGCGACTTCCCGGTTTGAGGTCCATCTATCCTTCTGCCCCGATCGATGCGTTTGCGGGTCCTTGGTCTACCGGCCGGATGCGGCGCCGGTCAACTCTGATGCGGGCGCGACCTACTCCCGCTCGGGCTCTCCGTGGGCGGCATTGGCCCTTCCGGCCCGCCAGTAGGGCTTGGCCGAGATCTGCTCGGGCGTCAGGCCGCGCCCGAGCAGCGCTCCCCGCATCGCCGCCACCACAGCGAGCTCCCCGGCCAGGTAGGCGTGCCCATGGCCGCCGGGCAGGTCGATGGTCTCGAGCGCGGCGAGCAGGTTCGCGGCCGAGGCCGGATCGGCCCCGGCCCGGTGCAGCCAGCGCACCGCGATCTCCCGGCCGTCGGCCGTGTACACCTGCTGCTGGTCAGCGGCCCCGTCGACCTCGAGAACCACGAGCGCACGGGCGGGGTCGGGCAGCGACTCGGCCATGGCCAGGCTGGCCGGCACGGCCGAGTCGTCACCGGCGAAGAGATGCCAGTCCGCCTCGGCGTCGACGGTCACCTTGCCCCGGGGACCGATCGCCTCGATACGGCCCCCGGGCTGTACCGAGGCGGCCCAGGCGGTGGCCGGCCCGTCGCCGTGCAGGACCACGTCGATGTCGACGGAGGGGGCGGCCGGGTCGAACGAGCGGATGGTGTAGCGGCGCCGGAACGACGCACCGGCGGCCGGCACCGCCAGCATGAGATCCTGACCGGGCCGGTAGGACAGGTCGGCCAGCCCCGGGGCCGTGCAGCGGATACGCCGCATGGTGGGGGTGAGGGCCACGGTAGAGGTGACCTCGAGATCCCACGACGAGACGTCGCCACCGAGCCGGGCGACCAGGGCCGCGGAGTCCGGGGAGGTTCGCGGCGCGGCATTGCCGCCGTTGGTCGGTGCCCGGCCGTCGGTCGGTGTCGGGGTGCCGGAGGGCATCGAATCAGGCCGGCTCGGGGCGGACGGTGCGAGCCGTCGCCGCCGGGTCGAGCGTGGGGTGCGCCGCCTCTTCGCCGCCGACCACCGCGTCGGTGATCTGCCCGGCCCGGGACTCGGCCGACTGCCGGGGTCCGAGGGAGGGGACGATGAACGCCGCCGCGCACGCACAGAGACCGAGGAGGGCATCGAGGGTGAAGGCCCGGGCGTACCCCGAGGTCAGTGCGGCCGCCGCGGTGGTGCCGTGGTTGGAGCCGAGGAGGCTGCGGGTGTGGTCGATGGCGATGGTGGCCAGGACGGCCAGCCCGACCGAGCCGCCCATCTGGCGGGCCGTGTTGAGCACGCCCGAGGCCAGGCCGGCCTCGGTGTAGTGCACGCCGGAGGTGGCGGCCGAGGCCAATGGGGTGAACAGCACACCGATGGACAACGAGACGATGCAACCCGGTCCGAACACGTGGTCCCAGTAGTGGCTGTTGTCCGCAATCTGGGAGAACCAGGCGAAGCCCCCGCTCATGAGCAGGGTCCCCACCACCAGCAGGGGCCGGACGCCCAGCGTGGGCAGGAGCCGTGAGCTGGCCTGGGCGCCGATGATGATGCAGATCGCCATGGGGAGAAAGGCCAGTCCCGTCTTGAGGGCCCCGTAGCCGAGGACGTTCTGCAGGTAGAGGGAGAGGAAGTACCACATGGAGAAGAAGGCCGCCCCGACCAGGAACATGACGATGTTGGCCCCGCTCACCGCGCGCGAGCGGAAGAGCCGGAACGGCACGAGCGGCGTGTGGGCCACCCTGAGCTGGATGACCGCGAAGACGGCCAGCAGTACCGCGGCCACCGCCAGGATCGAAACGGTGTACGTCGAGCCCCAGGCATGGGTGTCGGTGCCGACGATGGCGTAGATCAGCGCGCCGAGCCCGGCGGTGACGGTGATGGCCCCGCCGACGTCGAGCCGGGGCGACTTCTCGTCGCGCTCCCCGCGCTTCGCCTCGGTCAGATAGAGCACTGCGGCCAACGTGACCGCGGCGCCGATCGGGATGTTCACGAAGAGCACCCAGCGCCACGACAGCTCGGCGGTGAGCACGCCTCCGAGAATGGAACCGGCGGCGCCGCCGGCCCCGGCCACGGCGGCCCAGGTGCCGAGCGCCTTGGCCATGCGGGCCCCCGAGAACGTGGTGACGATGATGGTGAGGGTGGCCGGGGACAGGAACGCGCCACCGATGCCCTGCACGGCGCGGGCCGTCGTGAGCCAGACGGAGTCCTGGGCCAGGCCGCCGACCAGGCTGGCGACCGTGAAGAGCCCCAACCCGAACAGGTAGACCCGGCGTCGCCCGAAGAGGTCCGCCGCCCGGCCGCCGAGCAGCAGGAAGCCGGCGAAGGTCAGCACATAGGCGTTGACGACCCACTGGAGGCCCGTGGGGCTGTAGTGGAGGTCGCGACCGATGGAGGGCAACGCCACGTTGACGATCGACACGTCGAGCACGACCATGAACTGCGCCACGCAGGCAATGGCCAGAATGACCCAGTCGGGAACCCGCCGCCCGCTGGGCGTCCTCGTCGGGCCATTGTCGGAGGTGAGTGCGTCGGTCATGGGCAACAGTGTGTCGCAGCGGTGTGACGGTCAGGAGCGGGGGCGTACGGGCATCCCCGCGGCCGAACCCCCACCCACCTACCAACCACGCCGGCGCCGCAGATGTTCCTCCGTCCCCCGTCCCCCGGTCGGCGCGGCGGGCACGGCCCGCAGCCGCCGGGCGGCCGCCGGGTGGCGGATCGGGGGTGACGGGTCAGAAGACCCGCAGCGACCTGGCGATCGCCAGATCCCCCTCGTCGCCCGAGCAGGCAACGCGGGCCGCGTCCCACGTCGTGCGTTGGGTGACCCAGCGGACGAACGACGGGGTGTCCGACCGCACCCGGCTCGCCGGCTCTCCCGGGCCGAACCGGATGAGGCGGGCACCGGGCCCGCTGAGATCGATCTCCACCGCGGCGCCGAGTGCGGCCAACGCCGATGCGTTCTGCTGCGGGAGTGCGGCCTCGACCCAGTCCAGAGCCGGTCCGAGGTGGAGCTCGTCGGACGGTGGGGGCGCTCCGGTGAGGGGCCCCCGGGGGGCGAACAGGTCGCTGCGGATATGGAGGAAGTGGTCGAAGACGAACGCACTCGGGAGCACCGAGGCCGGGTAGGTCCCGAGGTCCCCCAACGGCACCGAGAAGTCCTGGTCGGCCAGGCCTTCCAAAGCGGCGAGCGCCCGGGTGCTGACGGATTCGTAGTCGGCCAGCACCTCCGCCGCCGTCCAGGACCGCCGCTGCTCGACGAAGAAGTCCTGGGCCCGCTCGGTCGGCAGGTCCGACACGTCGGGCAGGGTCGAAGGGTCGACCACCATCCAGTAGAGGGCCCCGAGGTGGGCCACCACACTTTGCACGGACCAGCCCGGGCACCCGCTCTCAGACCCCCACTCGGTTTCGCCGAGGCCGGCACCGATCTTCAGGAGCGCCTCGCGGTCGGCCGCCAACGCCTCGATTGCCTTCTGGGTCACGATGTCCCCCCGTCAATAGTATAGTTATCTCACATAACGATACTATGCACCATGGGTGCGCGCAACCTCCTCTCAGACGCACTACACAGTCGGTGTGACCGAACCACAGCCGTCCGGTGAGGACCGGCCTTCTCTCCGCACCGATCAGGTGGCGCAGACCAGGGCCGCCCTCGTCGCCGCGGCGCGCCACCTCTTCGGGCGCGACGGCTTCGCCGCCACCTCGGTGGACGAGATCGCGCGGGAGGCGCGGCTCACCACCGGCGCGCTCTACCACCACTTCCCCAACAAGATGGCCTTGTTCGAGGCGGTGTTCGAGGCGGTCCACGCCGACCTCCTCGAGGCGTCGCTGCAGGCCGCCATCGGGGCGGCCGACGAGGTGGAGCTCCTCACGCGGGGCTTCGACGCGTTCTTCGATGCCGTCCTGGAGCCGGACGTACAACGGATCATCATCTTGGATGCGCCGGCGGTCCTCGGGCTGGCCCGCTTCACCGAGCTCGACGAGCAGTACGCCTTCGCCGCCATCACCGAGGCACTGCGCCTCGCCACGATGTCCGGGAGACTCCGGGTGGATGACCCCGAGACACTGGCCCGGCTCCTGCTCGGCTCAATGACCCGCGGCGCGATGCTGATCGCCAACTCCGCCCACCCGAAAGAGACGCGCGATGCCGTCGCCCGCACCCTCCGTGCCGTGCTCGAGGGACTGACGTGAACGGGCCGGCCGACGGTTTGACCCGGTCCGCCGAGGAAGCCCGGTACGGTACGCGCGACAGAACGGGCCCACCCAAAGGAAGCCCGACCCACCCAAAGGAAGTCAATTGGCCACCCAAAAGAAGTCAATGACCGCAGCGGAGAGCAACGGCACGAGCGAACTCAACGACGGCGCCCTGGCATCACTGGTCCAGGTGATCGACGCCTCCGCGCAGCGGCTGGCCGACCAGGTCGAACAGCTCACCCCGCAACAGGTCCGCCAGCAGGCCTATCCGACCGAGTGGACCGTGGCCGACGTCCTCTCCCACCTCGGCTCCGGCGGGACCATCATGCGGCTGCGCCTCGACGGCGAGGTGGTGGACATGCAGGCGATCTGGGACGAATGGAACGCCAAGGACCCTGACGCCCAAGCGGCGGACTCGCTCCGGGCGGACGACCAGCTGCAACATCGGCTGTACGCACTCACGGCCGAGGATCAGGACCGCATGCGCTTCTCCATGGGACCGATGGAGCTGGATCTCCTGACGTTCCTCACCCTGCGCCTCAACGAGCATTCCCTCCACACCTGGGACGTCGCCGTGACCTTCGACGCCCGCGCCACCCTGCCCGACGACGAGGCCGCCCTGATCGTCGACACCCTCTTGATGATGACCCGGTTCGCCGGCAAACCGACCGGCGTCGACCGGGATCTCTCGATCCGGACGGTCGCGCCCAACCGCACGTTTGCGCTGGCCCTACGGCCCGATGGCGTCACCCTGTCGCCGAGCGATCCAGTGGACGAGCCCGACCTCGAACTGCCCGCCGACGCGTTGATCCGGCTCGTCGCCGGGCGGCTCGACCCCGACCACACCCCCGCCGGCATCGTGGGGGCGGGTCACCTCGACGAGCTCCGGCAGGTCTTTCCGGGCTTCTAATCCCGGCCCGTCTCGCGGTTGGCCTCGACCCAGGCCGCGATGTCGCGGGCCATACCCGGCGGGTCCTCGAGCGGCCCGAAGTGACCGAGGTGACCTCGCTCGACCAGCGTGCCCCGGGGCAACTGGGCCAGGTTGGCCGGTACGAACGTCACGGGCCCGTACGCGTCGGGTCGCCCGGCCACCAGGGCGACCGGCAGGTCGAGCGCGGACAGCGCCTCGAAGGCCTCGTTGTTGCCCGCACCGCGGAAGACCTCCGCTTCGGTGGCCGGGGAGCACCGCAGCGTCACGCTGCCGTCGGCCTCGGGTGCGAAGCCGCCCCGGACGTAGGCCGCCAACGCGTCGGGGTGCAACTCGTTCAAGGGTGCCTTCCGGGCGAAGTTGGCGAGGGCCTCGTCGTAGGAGGCGAACGTCGCTCTCCGGCGGAGCGCGCCATCGGCCATGGGATTGGACGTCCCGAACGGGTCCGCCGATTCGGCGGGGGCCGTCATCCGGGGCCCGACGATGGCCGGCTCGTACAGCCACAGCGAACGCAGGAATCCGGGCCGGCGTGAGGCCGCCAGCACCAAGGCGGCGCACCCCAGGGAGTGGCCGATCCCGTGGACCTCTCGATCACCACCGATGCGGTCGCTGTCGAGCGCGGCCAGCACATCGTCGCCCATGTGAGACCAGTGCAGGCTGGCCTCCCCGGGAGTCACGGTCATGCCGTGGCCGCGCAGGTCGAGCGCCAGGCAGCGGTACCGGTCGGTCAGCGGCGCAGCCGTCGGCTCCCACACCCGCCCATGGAACCCGGTGGCATGCGCGAACACCAGGACCGTTGCCGCGGGATCGTCTGGTCCTCCCAGGTCATGGAGGGCGAGACGCACGCCCTGCGTCGAGGCGATCATGGCCGGACTGCTCATTGCGCGCGAGGTCGGCGCCACACGGCGCGGTGCGCGCTCATCCTTCGATGCGCTCGCTGTGGCGGAGGAGGAGGCTCGAGTGCGCAGTGAGGTTGACGGCGTCGTTGCGCACCTGGCGCGCCCACGGACCGGGTCGCGCCGTGTTGAGGAGCTCCTCCCACAGGCCCGGTGTCTCCATGCGCGGCAGGGTGTAGGAGTGCGACCTGGTCCCGGCGTTGAGCAGGAGGAGCAGCGTGTCCGCGGATGCGGAGCGTCCCCGGATGTCCACCTCGTCGGCGGCGCGGCCGAACAGCAGCATGCCGATGCTCTGGTTGTTGGGATCCTCCCAGGCCTCGTCGGTCATCTCCTGGCCGTTGGAGCGGATCCACGTCACGTCCTTGGTGTGGGTCCCCGGAACCGCCGTCCCCGTGAAGAATCCCCGCCGGCGCAGAATGGGGTTGCTCTGCAGGACACGGATGAGGTCGCGCACGAAATCGCGCATGTCATAGCCCGACTCGCCGATGTCCCAGTCGAACCAGCTGACCTCGTTGTCCTGGCAGTACGCGTTGTTGTTCCCTTGTTGCGACCGGCCGATCTCGTCCCCGCCCAGCAGCATGGGCACTCCTTGGGCGAACAGGAGCGTGGTGAGGAAGTTCCTCTTCATGCGGTCACGGGCGCGCTGAATGCGCGCCGAGTCGCTCGGCCCCTCGGCCCCCCAGTTGCGGCTGGCGTTGTCCTGGGCCCCGTCGCGGTTGTCCTCGCCGTTGGCCTCGTTGTGCTTGTGCTCGTAGGTGACGAGGTCGGTCAGGGTGAAGCCGTCGTGACAGGTGACGAAGTTGACGCTGGCGTACGTCCGGCGCCCACTCGGGGCGTAGATGTCGCTACTCCCCGTGAGGCGTGACGCCAGCTCGGGGACCTGCCCGGGGTCGCCCCGCCAGAAGCGGCGCACGCAGTCCCGAAAGGCCCCGTTCCACTCCGACCACCCGGTGGGGAACTGTCCCAGCTGATAGCCGTCAGGGCTGGCGTCCCACGGCTCGGCGATGAGCTTGACCTTGGAGAGCACGGGGTCCTGCTGAATGATCTCGAAGAAGGCGCTGGGCTGACCGGCCTCGTACCCGCGCACGAGCACCGGGGCCAGATCGAACCGGAATCCGTCCACGTGCATGTCGGTCACCCAGTACCGCAAGCTGTCGGTGACCAGTCCCATGGCGCGCGGATGGAGGATGTTGAGGCTGTTCCCGGTGCCCGTGTAGTCGAGGTGGTACTGGGGTTGATCCGGCATGAGCCGGTAGTACACCGAGTTGTCGATGCCCCGCAGCGACAGCGTCGGTCCCAGCTGATTGCCCTCGCCGGTGTGGTTGTAGACGACGTCGAGAATCACCTCGAGCCCGGCCCGGTGCAACGTGCGCACCATGGACTTGAACTCACTCACCTGCTGCCCGAGACCGCCGGTGGCGTACCCCACATGCGGCGCCAGGAACGCGATGGAGTTGTAGCCCCAGAAGTTCGTCAACCCCTGGTCGACCAGATGCCGGTCGGTCACGAAGTGGTGCACCGGCATGAGCTCCACCGCCGTCACACCGAGCCCGAGAAGGTGGTCGATGATCGGGTCCGAAGCCAGGCCGAGGTAGGTCCCCCGCAGGTGCTCGGGCACGCCCGGGTGCCGCGCCGTCATGCCCCGTACGTGTGTCTCGTAAATCACGGTCTGGTTCCACGGCGTGTTGGGGGCCCGGTCGTCCTCCCAGGTGAAGGACGGATCGACTACGAGGCACTTGGGCATGGCGCCCGCCGAATCACGGGAGTCGAAGGAGAGGTCCTCCTGCTCGTCCCCGATCCGGTAGCCGAAGAGGTCGTCGCTCCAGCGGATGGGACCGCTCACCGCCTTGGCATAGGGATCGATGAGCAGTTTCCTGGGGTTGAACCTATGTCCGCTCGTGGGCTCGTACGGGCCGTCCACCCGGTAGCCGTACAACGCGCCGGGCCGCACGTCGGGAAGGTACGCGTGCCAGACGTTGTCGGTCCTCTCGGCCATGGTGATGGTCGCCGTCGGCTCGCCGGCCGTGGCTTCGTCGAAGAGGCAGAGCTGTACCGCGGTCGCGTTCTCGGAGAAGAGCGCGAAGTTGACGCCCTCACCGTTCCAGGTGGCCCCGAGCGGGCGCGGGCTGCCGGGCCAGACCCTCACGCTGGCGCCGCCTCCCGGGCCCGCCGGCAGGCCCGCCGGGCCCGGGCCGGCACCGAGCGGGGGGAGGGAAGGCTGGCGGGCACTGGGGCGGAAGGTGATGGGAACATGTGCGGAACCGTCTCCGTCGAAATTGGTGACCGACCCCCTCGGCGGGCGGAAGCGGTGGGTGCTGCAGCGGCCGTCGGCGTCACGCACACTACCCGCACGCCGAAATTGGGCAAAAGTGACGCGGGGCTCCCGATTCTCATCCCAGACCGAAGAAGAGGCACCCGAGGGGCGGAATGGCCACGGTGAGGGTCCATGGCATCCCATGGGCCGGGACCGGTTGGGCCTCGATCCCCCCGAGGTTCCCCCAGCCGCTACCCCCGTAGTGCACCGCATCGCTGTTGAGCAGTTCCCGCCAGAAACCCCCGTTCGGGACCCCCACTAAGACGTTCGAACGCGGCACCGGGGTGAAATTGCAGATCACCAGCACCGGCGGTCCGTGCGGCGACATCCGCAGGAAGCTGAGCAGGCTGGTCTCGGCCTCGTTGGGCTGGGTCCACGTGAACCCGCCCGGTTCGGTGTCGAGGTCGTGCAGGGCGCGCTGCCCCCGGTAGAGCCGGTTGAGGTCGCCCACCCACCGGAGGATCCCGGCATGGGCCGGTGCGTCGAGCAGGCCCCAGTCGAGACCGTGCTCGTGATCCCACTCGCCGCGCTCCGCCAGCTCGTCGCCCATGAACAAGAGCTTCTTCCCCGGTTGCCCGAACTGGTACCCGAACAGAAGGCGCAGATTGGCGAAGCGCTGCCAGTCGTCACCGGGCATTTTGCCGAGGAGCGAACGCTTGCCGTGCACCACCTCGTCGTGGGAGAGGGGGAGCATGAAGTTCTCGCTGAACGCGTAGACGCTGCGGAAGGTGAGCTCGCCGTGGTGGTGTCGCCGGTGTACGGCGTCGCGCGCGAAGTACTGCAGGGTGTCGTGCATCCACCCCATGTCCCACTTGAGCCCGAAGCCGACGCCGCCGGCGTGGACGGGGCGCGAGACGCCGGGAAATGCGGTGGATTCCTCCGCGATGACCTGCACGTCGGGATGGTCGGCGTAGATCCCCGTGTTCAGCCGGCGCAGGAACTCGAGCGCCTCGAGGTTCTCCCGGCCCCCGAAGACGTTGGGGATCCACTCCCCCGGGCGCCGGGAGTAGTCGAGGTAGAGCATGGAGGCCACGGCATCGACCCGCAGCCCGTCCACGTGGTAATGCGAGAGCCAGTGCTCGGCCGACGAGGCGAGAAAGCTCCGCACCTCGTGACGCCCGTAGTTGAAGATCAGGCTCTTCCAGTCGGGGTGGAAGCCCAGACGGGGGTCCGCGTGCTCGAAAAGGTGCGTCCCGTCGAACTGCGCCAGGGCGAACGGGTCCTCGGGAAAGTGCGACGGCACCCAATCGAAGATCACCCCGATCCCGGCCCGGTGCAGCTGGTCGATCAGCGACATGAGCTCCTGGGGGGTCCCGTAACGGCTCGTCGGCGCGAAGAAGCCCGTCGTCTGGTACCCCCACGATCCGTAGAAGGGGTGCTCCATCAGGGGGAGGAACTCGACGTGGGTGAACCCGGCCGCCTCGACGTGACGGATCAACGGCTCCGCCACCTCGGTATAACCGAGGAACCGCTGCGGGTCGGCGGGATCGCGGCGCCAGCTGCCCAGGTGCACCTCATAGACCGAGATGGGCGCACCGAGGGCGATGCGCTCGCCCCTCGTCTGCATCCAGGCGTGGTCACCCCATTGGTAGGCAAGGTCCCAGACGACCGAGCCGGTCCGCGGCGGATGCTCGGCCCGGGCGGCGAAGGGGTCGGCCTTCTCGAGCACGTCGCCGGCCCGCGTCGTGATGGCGAACTTGTAGACGTGGCCGGGACCGGCGGCGGCCGCGGCTCCTTCCCAGATACCCGAGCTCCCACGCGGCGCGAGCACGTCCGCGTCGGCGTTCCAGTGGTTGAAGTCCCCGATGACCGCCACCCGCGTGGCGTTGGGCGCCCAGACCCCGAACGTCACGCCTCCGGCGGCGCGGACGTGCGCGCCGAGCTTGTCGCCCATGCGGCGGTGCGTGCCCTCGTTGAACCAGTAGAGGTCTTCCTCCGAAAGAAGGGTCCCGGCCGGGGACGCCGCCGGGGTGCTCAGCGGTCGTGCGGTGCTCATCGCAGGGCCTCGACCCGATCCGACGGCGCCGCGGCGGGCCCGCCGTCACGGACCCGGTTGAGCGCGCGCAGGAACCCGGTCGTCCCGGTATCGCCTCGCGCCTCGGAAAGTGTGCGCACCCCTCGGCGCCGCCAATTGGCGCCACCGGCCCCGGTACCGGGCCGGTTCTGCGGTTCGCGCTCCCCCCACAGATCCTCGAGATCGATCAGGACGAGGTCCGCCGCGCCCGAGGCCAGATGGAGCAGGCATCCTCGCAGCGCCAGTGCGGGCCCGCCCCGCTCGTCACGTCCGTCGTCGACACCGAGTGCACGGAGCAGCGCGGCGCGCCAGTGGGCCCGGCCGGTGCGTTCCGCCGCGGCGTCAATCGCCGAGGGCTGACCATTGCGCTCCTTCTCGTCGATGTCGTCCCCCGAGAAGTACGCCGGGAAGCGGGGCAGGTCATGGGTGCCCCACGAAGCCAGCACGCCGGTCGGAGCGGGTGGGAGCGGGTCCGCCACCGTCGATTCGAACTGGAGAACCCACGAGCGCAGCATGCGATCATCGGCCATGCGGCGCCGCACCCCGTCGGGCACCGTACCCAGGTCCTCACCCACGACGACCGCCCCGGCCCGGTGGGCCTCCAGGGCGACCACCGCATGGAGCTCGTCCGCCCGGTACGACACGTAGGCACCATGGCGGGCGTCGAAGCCCTCCGGGATCCAGTACAGCCGTTGCAGTCCCATGATGTGATCGACCCGCAGGTAGGCGGCGTGGCGGAAGGCCCGCCGGAGCACGCCGATGAAGTAGTGGTACCCGTCGTCCCGTATCCGCTCGGGGTGCAGGGGGGGGAACGCCCAATCCTGGCCGCCCGAGTAGAAGAGGTCGGGGGGCGCTCCCCCGTGCACTCCCCGCACGAAGGCGCCGGGCGCCCAGACGGGGTCGAAGCCGTCGGGATGGACGCCGATGGGGAGGTCGGCGTAGAGCGGGACCGCCGATGCGGCGGTCGTGAGCTGCTGTGCCGCCACCCACTGCGCGTAGAGGTGGTACCCGAGCGTGGGCTCGGAGTCCGGGTCCTCCGGCTGCGAGTGGGCGTGCACTCCCGACCGATGCCCGAGCCGGTCGCCCGCGGCCCGGAAGCGCGCATAGGCCAGCAGCTCCGGGTGCCCGTCGACCCAGGCGCAGAACGCATCGCGGCGCGCCGAGGGGCCGACGAGCAGCGCCTCGGCCATGGGGGCCAGGACCTGGCGGCGCAGGAGCGAGACCGTCTCGTAGTCCACCAGTGTCGATCGGTGGGCGGAGGAGAGCCGACGCCGGAACTCGTCGGCACCGAGCAACCGCCGCGCCTCGGGTGCCGCCGCGAGCTCCGGGAGGACCGTCGGATCGACGAAGACCTCGTTGTAGGCGAGGCGGCTCACGGGAAGATAGGGGCTCGGGTCCGCCGGCGGATCCAAAAAGGCGGGATAGAGAGGCAGGGCACCCAGCATCGAGGCGCCCATCTCCGCCACCCACTCCCCCAGCTCGGCCATGTCCGGGTAGCTGCCGACCCCCCAATCGCGCTCGGTCCGCAAGGCGTGCAGGGGGAGGAACAGGCCCCAGCCACGCGAGGCCGGGGGACAGCGGGGGGCCGCGATCAGCAACGCCGAGGCCCGCGCGCCGGGCCATTCCACAATGAGCCGGTGGTAACCGGGCCCGATCGGCCCCGTGCCCTCCTGGTCGAGCCCGAACCGGTAACGATTACCGGGCGTCCCGCCGACCTCGCGGATGGCGTGCATGCTGGTGATGGTGTCGGTCAAGCGTTGGCGCCGCACCTGGCCGTCCTCCAGCGCCACGGTGCACCAGACATCCCGGGGATGTACGCGGTCCGGCAACGTCACCTCGGCCGAGGAGGCTCTCCCGACGCGGTGCACCAGAACGGGCTCGAGCGGGTCACGCCCCTCGGCCCACCGGCGCTCCGCGAGGGCGTCGGCGACGTCGGCGCCCGAGGCGACCGGGGCCCCGAGGGCCGCCAGAACGGCCAGGATGACCGCGTCCTCGGCCCGGTGCACCCGCCCGTCCGTACCCACGAACGATGGCTGCACGCCATAGCGTCCGGCCAGCTCCGTCAGCCCGGGCAGCGGAGGGGACGAGGGGCTCACTGGGACGTGTCCAGGATTTCCAGGATTCCCCGGGCCGGGATGTCCACCCACTCCGGTCGACTGTTGGCCTCGTACCCGAGTTCGTAGATCGACTTCTCGAGCAGGAAGAAGTCGAACAGCTGTCTCAGCTGGTCCAGGTCGTCCGGCAGGAATTCCGCCGGCCCCGCCACGTCCAGGTACGAGTCCAGGAACGTGCCGGAGATCCACCGGTGCCAGAACGTGACCCACGCATCGATCATCGCCCGGTCGACCGAGGCCATCGACGTGCCCAGGTCACGGGTCAGTCGGAGCGCCGCGGTCGTGCCGGCATAGTGGAACGAGCGCACCATGCCGGCCAGGTCGACGACCGCGGGCCGCTTCAGCCGCCGCTGACCGAGCGAGCGACTTGGCTCACCCTCGAAGTCGATGATGACGAAGTCCTTTCCGGTCCAGAGCACCTGGCCCAGGTGGAAGTCACCATGACAGCGGATCCGCTCGGCGGTGATGCCGAGCATGCTCAGCTTGCGCATGCGCGCGATGATCTCGTTCTCCCGCGCCAGGACCTGCTCCACGTAGGCGGACGGGACATGGAGCGCCCGCACATCGTGAAAGACCTTGCGGGTGAGGCTGCGGGCGCCGTGGTAGAGCGCCTGGCGGTCCAGCGCGGTCAGGGGTTCGGGGGCGAAGTCGGGGTCACGGTGGTCCGACGTCAGCGCCAGGTGGAGCTGGGCGGTCCGCCGACCGAGAAGCGACGCCCACTCGAGGTGCGCGCCGACGAGGAGGTGACCCGGCTCGAGCTCACTCCGCTCGCGGGTGAAGAGGCTGCGCGACGGGGTCAGGCGGAGCTCCGCATCCTGGCGATGCGCCAGCGCCTCCTCGAAGCTGTGGATGAGCGCGTCCACGACGTAATTCCACCCGTCGTCCTCGTTGGAGATGAACTCCTCGAGCACCGCCACGGTCGTGGGCAGCACGCCCGGCGTATCGGGCCGGTATTCGACACTTCCCCCGCTCAGCGGCGCGTAGGGAAAACGAGCTCGCTCGCTCAAGAACCGCCCGACCTCGACTCCGGGGTTGATCCCCTCCTCGAAACGGCGGATGAACTTGATGATCGCCCGGTCCCCGAGCAGGACCGAGCTGTTCGACTGCTCGGCGGAGAGGGGCACGGGTGTGTAGTCCTCGGCAAGGAACTCGTCGAATTGGCGGAGGGAGGGCGACGGCAGCCCGAGCAGCTTCCCACCCGTTCCCCCGACGGTACGACGTCGGGCGAGAAGTTCCACCATCATTTTGGTGAACGCCGGCTCGAAAATGGCGTCGTACACCACGCCGTTGTCACCACCCGCCTTCAGCTCGGCCACGACGGCGTCGGCATGCCACTTCTTCAACTCTTCCGCCTCGGTCCCGGTGGCAAAGGCGAGCGGCAGCGCGTAGCGCTCGGGGCTCCCATGGTCCAGTTCGGCCTGCACGATGAGGAGATGGGCCACGGTCTCCGACCTCCGGCCCGGAACGGCCGGGAGCGGTACGGAGTCCATCAGGCGCGCCGCCGTGATCGCGCGTGCCTTCTGGACGAACCATCTTCGTTTAGCGAGATACGCCGGAAGGAACGACTCGAACTCACGGAGCGCAGTCCCGCTGAAGAGCTCCTCCCACTCACCATCGACGACGAACGACTGCCGTAACGGCACCGCCTCGTCCGGCTCGGACTCGAGCGAGAACCAGTAGAAGCCGTGGGGGCCCAGTGTGATGAAGTAAGGAAGATCCCCGACGGAGGGGAACTCCGAGTTCCCGAAGAGCTCGATGGGGGTCGCGCCACGGAACTCGGACAGATCGAGCTCCACGCACTGCACGTTGCGCGACAAGTTGACGACGACCAGAATCCGCTCGTTCTCGAACCGCCGGATGAAGGCGAACACCTTGCGGTTGTCCGGGCGCAGAACCTCGAGGGTGCCGCGGCCGAAGGCCTGGTAGCGCTGGCGCAGCGCGATCAGCCGTTTCATCCACCACAGCAGCGAGTTGGAGTTCTCCTGCTGCGCCTCGACGTTCACCGCTTGTGCGTGGTACTCCGGGTCGATGATGACCGGAAGGTAGAGCCGCTGGGGATTGGCGGCGGAGAAGCCGGCGTTGCGGTCGCTGTTCCACTGCATGGGGGTGCGGACGGCATTGCGGTCGCCCAGGTAGATGTTGTCGCCCATGCCTATTTCGTCGCCGTAGTAGATGATCGGGGTGCCCGGCATGGAGAACAACAACCCGTTCATCATCTCCATCAGCTTGCGGTCGTTGCCCAGCAGTGGGGCCAACCGGCGGCGGATGCCGACGTTCACCCGGGCCTGTGGATCCTGCGCGTAGGCGCGGTACATGTAGTCCCGCTCCTCATCGGTGACCATTTCCAGCGTCAGTTCGTCGTGGTTGCGGAGGAACAGGGCCCACTGGCATTCGGGAGGGGTGGCGGGCGTCTCCGCCAGGATGTCCACCATGGGGAACCGATCTTCCTGGCGGGCCGCCATGAACATGCGAGGCATGAGGGGGAAGTGGAAGGCCATGTGGCACGTGTCCCCCCGGCCCATGTACGCCACGGCATCCTCGGGCCACTGATTGGCCTCGGCCAGCAGCATCCGATCCTCGAAGTGACTGTCGACGTGGGCGCGGAGCTCCCGCAGAAAAGCGAAGGTCTCCGGAAGGTTCTCGCACGTCGTCCCCTCGCGGGCATAGAGGTACGGCACGGCATCGAGACGGAGGCCGTCGACGCCCATCGACAGCCAGAAGTCCACCACGTCGAGCATCGCTTGGCGCACGCTCGGGCTGTCGTAGTTGAGGCTGGGCTGGTGCGAGTAGAAGCGGTGCCAGAAGTAGGCCTGGGCGACGGGGTCGAACGACCAGTTGGACGCCTCGAAGTCCTTGAAGATGATCCGGGCCCCCGAGAAGCGGTCCGGGGTGTCGCTCCAGACATAGAAATCGCGGTGCACCGACCCGGGCTTGGCCAGCCGTGCCCGCTGGAACCAGGGGTGCTCGTCGGACGTGTGCGCCAGCACCAGCTCCGTGATGACCCGCATGCCGCGCCGATGCGCTTCGCGCAGGAACAGACGGAAGTCACGGAGCGAACCGTACGACGGGTGCACCCGCCGGTAGTCCGAAATGTCATACCCGTCGTCGCGGAGCGGGGAGGGGTAGAACGGCAGGAGCCACAGCGCGGTGACGCCGAGCTCCTGGAGGTAGTCGAGCTTCTCGATGAGACCGCGGAAGTCCCCCACGCCGTCGCCGTTGCCGTCATGAAAGGCACGGACGTGGACCTCGTAGATGACCGCGTCCTTGTACCAGCCGCTCGACACCGGTGCGTGCACCACGTTGTCGGCGAGTTCGGACACCGTCCGGAGCCCGATGGCGGTCACGCGAACTCTCCCACCCCGGCGGGGGCGGCCGGCTGCTCAACGGTGAAGAGGTGTGCCGCCAGGCCGGCGGGGTCGAGCATGACGAAATTGTGGGGCCCTTCCCACTGGTATTGGGCACCCGTGAGGAGATCGTGCATGACGTAGGGCCGCGCGGGATCAACGCCGAGGGCCTCGAGGTCGAGATCCACCCAGCCGGATTGCACGGCCAGATGATCGAGGCTGACGATGGTCACGATCGCATCGCGGCCCGGCGCGCCGGCCGACCGCTCCGCAGCCGGGACCTCCCGGACCTTCGAGTAGGCGATGATCCGCTCGTTGTCGATGTGGTGGAATTGCAGGGTGTCGTTGAACTGCAGGGCCCGATGGTCCCTCCGGATTTTGTTCACCCGGGCGATGAACTCAGAGAGGCTGTCCGGCCGGGCCAGGTCCCACCAGCGGATCTCGTACTTCTCCGAGTGGGCGTACTCCTCGGAGCCGGGTGAGCGGGGGGTGTGCTCCTGCAGCTCGAAGGCCGGCCCGTAAATCCCGTAGTTGGCGCTCAACGTGGCGGCGAGCACCAGGCGGGAGAGGAAGGTCGAACGCCCGCCGCTCTGGAGCTCCTCGGTCAAGATGTCGGGCGTGTTCGGCCAGAAGTTCGGACGGAAGTAGTCGG
This sequence comes from Acidimicrobiales bacterium, assembly GCA_049513455.1. Taxonomy (GTDB): domain Bacteria; phylum Actinomycetota; class Acidimicrobiia; order Acidimicrobiales; family RAAP-2; genus Bog-473. The sequence continues at coordinate 51,824 of JBEKWB010000003.1, forward strand.
CGACATCGGTCTTGGTGAGCTCGTCCAGGTAGCTCTCGAGCTCCCATTTCGTGTTGCGCCAGGTGAAGTAGGTGTAGGACTGGGTGAATCCCAGCTTGGCCAGCTGCTCCATCACCCGGGGTCGGGTGAAGGACTCGGACAGGAAGATGACCTCGGGGTTCTCCGCCTTGACGAGGCGAATCAGCCATTCCCAGAACGCGAAGGGCTTGGTGTGGGGGTTGTCCACCCGGAACACCCTCACCCCCTGGACGATCCAGAAACGCACGACCTCGAGGAGCTCCGTCCACAACGCCTGCCAGTCCGACGTCTCGAAGTCGAGCGGGTAGATGTCCTCGTAGCGTTTGGGCGGGTTCTCGGCGTAGCGGATCGACCCGTCGGGGAGATGCCGGAACCACGCCGGATGCTCGGTCACCCACGGATGGTCGGGCGAGGCCTGGAAGGCCAGATCGAGGGCCACTTCGATGCCCCGGGCCGCCGCGGCGGTCACCAGGTCCCGAAACTCCTCCAGGGTGCCCAGATCGGGATGGACCGCGGTGTGCCCACCTTCGAAGGCGCCGATGGCCCACGGACTGCCGGGATCCCCCTCGGCGACATTCGTGGCGCCGTCGCGGCCCTTGCGTCCCGTCCGGCCGATGGGGTGAATAGGTGGCAGGTAAAGGACGTCGAACCCCATGTGGGCCACGTAGGGCAGCTTCGCCCGGACGTCGGCGAACGTGCCGTGGCGCAGTGGCTCCGGCGAGGCCGAGCGCGGGAACATCTCGTACCACGCGCTGAAGCGAGCCTTCTCCCGGTCGACCGCCACCGTGAAGACCTCCGACGTCATCGACCGGTCAGGGTCTTCGCACCGGCGCATGAGGTGCGCCAGCTGATCGGAGAAGACGAGCTCGCCCAGCGTGGAGGCGCCCGACCACGCGGTGATCTCGTCGGAGACTCCACCGGCCAGGCCCTGGGCGGCCGACCAGAGGTCCGCGGCGGCGAGGGAGAGCACACGGCGGTCAGCCGCCTCGGCCCGCTGCGCCCCGGCATCGACCAGTTCGGCTCCGACGAGCAACTCGACCGCAACGTCTTGACCCGCCTCCGTCCGGGCCCGAAGATCGCGGCACCAGGTCGTGAACGGGTCCACCCTGGCTTCGATGAGAAACCGGTGCTGACCCATCGACCGCACGTCGAACCGGGCGCGCCAGCGATCGTTGACGAGAGGCTCCATGGAGACCGAGGACCACACGAGATCGTCGTCGTGGCGGTACCGGACGTCGCAGGTGAGCACGTCGTGCCCGTCGGCGATCACATCTGCCTCCACGGTCACCGTGTCCCCGACCGCCGCCTTGGCCGGGCGCCGCCCGCCGTCCACCAGCGGTCGGACCGCCTGGATCACGGGCCGCACCTGCTGCGAGGGGGGCAGCGGAGAGCGCACGGCCTTCAGGCTTGTCGCCATACGTCGGATACCACCTCTCTCGTCAGGGTCTTACCCGATCGATATCGCTCACAAACGAGAGCAACCGGCAACCGGTCTCCCGAACGCGGCCGCACGACCGGGACCCGATGGGGGCGTCCTGCCCCCCCGTGGCGGACCATACGTACCGCTCTCATCGTACCGGCGTCACCCGACCGCCCGGCGCAGATTGGGGCTCCCCCCGACATCCTCCCCGTGAACTTCCGGTGACGAATCCGGTTCGAGACGGCGGCCACCGGACCTGGCGCCCTGTCACCAACCGTAAGAGGCATTCGTTTCCGTCACTTCCCTACTCGGGGCCGACCACTTCGCACTCCCGCGCCCCCGGACCGCTGGTAAGGGGGAACGACACTCTGCGCACGCAGCCGTGAGCCTCCCGCAATCTTACGGGCCGCCACTCGCAGATACAGGGAACTACAGCCCGAATACCGAATGTTGACGCGTTGTTGTGCTTCCGTCGTGCGTGGAGTGCCCACGGCGCAGGGAAGGCGGGAGCCCGCGCACGGCACGGAACTTTTCTCCGCGACGGACCTGGAAATCCGCCGCCGGATTCGTTACGATGACCGAGCCGTACCGAGCGAAGAAGGAGGTGCCCACGTTGAAGAACAAGTTGATGACGCGAATGTCCGTGTGCGCCGCCCCGCTCGGTTTGTGCATCTGACCCCGCCGATCACTTCGGCGTCGGGTCGGTAACCCACCTCCCCTGCGGGGCCGGCGCACCGGCATCTCCCGGTTCGGCTACTTCCGGTCGACATCGTTCGTGGACCCCGCAAGGGTCCCGCCCGTGCCGCCGCACGTCCCTCTTCACCACGGCGCCTTTCACCACGGCGCCTTTCACCACGGCGCCTTTCACCACGGCGCCTTTCACCACAAGGCCTCAGGAGTAACCATGCACCCCTACTTTGCCCAAGAGCTCGCTCGCGCGCGACGGGCGGAACTGCTCGGACCGCAGCAGTTCCGACATAGCAAGAGATCGACCACCGCGGCCCACGTACACAGGGCCTCGCCGACCGTACGCGCCCGTCAGGCGTTGGGCCGGGCGCTCGTCGCACTCGGTACTCGACTTCTCCGGGGCGGCCCGGGTCCCGTCGAGCTGTTCACGACCCGGAGATGACCGGGCCGTGCCAGGCGGTTTCGCCACCCGGTTGCGGCTGCCCGGCCCAAAGGGGCCATGGGCGCGCTCAGGCTTCGTTCAGGACACCCGCACCGACCTCTGCCGATGCCAGTTCCCCCACCTCGAACAGGCCGCGATTGGCGTTGTCGTGCAGCTCGTCGGCCGGGTGGATGTAGCGGACGCCCCGCAACCACGACAAGACGGCGGCGACGAACGACGTGCCGGCGGCAAAATCGAAGGCCAGATGCAGACCGTGGGCGAACGCCGGCGCGATGAGCTTGGGGAAGAAGCTCCGGCCGGTCAGGTACTGCGCCCGCGCCGGCCCGAGTGCAACCAGCACGCTGTGGGGCATCAGTGTCTGAATGGGGTTGAACCCGAGAAAGGCGGCGAAGAGGCTGCCGATCGGCGGGAGATGCGACACCTTGAGCGCTTCCGCAGCCGGGACCCCCTCGGCCGTCAGCCCGTGATAGAGGTGACCGGGGAGCGCCGCGGCCAACCCCAGGGTCACGATGGTGAAGAAGACGCCGATGGAGAGCACGCCGGCCGAGTTCATGAAGGTGCCGTTCATGCCCGCCCCGGCGCCGCGCTGGTCGGGGGGAAGGCTGTTCATGACGGCCATCTGGTTCGGCGTGAAGAACATGCCGAGGAAGAACGACAACAGGAACACCAAGAGGGCGAACGGGACATAGGAGAAGTTCATCGGCAGGGTCTCGAGGAGGAGGTACGACGCACCCGCACCGATGAGGCCGATGGTGGCCACGCCGCGTGCCCCGAGGCGATCGGCCAGACTCCCGAAGACAGGGCCCGAAATCATGAAGCCGATGGTGAGGGGGACCAGGGCGATGCCGGCCCACAACGGCGTCTGGGAGAAGCTGTACCCGTGCTGGGGCAGCCAGATGCCCTGCAGCCAGATGATCAGCATGAACTGGATGCCACCCCGACCGATGGCCGACAAGAACCCCGCGAAGATGGCGGTGGTGAAGGCCCGGATCCGGAATAGCTGCAACCGGAACATGGGGTTGGGGACCCTGAACTCGATCAGGACGAACACGACCAGAATGGCCGCGCCGCCGAAGACCCCACCGAGTACCTCGGGATTCGTCCATCCCATGGTATGCCCGCCGTACGGCTGAATGCCGTAGACGATCCCGGTCAGGAGGGCGATGAGGCCGACGGCGAAGGTGATGTTCCCCAGCCAATCGATTTTCGAGGCGATCCGGATGCCGTTGTCCTTCAGCTTCAGATAGGCCCACACGGTGCCGAACAGTCCGAAGGGCACCGAGACCAAGAAGACGAGCCTCCACTCGATCGGGGCCAGGACCCCGCCCAGGATCAGGCCGATGAACGAGCCCGTGACGAGAGCGACGCCGCTGATCCCCATGGCCTTGCCCCGCTCGTCCTCGGGAAAGGCATCGGTGAGGATGGCACTCGAGTTGGCGAACAGGAACGAACCACCGATGCCCTGGCCCACCCGCATGAAGATGATCCACAGTGCGCCTTTTGACCCCGACATCCAGGTGATGGACAGGAGAATCGAAAAGAGGGTGAAGACGGCGAATCCGAGGTTGTACATGCGCACGCGGCCGTACATGTCACCGACCCGGCCGAAGCTGACGACCAGCACAGCGGTCACCAACATGAACCCCATCAGGATCCACAAGAAGTAGGAGGTGTTGCCCGGGGCGAGCGGTTGCATGTTGATGCCCCGGAAGACGTCGGGCAACGAGATCAACAGGATCGACTGGTTGATCGTCACCATGAGGATGCCCAGGGTCGTGTTGCTCAGGGCGATCCACTTGTAGCGGTCGTCGGGCGCCGGGCGCACCGCGGTGGTCATGAGATGCGCGTCACTCGGTGTCCGCCGTTTCACCCTCCAAGGTGGTGGAGAAGCGGCCGAGAGCCGAGGCGAACGCCACCAGCTCTGTTCTGTCCCAGTCCTCGAACAGGCTGGCGATCCACGCCCGGCGGGCGTCGAGCACCCGCTGGAGCGTCCGCCGGCCGGCGGGCGACAGCTCTATGCGGGTGGCCCGTCGATCGTCGGGATCGGGGTGCCGGGCGACATAGCCTTCGTGCTCGAGCTGCTGCACCTTGCGGGTGACCGCGGGAGCGTCCACGCCGAGCAGATCGGCCAGGGTGGTCACCCGCAGCGAATCGCGATTGACGTAGAGCTTGTAGAGCAGGGCGGCCCCGGCCCGGTCGAGCCGCACGCCGGCGGTCTGCAGGAGGCGCTCGTGCAACCGAGCCTGTGTCATCGACCGCGACACGACCTGGAGGGCGGCTTCGATCTGGTCGATCGATCGGTCGGCCGGGCCGCCCACGGCCGGACGGTCCTGTTTAGTTACTTGCGGCACACAAAGAGATTAGCGGACTCTCCACAGCTCGGTGACCGAGACGCCGAACTCGTCGAGCATCCGGCGAAACAGGGGAAGCGACAGCCCCAAGACGTTGCTGGGATCGCCCTCGATGCCGTCGACGAAGGGGCCCGCCAGGCCGTCGATGGTGAAGGCCCCGGCCACCGCCAACGGTTCGCCGCTGGCCACATAGGCGCCGATCTCCGCCCTGCTCGGGGTCCCGAAGCGCACCACGGTACTGGCGAGCCGACACACCCGACGGTCTGTCCGCGTGTCGATCAGGCAATGGCCCGAGTGCAGCACGGCGCGTTTTCCCGACAGGCGGCGCCACATGTCGGTCGCCTCCTCGGGCGACGCCGGCTTGCCGAGAGCCGACCCGTCGAGGTCGAGCAGGGAGTCGCAACTCAGAACGAGGGCCCCGGGGCACCGCCCGGCGACGGCAGTCCCCTTGCGCTCGGCGAGAACCACCACGGCCCGTGCCGTGTCGACCTTCCCGATGCGCTCGCTCACCCCACTGACCACCACCTCCGGATCGAATCCCGCGTCCCGCAGGACACGCAGACGCGCCGGGGACGCGGAAGCCAGAATCAAACGGGGGGCGATGGGGCAACCGTACCAGCGACCTCCGCGCGCGAGCGCCAATCCGAGCGGCAGTCCCCGGCCCGGAATTCGCTGACGCGGCCGCCGACGATGGTCACGTCGCCCAGCGGGTGGCCGTCGATCCCCCACACCGTGTACTCGCCCTCCTGCAATTCGGGATAGACGCCGGCGATGAACTCACGACCGACGCCGCGCCGGCGCCGGATCATGGTGTGCATGTGGTGGGAGCGTGGCGCGCCGACCGGGGTCAGATCGATCTCCTGCCCCAGGCACCCATCCTCGGCGTAGAGGACGAGCGCCCCGATGTCCTCGCCGATGTCGAGCACCAACGCGTCCGGGGGACCATCGGTCGGTCCTTCGTCGACGTACGGCGCCTCCACGGGCCCATGGGTGTGGTGATGGTGCTCGGTGACCGTCATCGCTTCGGGCCCTAGAGCTCTGGGTCGGTGTTGTACGCCGGCGTGGTCGGCGGGTTGGAGAAGCCACCGTGCGGGTCGGCCAGGTAGGGGAATCCCGCTTGGTAGGCCCGGGGGCTCGCCGTGACCCCCTGGTTGACCACCGACACGTCCTTGTCCGCCGTGTAGGTCTTGTCGACCAAGGGGATGGTGGCGCCGGCGACCGCCATCAGCGCGATGGTGACGACGTCGTCGGTCGGCCGCCGGCCGTTGGGGAACCCGGCCAGGTCGTCACCGAGCAGGCCGAGGTTGCTGGTCCCGGGCTGCGTGCCGTCGCTGGAGGTGGGGGCGATCCCCATGTTGAGGCGCAGCATCTCCGCAATGACCTTGCCGCCCTGGTAGGTGCCGATCCCGAACGCCGCGCCGATGACGCTGCCCGGGATCCCCGTCGCAAAGATCGCCACGAGGTCGGCGCGGGCCTTGGTGTAGGCCGCCAGATTCGGAAGCGCACCGGGGTAGAGGACGGGCAGGAGAGCCGCCAATTCGGGATGCTCGACGGCGGCGGCGAACTGGCTGTCGTTGACCGGGGGCTGGCTGTTGAAGAAGTCCTTGGATGCCATCGGGACCACGACCTCGTTGACCAGAGGGTTGCCGAGCCGGGACACCTGGTCGTAGGGGCCGGTCGCCGTGGTCACGCCGGTCGCCGGGTCGAACATGCGCACGGTCTGCCTGTTGGCGGTCGTGTAGACCCCGATGACCGCATTGGGGTCGTTGGCACCCATGGTCAGGGGCGCCCCGTCCGGGGTCAGGCAACTGATCGGTATCTGCAGGGCGATGGAGTGCACGTTCTTGGCCGCCAGGGAGTTGCTGCCGGGGGTGTTGGTGCCCGGGATCAGCTGATCGCTCGAAATAGGCCTCAGGTCACCGAGGTCGAAGATGGAGCCGAGGTCCACGAAGAAGCCGTCGGAGCGCTGACCGGCGAAGACGATCTCGCCGTCCGACGTGCGCCAGATCGCCGGTGCCGAAAGCGTCTGGTAGTTCGGCGTGGTGCGGATCCCTACGTTGCACGGAGGGCAGGCGAATCCGGCGGGTGGACTGATGACGGTGCTCGTGCTCTCACCAGTCGTGACATCGGTGAGAATCTTCGTCACGGAGTAGGTCTGGCGCCGGTTCCACGTGGTGCTGTACCCCGAGCTCGACGAGTAGGTGATCGGCCCGGTGGCGTAGAGGAAGGTGTCGGGATCGAGGATCGTCGTCGTGAACTGGAACTGGTACGTGATGGAGGGGATGCCCGTTCCCGTGTTGTCGATGTGGATCTGGTAGAGAACGTCGTCTCCCACCGGAGCTGCGCTACCGACGACCGTCTTGGCGCCGAACTCGAAGAAGTTCGGCCCTCCGTCGGGATCCTGCAGGGGCACGTAGTTCGCGATGATCGTGACCGTGTCGGGGGCATCGGGACTCACGAACGCGTAGAGGTCCGCACTGTCTGCGGCCGGATCTTTGGCAATGGCGGGTGCTTCCTTATGGGACGACATCGTTCAGTTCACCTCGTGATCGGTAGGTTGGAATTCGGGGAGCGGATGGGCGTTCACTTGGCTGCCTTGAGAAGCTCTTGCGCCAGAGCCTGGTTGGTGTAGTCGATGTGCTTGGTGCCGACGAAGAGCGAGATCTTCCCGGCCTTCGCATCGACGACGTGGGCGACCACGCCGGAGCCCTCCAGAAGGGGGCCGGCGGGGGGATTGGTCCTCGGTGGGGTCGTCGCGTCCGCACTGGTGGTCCCGGTGAGGAGATTCAGACCACCGGCGGCGACGACGCCGGTGGCAGCCGCACCGATCGATGCGTTCCTCAGGAAGTGACGGCGACTGATGCTGGGCATGCTGTGCTCCTTGTGATGGTGGATAGGTGGGCTCGATGTCGGGTGCGGTGGTGTGCTCAATAGAAGGCGATGCCCACAATCGGGCTGTTGGTGCTGGCGTTCCCCGCCACACCACAGAACGAGGAATCGCCGAAGTTGTAGACGCTCCCGTCGGACGTGGTGAGGGTGTAGCCGTTTCCGAAGAACGATCCGGCGACCCCGGTGACGAGTGCATCCGTCTTCCCTGCGGCCGAGCCGTAGAAAGCGGACGCACCGAACGTGAACACTCCACCATCACTGGCGGCCAGCACATAGCCATTGCCGTTCCGTGCCGGTGCGATACCGGCAATGGGCGCGTTCAGAGGTTGCGCGCCCAGCGAACCGTAGAAGGGGGCGTCGCCGAAGCTGAACACGCCGCCGTCTGCAGCAACGAGCCAGTAGCCACGGCCATCCTTGGTGGCGGCCATGCCGACGATCGGCTCGTTCAGCTTCGTGCCGCCTTCGGAACCGTAGAAGGCGGCGTCCCCGAATGCGAAGACACCACCGTCCGAGCCCACGAGCCAATACCCCTGGCCATCGGGCGTCGGAACGATGCCGACGATGGGTGCGTCGAGGTGAATCGCCCCGGTGGATCCCTCAAAGGGCGCGTCCCCGAAGGAGAAGACGCCACCGTCCGACGCGACCAGCCAGTACCCACGTCCATCGACACTGGGTGCGATGCCGACAATCGGCTTGTTGAGGGTCGCCCCACCCTCGGAGCCATAGAATTCGGCGGCCCCGTTGGTGAACACGCCGCCACTGGCCGACACCTGCCAGTAGCCTTCTCCGTCGACGCCGGAACAGCCGAGATGGGCCTCCGCGGACGACGTGACGGCAGGGGTTGTGGCGCCCGCCCCTAAGGAGTTGCCCACTTGGGCCCCGAGGCCAACTGCCCCCACCGACACCGCCGCCACCGCGGCGGCCGCGAACGTTGCCCCCCTGCGCCTGGCCCGTCTTGCGATTCCACGCTTTGTCGCCCTCATGGGTCTCCTCGTCGGTAGCAGCAACGTGCGGTCTGAAAGGCATTCGGCGCGCCCGGGTCGTTTGGATGACGAGAGAGGGCAATTTCTCGAATTGATACAGAACCGCAATGCAACGACGGCCGGAGACCGACTTCCGTCACGCTTCGGCCCGGCCGCTACAGTCGTCGGCATGGACCGCTCGGCGAGGTGGCGGGAGATCGTGGCGCGCCCGGAGGCGGAAATGCCCCTCGACGAGGCCGCGTTGTTGATTGCCGCCACGGCGGACGTCACCGTCGACGTGTCCGTTCAGCTGGCCCGTCTCGACGAGATGGCCGCGCAGATCGAGCCTGCCGATACCGGGGAGGTGTGCCGGTTCGTCTTCGAGACCCTCGGAGTGCGGGGCGATCAGAAGACCTATGACGACCCGCGCAACTCCTACCTCGACCAGGTGCTCGACCGCCGGCTCGGCATCCCGATCTCCATCTCGGTCCTCGTCATGGAGATCGGTCGGCGCTGCGGGGTCGCGCTCGAGGGCGTCGGGATGCCGGGACACTTTCTGTTGCGGGACCCCGGCGAGCCGGACCTTCTCATTGATGCGTTCTCCGGCGGCCGGCGCCTCGATCGTGGCGCCTGCGCCGAACTCCTACGGGCCGTCGCCGGCGTGGAGGTCCAACTCCTCGACGGCTATCTCGCGCCGGTCGGGCCCCGGGCCATAGTGGCCCGCATGCTGGCGAACCTCGACCAGAGCTTCCGGAGACGGGACGACAAAGAAGGCCTCCGCTGGGTGACGCGCCTGCGCGCCGGCATACCGGGACAGCCGCTGACCGACCTGATCGCGCTGGCCGACACGTTCGCCCGTCTGGGTTGCGTGGACGAAGCGGCGGCGCTCCTCGAAGAGCTGGCCCAGCGCCCCGGCACCCCGGCCGACGCCGCACGGAGCCTGCGGGCCCGGGGGCGGGGACTTCTCGCTCCCTTCAACTGACCCCGGCGCCGGTGCAGGTGGCCCCCCCCCGGTTCGCTCAGGCCAATGACGCCTCGAGGGTGATCTCGGGTACGCCGGCCAGGGCGCGGCTCACCGGGCAGCCGGCCTTCGCCGCCGCGGCGTGTTCCAAGAAGGCGGCCTCGTCGATCCCCGGCACCGTGCCCACCGTGACAAGGGCGATTTTGGTGATGGTGGGGGCGCCGTCGACCGGCCGCAGCGTGACCGTGGCGTCGGTATGCACCGACACCGGAGGTGTGCCCGCCTTGGCGAGGATGTTGGACAGCGCCATGGAGAAGCAGGCGGCGTGCGCCGCCGCGATCAACTGCTCGGGGTTCGACCCCGGACCGTCCTCGAAACGGGACTTGAACGTGTAGCCACCACTGATGGTGTCGCCCGCGGTGAACGTCCCGGTACCCGTCGGCACGTCACCCTTCCACTCCGCGCTCCCCTTCGCCGGCATATCGTCCTCTCCTTGGTCGTGCTGCTGCGTCGGTCGCTCCCAACCTTATGGGCTGCCGCACGGAGCGGTCCCGACGCAGGGTCACCGGTCCCCGCCGTCGATGCTCAGGTCGCCGCTCCGGCCTTCGTCGCCTCCGGAACCTCGACCAGCCGGCCGGTCGACACGTCGTAGATGAAGCCGTAGATCGGGATGCGCCCCGGAACCAACGGGTGGTTGCGGATGCGCACCACATCGTCGACCACGCTCTGCTCATTGTCGGGAATGGTGAGCCAATCCACGTAATTCGCCTCGGTGGACCCCGGTCCCGTGCCGACATCAAAGAACCCGTCCGCGCCGAGTTCGGCGGTCTCGAGGCTGCTCTGCAGCAAGCCGCGGATCACCTCGTCGGTGAAGAACTCCATGCCGCAGTTCGAATGGTGGATGACGAACCATTCGCTCGTGCCGAGGAGCTTGTAGGAGATGACCAGCGACCTGATGGCGTCGTCGCTGGCGCGGCCGCCGGCATTGCGGATGACGTGGGCATCACCCTCGCTGAGCCCGGCGTACTTCGCCGGGTCCAGCCGGGCATCCATGCAGGTGAGAATCGCGAAATGTCGGGCCGGAGGGAGGGCCAGGTCCCCTTTCGACCCGAATGATGCGACGTACCTCTCGTTGGCCTCCACTACTTCGTCGTACACCGACACGGTCGATCTCCTCCCATTTGCTCCCGTGGCAATTCGATGCCGGCGGCCGGGGAACTACTTGCGCGGAGTGGCTTGGGAGCATTCCAAAGCCCCGTAGGGGGGGCACGGGGCTTCCCACACAAGTAGTTCCCGAACCGTCGGCCCGACGCTCCATCACATTTGGCCGAGCACTGCCCGAAATCCGAATACTACTATTCTTATTGTTTTGGTCATGTATAACGCATGCGGTGGCGTCTGACAAATCGGACGCGCCAGTGTTCAGGACCCGGCAACCCACAGAGGAGCAATGATGACCGCAGTCAGGACGGACCGCTGGGGCGTACCGCTGCAGGCCGGTGGCGATGCGGGCGTCTCCCTCTTCGATGAAGCGGTCGAGGGCCTCCTCTCGCTGCACGGCGAGCCGGTTGCCGCCGCCGAGGCGGCGGTGGCTGCGGACGACGATCTGGTGCTCGGCCACATCCTGCGGGCCTATTTCTCCTTGTACCGCACCTCGGCCGCGGGGGTGCACGCGGCCGAAGAGCTCCTCGCGCCATTCGACGGCGCCGGAGGCGCCCTCTCCGAGCGCGAGATCCTCCATCTGCGCGCCGCCCGCGCGTGGGCGGCCGGTGACTGGGGCGAGGCGGCCCACGGCCTCGAGCGCGCCCTGCTCCACGATTCGCAGGATCTCCTGGCCCTCAAGGTCGCCCAGGACCTGTATTTCTTCCTCGGGAAGACCCGCGATCTCCAGAGCGTGGTGACGCGGGTACTCCGGGCCTGGCCGGCGCAGAAGCGGGGCTGGGGTTATGTCCAGGGCATGTACGCCTTCGGCCTGGAGGAGAACGGCGACTACGCCCAAGCAGAGCTCTTCGCCCGGGCCGCGCTGCACCACAACCCGCGCGACGTCTGGGCGAATCACGCCCTGGCCCACGTCTTCGAGATGGAGGGCAGGATCGATGAGGGCATACGGTTCCTGACCGAGTCGGTCCCGCATTGGTCGTCGAGCTTCTTCGCCGTCCACACCTGGTGGCATCAGGCGCTCTACCACCTGGAGCGGGCGGAGTTCGATGCCGCGCTCTCCCTCTATGACGGCCCCATCCGCGGTGTGCGCTCGCTCGAATGGGTCGACCTCATCGATGCCGCATCACTCCTGTGGCGGTTGTCGCTCTACGGTGTCGACGTGCGTGATCGCAGCGTCACGCTGGCGGCGGATCTGGCTCAGGTCATCGACGCCCCCACCTATATCTTCAACGACTGGCATGCCGTCATGGCGTTCGGCCTGGCGGGTCGCGTCGACCTGGACGAGCAACTGCTCTCGGGAAATCGCCGTAAGGCGGTCGGCACCAATCGGACGGCGGCCGCACAAGCCGGCGTCGCCCTGCTCGAGGGTTTCTCCTCGTTCGCTGCCGGGCGGTTCAATCGGGCCATCGACCTGCTGACCGACGTGCGGTCCTGCGCCCACGTCGTGGGGGGCAGCAACGCGCAACGCGACGTGGTCGACCTCACCCTGATTGCGGCCGCCACCCGGGCCGGAGAACACGGCATGGCCCGGCAGCTCGTGGCGGAGAGGGTCACCCGAAGGCCCGGCACGGCCGCGGCGGGCGGCCGGCTCCTTGCCGGGAACGCCTCGTAGCCGTAGGAACCGCCATGCGGTCCGACGCAGGCCCGGGCTCCCTATTCTTGACAAATATGATGAGTTAGGTCATATTTCGGGTACGCGCGGTGCGCAACGCGGGTGATCGGACCACGTGCCGGTCAGGAACCGGAAGGTGGACGTCGATGAAACGGCAACAGCGAGAGCGGATCGGACGGCTGTTCGACTCCCTGGTCCGAGGGCAGTTCGACGAGTTCATGTCGGGCTGCCGGGACGACCTGGAAATCACGGTGCGGGGATCAAGCCCGACCCCTACGACCCTGCGCAGGTCGGACATCCCCGACTGGTACGGATCGCTCCAGGCGCTCTCCCCCACGTCGCTGTGCTCCTCGGTCGAGGTGGTGCGGGTCGACGGGGAGCGCGCCACGGTGATGCTGCGGCACGAGTTCGCCCGCAACGGCATCGACTACCGCCTCGAGATGGTCAACCTCGTGTCGTTTCGGGACGGGCTCCTGGCCGAATGGTCTTCCTACCCGCTCAATCTCCCCGAGTACGCCCGGGCGTGGCGGATGCACGACCTCTCGATGCCCACCCCGGCGTAGTCGATAACGTAGAGGGGCTCCATGGCTCCTCCCCCACCCCTCCACCTCGCCGTCGCGCTGGACGGCGCCGGTTGGCATCCGGCGGCCTGGCGCGAACCCGACGCCCGGCCCTCCGAGCTCTTCTCGCCGCACTACTGGGTCGACCTCGTCTCCGAGGCCGAGCGGGGCTTGCTCGACTTCGTGACCATTGAGGACTCTCTCGCCCTGCAGTCCACCAGACGACGGGAGCTCGACGAGCGGACCGACCAGGTGCGGGGGCGGCTCGACGCAGTCCTGGTGGCGGCGCGGGTGGCCCCGCGCACGTCGGCGATAGGCCTCGTCCCGGTCGCCACCACCACGCACACAGAGCCCTTCCACGTCTCCAAGTCGATCGCCACCCTTGACTACGTGAGCGATGGGCGGGCCGGCTTCTTGGCCCGCGTCTCGGCGACCAGTTTCGAGGCCCGCCAGTTCGGGCGGCGTGAGATCGATACCGGATCGGGTCCGGGGTCGCCCGGCGACTCCGGAGTCATCGCCGACCTCTTCGACGAGGCAGCGGACTTCGTCGAGGTCGTGCGCCGCCTCTGGGACAGCTGGGAGGACGACGCGGAGATCCGCGATGTGGCGACGGGGCGGTTCATCGACCGGGACAAGCTCCATTACATCGACTTCGAAGGGAAGTGGTTCTCGGTCAAGGGCCCCTCGGTCACCCCCCGTCCCCCCCAGGGTCAGCCGCTGGTCAGCGTCCTCGCCCACGTCCCGGTCGCCTTCGCGCTGGCGGCGCGCGGCGCGGACCTGGTCTTCACCACGCCGCTCACCACCGATGACGCGCGGGGCCTCGTCGCCACTGTCCGTAGCCACGAGGAGGCAGAGTCCCGCCCGGGCCCACCGCTACGAATTTTCGCGGATGTCGTCGTCTTCCTCGACGGCGACGGTGCCACTGCCCGCGCCCGCAAGGACCGGCTGGACGAACTGAACGGCCGTCCGTACCGCTCCGATGCCTTCGTCTACGCCGGCACGCCCGCTGGTCTCGCCGATCTGCTTCTCGAGTGGCACTCCGCCGGGATGACGGGATTCCGTCTCCGGCCCGGAGCCATCCCCCACGATCTTTTGGCCATCACAGATGGACTGGTGGGCGTACTGCAGGACCGATCGGCCTTCCGCACCCGGTACGAGGAGTCGACCTTGCGGGAACGGCTCGCGCTTCCCCGAGCCACAAATATGTACGCGACCACGTGACCCCGACACGACGACGTGCACCCCGCAGCCGGGCAGTTCCCCGATGACGGGCGCGGCGCGGCCCGACCCGGCGACGGATGACACCGTGTCTCCACCGCGCGTCCCATTGGGGATCCTCGACCTCGTACCGGTCAGCTCGGGGTCGACCGTGGCGACGGCACTGCGCAACACCGTCGACCTGGTGCGCGCCGCCGAGCGGCTCGGCTACCGGCGGTACTGGTTTGCCGAACACCACCTCAACCCGGGCGTGGCCGGGTCGGCGCCTGCCCTCCTCATCGCCATGGCGGCGGCGGCCACCGACCACATCCGCCTGGGCTCGGGTGGCGTCCAGAGCGGGCACCGCACCGCGCTCTCGGTGGTCGAGGAGTTCGGTCTTCTCGACGCCATGCACCCGGGGCGCATCGACCTGGGCATCGGGAGGTCGGGTGGGCGCGACTTCCTCCGGGATCGCCTCGCGGCAGCCGACACACGTGCGGCGTCGCCGGCGGCGGAGCGGCGGACACCTCCCACGTCGGGTCACACCGAGAACGGGTTGCTGATCCCGGCCCCGCCGTCGCTGCGCGGGCTGGCCAATGCGGGGAGATACCTGCTCACGGTGGACCTCCTGCAGCAGAAGAACGCGGAGTCGGCCGCGTACGCCGATCTTCTGTCCGACATCCTCGGACTGTTGCGCGGCACCTACCGCTCTGCCGACGGACTCGATCCCCATCCCGTGCCCGGGGCCGGCGCCGACGTCGAGCCCTGGGTGCTCGGGAGCAGCGCGGGAGAGAGCGCAGAGGTGGCCGGGCGACTCGGGATCCGTTTCGCGGCCAGCTACCACATCAGCCCGGCCACCGCCCTGGCCGCCGCCGACGCCTATCGCGCGGCATTCGTCCCCTCGGCGACCCTCGATCGTCCCTATGTCGCAGTCTCGGCGGACGTCGTGGTCGCCCCCGATGACGAGAGCGCGCAG
Organism: Acidimicrobiales bacterium; assembly: GCA_049513455.1. GTDB lineage: Bacteria > Actinomycetota > Acidimicrobiia > Acidimicrobiales > RAAP-2 > Bog-473. The sequence continues at coordinate 67,060 of JBEKWB010000003.1, forward strand.
AAGTTGGCCGCGAGCTACGCGCCCTGGGTCCGCTCCATTCGCAAGGGCGAGGGAGCGATCCCGTTCCCTGGCCCCGAGGAGGCCGGCCGGCTCGCCTGGAGCGATGAAGAGCGGGCGCTCGTGCGTGACCGGGTGGACACGCAGTTCGTCGGTTCCCCGCGGACCGTGGCCGCCCAACTCGAGGTGCTCCAGGCGGCGACAGCGGCAGACGAGCTCATCGTGACCACCATCACGCACAGCCAGACCGACCGCATCCGTTCGTTCACCCTGCTCGCGCAGGAATGGTTCGCCGGGGTCCGACCCGAAGACCGGTCGAAGAGCTCGCCGGGCCTCTGAACCTGCCGTCAGCCTGGCGGGGCCTTCACCAGAACCGCCTCGACCAGCCGTCTCTGGACGAATCCGAGCTTTTCGTACACCCGGCGCGCGCCGGTGTTCGATTCGGCCACGTGGAGGAACGGCTGCTCTCCTCGCGCCAGGACTCCGGAGGCCACATGGTGGGTGAGCGCAGAACCGAACCCTCGACCCTGCACCTCGGGATGGGTGCACACGGCGGAGATCTCGGTGTGCCCGTCGAATCCGAGGCGCTCACCAGCCATCGCCACGAGGTCCGCCCCCTCAAAATGCCCGTAGTAGCACCCCATGTGAATGGTGCCGGGCCGGAACGGTCCCGGTTCGGTACGCGCGATGAGATCGAGCATCGCCGGGACGTCGTCCGGGGTGAGCGGCCGCACCGGGACGGACGCGACCGGCGTCAACGCGTCGATCTCGAGGAGCATCTGCAGGCAGCGGACCCGGCCCACGGCGGCCCACCCGGACGGCAGATCGGGCGGAACGTCGCCGCCGAACAGAGCGCAACCGCGCGACGGGCCGAGCACCTCGGCCAGATCGGCCCACGACGCCGGGTCAAACGTATCCACGGCCGCGAACACCGAGACGTCACTGCGATAGGCGCGGGCCCTTCCCCGCTCCCGCGCCAGCGCCCGGTGTCGGGACCCCAACGCCCACCAGACCGCATTGTCGAGAGGATGCGGCCCCTCGGACATCGTGTTCTCCACGTGGCTACCTCTGGTGGACGAGATGGTCGACGAACGCCATCTTCTTGATGACGGGGGCGGCCAGGACGAACGGGTACAGGTCCTTGTGACCCATGGATCGGTTGATCTGATTGAGAGCGTAGGAAAGTTCCAACCAGTTGTCGATGACCTCCCCGAAGGTGGTGCTGCCGACCGGCCTCGTCGGGTGCGCCCCGATTCGCCGGGTCAGACCACTGGCCCCGGTGGCACCCGGTGTCGCCAATCCGAAGCTCTCGGCGGTCTGGAGCGTGTCGAGGATGTGGAGGTAGTGGGCGAATGTCTCCGCCCAATCCTCGTACGGGTGCATGGTGGCGTAGCGGCTGATGTAGTTCGTCGCCCACGACTCGTCCTCCTCGGTCGAGGTGTCGTAGTGGGCCTTCACCGCCTCTGCGTAGTCGACCGACTCGTCGCCGAAGAGGGCCCGGCACGCGCCCAGCGTGTCGGGGTCCCGAACCAGAAGGGGCCAGTAGTAGTGGGCGATCTCATGGCGGAAGTGTCCCAGCACGGTTCGATAGGGCTCGCTGAGTTGCAACCGCAGGCGTTCCCGGTGCTCGTCGTCGGCCTCGGCCAGGTCGAGCGTGATGATCCCGTCGTCGTGGCCGGTGACCACCTTCGTCTCGCTGCTCGAGAGGAGGTCGAAGGCCAGCCCGGTCTTCGTGGCCTCCCGGCGCGGCTCGACCGGAAGTCCCAATTCCGCCAGTTGAAAGATGAGCCGCCGCTTGGCCATCTCACTCTGCACCAACTCGGTCAGTCCCTCGGCATCACCGTCGGCCGGGCGCGTGCGCGTCAACTGGCACGACGCGCAGAGCGCACTGCTCCCGACCGGCACCAACCAATTGCACCCGGTGAGATTCGCCGTGGCGCAGCGTTGCCATGTCCCGGTCGGGGTGGCAAGGTCGACCAGGCGGCCATCGGCCAGCTCCGTCAGGGCGACGACGTCGCGCTGGCCGTGGACGTACCCGAGCGGCGTCTCGCATCGGAGGCACCGGCTGTTGTCGAAGAAGATCAACTGGCCACAGCTTTCGCAGGTGAACACGCGCATCAGGGTTCCATTCGAGTGACGACGGTGGCGGCGAGGCGGCGGCGGATCGCCGCCGGAAGGCCCGCGGGAAGAATCGGAACGGTCACGCTACCGTGCGGTGGCAAAAGCGGTGCGGGCTGCGGGGGCCACCGGGCGGCATGTGTCCCAATGCGCGTTGCACCCAACGGGGCACCCGCTACTCCCTGCGAGGGGCGGCTTGGGGGCATGACGTGGAGCACCGGACGGGGCGCGGCCCGCCGCTCTTCTCGGGGAACGGGTCGTGACGCCGGAGACTACGGGCCGATGAACCGGTCGATGGCGTTCTGGTCCTCGAAGAACACGGTGATGTGCTCGATCTCCTCGGCGACGTTGAACCCGAGGACCGTGAGGCTGCGGCCCTTGTAGATCCTTCCGTGCGACTGCGCGTGAATGGACGACAGCCCCACCACATGGTGCTCGCCGATCAGCCAATCCTCCCATTTGAACGCCTCGAACGTCCCTTTCGTCCGCTCGACGAGCTCCGTCAGATGTCGGATCACCGCGTCGCGGCCGGTGAACGAGCCTGCCAGAGCGTTGTTCCCCTGGGCCCGGTATGTCACGTTCTCCGACAGAAGGTCGATGGCCTGAAGGAAGTCGCCCCGACCGATGTGCGTGAGGAACAGCTGGGCCCTTGCCAGTCGGTGGGTCGAATCGGGCATGCCTCTCCTTTTGTCATCGGAACCCCGAGACCCTCGTGGGTTCCGACCATTCGTCACTATAGAATTCGTCGTGACATTTTCCTCGATCGGGCTACTCCATCCGGGCGAAATGGGTGCCGGGATCGGAGCGACGCTGGTGAGCGCCGGGCACAAGGTGTCATGGGCTTCGTCGGGTCGCGGGGCGTCGTCGGCCCGGCGCGCCGGCGCGGCGGGCCTCGTCGACGTGCACTCGGTGGAGGCGATGGCCGAATCCTGCGACCTGATCATCTCGGTCTGTCCTCCAAGTGCCGCCCTGGACGTGGCGAGGCAGGCGGCAGGATTCGGCGGCACCTATCTCGATGCCAATGCAATCGCCCCCACGACGGCACGGGAGGTTGCCGTCGTGGTCGAGCAGGGCGGTGGCAGCTATGTCGACGGTGGCATCATCGGCCCGCCACCAACCCCTTCGGGCTCACCGCGCCTGTACCTGTCGGGCCCGTCGGCTGCCCCGGTGCGTGACGTGTTCGCCGACACCACGGTGGAGGCCCGGGTGATCTCCGAGGACCAGGCCGCCGCATCGGCGTTGAAGATGTGCTTTGCCGCCTGGACGAAGGGGACGACCGCGCTGCTCCTCGACGTGCGCGCGCTCGCCATCGCCGAGGGGGTGGAGGGGCCGCTCCTCGCCGAATGGGAGCACTCCCTTCCCGACCCTGGCGGGGCGGAGCCTGCAGTCGGCCCAGCAGGCGGCGACCAAGGGCTGGCGCTGGGTGGGCGAGATGGATCAGATCGCGGCCACCTTCCGGTCCGCCGGACTGCCGGACGGCTTCCACCGGGCGGCGGGGGAGATCTACGCCAGGCCCGACCGCGACGAGGCGGCCGCGGCGGACGCGGTCACCCTCGGGGTGGTCCTCCGCGCCCTGCTGGATCGCCCCGGGCGGGACTGATCCACCCGCCGGATCAGCCGACCAGTTCCGTGGCCCGTCTCCGGGCGAAGAGAGTGGCCGAATCGGCCAGGTCTGTCTGCACCTGTCGCTGGGCCTCGAGGATCTCCTCAGCCCACAGCATCTGCAAGAGGCAGCGCAACCGGTCACCCCGGCGCCCCTTTCGTGCTTCTTCGAACGCCTGGTGCAGCGTGCCGTGCAGCGTCTCGTCGTACGGAGGGGGCGGGTCGAGCGAGCCGCGCCGGCCGGACAGCACCTCCGCGAACTCCTCGTACCAACGGTGGCTCGACGCGTAGGAATCGCGCAGGACCGCGCCGGCGACCGACACCGATTCGAGCTCGGTCTTCCCCCGCTCGACAGGGGGCACAGGCAACGCGTCGAGCGTGTAGGCCGCCAACCGGATGCGGTTCGAGCCGGTGAAGAGATTGGCGACGTCCTCTACCGGGATCACCTTGGCCCCCCGTTCGCTGAGGAACTGACGGTAAGCGTCGTCGAGTCGCAGGTATGCGCTGTGCGAGGCCCGCTCGCCCGGCGCGGTGTCCACCCGCCGGGACGTGCTCGTCAGGCGGTCCACGGCATCGGCCAGGTACCCGGAGCTCGCGACGAACGCATCGGCGAGGGCGCGCCCCAGCGCCGCCATGGCACCCCGGGGCCAGAAGAGCAAGCCGACGACGACGCTCACCCCGCAACCGATTGCCACGTCCTCGATTCTGGTGAGACCCACCCTCCAGCCGATGGGTTCGATGATGTTGAACAGAATGACGACCACCAGGGTGAACCCCGCTTGGCCGGCGGCGAAGGAGATCATCGACGGGGCGACACCCGATACCAGCACGGCGACGGGAAGCAAGGCCCACAAGGCGGCCACATGGGCCCCCACCCCGATCATGATGGCCGCGCCCACGACGAACCCCACGGCGGTCCCGCCGATGGCGCGCAGTGCGGTGGCACCGGTGCCCAGTGCATTCGATCTCAAAACGGACAAGGTGCCCAGGACCACCCAGAACCCGTGTTCGACGGCGGTGACCTCGACGACCGTCACCGCCAACGCCAGCCCCGCGGTGCCACGCACCGCGTTACGGAACCATACGGAGCGGAAGGAGAGATGCGAGGCGAGCCGTCGCCAGACCGCGATCGCGGGCGCCTCACCGGTCACGCCGAATCCGCGGTCGCCCCCGGCCGGGACGCCCGCCGCCTCGAGCGTCGCGGCAGCCACCATTGCCGTGGTGACGCCCAATACCCGGGCCTGGAAGCCCGGGTCGAGTGAGGATGCGATGCTTCCCGACTGCTCGGTACTTCCCGACTGCTCGGCGTCATCCGCTTCGCCGACCGCGACGACCCCGTCGTCGCCCGTGCCCTGAAGGTCGATGAGGGTGGACACCTCGAAGTCGATCTCGGAGTCCACCAGCCGGGCCAGCCGCCGGGTCGATTCCTGCAACTCGCGGACGCGCACCGGGTCGTCCACCGGGTGTCCGGTCCTGTCGCAGATGAGGGCGGCACAACGACGTAGTGTCTCGGCGACGGTTTCGATGATCGTGCGGACAGGGGGGATCTCCAGGGACGAAGGCCTGGTGCCGGCCAACGTCGCGTTGCCGGCGACCCATTCGACCCGACCCACCAGCTTGGTCAGAGCGAGCGCACTCGCGGCGGCACCGGTAGCCGGGTACGGGGTGCCTGCCAACTGGCGCCGCAACAGCCCGACCTCCGACTCCATGGCCGTCTTGGCCTCAGCGACGGATCCCCCGCTCAGGTGAGCCTCGGCCAACCCGGCGACGGCGGATACGGTCGCCGACAGCCGGCGGCGCAGGTTGTCATGCCAAGGGGTCGGCCACACCAGCATGCAGGCGGTGACGCAGAACACTGCCGCAAAGGCCCAACCCAGCAGTCGAGGGCCCACGGCGCCGGCCGGCTGGGCCACCGCCACGGGCAACACGAAGAGCAGGAGCGCCGCGGTCGATGCGGTCGCAACCTGCGGCGACACGAGTCCGAGGAACAGGACGCAAAACCCCACCGCCGCCATCGCCACCACGGCGGCCACCTTGTCGGTCGAGGCGACCGTGCCCACGGCAATGAAGCAAGCCCCGACCAGCACGAGTGCCACGTAGGAGAGGAGACGGGTGCGGGTGCGGCCGGGGAAATCCACCAGCAACAGGAGGGAGAACGAACCGAACGCCCCGAAGAGGCTGACCTGTGGGTTCGAGAACAGCACATGGGTCAGGCCGAAGACGGTGGGCATGATGACGGCGGCCCTGATCGACCGTTTGACGGCCAGGAGGCCGGGATCCTTTGCGTTGATCCAGTTGCCCATGACCGACCACGGCGGGTCACGGGCGTCACCCGCCTCGGTCATGGCGTCCGCGCCGGTCGCCGGGAGCTCCCGGTCTGTGGTGCGACTGTGGGGCATCTCCCCTTCGAAACTAGTGCGTCGGACCGCACCCGGCCACAGGGACGGCCTGCTCCAACCCGTGTCAGTCGGTGATCACCGGGACGGCCTCACGGCCGCTGAGCCACGGTCGACCGGCCGCGGCCACGTCGTCCCATTTCGACAAGTCGACCGACTCGCCCTGGCCCAGCTCCGCTGCGGAAGGGCCGATCCGATCCACCAGTGGTTGGAGCCGCTCTACATCGAAGCCGTAGAACTCCACGGCGTTGAGACCGAGGATCCGGCGGGTGTCGTCCTCGGGGCAGTCCCAGAACGTCTCCCTGAGCCATTCCCGGGTGTGGGGCCACGTACCTTCGGGGTGGGGGAAGTCGTTGCCCCACATGATGTTCCCCACACCGATCTCGTAGCGACGGGCCAGTTCGCGCCTGCGGGTGTTCGACGAACCGATCTTCACATTGCGATCGATGTACTCGCTCGGGAGCATCTTCAACTCGGGCGCGATGTGCGACATCTTCTTCGTGGCGTGCTCACGCATGTAGATGGAGTCCCACTTCCACAGAAGGTCCGGCAGCCACCAACACCCTCCTTCGGTCACCGCGAAGCGCAGGCCCGGGAAACGCTCGAACACACCCGACCACAAGAGGAAGACCAGCGGGCGCGTCGTCCACCAGATGGTCTCCGACGCGTAGATGCCGACGTGGGTCCCGTAGTCCGCACGTGCCGCCGGCCCCGTGTGGTTGTGCACCGGCATCGACAGTTCCTCGCAGACCGCCCACACCGGGTCGTAACGCCTGTCGTGGTAGGGCGCGTACGGCTGCCACAGCACCGGGATCATGATCCCTCTCAGACCGTCAGCGTGGGCGCGGCGGATTTCGGCGACCGCCTCGTCGATGTCATGGAGGATGGGGACGATGGCCAGGCCCTTGCGCCGGTCCGGGCTGTCGCGGCACAGTTCGCCGAGCCATCGATTGTGGGCTCGAGCCCCGGCCATCGCCAGGGAGGGATCGCCGTCCCCACTCAAGCCCAATCCGGCACCGAAGGGGGCGGATGCTCCGCCGCGCACGGCGTCCGCGTCGGGGAAGATGACTTCACCGACGACGCCATCGGCGTCGAGCTCCTTGTCCCGCCGGGCGGCATCCCAGCCACCGCGCAATCCTTCTTCGTTGTCCTCGTACCATTCCTGGACGAACTCGTTGTCCTCCGCGCCCATCGACTGCCGCACCGCGTCGCCTGCCGTGCGCCGAGCACGCAGATCGTCCTCGAAGGCCTCGTGGTACTCCTTCGGCAGGTAGCTCTTGTACTCCGCGTCGGGCAAGCCGGCATGGGTGTCGGCGGAAATGACCAGGTAGTTACCCATTCGTCCTCACCTTTCCTTGGATGTCGACAGCCCCGGGCGAAGTTGATGGTTCGCCCCCTGCTCGTCCATTGCCCCCGTTGGGCCCGGACCCGTTTTCGGCCGGCTCGCCCGGGCAGCTGTAGAACTGCGCCACCCATCGACGGTACTCGGCGATCTCGCCGTCGCCCTTGACCAGGACAGGATGCTCGCGGAACTTCTTGTGCTCCCAGATGGGGATGTCCTGGTAGATCCCGGCTCGGGCGAACCGGTCGATCATCTCCTGTCCCAGTTCGTCACCCAGGCTGCGCGGATAGGCAAACACCCAGCGCTGATGGGTGTGCCCTTCGTCCACCGGTGACGACGCCCCCATGAAGGTGAAGCCACCAGTGATCCGTAAGACGACGTAGCCGAGCTGGAACGACTCCCGCGTGAACATCCCACCGTCCTCACGCGGGGCTTCGGTGATGCGCATCCGCCCGTCCCACTTCGTGGTCTGCTCGGGCACGGCGTCGAGGCCGTGCACGTACACGAAGTGCACCGTGTCCTGGTCGTTCTCCATCAACTCCTGCAGCGCCGTCGCGATGAAACGATCCGTGTAGATAGGACCGACCCACTCGGGATCGTCGAACTCGTCGAGCACGGGCAGTTCCCACTGGGGCGGCTCGTCATGCGCATGGTGCCACGCAAAGATCAGCCCGTTCTTCTCCACCGCCGGGAACGCCCGGACGCGCGCCTTCTCGGGGATCCGGGCCGACTTTGCGTAGGGAATCTCCACGCATACTCCCGACCCGTCGTAGCGCCATCCGTGAAACGGGCACTGCAGGCAGGCCCCCACGACCGTGCCCGGACCCGGCTCGTGCGAATCGGGTGATCCCGCGCCCACACCCAGGTGCGCGCCGAGGTGGGCGCAGTACGCGTCCACCACGTGGGGCTGCCCACTGGCCTCCTCGCGCCAGACGACGAGGTCCCGGCCGAAGTAGTGGACGTTCTTCGTCTCGCCGGGACCGAGGTCGTCGCTCTGCGCCACGGCGAACCACCCGTTGGGCACGGGGAAGGGAAAGCGTCGTTCGTCGGCCTCGGGCCCCTTGATGCCCTGGGCCTGGATGCGACCCCATTGCGACTCGGTAAGCGTCATGGGATCCCCCATCGAGCTCGGCGCCCGGTTACGACTGTAACTCTATGACGGTGTATCAGAGGGCTGGGCGACCGTCAAGGTAATTTCGCCGGTGGCGGCCGCGACATGCCAGGTATATCTGCTTCCGACGCGGGGAATGGGCTCAACTGGACGCCGACTCAGGAGCGAGGTGCACCCACATGAACGAGGTCGTCAGCAGTGACGGACCGGCCGCGGCCCGGCGATGAAGCGGACCGCGCGCGGGATGACCACCGAGGCCGTGCTGGCGGCCGCTACCGACATCCTCGAACGGGACGGTCTCCTCGGCCTGAGCATGCGAAGGCTGGCCGCCGAGCTGGGCGTGAGCACATCCACCGTCTACTGGCATGTCGGGACACGTGACCAACTGCTCGACAAGCTGATCGAGCAGATCACCGATGAGCTGGGCCGCGTCCGGCCCAAGGGAAGGGACCCGGTGGAGCGGATCGGCTCCATGATCAGATCCTTGCTCAGTGAAGTGCGGGCCCGCCCCGAGCTGATCTCTCTCTCGGCGACGCAGGGACGGGGCGAGGCCATCTTCACCAAGGCCCAGGTCGCCCTCGCCCACGAGCTCGCGGCGGCCGGCGTGCACGGCGAGGACGCCGCCTTCGCCCTCTCCACCATCCTGTTCCATCTGGGAGGTTTCGTCTTGCTGGAGCACTCGCTGTCGCACGACTATCGCGTCCGCGGGGTGACCCGATGGGCCGAGGAGGACCGGGAGCTCGACCCGGCGATGAGCGCCGGCCTCCGCCGCGGGGTGGATCTGGACCGGGTGTTCGATTTCACCCTCGGCGCCATCCTTCGCGACCTACTCGGTCACGCCGTGTCCGAGCCGTGAAATAACGCGTTCACGGCGTCGCTCCCGCCCTTCCCTGGGCGTCGCGGTGGCACCCTGCCGGCCACCTCAGGGCACCACGATCACCACCTGTGGGGAACATGATGCGAGGGAGGGGCAGACTCAGGAAGAAGGAGCCACAATGATCACTACCTTCAAGAAGGGTGAGGAGCATGTTGCAACTCTGATTGACCTGACCAACCGCACCCACGCCGACAGCGCCGTGAGCCCCTGGGGCTACGAGCTGACCAGCGACGTCCACAACGTCGCCGTGATCGTCGCCGCCGCCTCCAAGACACTCAAGGTCAACCCCACCTGGCTGCGCTTCGTGGTCGAAAGCGGCGACTTCAGGGCATGCGTGGCCGACGAGATCGTGGCCTGGTACCTGATCGACGAACTGACCAGCGGCGGTTGAGCCGGCCGGCCGAAGGACCGGGCGCCTCACTCGCCGAGGTGCCAGGCGCCGGGCTTGGCCAGTTCGGCCGCTTCGGCAGGGCCCCACGACCCTTTGGCGTAGGGGATCGGCTCGGGCTTGTTACCGAGGATTCCCGCGGCCACCGTCCACACATGGGCCAGGCCGTCCGGCCGGGTGAACAGCGAGCGGTCGCCCATCAGCACATCATGCAGGAGGCGGGAGTACGCCGGCAGCGCCGGGGTGTGAAAGCCGGTGCCCAGCGGGATGGTCACCGTGGACGTCGCGAGGGTCATGGTGGGTCCCGGTTCCTTGACCACAAGGGACAGTTGGACGTCTCCGTCGCCGGAGAGCTCGAAGTCCAGGAAGCTGGCTCCCAGCGGCTGCCCCGGGAGGCCCTCGACGGGGTCCTTGAAGAGCACGGTGACCCGTTGATGGCTCTCGGCCAGGCACTTGCCGGTACGGAGAAGGAACGGGACACCCCTCCACCGGGGGTTGTCGACCCAGAGCCGAGCGGCCACGAACGTCTCGGTGCGGGAGTCGGGTGCCACGCCTGCCGTGTCCCTGTAGCCCTCGTACTGGCCCACCACGACGTCGGACCGCGTGAGCGGTCGGAAGCAGGCGATGACCCTCTCGCGCTCTTCGGCCAGGCATTCGGGTTCGAGGCAGTGGGGCGACTCCATCGCCACCTCACCCGCCACTTGGAAGAGATGGGTCACCAGCATGTCGAGAATGGCGCCGGTGGACTCGTAGAAGGAGGCCCTCATGGCCACGTCGAGCGTCTCGGGCACGTCGATCTGGACGCTCGCGATGTGCCTGTTGTCCCATGCTCCGGCGAACAAGCCATTGGCGAACCGCAGCACGTGGATGTCCTGGGTCGCCTCTTTGCCCAGAAAATGGTCGATCCGGTAGATCTGCGACTCTTCAAACGTCGCGTCGGCGATGCGATCGAGTTCTTCGAACGATGCCATCGACGTCCCGAATGGCTTTTCGTAGACCACGCGGGAACCCTCGGCGTGGGAATCCTTGGCCAGGCCATGGGCGCCGATGGCCTCGGTCAACGGTCCGAACGCCGCCGGCGGGACGGCCATGTAGTGGATGAGTTGCGGCCGGCCGCCCATTTCGGCCTGGGCCTCCTTCAGCACGTCGAGCAGTGTCCCGGGGTCGGAACTGTCGAACCCGCCACCCGCGAAGCGCAAGCGGGCACGGAACTCGTCCCACGGTCCGGCGGCGGGTTTGGGCCCGAACTCCTCCAGGCTCTGCCGCACCCGCTCCTGGAAGTTCTCATGGGAGACATCGCCCCGTCCGTTGCCGACCAGCCTCCAGTCCTCGGGGAGGAGACCCGCGATGGCCAACCGATAAAAGGCCGGCAGCACCAACCGGTGCGCCAGGTCCCCCGTCGCCCCGTACAAGACGAAGGCGGTTGCTTCCGGAACGAGACGGGGATCGGCCATGGGTGGCGCTCCTTGCGTGAATGAACCAGCGTCGCACAACGGTGAGCCGTCTCGTCGCGACGCGGCGGCAGTTTAACCGAGCGGCGTTCCGGTCAGACCGGCTGGCCGCCGTTGCGCCACGACGCCCAGCGGCGGCTTACTTCTTCACCGCGTCCTTGAGCTTCTCGCCGGCCTGCTTCAGGTGCCGACCACCTGGTCACCTTTGCCCTGGGCCTCGAGGGAGCGGTCACCAACGGCCTTACCCGTCGCTTCCTTGACGTGCCCCTTGGCCGTCTGAACCTTGTCCTTCGCCTTGTCGGTGGCGCTCATGCGATTCTCCAATCCGTCGAGCGGTCTCGTCCCTACCTACCCGGTCGGGGGGGTCGGCAAACTGAAGGGAGGAAACGGAGGCGCGTTCACGTGAGCCCGGGGACCGGCGTGGCGAGCCGGCGCGTGGCGACGTCCAGATCGGCTTCGAACGGGACGCGCCTGCGGGTCCATGACCACATGGTGCCGCACGTACCGACGCCCTCGTCAATCCACCCGGGGGCGCCGCCGGACCGATCATGACCCTGGAGCAGCGGGGTCTTCCCGCGGCGTCGCCTCTCCGGCAGGGAATAGGGGGGCGTCCCGCGTTGCTGGACTCTTCAGCGGCGATGCACACGACTGATGGAGGCTCCGATGACCAAGGCGGTGCGATTCGACAGATACGGTGGTACGGACGTTCTGTACGTGGCGGACGTCGACGTCCCGTCCCCGGCGGCGGGCGAGGTTGTCGTCAAGGTGGAGGCCGCGGGGATCAACCCGGGTGAGGCGTCCATCCGCAAGGGGCTGTTGGATGCGGTGTTCCCCGCCACCTTCCCCTCCGGGCAGGGCAGTGATCTGGCCGGTGTCGTTCATCTGCTCGGAGACGGCGTGACGGGATTCTCGGTGGGAGACGAGGTGTTGGGATGGTCCTGGCAGCGCTCCAGCCAGGCCGAGTACGTGTCGGTGCCGACCGGTCAGCTCATCTTCAAACCGCCGGCACTGTCATGGCCCGTGGCGGGTTCCCTGTACGTCGCGGGGGTGACGGCCTACGCAGCCGTACGGGCCGTTTCGGTCCGACCGGGAGAGACGGTGGTCGTCTCGGCCGCGGCGGGCGGCGTGGGGACGCTGGTGGTCCAGCTCCTGAAGGTGAAGGAGGCGCACGTGATCGGCATCGCCTCGGAGCCCCACCATGACTGGTTGCGGTCGCACGGCGTGACGCCGGTGTCCTACGGCGACGACCTCGGGGAGCGGATCGTTGCGCTCGTGCCGAATGGGGTCGACGCGTTCATCGACCTCTTCGGACCGCAGTACCTGCGTCTCGCCGTCGAACTGGGTGTGCCACGTGACCGGATCGAGACGATCATCGCCTTCGACGCCGCCAAGGAGTACGGGACGAAGGCGGAAGGAAGTGGCGATGCCTCGACGACGGAGATCCTGGCGGAAGTGGCCGAACTGGTGGCCTCGGGGCAGATTGAGGTACCCATCGCCGCCACCTACCCCCTCGAGAGGGTGAAGGACGCGTATGACGAGCTCGAGAAGCGCCACACCCGGGGCAAGATCGTCCTGATCCCCTGAGGCGTCGCGCTACCCCCGCACCCGGGCCAGGGACGGGATCAACGACATCCGGACGGGGACGCGCACTTTCCTGCGACGGGGTGGCGAGAAGACGACGCAGGTGACGACGTAACTCCCGAGCACGAGGAATGCCTGCCCCACGACGTTGAAGAGATCGGTGGTGGCAAAGTGGCTCGACGCATAGATGACCGCCTCAACGACCAGGAAGATGCCCCAGATCCACCGGTTGCGACCGAACCGAAGCCCGGCGGCCAGGAGCTCGACCGGCACGTTGTTGGCGTCGCAGCCCCGGGCCAATCCTTCGATCTGCCAGCTCAGCCGCAATCCCAGCCACAGCAGGAAGAGGGTGACCACCATCTGCAGACCGTTGCCGAGGAGGTCCTTCGTGTAGCCCCCACCGATGGCGGGTCCGACGACCCACAGGAGGCACGTCAGGCTGAAAACGAAACGCGCCAGGAGCTGCGGGCTCTTGCCCGTGATCCTGGTGAACGGCACGGCGAGCTTCTGCAGTGCCAGGTCGCCGAACCTGTCGTCGAGAGGTCGGCCCGTGGTGATGGCGAATCCTTGCATCGCACGCCAGCCTAGTAACGCCACGTTTCGACCGGTCGTCGCACCCGTTCCGCCGGCCCGCTCACCGGAGCGACCCTGCGGAACGTGCCCGTTGTGCCCACGCCGGCTGGCGCCGGCGGCGCATGGCCTTGCCGCCACGGGCCCGGTACTCATAGCGGGCCTGTTCCTCCCGGCGCGCGTGCCGGCGAGCCCGGCGCCGGCGTACCAGGCCGGGAACAAGCAGGGTCAGGCCGGCGACGAGCAGGGTGACGAGGACGTAGACCACCGAAAGAGCCAGGGGTCGTGTTGTCCGCGTCAGGGAGAACGACGGCTCATTCCGCTCGAGAAGGGCATCCTCGGCCCGGGCCATCGTCGTGGCGTCGGTCCGGCTGAGTCCTCCCGTGGACGACTGGAGATACTCGACGGCAACGACGCGACCCTGCTGGAACACGATGGCCGTACCCGTGGTTGCGCTCGTCGTGCTCGATTTCGCCGTGGCGAGACTGACCCCGAAGGCGCCCGCCACGGTCGGCACCGAGAAGTGAGCGGTCACGGCGGTGTGGGCCGCCTTCAATGAGCTCGCATCCGAGTACTCGGCTTCGGCCTCGGCCCGTACCGACCGTGCCTGCGCCGAGGAAGGAAGTATCTCGACGAGTTGGGTGGCGGCATCACCCGATGCCGTCGAGCCGCTCCACTCCTTTCCATACCCTCCGGTCCCACCCGGATCGGATGCCGCCGCCTTCTTCACCGCCGCGAACGCGCTCTTCTGTGGCGACACGAACTCAGACTCCACCGGTTTGGACTTGAGCGCCGTCACCGCAGTCCGATCGATGACGAGCGCCGACAAGCTGGCCCGGTCGATCCGCGTGCTCTTGACGAACACGACGTAGCCGACAGCGGCGACCACGACGACCGCCGATGCAAGAACTCTCGGCAGGTGTGCGATGCGTCCCCCGCGAGGTGTACTCCGCGTCGTCGGATTCTCGGCCACAGCGAGGTAAGCCTGCGGCGCGAACGTTGGAGCTCTCCGTATGTCCGCTGTGTGTTCTCTGAGCGCCGCCGCAACATTTACCTCGCTCATACGGTTTCCTGACCGGGCCTTTAGCTGGACACGTTTCACTGGTCTTCATGGCCCCAAGGTGGCGGCGTGGATGGAGGAGATGCAATGACAGACACTGGCTTCGAACCGTACGACACTCCCCCGCCGCCGCCCGTTGCCCGTAAGCGGCGACTGCGCACGGGCGCTCTTGCCGGGACCGCCGCCGCCGTGGCGCTCGCCGCGGGTCTCGGTCTCGGACACGTGGCCTGGACGACCGGTTCGCCGTCCGTCGCGGCTTCGGGAGCCTCGAGCTCGACATCGACGGGGTCGAGCTCGACATCGACGGGGTCGAGCTCGACGGAGGTCTCCTCCATCGCGGCCAAGGTCGACCCCGGGCTAGTGGACATCAACACGACGCTCGGGTACGCCGGGGAGCAGGCCGCAGGCACGGGGATCGTCCTCACCTCGAGCGGCGAGATACTGACCAACAACCACGTGATCGACGGGGCGACCGCCATCAGCGTGACGGACGTCGGCAACGGCAAGACCTACTCCGCCTCCGTGGTCGGCTACGACACCACGAAGGACGTGGCGGTCCTGCAGCTCCACGACGCCTCGGGACTGCAGACGGCCAGCCTCGATGCCTCCACCGTCTCCGTCGGCGAGACCGTCGTCGGCATCGGCAATGCCGGCGGCACCGGCGGGACGCCCAGCGCCGCCGCGGGGACGGTTACCGCACTGGGGCAGTCGATCACGGCCAGCGACGCGGGCGACGGCAGCGCGGAGCAATTGGCCGGATTGATCGAGACGAACGCGGACATTCAGGCCGGCGACTCCGGCGGGTCCCTGGTGAACAGTGCCGGACAGGTTGTCGGCATGGACACGGCAGCCTCCGCCGGGTTCTCTTTCCAGTCGGACGGGCAGTCCTCCGGGTACCAGGCCTACGCCATCCCGATCGGTGAAGCGATCACGCTGGCCAAGGAGATCGAAGCGGGGAGCTCGTCGTCCACCGTCCACATCGGCACGACTGCGTTCTTGGGCGTGGAGATCGACGCCGCCGCCGATGGCTACGGCAACGTCTCGGGCGGTGCCACCGTGGCCGGAGTCATCACCGGCTCACCGGCCCAGGAGGCCGGTCTCGCCGCAGGTGACGTCATCACCTCGGTGGACGGAAATGCGGTCGACGGCGCGCAGGCGCTCACCAGCGCGCTCGAGCCGTACAAGCCCGGTGACACCATCACCATCGGCTGGACCGACGCCTCGGGCGTGACGCACACCGCCACCGTTGCGCTTTCGTCCGGCCCACCCCAATAGATCGGCGTCACCGGATCGGTTCAGCCCCAGGGCGGCCGGGACTTCAGATGAAATCCCGCGGATCCGGGACGCCGTCCGGCGTCCCCTCGTGATACTCCAACAACTCGACCAGGTAGCCGTCGAAGTCCTTTATGTAGGCCATGGTGACCGGCCACCGCTCGAGACGGCTCGGCGGTGTGACCGACTCTGCGCCCGCAGCAATCGCCTTGTCGTAGAGCGCCTGGCAATCGTCGGTGTTCACGTAGAGCTTCCATATGGCGCTGCCCATATCGATGGGCCCCTCGTGGTCGAAGTGTTGCGCGAGTTGCATCCGGCTTCCTCCGGCAGGTGACTGCAGGACCGCCTCTTTGGCGCTGGGAATATCCGTCCGGCCCACGACGGGAATGCCGATCACCCCCTCCCAGAACTCGATGGCCCGGTCAAGGTCGCGCACATTGATGCAGTACTGGGAAAGGATCGCTACCACGGTTCTCTCTTCCTCTCGGTGCTCGAAGGGGATAGCGGGCCAGGAAAGCCCGCTATCTGCCGAATTACGCGGGTGGGTGGCTTACCAGGGCTTCAGATCCTCGCCGGCAAATGCGATGGAGTGGGAGTCGGCGGGCACGTGCTCGAGTGGCACGTTCACCTCGTCGACCCGCGGACCGACCCGTGCGGCAACCGGTGCCAGGACATTGAGGTCGAACCCGTACACACGGGCGGCGTTGAGCCCGACCATCGGTCCCACCTCCTCGGGAGCGATACCGGCGAAGGTATGGCGCAGTGCCTCCAGCGTGTAGGGGTAGGTGCCCTCTATGTGGGGATAGTCCTGGCCCCACATGATCTTGTCGACGCCGATGTCGTGGCGCAGGGGAGCCTCGACGGGCCGGAAGAAGCTGGCCCCGGCGTAGCAGTTGGCCTTCCAGTAGTAGCTGGGGGGTTCCGGGACCTTCTTGACCAGCTCCCCGCCAAAATGCGACTCCGCGGTGTTCGGATCGGTGAATCGGCTGTACTGGTGGTCGAGCATCCCCAGCACCGCCGGCACCCAACCCGCCGACTGCTCGGTGAGCACGAGCGCGAGCTCTGGGTAGCGGGCGAACACACCCCCCAAGGCCATATGCCAGAACACGCGGTGCGAATACCATCCGAGCTCCACCACGAACACCGCGCGCGACGCGAGGTAGTCGCCACACTCGGGCCCGGCGGCGCCAGCATGGTTGTTGACCGGCATGCCGAGGTCCTGACACGTGGCCCAGATCGGGTCGTAATCGGGGGCGAAGAGCGGGGGAAGTCCCGAATCGGGAGGGACACCGGGCAGCAGGATCCCGCCGAAGAGCCCGTGCTCGCGGGCCCAGACGATCTCCGCCACGGCATCGTCCACGTCGTTGAGGAAGATCTGGGCCATACCGGCCCGGCGGCCCGGCGTCTCCGCGCAGAAGTCGGCCAGCCAACGGTTGTGCGCCTTGAGGCCGGCCCAGCGAAGCTCGTACATGTCGCGGGACGGCGGGCGCGCCAACAGGTTGCCGGAGGGGAAGAAGGGCGGAATGGTGTTCGGGAACAGCACCTCGGCCACGACGCCATCGTCTTCGAGCTCGCGCAGGCGCGCCGCCGAATCCCAGTTCCGGTACGCCGCGGCGCCCTGGAGGTCGGTCCACGGGTTGACGAAGGACTTGGCCCAGTCGTCGAAGTCGGACAGATACCTGTCTTCGAGGTACGGACGGTACTCGTGCATCTGTGCGCCGGCGTGCCCGTCGGCGGAGATCACGATGTAACGGTCACCGGCACGCGTCTGCAATCGGTACCCCCCGGGGCTCGTAATACACCGTTACACTCGCGCAATCACCGGAGAGATGCAACGGCTTTCCGTTCAGGAGTCGGGCCCGGACCGACTGGAAGAAGGGGGCGACATGAGAAACGTGGTCGGCAAGGTGGCGGTGGTCACCGGCGGAGGCCAAGGGATCGGTCGGGCGTTGGCCGAGCGGTTCGGCGCCGAGGGGATGAAGGTGGTGATCGCCGATGTGGTACCTCAGCTGGTGGAGACCACGACGGCGGAATTGCGCGAAGCGGGACTCGACATCATGGGCGTCGTGACCGACGTCACGTCCCTCGAATCGGTGGAGGCACTGCGCGACGCGACACTCGCCGCGTACGGCGCAGTCCACATCATCTGCAACAACGCCGGTATCGGGTCAGGGTCGGAGGGCCAGATATGGGAACACCACGTCAACGACTGGCGGTGGTCCCTCGACGTCAACGTGATGGGTGTGGTGAACGGCATCAACGCGTTCGTTCCCCACATGCTGGCCCAGGACGAGGAGGGCCACGTCGTGAACACCACGTCGGGCAACGGCGGATTCACCCCTCTGATCAACAGCGCCGTGTACGCCACGACCAAGGCCGCAGTCACCACCATCACCGAGTGTCTGTGGGGTCAGCTCCGCGAGGTCGGCGCGAAGGTGAGCGCGTCGCTGCTCTACCCTTCTACGAATTCGCCGGGGATGCTCAACACCGGCATCTGGCGACCCGGAGCCAATCGCCCCGATCGATACGACCGTCCCGGCGCAGCCCCGAAAGAGGGACGCGACGCCCTGGGCTCTTACCTCAAGCGCATGGAGGAGGCCGGGCAGGAAGTGGTGTTCGCACCGTTGTCCGAGGTGGCCGATATCTGCTTCGAGGGCATCGTCAACGACACCTTCTGGATCACCGCGCCCAGCGCGGCCCAACAACAGAAGATCCAGGACAGGGCCACGTCGCAGATCGAAATGACTCCCCCCGAGTACCTTTTGGCGGCCAATATGATGACGTCCCGGCCCAGCGACGCGAAGCGGTGACACCGGCCACCTGAACCCGCAAGCCGCGGATTGCCCCGGCCCAGCGACGGTGCGAGGGACCAATGGCTCTGGTGGAAACACGCCTGAACCACCATGGTGGAAACCCTGATGTCCGTGTACACCGACATTCTCCAGAGAGCAATCGATAGGCGGCGGGAGACAGTAGGCCCACCGATGGTGAACGAAGCGGTCAAGGAACTCCTCGACTGCCGGAGCAGGCTGGCCGTGACGCAACCAATCGAACGACCCACGGATTGGGTCGCCCCACTTGGACCGCGCGGCGAAAAGGGAAGTGAGCACGCGCTGGGGCTGTCGATGGGGCTCCTGATTGAGGGTGCACCCCCATTTGCGGCCCGCAGCGTCAACGTCGTGGGCAAAAACCTGGGGTTTCAGTGCCGTACCATTCGATAGACGATCCGAACAAGCTGCGCCGGATTGTCGAGGCGACACTCCTCCTCGAAGCCGATCAGGAGTTACCGCTTCTCCTCCGGCATGTCATTGACGGGGCGAGGTCCATGACGGGAGCTCGCTACGCCGCCCTCGGGGTGCTCTCGGAGGATCGCACCACTCTGATCGAGTTCATCACCGCGGGTTTGACGCCGGAGGACGAAGAGGGGATCGGCCCCCGCCCGACCGGGCAGGGAGTGCTGGGGCTCGTCATCTCCGACCCGAAGCCGCTTCGCCTCACCGAACTGGGGACGCACGCTGACAGTTTCGGATTTCCCCCGAATCACCCTCCGATGACCTCGTTCCTCGGAGTGCCGATCAAGGTGCGCGGCGAGGTGTACGGCAACCTCTACCTCACCAACAAGGTCGGATCGTCGGCATTCACCACGGATGACGTGGCGCTCGCTGAGGCACTGGCCCTGGCTGCGGGCATCGCCGTCGAGAATGCGCGCCTGCGCCAAAGGGCGCAGCTGGTTGCCGTCTACGAGGACCGGGATCGACTCGCCCGGGACCTGCATGACACCGTGATCCAGAGGTTGTTCGGGGTGGGATTGAACCTCCAGAGCATGGCAGGCCGCCCTTCCCGGGAGATGGCGGAGGGAATCAGCGGCGCAGTCGCGGAGATCGATCGGGTGATAGAGCGGATCCGTTCCACCATCTATCAGCTCGGTATGAACGGAGAGGATCGAGGATCGAGGAACGCGTGACAGGTTCGTCTCCCGCCTCCGGGAGTTGCGCTCGGTCGTCGGCTTTGACGTCCAGGTCTCCTTCGACGGACCTATCGACACCGCCATATCCGATGTGGTGGCCGAGCATCTGTTGGCCACCATGGGTGAATCGGTGACGAACGTCGGGCGCCACGCCCATGCCACCCGCGCCATGGTGACGATCAGGGTCGCTGAAGGCCTCTGCACGCTGACCGTTCGCGACAACGGTGTGGGGATCGACGAGTCGAGGCCGCGCCGCGTCGGTCTCGGGCTGACCAATCTGCGGCGCCGCGCCGAGAAACTGGGCGGGACCTTCCGTCTGGAGAATGCCGAGGGTGGAGGGGCATTGGTGACCGGGCAGGTCCCACTCCGCCTTTAGGTAGGCCCCCGACTGTGAATCCCGACGGCGCGCTACTCTCGAGCGTGATGCGCACGGTCGGCCGATGACGTCACCTTCAATGCAGGCATGGGTCGTCGACCGGCCCGGGCCCGTCGATTCCGGCCCACTGGTGCGCGTGGAGAGGGAGATTCCGGAACCCGGAGCCCGCCAAGTTCGACTACGCGTCTCCGTATGCGGGGTGTGTCGCACCGATCTGCACCTGGCCGAAGGCGACCTCACTCCCAAGCATTCCCGCGTCGTCCCGGGCCACGAGGTAGTCGGGACCGTCGACCGCCTCGGTCCCGAGTGTTCCCGCCTGCGTGCGGGAGACCGCGTCGGGGTGCCCTGGCTCGCCCACACCTGTGGAATGTGCCGGTTTTGCACCTCGGGGCGGGAAAACCTCTGCCTTGCCCCCCTGTTCACCGGCTGGGATCTCGATGGGGGCTACGCCGAATACGCAGTCGTCGACGAGGCATATGCCTACCGCTTGCCCGCCGGGTTCAGTGATGAAGAAGTGGCACCCCTGCTCTGCGCGGGCATCATCGGGTACAGGGCTCTCCTTCGTTCGAACCTGCCGCCCGGAGGCCGTCTGGGCATCTACGGATTCGGCGGATCCGCCCACCTGACGGCACAGATCGCCATCGCTGAGGGCGCGCGAGTTCATGTGCTCACCCGATCGGCTGAAGCCCAGGCTCTCGCGCGCGAACTCGGTGCGGCAAGCGTGGGGGAAGCCGATGCGCCACCTCCGGAGCCACTGGACGCCGCGATTCTGTTTGCTCCCGTAGGGGCCTTGGTACTGCCGGCCTTGGCTGCGCTCGACCGCGGCGGCACTCTCGCCATCGCCGGAATTCACTTGAGTGACATTCCGGCCTTGAACTACCAGGACCATCTCTTCGAGGAGCGGACGCTGCAGAGCGTCACCGCGAACACCCGCAAAGATGGTGAGGAGTTCCTCCGGCGCGCGGCTGAGATTCCGGTGCAGGTGACAACCACGCGGTACCGGTTGGACCAGGCGGACATCGCACTGCGCGACCTCGCCCATGATCGTGTCAACGGTGCCGCGGTCCTGGTCAACTCCGGGCACTGAGGTTCGCCGGAGCCCGTCAACAGACGCGGTACCGATGCGTCGAGCTCAGTGGGGGTCTGGTGTGCCGGCAGGCTTTCCGGCCTTTGAGACCACGTGATCTGCCGATACCGCGGCGGCGCGTTCGGGTGCCACCGTCATGCCCTCACCGCCGGTGGGCACGGGCCGATGGGCCAGCGCATACACCTCGGCGCCGTCGACGGTCTCTTTGTCGACGAGGTACTGCACCAACTCGTCGAGGACGTCGCGGTGCTCTTTGAGGACTGCGGTGGCCCGCTCCTCGGCCTGGCGGAGCATGCGGGCCACCTCGGCGTCGATGGCCGCCTGGGTCGCCTCGGCGAAGGGCCGGCTGGTGAAGGCACTCCCTCCTTCGCCCAAGAACGACGATCCCCCGCTCGGGTACCCCACCGGGCCGAGCGCCGACGACAGGCCGAACTCGCGCACCATTTTGGTGGCCAGGTCGGTGGCCTTGGCCAGGTCGTTGGCCGCCCCCGTCGAACCCTGACCCAACACGACCAGCTCGCTGGCCCGGCCCCCCATCGTCACCGCCAGCATGTCGTCGAGGTAGTCCTGGCCGTAGAGGTGGCGCTCGATCACGGGGAGCTGTTCGGTCACCCCGAGGGCCTGGCCCGCCGGCAGTATGGTCACCTTGGCGATGGGGTCGGCGTGGTCGGAGTAGGCCGCCACGAGGGCATGGCCCGACTCGTGCACCGCCACCGCATGCTTTTCCTCGGGGATCAAGACGTTGGAGCCCTCCCGCCGGCCCAAAATGAGGCGATCCCGGGCCTCGTCGAAGTCGGCCGCCGCGACGATGTCGCGGTTGGCCCGCACGGCCACGATGGCCGCCTCGTTGACCAGGTTGGCCAGGTCCGCCCCCGAGAAACCCGGGGTGCCCCGGGCGACCACCTGCAAATCGACGCTTTGGTCGAACTGCTTGCCCCGGGAATGGACCTTGAGGATGGCCAGGCGCTCGGGCAAGGTCGGGAGGGGGATGACGACCTGGCGGTCGAAGCGCCCCGGGCGCAGCAGGGCGGGGTCCAAGACCTCGGGCCGGTTGGTGGCGGCCAGGACGACGATCCCCGTGGCCGGGTCGAACCCGTCCATCTCGGCCAAGAGCTG
Source organism: Acidimicrobiales bacterium (assembly GCA_049513455.1). Taxonomy (GTDB): domain Bacteria; phylum Actinomycetota; class Acidimicrobiia; order Acidimicrobiales; family RAAP-2; genus Bog-473. The sequence goes on from JBEKWB010000003.1 coordinate 89,371, forward strand.
GTTGAGGGTCTGCTCGCGCTCGTCGTTGGAGACGATGGCGCCGGTGCCGGCCCGGCGCTGGCCGATGGCGTCGACCTCGTCGACGAAGATGATGGCCGGGGCGCGCTTGCGGGCCTCGGCGAACAGGTCACGCACCCGGGCCGCCCCCACGCCCACGAACATCTCGACGAAGCTCGACCCGCTGACCGAGAAGAACGGGACCTTGGCCTCCCCGGCCACCGCCCGGGCCAACAAGGTCTTCCCGGTGCCCGGAGGGCCCACCATCAAGATGCCCCGGGGCGCCATGGCCCCGGCCCGGGCGTAGCGCTCGGGCTCTTGGAGGAAGTCCACCACCTCGCGGATCTCGAGCTTGGCCCCCTCATAGCCGGCCACATCGGCGAAGGTGGTGCTCGGGCGCTCCTCGTCGAAGATCTGGGCCTTGGAACGCCCCACCCCGAGGGCCCCCGAGAGGCGGCCCGACGCACCCTTGGAGAGCCGCCACCACAGGTACCCCAAAATGATGAAGGGCAGGAACAGGATCACTGCAGTGAGCACGTCGGCCCCGAAACTGGTCCCGGTCGTGTCCGCCGTGACCGCGACCCCGCCTTTTTGCAGCTGGTCGAGGAAGGACTGGCCGGCCTGGGGCGGGATGGCGGTCGTATAGCTCTTGCCGTCCTTGAGCGTCCCGCTGGCCGAACCGCTCGTGGCGAGGGTGACGTTCTTGACCTTGTCGCCCGAGACGTCCTTCAAGAACTGCGAATAGGTGAGCGTGACCTGCTTCTGGCCGCTCGTCGTAGGCAGGACGAACAACAAGAGGACGAAGACCAGGAGGGCGATCAGCCACAGGTAGTGCCGCCAGGCCGGCGGTGGGGGCGGCGCGGTCGGCGTACCTTGCTCTCTCGTGGGCGGGGCGGTGGCCTGCTTCGTCATGGTCCGCCATCATTCCACGTACGACCACCGCCGCTCCCTGGCGCGCCGGCCCGCCGCGAGCCTGGCAGTGTTGTCGTGATGCCATCATCGGGGCCCTCCGCGCGTCCGGGAAATCCACCGCTCCGGCTCCATGCGTGGTCCGACGGCGCCGTGGTCGCCATCGCGTTTGCCGCTCTGGCCTCGGGATTCGGCCAGTTCGGCGTCGTGGCGGCGCTGGGGGACGTCGCCCGCGAGTTCGGGCGGGTGACGCACGGTGCCACGATCGCCGACGAGGGCGGCCTGTCGGGCACCCAGTTGGGTGTCGGGTTGGCGATCATCCGATTGGCCTCGCTCGGGAGCTTGCCCCTCATCGGGCTGGCGGATCGGTTCGGTCGCCGCGCCATGCTCATCGCCACGCTGTCGATCGGCCTGGCACTGACGGTGGCGGCCGCCGCCAGCTTCGGGTACTGGTCGTTCGTCGCGATCTTCGCCTGCGGACGCCCGTTTCTGAGCTCGACGAACGCCCTCACCCAGGTGGCGGCGGCGGAGCAGACCTCCTCGCGCGGCCGGGCGTCGGCGGTCGCCCTCACCGCGGCCGGCTATGGAGTCGGGGCGGGCCTGATCGCCGTGATCCACAGTCTTGCCTCGACGTCCCTCGGCTTCCGTGGCATCTGTGCGCTGGCGGCGGTCCCCTTGGCCGCTGTGCCGATTCTCTGCAAACGGATTCAGGAGCCGGACCGGTTCACGATCGCCGAGGTGGCTGAGGAGCGCCCACTGCCCGTACTCGGCGCAGTGGGTCCCCGATTTCGCAGGCGTCTGCTCGTGGTCGCAGCGCTGGCCTTTGCGATTTCGGTGATCACCGGACCGGCCACGAGCTTCGTGTTCCTCTACGCGCAAAACGTCCTCCACCAGTCCGGGTACGTCACGGCGGCGATGGTCGTCGGCGCCGGTCTGTCCGGCTTGATCGGCCTCCTCGCCGGCCGATGGCTGGCCGACCGCATCGGCCGGCGCCCCACCGCGACCATCGCCATGGTCCTCCTGGCGCTCATGGGCGTCTTGACCTATGCGGGGTCGCGCCCTGCGTTGATCTCGGGCTACATCCTTGCCGTCATGGCGGGTTCGCTGCTGGCCCCCGCTGCGGGTGCGCTGCTGACCGAGCTGTTCCCCACGTCGGTCCGGGCATCGGTCGCGGGCTGGTGGGTGGCCGCCGGTGTCCTGGGAGCCGTGGCCGGACTGGTGGCCTTCGGCGCCGTCGCCGACGTGGGGAACCGGTTCGAGTTCGCCGCGGCACTCACCTTTCTCCCGGCGGCGTTGGCGGCCGGACTGTTCTGGGTGCTTCCGGAGACCCGCGGGAGGGAGCCCGAGGACCTCTGGCCGCCCCTAGGCACGGGAGTTGACGCAACCCTTTGACGGCACCGACCACGCCGGCGGGTCGCGGCTCGCAGGATGCAGGGGTGCCATACATCTCCGCGTCTGATCGACCTATGGTGATGACCGTGTACGGGCCGAACCCACCCTGGCGCCCTTCCTCTTGTCGAACGTTCAGCTGACGCCCGCTCTCACTGCTGCCGGGGGAGGCTCCCTCTCGCTCGCGGGCGGTGCCGGCTCGCAGGGTGATGCTTCGCTCGGAGGCGACCTCGCCCTGCGCTTCGATGGGGTCGTGCGCCGTTACGGGCGGCACCTCGCCCTCGATCACCTGGACATTCACGTCAGGCGAGGGGAAACCCTCGCCCTCCTGGGCCCGAACGGCGCCGGGAAGTCGACCACCATCTCTCTCTTGCTCGGCCTCCTGCGACCCCATGAGGGGACGGTCGAGGTTCTCGGCACGACGGCACGGAACGCCGTGTCACAGGGAAGGGTCGGGGCGATGCTCCAGACCGGCTCGGGCAGCGGGCTTCCTCCCGGGGTGAGAGTGAGCGAGGCCCTAGCCCTCGTCCGGCGGCTTTACCGCCGTCCCGCTCCGTTCGAGACCACGGTCGAGCGCGCCGGTATCGGACCGCTGCTCGGATGCCGCACCAATCAGCTCTCCGGGGGCGAAGCCCAGCGGGTCCGATTCGCCCTGGCCATCGCCGGGGATCCCGAGCTGGTCTTCTTGGACGAGCCAACCGTGGCCATGGATGTCGACGGTCGTCGGACGTTTTGGCGCATGATGCGCCAGTTCGGCCAGGAGGGACGGACCATCGTCTTCGCCACCCACCACCTCGAAGAGGCCGATCAGATTGCCGATCGGGTCATTGTGATCAACCACGGCCGGGTCGTCGCCGACGGCCCCGGGGCCACGCTCAAGGCCGCGGTGGCAGCCCGCCATCTGCGTTTCGTGGTGACCAACCCCGAGCCGGAGCGCTACGACCGGCTGGAGGGCGTCACCGACGTGGAGATCTGCGGATCGGGAGTGACGCTCGTTTCGCTCGACGCCGACGCCACGGCGCGGGACCTGGTCCGCAGCAACATCGCCTTCAGGGATCTGGAGGTCACCGGCGCATGCCTGGAGGACGCCTTTATCGCACTGACGGAGCGAAAGCGGGTCCCCGACGGCCAGGCGACTCCATGAGCCCGCTCTTTGCCTTCGTGCGGTTCGAGCTCGTCCGCCTGCTGCGAAGCTGGAAGTTCCTCGCCATCACGGTGGGCTTTCCCGTCGTGTTCTACATGCTGTTTTTGGGCGAGCGCCGTTCGGGCGAGATAATCGACGGTACCGTGCCCTGGCGCGTCTACCTGATGGTCTCGATGTGCACATTCGGTGCGCTCGTCGCCGCGCTCAATGCCGGCGGGAGCCGTCTGGCCACCGAGCGCTCCACCGGTTGGGCCCGCCAACTCAGGGTGACGCCAATGCCCGCGTGGTCCTATGTGGCGACCAAGGTGACTGCGTCCATGTTGGTCGTGCTGCCGGTACTGATCCTCGTCGAACTGGTGGGATTCACCTTCGGTGGGGTACGACTCGGAATCGGGCAGTGGCTTGGCCTCACCATGTTGCTGTGGATCACCGCCATCCCGTTCGCGGTCCTGGGCGTGTTCGTGGGGTTCATGGTCAACGCCGAGACCGCGTACCCGGTCGTGACCGCGCTGATGTTCGTCCTGGGCTACTTCGGAGGTCTCTTCAATCCGGTGAGCCAGATGCCTCGAGCCCTCCAGTCGGCTGCGCAGGCGCTCCCGAGTTTTCATCATGCCGCTCTGGCCTTGGATCTCCTGGCCAGCCAGACACTCGGCGCCAGCAACTGGCTCGTCCTGGGCGGCTACACCCTCTTCCTGGGCCTGGCGCTCGCATGGAAGTACCGCGTCGAGGAGTCGCGCGGCCTGGCGTAGTGACCGATTGAGGGCAGGGGTCAACGGGCCATTCCTCCCCTCGAGGTCCGGAACGCCCGTTGACCTTCGGCGACCGGGGATCCGGTGAACGGCACCGCCCGCCTGCAAAGCTGGGTGCGTGCGATGCGACGATCTGCGCCCGATGGCCAACCCTTTCGGACCCGGCGCGACATGAAGAAGAGGACGCTGTTGCGGCATCGCCAAAAGACCATTGAGGTCATCTCCCGCGCCCGTCAGCACGACTGGAAGGTCGCGCTTCCCGCCGGGCTCGTCGCCGCGGCGGCACTCGTCGTCGGCAGTGCGCTGGGGAATGTCCACGGGCCGGCAATACACCCACGTGTTGTCGTGTGGAGCTCGGCCGTAGTCCTCCTGGTCTTTGGCGTCATCGCAACGCGTCGCGTCAGTGCGGGACTCGGGCACCTGGTGACGACCCGCACCATCACGGCCGCAGGAGCCGCCGTCCGACTCGTGACCACCGCGGTCGGGTACCTGATCATCATCTGCGCGGAGCTCGGACTACTCGATGTCTCTATCGACCATCTCCTCGTCGGCGCCGGGCTCGCCGGTGTCATTCTCGGGATCGCCGCCCAGCAGAGCCTCGGTAACGTCTTCGCCTCCGTCGTCCTCCTCCTGGCGAAGCCGTTCTCGGTCGGTGAACGCATCCGAATTCGCTCCGGCGCGCTCGGCGGCATATTCGACGCCACCGTCATGGGTGTCAGCCTGACCTACGTGACGGTCCGCACCGACGATGGCATCCTCAAAATTCCCAACTCCGTCATGCTGGCAACCGCCGCCGGCCCGATCGCAGCGCCCCAGGAGATTGCAGCGGATCAGCCTGCGCCGTAACTGGCCGGTGACGGACAGATCACCGGCCTCTTTGCTCCGGGGAGGAGCGCAGTGGGAGCTGGCTGAGTCCCGGGAACAGGCTGATCAGGAGGCCCCCGATCCCGTAAGCTCGACCCGTGACAGGGCAACTTGGACAACCACGTGACGGGAGCCCCTAGCCCTGCCGCGAAACCTGCGTCGCGGCCTCGCTCGTACCGCCCGCCTCGGCGGTAGTGCCGCCCGGTCGCGGCTCACCGTCGCGCTCGGCGGATCCGCCCGGACCACCGTCGTCGTCATACTGGCCGGCGTACTGGCCTTGAGCAGCGCCGACGCCGCCACGGTGGGCGCCTCGGCCATTGAGCTCCGCAAGCATCTCAATATCGACAACTTCGACATCGGGCTCCTCGTCGGGGTCAGTTCGTTGGTGGGAGCCGTCGCCGCCCTCCCGTTCGGCATGCTGGCCGACAAAGTCAACCGGACCCGGACGCTGGCGGTGGCGGTCGTGTTCTGGGGCGTCGCCATGCTCTGGAGCGCGACCGCGCACTCATTCGGGGAGCTCCTGCTCACCCGGCTCGCACTGGGCTTCGTCACCGGCGCGGCCGGCCCGAATGTGGCATCGCTCGTCGGCGACTACTTCCAGAGTCGAGAACGCGGGCGGATCTACAGTTTCATCCTGACCGGTGAGCTGATCGGAGCCGGACTGGGGTTCGCAATAACCGGGGATATCGCCGCCCTCTCCTGGCGGTTGGCGTTCGGGATACTGGCCGTACCCGCGTTCGTGCTGGCGTATCTGCTCTTCCATCTGCCCGAGCCCCTGCGCGGCGGGCAGGGAGTGCTCGTCGCCGACTCCGCCTACCCGGCGGCCGTGCCGGCGGATGCCGAAGCCGAGGTGCCGCAGGACATCATGACCGATGCCCAACGGCTGGCGGAGGAGCAACACGTTGCGCCCGATACCCGTTTGCTCCAAATGGGGCCCGTCGAGCACATGGGCTTCTTCTCCGCCGCCCGCTACGTACTGCGCGTCCGCACCAACGTCGCCCTGATCATCTCCGGTGCATGCGGGTACTACTTCTTGTCCGGCGTGCAGACCTTCGGGGTGGAGTTCGTCCACGGGGAGTACCACGTCAGCCAGGTCCTGGCCAACCTGCTCATGTTGCTGGTCGGCGGGGGTGCGGCGGCCGGGGTGCTCGTGGCGGGTCCGCTCAGTGACCGTCTCCTGCGCAACGGGCATCTGAAGGGGCGCATACAGGTGCCGGCCATCGGCGCGGTCGCCACGGTCGTCCTCTTCATACCGGCGCTCGTCACCCACAGCTCGCTGACCGCACTGCCGTACATCTTCTTTGCCGCCTTCGCACTGTCGGCCCAGAACCCGCCCATCGACGCGGCACGTCTCGACATTGTGCCCCCTGCACTGTGGGGCCGGGCCGAGGGTATCCGCACCTTCGTCCGCTCAGGTGCCCAGGCGCTGGCGCCCCTGTTGTTCGGCGGTGTATCGGACCTGCTGAGCAGGGGCCATCCCATCTCCGGTCTGCGCTGGACCTTTGTGATCATGCTCGTCCCGCTCGCCGCCAGCGCCCTCTACCTCTTTCGCGCCATGCGGACCTATCCGACAGACGTCGCCACGGCGGGCCTGGTCTCCCGTGGGTACACGGTCGGTACGCCGCCGAACTAACCGCCCTCGTCACGTCCGGGACGTCAGCCTCAGCGGGGGCCCGTTTGCGTTCTCGCTCGGCGGCTGACCTGCCGAGAGCGGGGAGCGCGTAGGGCGTGGTACTCGGCGCCCTGCCGGGCGCGCACCGGCGGCGCCCACCGGTAGCTCAACCCACGCGCTTGAACTGATTCACCGCCGCGCCGGACAGTACCTTCTGCTCGGCCGCGGTGATCGGAGGTGCAGGCGCGGTCGTCGTTGTGGTGCTGGAGGAGCTGCTGGCAGGGATCTGTGTTTCGAGACCCACGAACGCGAAGACATCGCCTTGTTGCCAATAGATCGTGTACACCGGTCCGCTCGTGCTGAGCTCGAGAGCCGAAGACCCGAGCTGCTTCGGCGGTGATGACGAAGTCGCCCCCTCCGCCTTGACGCTGGTGAGCAGCGCGGCGGCGGCCTTCTTGGTGTTGCAGACCAGGACTTCGGCGATCACACCGGTCTGGTTCGACGCGTCCTCGAACGCCTCCTGCGCCCCATCGGGACAAGACTTCACGCCGGTCTTGGCAGTGGTGCTGACCTTTTCAGCCACCTCGGTGAATCCGGCCGTCTTCGCATATGACGTCGTCATGAGGTCCTTGGCCAGGGACTTCATCGACGGGGTGCTCGCCCCTGCAGTGATTTCGCCGAGTCCGGTCAGCAGGAGGACAAGGGCTACCGCAACGGCCGGCACGGCTCTTCGCTGCTTGGGCACGGCATTCTCCAATTCGGATCGAGGACGGGAGCGCGCGCCAGGGAGGCGATACGGGACCGTATGAGGCGGTTACTGGGTAACAGAGGCTACTCGGACCGAGTGGGCCCCAGGTCCTCACCCATTACACCGGCTGACTCCCACCCGTCACAACTCGATAGGCACGTGGACCTGCTTGACCCGTGCCCTCTCGCGGCCGGGATGCGCATTGATCAACGATCCGCCGACGACGGCTGCAAGCGCGAGGATCCCGGCGGCCCACCCACTGGCCACGGCATACCCGTGCACGGTGGCCGCGGTGACGGCGTGGACCGTCCGGACCCGCGTGGCCAGGTAGCTGACGGTCGCAGTCGCCGCGATGGTGTTGAGCAACGCGGTGCCGATGGAGGCGCCGATCTGTTGCGAGGTGTTGGTCATGGCGGAGGTGATGCCCACGTCACGGGGATCGGCATTGTTGGTGGCGGTGCTGATGCACGGGACCAAGGCGATACCGAGACCCAGACCCAAGAGGAGCTCAGCCGGCAGCACGTGGGTGGCGTACGAAGCTCCCGGAGTGAGACGGGTGAGAAGTCCCACGCCGACGGTAGCGACGACCAGCCCTGGGGTGACCAACAGCCGGGTCCGCAGATGGGGCATGAGCCGGCTGGCCAACTGCGTCGCCGCCACGCCGTTGGCCGCCATGAGGGGCAAGAAGGCCAGGCCCGTCTTGATCGGTGAGAAGTGGTCGACCGTCTGGAGCAGGTAGGTGAGGAACAAGAAGGTGCCGAACATGCCGAGCTGTGCGAGCACGATGGTCAGGAACGACCCGGCCCGATTGCGGTTCTTGAGGATGCGCAAGGGGAGCAGGGGATTCGGGCCCTTCTCCTGCCACACGACGAAGGAGGCCAGGAGAAGCACCGCGCCAACGAGGGGTCCGATCACCCCCGGTGAGTTCCAACCATCGGCGGCCGCTTGGCCGAGCGCGTAGACGAGGGAGACCAGACCACCGCATCCGAGGACGACGCCGGGGATGTCCAAGCGGATGCCCGCATGCCCGGTCCGGCTCGGGATCATGGTGGACGCCCCGAGAGTCACCAGAGCGGCAATGGGCAGATTGACGTAGAGGCACCAGCGCCAGCTGAAGTACTGCGTCAAGAGGCCGCCCAGGATGAGACCGAATGCGGCCCCGGAAATGGCGATAGAGGCATAGATCCCGAACGCGCGCCCACGCTCCCGGGGGTCGGTGAACGTGGTCGTGAGCAGGGAGAGCACCGAAGGGGCCAGCACGGCTCCGAACATTCCCTGCAGGCCCCTGGCCGCGATCAGCATGGCAGTGTCCTGAGAGGCGCCCCCGACGGCCGAGGCCAGGGCAAAGCCGATGACGCCGATCAGGAGCGTCCGCTTGGGCCCGATCATGTCACCGATGCGTCCACCCAACAGGAGCAGTCCGCCAAAGGCCAACGTGTACGCGGTGACCACCCACTGGCGGTCGACGTTGGAGAACCCCAAGGAGCGCTGCGCCGACGGCAGCGCAATGATCATGATGGTTGTGTCAAGGACCACCATGAGCTGGGCGCCGGCGATGATGACCAGCGTCCACCAGTGGGCGCGGGTGGGCCCACTGGAAAATGGCGCCGCGCTCGTCTGCGCCGTAGCCGTCACCGTGAACGGACGGTGCGGGCGACGGCCTGCGGCCGCGATTCGGGCGGTCGTTCCGACCGGTCAGCGGAGGGCGGATGAGTCCGCATGATCGCAGTCGCCGGCACGCACAGATCGTACCGGCGCCGGTCGGGGATTCTGTTCGCGCCAGGAGAACGATGCCATCGCACTTCCCTCTCCGTCCCGCCCAATGAGGCGCCGACCTGCCATTCCCCTCTGGTGGGACGCCCAGTTCGAACCCCCGTTTGGAAGGGATCTCGGCGGCTTCATGCTGCCGTAAGTTTCACTTCATAGGGTTCGAACGTGTATGAAATTCCGGACCGATGCTTTCACAGACGGCCCACAGCAGCCTTTGAGGCTGATGGGATCCTCACGTCCTTTGATGGACCGGTGACCACGACGCCGGGCCGGTGCCCCCGATGAGGCACCATCCCAACGACCACAACTCGCCGGAAGCGAGGCGACGGGCCAACGCGCTCGTCCGCTTCCTGACCCGCGCCTCGATCGTGGGAGCTGCGGGTGCAACCGCGCTCATCGGCGTGGTGGTGGCAAAGGAGCACCCGGGCGCCAGCTCGGCGGTGAGCACCACCACGGGAAGCACCTCGACCTCGGTCCCATCGACACCCACGACAACACCCACGACAACGCCCACGACAACGCCCACGACGACGCCCACGACGACGACACCGACCACCGGGTCACCGGCGGGATCCGGCACGACGACGCCCACAACGTCGGTCCCGACCACCACCACCACGACGTCGCCCCCTACCACGACCACGACCCGACCGGTCGTGACGTCCGGAGGTACCTCGCGATGACCGACACGACGACCCCCGACCGGTTCTGGGGCGGGAATCCGTGAACTCCACCGTGTTTTGGTACGTCACCCGGGCGAGCGGGATCGTCGCGCTCGTCCTGCTCACGTTGACCATGGTCCTCGGGCTGACAACGACCGCCCGGGCCCGGGCGCGCAACTGGCCGGGCTTTGCCCACCAGGAACTCCACCGCCGGATCTCGATGATGTCAATGGTCTTTCTGGCCATTCACATAGTGACCAGCATTCTCGACACGTACGTGCACATCGGATGGGCCGCGATCGTGGTGCCCTTCACCTCGTCGTACAGCCGGTTCTGGGTGGGCATGGGGACCGTCGCCGTCGACCTGATGGCGGCCGTCTTCGTCTCGAGCCTGTTGCGTCCCCGTTTGAAGCCTGGGACGTGGCGGGGCATCCATTGGCTGGCCTATGGCTGCTGGCCCATCGCGCTGGCCCACACCTTCGGCCTGGGAACCGATTCGGGAGAGCCCTGGGTGATCGCGCTGGCAGCGGCGTGCATCCTCGCCGTCGGCGCCGCCCTGCTGTGGCGGGTACGAGTCACCACCCGACGGGCGGTAGAACTTTCGGTGGCCAGTGCCGAGAGCATTCCGGTCGGTCGCCTTCTGGTGACCTCGTCGGCGAAGGGAGCCCGACGTGGGCAATGACGTGAGCCAGGCGCCACCGCGCGGCGCGGTGCACCAGCTTCTCGGTCATCCGATCGACCTGGCCGGGCACATCGACGCCCATGGCCCTCTCGCCGTCGCCATGGGGCACCACGACCAGTGGCAACGGGCGCTCACCGCCAGCCTCGAATCCTCCGGGCTCACGGGCCGCGGCGGCGGGGGCTTTCCGTCCGCCTCGAAACTGGCCATGGTGAACTCACACGGTCACGGGGGAACGCTGGTGGTCAACGCCATGGAGGGTGAGCCTGCCAGCGACAAGGACAAGGTGCTCCTCTCCCGGGCTCCCCACCTGGTGCTCGACGGCGCACAGTTCCTCGCCGCCATGTGCCGTGCACGCCGCATAGTGGTGTGCGTCCCGGTCGGTCGGGACGGTGTCGCCGCAGCCGTGGAGCACGCCATAAGAGAGCGCAGCCACGCGCGGTACGCCCGAGCGAGTGAGCTCGTCGTCCGTCCGCCGGATCGCTTCGTGGCCGGCGAGGAGTCGGCGCTCGTGAGCTGGCTCGACGCCCAGCGTGCGCTCCCCGTCTTCCGACCGGACAAGGGCACACCGTTGCGCATCGGGAAGCGGCCGGTCCTGTTGCACAACGCCGAGACGCTGGCGCACATCGCACTCATCGCCCGGCACGGCCCCGAGGGGTTCTTGGCCCGTGGCCTGGCCGAAGAACCCGGGACGTCACTCGTCACCCTCAGCGGTGCCGTGGCGCAGCCCGGGGTGGTCGAGGTCGACCGTGGCACTCCTCTCTGGGAGATCGCCAGGCGCGGGACCCCCGTCGAGCCGGCTCAGGCCCTCCTCGTCGGGGGCTACGGCGGGAACTGGGTGGGACCCGAACACTTCGACACGCCCTACGCCTCCATATCGCTGCGCACCATCGGGGCCTCCGCCGGAGTCGGCGTGATCGCCGTCCTGGGAGAGCAGTCCTGTGGAGTGGCCGAGACGGCACGTATCGCCCGCTACCTCGCCGGTCAGAGCGCCGGTCAGTGCGGTCCATGTGTCTTCGGGCTTCCGGCCATCGCCGACGACCTTTCTCTTCTCGCCCGCGGACAGGCAGACCGGGGTCTCATGGCGCGGTTGCAGCGCCGACTCGGCGAGGTGAACGGACGGGGTGCCTGCCGACACCCCGACGGTGCCGTGAGCCTGGTCCGGAGCGCCCTCGCCGTCTTCGGCCCTGACGTGGCGGCGCACGACCGGGGCGAACCCTGTGCGCATTGGCGCAAGCCCTCCTCCCTCCCGTTCCCCCGGCTGATCGCGCTGTGACATGACGACGGTGCGCATCTCCATCGATCCCGTGGCGTGCGAGGCCTACGGCTATTGCGCCGAGCTCCTGCCTGAGGCCATCGTCCTCGACGAATGGGGCTACCCCATGGTCGATGGCGCTCCCTTGCCGGCCGACCTGGTGGCCCTGGCCACGCGCGCGGTGCGGGACTGCCCCCGGCGGGCGATCACCCTGACCCGGAAGAAGAGCGCGCGCTGAGCTGAAAAACTACGGGGACGTCCGGGCCGCCGGTGACGGCTATCGTCGGCCCATCGCGGTTGATGGCTAGTGGACCCCAGCAGCGAACCTTTGCCCTCGTCAGATGTCACTACCCCAGAGCACCATGGGCGGGTGCCCCGACAACGACAAGAATCGAAGGTCGTTCACCGATCCGTCCGCGTAGAACTGCGGGTGACGCCGGCGCAACGGGAGCGCTGTTTCGCCATGCTGCGCGCGGGGGGCGACATGTGGGCCGCCGTTCTCGAGTTGAACGCCCTCCGCCAGCGGCGTGGCGATGCCCCGGTGGTGGGCTACCAGGCATTGTGCCGGGAGCTGTCCTTATCCGGACCCGGGTGTGCCGGCGAACTCTCGTCCGTCGGGGCGCGCTCGATCTTGCGCCGCTACTCCGACGCCTGGTTCAGCGCCAATGCCGCCCGACGAGGTGGAGACGCGTCGGTCCGTTATCCAAGACGCCGGAGATTTCTGATGCCCTCGCGCTACTACGCCGGGACCTTCACCCTCGATGACATGCACCTCAGCTTGCCGACGGCGCGTGGGTGTCCACCCCTGGCCCTGCGCCTTTCGAGGCCCGTCCCCTACGCGCCCGGCATGGTGCGTTCGGTCACCTTGTTGAACGTAGGCCCGAAGCTGTTCGTCGACGTGACCGCTGAGGTGCCAGTCGCCACCTATGAAGAGGGACTGGGGCCCGATCCGGCCAAGGTCGCCGGGGTCGACCTCGGGATCATCCATCCCTTCGCCCTTGTCACTTCGGGAGCCGCCTTGTTGGTCTCGGGCCGGGCCATCCGGGCCGAGCACCGGCTCCGCGTGGCCGAAAAGAAGGCCCGAGGGAGGGCGCGGGCACGGTGTGCGCCCAAGCGCGGCGAGCCTGGCTCGCGGCGCTGGCGGAAGTACCGAGCCAGGACCCGGCGGCTCGAAGGGCGCCACCGGCGCCGGGTGGCCCAGGGCACCCACGAAGCCGCCCGGGCCGTGATCGACTTCGCCGTGAAAGAGCGCATCGGGACCTTGGTGGTGGGGGACCCGAGAGGCCTTTTGAAGAACGACGCGGGCAAGCGGCAGAACCTGGCCGTGCGGAACTGGCGGCCCGGACAGATGATCGCGGCCTTGGCCGACAAGGCCGCCCTGGCTGGCATCGTTGTCGAATTAGTCGACGAACGCGGCACCAGCTCAACCTGCCCGCGGTGCGGGGCCAAGGTGGCCAAGCCCAAGGGCCGGACGTTTCACTGTAGAAGCTGCACCCTGGTGGCGCACCGCGACGTCGTGGGAGCCGCCAACATCGCCCCGAGAGGATCTCGGGGCGGGACTACCTTTGACCTCACGGGGTTGGAGATCATGCACCGTCGAGCTGGTCGGCATCTGCCCGGCCGGACCCGGCGTGACCCACGACGCATCTCGATGGACAATCACCGTCGAGAACGAGTGGGTCTATGGCCGGCTGTGGCCCGCCCCGAGACAATCGGGGAGTCGCTCGGTCTGGTAGCTTCGGCGACCTGAACGAGGAACCGCCAACCGAAGTCCCAAAGAGGGCAAAGGTTGCGATTACAGCACTAGGACCAATGGCCCTATCGATTCGACGGTGCCTGCCACAAGCTGACCCCAGCCGAGACAAGGAGAGTCGCCACCGATGTTCGCGGGCTCGCTGATTTCCACCGCTGTGAACCTGAACGGACCGGGCCGGTACCTTCACTGGTCCATCTTCACCGTCTCCGAGGCCAACCTGGTCCTCATCGCGGTGATGGTCGTGATCTTCGGCGCGGCGCTGCTCATCCCGTTCCCCGCTCACACCCGGCGTGGAGCGGAACCGCAAACCGAACCTCAGGACGTGGCCGACGAGGCGCAGGTCGACACAACGCACGGCCCGCCCTCAGCAGCCGACTTCGGCGATGACGCGGACGCCGCCATGTGGACCTCCAGGGTGCGACGGGCCGTGCTGCGACGGCTCCCACCGGGCAAGCTGCTGCCGGACCGCCAACCGGCCTATGTGGCGTCGTGGATCTACGTCTTCGGCGTGGCCAGCATGGCCACGCTCGGACTCGTCATCCTCTCGGGCATCGTCATTGCCATAGGTGGTCCCGACTGGTGGCACACCAACTCGGTCGGCCACTTCGCCAACAGCCTCCACCTCTGGAGCGTCGAAGCATTCATGGCCTTCCTGGTCATCCATCTGTGGGGAAAGTTCTGGATGGCGGCGTGGCGGGGCAAGCGCTCGCTCACCTGGGTCACCGGGGTCGTGGCCTTCGTGGCCTCGGTGGTGGAGTGCTTCACCGGGTACCTGTCCCAGCAGAACTTCGACTCCCAGTGGATCGCCACCAGTGGCAAGGACGCCTTCGACGCCGTCGGCGTCGGCTCGTTCTTCAACGTCATGAACTTCGGGCAGATGCTGATGTGGCACATCGTCCTGATACCGCTCGTGCTGGTCGCCCTGGTCGGCGCGCACATTCTGGCGGTGCGCGTGCGCGGGGTCGCCCACCCCTTACCGGTGCAGCGGGTGCGAGGGCGAACCGCGCAACGAGCTGCGGCGGCGGCGGACAGGGCCGAATGGCGTGGGCCCACGCGCCGCTATGACATTCTCAAAGAAGCCACCGTAGCCGCCGCGATCGCCCTGATCCTCGTCGTCGCCCTGGCCGCGCTGCTCTCGTCACCTGACGATCCGCCGGTGACGATCGCCACGTGGGCCAAGATCGCGCCGGCGGACTTCGTGGCCACCGCGGCGAGCGAGCTGGCCGGCACCAGCGAAACCGCAACCTACGGACCGCCGTACAACTCGCAGAATGGCAGCACGCAGCGACTCCTCTTCTCCCCCGAGGACATCATCGGGGTGCGCCAGCCGATCGACGCGGCCCAGACCTTCGTCCTCTCCCCGCTCGAGAAGATCGCCCCCACGGATCCCACGCTGGCGGCGCAACTGGATCGCTATCGCGCCGCCTCGTCCGCCACCCAGGCATCGTGGAACACCGCCTACGCAAAGGCGGTGACCAAGATCACCTTCAGTGGGGGCAACGCGGTCGTGCCCGCGGCAGCCGACGGGCCCCTACCGGGCATGCTCGCCACCGAGCTGACGCTGGCCCGCAGTGGGGCGCTGGATGCCGACCTCATCTCCAACCAGCAGTTCTACGGCACGGACTTCACCAAACCCCTCCTGTTCCTCGAAGACGGGCAGTACTTCTCCAACCTGGCGAACGCGGACCACCTCACCGGGGCCCAATGGGGCGTGATGAACGAGACCGGGAGCTACCCGGGACAGCCGTGGCTGTGGCTGTACACCTTGTGGTACCAGGTCCCGGGCTTCGACAACTCGGCCAATGTCGACCTGATCGCCATCTATCTGACGGGGGCGGCCACAATCCTTCTTCTCGCCGTGCCCTTCATCCCCGGCCTCCGGGACATCCCGCGCGTGATCCCCGTCCACCGTCTCATTTGGCGCGACTGGTATCGGCGGGGTTCGACGACCGGCGGAAGCAGAGCGGTCAAGAAGGACAACCCGAGCTCACCCGCTGGGGATGGTGATCTTCGGAACGGTGGTGCTGGGAACGGTGACGGGCCCCCCACCCCCGCCACCTCCACCAGCGGTGGAGGACAAACCTGACCCCGAGACGGCGGGGTTCCCGGGCCCTGTCGTCAGGTACACCAGGACTTCGAGCGTGCCCGAGTCCGCCGTGGTGACAAACCCGCCCAGGCTCGGGTTGGCGATGTCCCATTGCGCGAACGCGATCGGGAGATCGGCCAGGGCGTAGATCCCGTCGGCCGTCCGCTCAGCGGTGAGCGAGAAACTCACGTCGCGGCTGACCCCGTGCAAGTCAAGGGTCCCCGCAGCCTTATAGGTGGCCTTGGCGCCGACCGGGGGTACGGTTCCGAGGGCGACAGGGGTGGTCAACGTCAACGTTGCGGTGGGGTACTTGGCCACGTCCATGATCCGGCCGTCGAACTGCGCATTGCGCTGGCTCTGGTCGCTGACGACACTCGCCATGTCAACAGTGAAGGTCCCCGACGTGACCTCGTTGTTCACAATCGTGATCGATCCCCAGATCTTTGACGTCCTACCCACGGCGGTCGCATGCTGACCCACCAGCACTTCGGACACCCGGTACCCCGCTTCCGAACCCGATCCGACGTGATATGTCCCGTCCACCTCGCCGGACGCCGTGGACGTTCCCGAAGACGTCGACGTCGTGGTCCTGGTGCCGGACGTGGGCAGTGAGAGCTTGGCGGGAGCCGGACCCTCGATGAAGTGGATATAGATGAAAGGACCGGCGACCCCGAGCACAACGAGGACGGCAACGCCACCGATCAGCCACTTCCAACGCCTCTTCATGGACCACATTGTGGGCGGTCGACGTGTGGGCGGGCTGTGATGCACCCTGTAAGGCTGCAGTGCGCCGGACGCGGCCGGGCGCGCCACGAATACCGGTGGAAAGCCCCTACAATGGGGGGTGAAAAGGGAGTTCCGGCATGCACACTGAATGGATGAACCCGTTGCTCGGTCACGCCGAGCGTGGTGGGTCGATACCGATCGTCCGAGACGGGAGTCGGGCATGACCGGTGTGTGGTCCCTCGTCTACATCGCCTCACTCGTGCTGGTCATCTGGGCAATTGTCGACCTGGCCCGTCGCCCGGCCGCTGCACTTCCTCCCGGGCGAAAGGTCCTTTGGATCGTCGGCCTCGTCGCAGGCTGGTTTATCTTCGGGCTCGTTGGAGCGATCATCGCCGTCGTCTACCTGGCCGGGCCCCGCAAACGGCTGAACCAGGGCGGCTACTGACCGCGTCACGCGCCTGGTCCGCCGCTGTCGCGGCCGGTCTTGTCGGGACCGGCTGACCTCGGCGGAACTGTCACATCCCATCGGCCCGGATGACGCCGGACGCGGCCAGGGCATCGATCTCGGGCTCGTTCAGATGGAGTAGGTCCCGCAGGACGTCGCGGGTGTCGGCCCCGATGCCTTTCGCCGGCCCGGCGATCCTGATTTCCGCCGCCGATGAGCGCCATGGCGCCGCGGGGGCGCGCACGCCGGGCGCGGCCATGCCGAGGACCTGGCGCTCTTCCGCCCACTCCGAGGCCAGGAGCGTCGTGGAACGCTGCACGACCGTGCACACCAGACCGTCGGCTGCGAGCGCGGCCTGGAGCGCAGTGGCATCCGCAAAGCGACGAACGGCCTCCGCTACGTTCGCACTCGCAGTGTGCTCGTCCGCGGGCGGCACGCCCGGTTCCGCTCCCAACGATGCCATCCATCGTCCGTAGAGGCGCAAGGGGTTGCCGACGAGACAGACGGTCTCCCCGCTGGCCAGCGTCACGACCGGATAGGTCCAGGTATCGAACTCACGTGGTCCGTCGTACTCGAGGAGGTCCATCACAACCTGATCGCTCGCGTACAGGAGGACCTCGGCCAGCGCCACGTCGAGATGCTGACCGGCCCCGGTGCGCTCCCGCTGGTACAACGCGGCGCACACGGCGCTGACGCCGAAATAGCCGCTGTAGAGATCGGCGTGCTGGTGGACTTCGGGCACCGGTGGTTGCCCGCGCAACCGTGCCGCCACTTCGATGGTGCCACCTTCGGCGTGCAGGAGGGGCGCATGGGCGCGCCTCTCCGACCAGACGCCGCTCTGACCGAAACCACTTATGGAGAGGTAGACGAGCCGTGGATTCCGCGCCGCCATTGCCACGTACCCGAGCCCGCGACCGGTGAGGACGCCGGGCCGGAAGTTCTCGATGAGGACGTCACTCTGCTCGGCCATGCGGGCGACCAATTCCGCACCGGCGGCGGTGCGGATGTCCGCGCACGCATGGCGCTTCCCGGCATTCATCTGCGCGTACAGGGCCCCGATGCCGTTGACGATCGGAGGCACGGTACGGCAGAGGTCACCTCCGGGTGATTCGATCTTCACGACCTCGGCGCCCAGGTCCGCGAGAACCCGGCCACAAGCCGGTCCGGCAATGATCTGCGACAGGTCCAGGACGCGCACTCCTTCGAGTGGTCGGGGTAAGGGCATTCACCCACCATAGGAGGACCGGCGTCGGGAATCACGCCGATCCGCATCTACGATCGTGCCCATCGATCCGCTCCTCCTCACCGATCTGGCCGACGAACAGGCCTCGCTCGACCGGCTGCTCACGCCGCTCCCGGCGGCCGAATGGGTTCGGTGCACCCCGGCTCCGGGCTGGACCATCGCCGATCAGGTCGGGCACCTCGCCGTGAGCGAACGGGCGGCCGCGCTGGCGCTGGCGGGACGGAGCGACGAGGTCTTCGGAGGCCGGGCTAAAGGACCGACCGGGCGCGAAGGCGAGCCGGCGGCCCTGCTGGACGCGTGGCGCACCGCCCGGGCCGCCACCCTGGCCGCGTTCGCCCCACTCGGTGACCGGGACCGCGTGGTCTGGGGAGCCGGACCCATGAGCGCACGCTCGTTCGCCGAGGCGCGCCTGATGGAGACCTGGGCCCATGGCCTCGACTGCTATGCCGCCCTGGACATCGCACCGGTCGACACCGATCGACTGCGACGGATCGCAGGGTTGGGCCTCCGCGCCCTCCCCTACGCCTTCAGCCTCACAAAAGACCCACCTCCCGGCGACGTACGGAACATCGCACTCGACCTCCGGGGACCCGACGGAACGCAGTGGCGGTACGGGCCGTCCGGAACCGTCGACGTCATCTCGGGCGCCGCCGGTGAATGGTGCCGGGTGGTGACGAGGCGCTGCCGGGCGGAGGACACCTCGTTGCGGGCGGGCACGCCGCTGGCAGCGTTGGCCCTCAAGGTGGCGCGGGCATACCTTGCAGACTGAGTGACCACTCCTCGCGACCGCGCGCCCGTCGGGCCGCCGACATGACCGGTCCGGGCCGATCAGATCTCCGGGATCCGCGGCTCGCGCCACATGCGCCAGATCGGAGGGCTCCCGGACGCAGACGGGATCTGATGGATCACCTTGAAACCGAAGCGGGCATAGAGGGGAACATTCCTCTCCTTGGAGGACTCGAGGTACGCGGGCTCCCCGGCCTCGTCAATCTGCGTGAGCATCGCCCGCAACAACACGGATCCCACTCCCTGACCCTGTCTCTCGGGTGCGGTGCCGAGGGTGAAGAGATACCAGTGCGGCTCCGTCGGGTGGAGCCCCTCCACCGTGAACAGCAGTTTCAACGCGCCGATCGTGTGGGGGCTGAGGAGAAAGGGAGCGGTTGGCAGGAGCTGGAGCAACTCGAGTACGGGATGGCGCACGCGGCCGGGCGGGCCCCACAACGCAGCGCCACTGAGATCCTCGGTCACGTACACATGACGGTGCGGCAGGTAGTTGTGCCGGAGCTCGGACGTGAAGAAGGAGTGGAGGCCAAAGTGGCGGCGGCGAGGCCCGGCGAACATGTAATTCGACACCGGATCGTCGTCGAACGCCCGAACCAGCATGCTCGTGATGGACGGAATGTCAGAGAGTGTCGCAGGACGGACGATCGGGGTGCCTGGACGGGTCTGCACTCCCTCGGATGGTAGCGGCCGAGGGCGTAGCGGTCATCGGGCACGGGATGGGCGGGGCGCTCTTCCACGCGCCGTTCATTGCCGCAGACCCCAGACTCGACGGACCGCGGTGCTCACCACAAACGCCGAGCGCCAGCGCGCCGTCCTCTCCCGGTACCCCGGTACCGCTGTCCTCGGGCGCACCGAGGATCTTCTGGACCGCCTGGGCGATATCGATCTCGTCGTCATATCGACACCGAACGCCACCCATGCGAGTCTGGCTGAGGCGGTGCTCTCGCATGCAAAGCCGGTCACGGACAGGGATCGTCGCTCCCCCGGCGACATGATCGGGCAAGGCCCCCCATCTCTCGTCGTTCAGCCTATTGCCAACCGGCCAAAAGCGAGCGCTCAGGTTAGCGTTCGAGCCCTTAGCCACTAGCCCGGGATCATAAGAAACGTCGTCGCCCAGGCGGAAAGGATCGTCTCGGAAACAGGGGCAATGGGCGCAATGCGGCGTCGTGCGCGCGTGAGACCTTTGGAGCCTATTTCGTGCTCGCTTCGTCTCCCCTACGACTGCTTTTATTCGCTTTTGTTCGCTGGACGGACCTCGCCGGCGTCGACCGTCCGGACCCTTCCGTTTCCAGGGGATCAATCGACGCGAATACGTGCCACCTGCTATTGCACTCGGTTATCGCGAGTGCGATAATACGGCTTGACCTGGCACTGTCCACGGTTTTGCTGTTCGTAGTTGTACGACTCAGGTACCGCTCGATGGTACGACCGAGGAAGGAGTGTCATCGCCGTGGTGGTGCAGAGTCACAACGCGGGGTCGGCGACACGAGAAGCCGACAGGGCGGGCGTCGACGATCTTTGGTCCCG
>JBEKWB010000004.1:0-134727 GCA_049513455.1 Acidimicrobiales bacterium
GACGCCCCGGGGCGGGGCCTGCGGGCACTTGGACGTTACAGCCGTAGGGCAGACTGCATGACATGAGCCAGCTCCCACCGGGCGGGAAAACGGACCGCAACGTCCGTTGGGCATCGACGATGTCGGGGTATTCGGGACCGGTCCGACTGGCCCACGCCGACTCAGCGGCG
This sequence comes from Acidimicrobiales bacterium, assembly GCA_049513455.1. Classification (GTDB taxonomy): domain Bacteria; phylum Actinomycetota; class Acidimicrobiia; order Acidimicrobiales; family RAAP-2; genus Bog-473. The sequence continues at coordinate 171 of JBEKWB010000004.1, forward strand.
CGGATCGACCGCGCGGACGCGGCCGGGACCGGCGGCGCCGACCTTGCCACTCGGCATCCCCTCGAACGGGAGGCCCGCGAGGAGCGGGAGGAGGGGTTCCTCGCTCCGGGCGCGACGCGCGCCGTCGGGGGGGGTGAGCGGGCCCTCGCCGAGGAACCGGACCCCTGGCGCACCTGCTTCGAACGGGACCGTGACCGGATCCTCCACGCCACCTCGTTCCGCCGCCTGGCCGGCAAGACCCAGGTGTTCGTCTTCCCCCAGGACCATCAACGGACGCGCCTCACCCACGCACTCGAAGTAGCCCAGGTGGCCACGGCGATCGCCCGGGCCTGCCGGCTCAATGTGGCCCTGACCGAGGCGATCGCGCTGGGCCACGACTGCGGGCATGGCCCCGGTGGGCACGCCAGCGAGGACGCCCTCGACCCCTTCCTCCCGGGCGGCTTCGACCACGCGCCCTGGGGAGCCCACGTCTCGTTGGCCCCCCTCAACCTCTGCACCCAGACCATTGACGGCATCGCCAACCACAGCTGGTCCCGTCCGGCCCCGTCCAGCCCGGAGGGGGAGGTGGTCAGCTGGGCCGACCGGGTGGCCTACGTCTGCCACGACTGGGAGGACGCCGTCCTGACCGGCATCGTGTCCCCCCACCAACTCCCCCCACTCGTGCGGGACGTCTGTGGGGAGCAGCGCAGCGCCCAGCTGGGCGCATTCATCCACGGCGTCGTTGCCGCCACCTTGCGTACGGGGCAGGTGGGCATGGAGGAGGACACCGCTGAAGCACTGTCGGCCTTTCGCGCCTGCAACTACGAGCGCATCTACTTGCGCCAGGCCTCGGTACGCCAGGGCGAGGCGGTGGTCCAGGTGTTGCGGGCGCTGGTCGAGCACTTCGCGGACCGGCCCCACCTCATGGCCAACACGAGCGGGCACGCGTCGCCCGACGTCCTCGCCGGGAGTCAGGAGGCGCTGGTGGCGGCCGTCACGTACGTGGCCGGAATGACCGACCGCTTCGCCTTCCGCCAAGCGGTCGCTCTCTTGGGTTGGAACCCGGAGAAGCTTCCGGCCGGCGTCGGCTCATGAGCCGCCTCACGCCCCGCTTCGTGGTTCGGCCACCGGCGCGGCCGAACCCGCTTAACGGAGGCTGAGCTCCTTGCGGTAGACCCGGGCGGGTCCGAGCGAGGCCAACCGCTCGGCAATGGCGATGAACGCCTGTGCCGTCTCGCTCTGCGGGTCGACCGCCACGATTGGGCGCCCCTCGTCGGCGCCCTGGCGGACTGCGGCCACCAGGGGGACCTTGCCGAGGAGCGGGATGCCGAGGTCGGCGGCCAAGGTGTCGCCCCCGCCGGCGCCGAACAGCTCGTAGCGCGTGCCGTCGTCGCCGGTGAACCAGCTCATGTTCTCCACCACACCGCGCACCGAGAGCTTGAGGCGCCGTGCCGCGAAGGCCGAACGCTGGGCCACCCGCTGCGCGGCAGGCTGCGGCGTGGTCACGACGATGATCTCCGCCCGCGGCATCACCTCGGCCAACGTGAGCGCCACGTCCCCGGTGCCGGGGGGCATGTCGACCAGTAGGAAGTCCGGCTGGCCCCAGAAGGCGTCGGTCAAGAACTGCTGAATCGCCTTGTGCAGCATCGGGCCCCGCCAGATGACCGGTTGGTCGTCGGGCACGAAATACCCCATGGACAGGCACTTGACGCCGTGCGCGGAGGTGGGGATGACCACGTCGCCGAGGATGATCGGGTCGTGATCGGTCCCGAGCATTTTGGGGACCGAGAAGCCGTAGACATCGGCGTCGAGGAGACCGACGCGATGGCCCGACTTCGCCAGCGCCACGGCCAGGTTCACCGTCACCGTCGACTTGCCGACCCCGCCCTTTCCCGAAGAGACCCCGATGACGCGGGTAGCCGAGTCGGGCGCCAGGAACACCGGCGTGGCGGCCGCGGGAGCGTGAGAATGCCCGTGACCCTCGTGGCCCCCCGCGGGGGCGTCTTCGAGCTCATCGGTCTCCGCCACGCCGAACATGTTCCGGCGCAAGGCGACGCGCAGCGCGGCGCGTTCGTCGTCGCGCATGACGGTGAGGTCGAACTCGATCTCCTCCACCCCGGGCACCGCCATGGCCACCCGGTGCACCTCGTCGGCCAATTCATCGGAACCGGGCCAGGCCGCCACGGGTAGGGCGAGCTCGATCCTCGCCCGGTGGCGGCGGGCCTTGACCTCGCGCAGCATGCCGGTGCCGCCCAGCTGCAGGCCCAGCTCAGGCTCCACTATGGCGCCGAGCGCTGCTTCGAGCTGTGGTTGATCGATTCCCATGCACTCCCACGTCCTTAAATTGATGCCTGGACAATTGATGCCTGGACCGGACACCGCCCATCCGGGCCAGGGGGCGCATCGCCCCAGCTGACGAGGCCGATCCTTCGGTAGACTACCCACCGTGAGCTCAGCACCGGTCGCAGCGGTTCCCGGCGCAGGGATCCCCCAGGCCGGGCACGATACCGACGATGGGCGCTTCAGCGCCGCCGTGGCCGCCGTTTCCGCCGCCTTTGGCGACCCGACCCGCCGCGACATCTTCCTACACGTCCGGGCTCAACCCGGCCTGACGGCCACCGAGGTGGCGTACACCTTCTCGCTCCACCCCAACGTGGCCCGGCACCACCTCCAGCGCCTCGTCGACGGGGGCTACCTCCGGGTCGAGACCGCCCGTAAGGCGCCCGGCGCCGGACGGCCCTCGAAGCAGTACTTCTGCGTGGAGGAAGAGCTGACGGTCGGGCTGATGCAGCGGCGGGACGACCTGCTCATGCGGTTGCTCGCCGAAGCCATGCAGCGGTTGGGGCTCGACGAGGCGGAGAAGATGGCCGCCCACGTCGGCGAGGAGTACGGGCGCTCGTTGGCGGCCCGCATGACTCCCACCGAGGGGCAGCGCACCATCCGGGCCGCCATGCACGTGGTGGCCGACACGCTGACCGCGCACGGCTTCGCGGCCCACGCCGAGGACCGGGGTGAGACCACTGCTGTGGTGGCCGAGCAGTGCCCGTTCGGCAATGCGAGTACCACGAACCCGGTGCTGTGCGCGGTCGACCGGGGCATGGTCACCGGCCTTCTGGCCGGACTCTGCGGGCGCGCCTCGGAACAGGCGCTTCCGGTCATACTCTCGTCGCGTGCCCGCGGCGATGCCGCCTGTACCGCCTCGGCCTGAACGCCCGGGTGAGGCGCACCTACCTCGACCACGCCAGCACGACGCCCCCACGGCCCGAGGTGCTGGCCGCCCTGACGCAGTGGATGGCGATGCCCGCGGCGGACCCGGGGCGGCTGCATGCGGAAGGCCGCGTCGTGCGCGATGCGCTGGAAGAAGCCCGTCAACAGGTGGCGACGTTCGTCGGTGTGACACCGCGTGAAGTGGTCTTCACGTCGGGCGGCACCGAGGCCATCAACGCAGCCGTCTGGGGAGCGACCCGCCAGCACCCGGGTGCCCCGGTCCTCTTCGCGGAAGTCGAGCACTCCGCGGTGCGCGAGGCATCGACCCGGTTGGCGCCCGCCGAGGTAATTCCCGTCGACATGGCGGCCCGCATCGACGCCAGCGCGCTCGAGTCCCGGTTGGCGGCGCAATCCCTCCCCCGTGCATCGCTCGTGCACTGCCAGTGGGCCAACCATGAAGTGGGGACGCTGCAGCCGGTGCACGAGATCGTCCGCCTGTGCCGGGCCGCCGGCGTCCCGGTGCACGTCGACGCAGCGGCGGCGTGCGGGCACGTTCCGCTGGACCTGGCCGATCTGGGCGCCGACCTCGTCAGCCTCAGCGCCCACAAAATTGGGGGGATCCCCGGCGCCGGCGCGCTCATCATCCGTCGTGGGAGCAGGTTCGAGCCCCTCATCGTCGGGGGCGAGCAGGAGCGGGCGCGACGCGGCGGACTCGAAGCCATACCGGCCCTGGTGGGGTTCGGGGCGGCGGCGGCGGCGCTGGGCGCCGATGGCGCTCGCCTGCTCCACCTCGAGGCGGACCGTGCCCGCGGGTATCTCGCCGCGCTCTCGTGGGCCGCCACGGAGGTCGAAGGCGTCGAGGTCGTGGGCCCCCGGCGGCCGGATCAGCGGTTGTCCTCACTTTTGTGCCTGGGCGTGCACGGGGTCGAAGCGGAGCCGGTGCTCATCGGGCTGGACCGGGCCGGCGTGGCGGTGCACTCGGGCTCCGCCTGCTCCTCGGAGAGCATTGAGCCCTCGCCGGTACTCGAGGCGATGGGCGTCGATGCCAGTCACTCGCTGCGCGTCTCGGTTGGCTGGTCGACCACCGAGGAGGATGTCGCGGCGTTCGGCACCGCCTTCGCCGAGGTGGTGGCCGGGCTGCGCGCGTTACGAGGCTGACGTCGTGGTGGTTGTCGACGTCGCTGTGGGTGACGTCAGGGCGGCAAGGGCGGCGGGGAGTGGCTCGTGCGCTTGCGTCCACGCCGGCGCGATCTGCGAAGCGAAGCTCTTTACCTCCGCCTTGGAGGGGCCGTCGGCCAAGAAGTCGACGAACTGCCTGATGGCGCCCGACGCGTTGTCATCCTGGTCGAGCAGGATCAACCCCAGGTAGAGATGACCGCCGTAGAAGTCCGGGGCGACGCGCACCGCCTTCTCCTCCGACCGGCGCCCGGCCCGCTCGGCCGCGGCGGACTTTCCGGTCACGCCGGCGTTCCACTCCAACCAACCGCCCGCCGCGAGCGCGTCGGGATCGTCGGGATCCTCGGTGAGCACCTTGTTGTAGAGCTCGAGGGCCTGTTGGCCCTCGCCGTCTTCGGTCAACACTGCGGCCGCGGCCAGTTGATCCTCGATCTGTTGTGCCTTGGACAGCGTGACCGTGCCCGACGGCGCCTGCCCGGGGAGGGCCGGGCTCACCGCGTGGTCGACCAGGATCACCGCGCCGGCCACGATGAACCCGCATGCCACGACGATGCCGACGCGGCTCCACCTCCCGTAACGGCGCCGGGGGGGCACATCGGGTGATTCCGGTCCGGCGGCGTCTACCGGTTCTTCCGGCCCGAGTGCGGCCAGCTCGGCTTCCACTGCGGCCAGCCGGGACCGGTCCCGGGCCAGGAGGACGTCGTAGTCGGAGTCGGACAGATCGCCGGCGTCATGTTCGCGCGCCGCGTCGTCGATAGAACGCAACAGGAACTCCCGCTCGTCGTCGAGGTACCAGCGCTCGCCACCGGTGTCGGGGCGCTCCATCCCCGGCCGTCGCGCGCCGGTGGTCATGGTGCCGCGTCCGTGTCGTCCGCGTCCGCGTCCATGTCGTCCGCGTCCGCGTCCGCGTCGACCCTCGCCCGCGCGGCGCTACTGGCGGCGAACAGACGGGACCGGCGCCAGAACAACACACCCATCGCGGCGAGTGCGCCGGCCGCCAGCACGATCGGCACGATCCAGATCACGGCAAATCCACCCGAGTCGGGCGGCTCCAGCAGGATGTTCTGGCCGTACTGGTCGACCAGCGTCTGCTCAATTTGCGCCGTGGACCTCCCGCGCGCCACCTGCTGCTCGATCTCGTGGCGCACCGCCACTGCGGTTGTCTCCTGTGACTGCGCCACCGAGACATCGATGCACGAGGGGCAGCGGACCACGGCCTCGATCCGGGCGGCACGTTGCGCCGCCGTCTCGGGCTTGCCCGAGAACACCCCGCTCCCGATGGCCAGCGCGACGGCGACGACCACGAGAGGGGTGCCGATGCGCACCCACAGCGACCGGCGCACCGGATGCGCAATCACCGGAGCGTCAGCCACCGCCGGCCCCGCCCGACCGGCGCGCCAGCTTGCGCGCCTGATCGATCATGTCCTGCAGCTCCGCTTGCGTGGCCGGTCCGATCTCCGGCTCGACCGTGATGCGGCCGGAAGGGTCGACGAGGAACGTTGTCGGCGGGCTGGTCACGCCGTAGCGCGCGGCGATGGCGCCCCCGGGGTCGTCCACCGCGGGCCACGGCGCACCTTGGGTCTTGAGAAAGCTCTCGGCCGACGCCACCTCATCGTGGAAGACGACGCTCACCAGGTCCGCCCCCTCCTTCGGAGCATTCTGGTAGTCGAACGCGATGAGGTCGGGGGCCTCCTGCTGGCACGGTCCGCACCAGCTGGCGAAGAAATTGACGAAGACGTAGTGGCCCCGCAACGAACTGAGCGACACCGGTGTCCCATCGCGGCTCTGGATGTTGGCGCCGGAGAACTGCGGGGCCATGTGCCCCACCAATGCGCTCTCCACCGCAGTCGCCTCCTGCGGGGTGCGGGTGGCGAGCACCACGCCGATGACGGCCAGGACGATGAGAACGAACCCGGCCACCCAGCGGGTCGTATGGCGCCGCTTGCCCCGGGCAGTCACGCTGAGGGGGCGCCACTTTCGATCCCGGCGCCGCGGCCGACCGGGGTGAGATCGGCGTGGCGCTCGTCGACATCCCCGCCTTCGTCCTCCCCCAGCCTCCTCTCCGGCTCCGGTTCGGGCGCCGGACCCCTGCCCGCCACCATGGCCGAGGGGGCCGAGACGGGGTCGGTGGCCCGGCGGCGTGATCCGGGCACGAGGGCCAGGAGACCTCCCAACCCGATCAGCAACCCGCCCGTCCACACCCAGGCCACCAGGGGCTCGATGACGACGCCGATGACCACCGAGCCCGCCGGGAGGTTCGGGACGATCGAGCCGCCCGAGGTTGTTCCGAGTCCACCCACCTCGTCAAAGGTGAGGTACACGTCGCCGAACGCCCCCGAGTCGATGGCGGGCGTGCCCACCGTGGCGAGCGCGCCGCCGAAATTGGTGGTGGCCGGGGTGAAGGTGCCCCCGTCGACCTTGACCAGCGCCTCGTCGGACGTCTTCGACGGCGTGGTCACGGTCTTGAGGCCGATGAATTCGAACGTGTGGCCGTCATAGGTCACCGTCTGTCCCTGCGCCAGGGTCAACTCGGTCTGCTGACGGTAGGCCGTGGCGGCGACGACGCCGACGGCCAGGACGATCACGCCGAGGTGCACCACCATCCCGCCGTTCGTGCGCCCGACGAGCCCGCGCCACCAACCCACGTGATGCCCGCGCGTGGCGCGCACCGAGAGCACGAGGGCGCGCACCGCGGTGGCGGCCGCGAAAGCCCCGAGGCCGAACCCCACCAGGGGCGCAAACCCGCGGCGCCCGAAAATGACGCAGAGCACCACGGTGAGCACCCCGACCCAGGCCGGGATGGAGAGGCGGTGCCACAGGACCGACCCGTTGATTTTGCGCCAGCTCAGCGCGGGAGCCACGGCCATCAAGAAAAGAAGGGACAACCCGAAGGGAATGGCGATCGTGTTGAAGAAGGGCGCGCCGACGTTGACCTGTTGCTGGGTCACGGCCTCGTAGAGGAGCGGGAAGAGCGTGCCCAATAAGACGACGAACGCGAACCCGACGAAGAGGAGGTTGTTGAGCAGGAAGGCACCCTCGCGGCCGAGGGGGGCGTCGATGCCCCCCGGTGAGCGCAGGCGGTCGCCCCGCCAGGCGATGAGGCCGAACCCGACCACGACCACCACGAAGAAGAACGAAATGAGGATGGGCCCGAGCGTCGACTGGGAGAAGGCGTGCACGGAGTTGATGACGCCCGATCGGGTCAGGAAGGTCCCCAGGATGGTGAGGGCGAAGGTGGCGACCGAGAGCGAGAGATTCCAGACGCGCATGAGCCCGCGGCGTTCCTGCACCAGGACCGAATGGAGGTAGGCCGTCCCGCACAGCCAGGGGAGGAGGGCGGCATTCTCCACCGGGTCCCAGCCCCAGAAGCCACCCCAGCCGAGCACCTGGTAGGACCACCACGCGCCGAGCACGATGCCGACGGAGAGGGAGGTGAAGGAGAACAACGTCCAACGGCGGCACTCGATCTGCCACCGATCGCTGATCCGGCCGGTGGCCAGCATGCCGATGGCGAAGGCGAAGGGCACGGTGAATCCGACGAAGCCGATGTAGAGGAGCGGTGGATGGATGGCCACGAGCGGGTTGTCCTGGAGCAGCGAGTTGGGCCCCAGCCCGGCCGTGACGTCCGGCGTGGTGACGAACGGGTTCGCCGGGCCCACCATCATCCCGAAGAAGAACGCGGTGACCACGTAGAGCACCAGGGTGGCCCACCGGATGACCTGGTCCGTGACGAGTCGCCGGTACCGCCAGACGAACACGGCGGTGAGGATGGTGAGGATCAGGCCCCACAGGAGGATCGATCCGGCCAGGGCGGACCACAGACCGGTGATGGAGTACAGCAGCGGGGTCACCTTGCTGTTGTTCTCCGCCACGAAGACGATGCTGAAGTCGTGCGTGACGAGGGCGTGCTCCATGGCGACCGTGGCCAGCAACGCTCCGATGAACATCACCGGTGCGAACAGGCGACCGTCGAGCATTCCTTGGACGGCCACCGACCCGCCCGCAGATGGGGCGGGCGCGGTGCCACGCTGGCGCACCAGGCCGACCACGATGACCACGGCTCCGGTCACGCTGGCGACGAAGGCCAGCCATACCCCGACGGTCCCGAGCGATGCGTTCAGCACAAGACGATGTTCCCGCTCTTGGACTTCACCCGTTTCGGGTTGGCGGCACAGTAGTTCTCCGAGTGCTTCACGAGTATCTGATGGGAGACGAACGCACGCGAGCGCGACGAGGTGAAGTGCCCGACCACCACGACGGCGATCCCCACCTGGAACAGCTGCGGCGGACTGCCGGTGTTGGCCACCGCCACCTTGTTCCTGCCCTCGGAAATGGTGAAGTCGGTCCCCACCGCGGTCGGGTGGATCGACCCCGCGACCACGTCACCCTCGAGGTTGAACGTCCGGGTCCCCAGGGTGGCGCGATGAGCGAAGGCCTGATCGACGGTGTCGAAGAAGTTGAGGGAGCTCCCGAGCCCCTCGACCAGGAGGAAGACGAACGCGGCCAGCAGGACGGCGAACACCAGCCACAGTCGCTTGCTGCTCCGGCGACGGGCGCGGGGTAACGCGGGCCCCTCCTGGACGACGTCCGTCGATGGACCGGGGGAGGGGTTCGGCTCGTTGATGGTGCTGGTCACGACCGTGCGCCGGGGGCGGTCTGCTCCTCGGCGTGCTCGGCGTGCTCGGCGTGCTCTTTGTGCTCGGTGTGCTCGGTGTGTGCGGTGTGCTCGGTCTGCTCGACGACCCGCATGGCGCGCTCCCAGCGCCGGCGCCGGAGCACCAGCGCGACGGCGTAGAGGAACAGCACACCCAGAGCGATGGAGTAGCCGGCGTCGACGTAGCTCACGGCGCACCACCTTCGGGGACGTGGTGCCCGGACGACCCGACGCCCACGAGCTCGGTTCCCTCATTCCACCGTTCGGCCAGGGAAACCTCCATCTCCTGGTCTCCCACCTGGTCCTGGAGCACCTCGATCCGGTAGCGCACCCCGAGCAGCCAGACGTAGATCAGGGAGAAGGCGATGAAGCCCAGGAGGAAGGTCCAGGCCATCGAACCGTGCACGTGGAGGTGGAATCCCGGATCCAGCACGGTCCCGGTCTGGTGCAGCGTCTGCCACCAGTCGACCGAGAAATGCACGATGGGCACGTCGACGGCGATCAGCAGCGCGGCCACCGCGCAGCGCCGGGCCCGGATGGCCGGGTCGGCCGGCACCCGGCGCAGGGCCAGATAGCCCAGCTCGAGCAGGAGGAGCAGGGCGGAGGAGGTCAGGCGCGCATCCCAGGCCCACCAGACTCCCCAGGCCGGGCGGCCCCAGATGGACCCCGTTATACAGGTGAGTGCGGAGAAGACCGCGCCCACTTCGACGGAGGCGGCCGCCAGCCGGTCCCAGAAGAACGACCTGGTGCGGGGCCACAGATACAAGAGGCTGCCCGCCAGCGCGACGCCACCCGCCCAGTAGAGGGCCACCGTGGCGATGGGTGGATGGATGTAGAGGAGCCGGGCCAGGTTCCCCTGCACCGCATCGGGCGGGGTGATCCACAGCCCGAGCCACACCGTGAATCCCATGCAGACGACGCCGAGGATCCCCACCACGGTGAGCCAACGCGGGCGAGAGACCCTGCCGCGCGAGCGAGAGACCGTGCCGATGGAATTCATGCAGCCTCCTGGAGCGGACCGTAGAGGGCGATGCCGATGACGAGGTAGATCACCGCGAAGGGTATGAGGATGCGCAACCACTCGGCGCCCGAGCTCGAGCTGCCGTCCAGGGCAGCCTGCCACGCCTTCGAACCCGCCAGCAAAACCGGCGCGAGCACCGGGAGCACGAGAATTGGCAGGAGGGTGTCCCGCACGCGCAGGCCGGCGGACAGCGCGCCGTAGAGCACGCCCGCGCACGCCAGACCGACCGTGGCCAGGAGTGAGGAGACGATGGCCAGCCACACGACGTGGACGCGCACATCGAACAGGACGGTCACGCCGGCCCAGAGCACGATCTGGAGCACCAGGAGCTGCAGGCCCACGGCGGCCGCCTTGCCGAGGAAGATGCCGGCCGGGTCGATGCCCGAGAGCCGCAGTCCGTCGCGGGTGCCCTCGCCGGATTCGATGGCGACGCTTCTCTGGATGCTCAGCACGGTGGAGAACAACACCGCGATCCAGAAGATGCCCGGTGCAGCGTGCCGCAGGGAGGCGCTGTCGGGACCGATGGCGAAGGCGACCAGGACGAGCACCAGCACGGCGAAGGGGACCACCTGCCACAACCCGACCCGCGACCGCGCTTCGATCCGGAGGTCCTTGCCGGCGACCAGCGCCGCGTCACGCCACATGCCACGTCCCCATCGTTCCCTGGTCCGGGGGTGGTTCCGCCGCGGGCAGGGCGGTCAGCGGAGGGCGACGCCCCCCCTCCTCGGTGCCGGTGATCCGCCCGCCGCTCATCACCACGACCCGATCGGAGAGAGGGACGGCGAGCTCGGGCTCATGGGACGAGAGCAGCACGGCGGCGCCGTCGGCGACGGCTTCGCCGATCAGGTCCCCGAGGAGGGAGCGCGAGGGGGCATCGAGCCCGGCGTGCGGCTCATCGAGCAGCCACAGGGCCGGGCGGCGGGCCACCAGCGCCGCCAGGGCCACCCGGCGCCGCTGGCCGGCCGAGAGGCGTCCGACCGGCGTGTTGCGGAGGCGCCCGACCAGGCCCAGGCGCTCGAGGGCCCGGTCGCCGGTGGCGGCCGGCAGGCCGAGCGCCCGCACGGCGAAGCGGACGTTCTCCGCCGCGGTGAGCTCGTCGTAGAGCGGGGCGGCATGGCCCAGCAGGCCGACGTGGCGCCGCACGGCCGTGTGGTCCGCGGTGAGATCGACGCCGAGGATCCATGCCTCCCCCGACGTGACGGGCAACAGGCCCGCACAGGCCCTGAGCAGGCTGGTCTTGCCGGCACCGTTGGCGCCGACCACCAGGACGACCTCCCCGGTGTGGAGAGAGAGATCGACACCGGCAAGGGCGGGAAAGCGGCCGGCGAGAGCGACGGCAGCGCGGAATTGGACGACGGGGGCCATGGCCTTCGGCACCATGGTAGGGGGGCCGGGTGCGGTGGTTCCAAGCGGCCCGCCACGGTCCCGTGGTCCGGCCACGTGTGCGGGGACCTGGGCGCCCGTGGCCGGATCGGTAGATTGCGGCCTCAGGTAACCGATGGCCACCGTCCTGCTCCCCCTGCCCTCGCTCGACTTCGACCCCACCGAGGTGGGGGTCAGCTGGTCCGTCCTGCGGGAGCGGGGGCACCGCGTGGTCCTCGCCACCCCCGACGGGAGGCCCGCCCGGGCCGACGACCTCATGGTTTCGGGGCGCGGCCTCGATCCGTGGGGAGCGGTGCCCGGTCTCCGCCGCCTCACCCTCGTCGGGCGCGCCCTGCGGGCCAACGCCGACGGCCGGACGGCCTTCGCGGCGCTCCGTCAGGACGCGGGCTTCCTCGCCCCCGTGCGCTGGGACGAGATGCACCACCAGGACTGCGCGGGCCTCCTGCTCCCCGGGGGTCACCGGGCCCGGGGCATGCGGCCCTACCTGGAGAGTCCCGTCGTCCAGCGTGCGGTGGTGGAGTTCTTCTCGCGCGGCAAGCCGGTGGCGGCCGTATGCCACGGGGTGCTGGTGGCGGCCCGCAGCATCGACCCGGCCACCGGGGCCTCGGTCCTGCGGGGCCGGCGCACCACCGCACTGACCTGGCAGCTCGAGCGCAAGGCCTGGTCCGTGGCCCGCCGCACCCGGTTCTGGGATCCGTCCTACTACCGCACCTACACCGAGGGCCCCGGGCAACCAGAGGGCTACATGTCGGTGCAGCAGGAGGTCACCCGGGCCCTGGCCCGCCCCGACGACTTCCTCGATGTCCCGGTCGGCGCGCCCGACTACCGGCGCAAGACGAGCGGTCGCGCCCGCGACAGCGCGACCGACGCCCGCCCGGCGTGGGTGGTGCGCGACGCCAATTACATCTCGGCACGCTGGCCCGGTGACGTCCACACCTTCGCCCGGACCTTCGCCGATGCGCCGGCCGAACCGGCCGAACCGGCCGAACCGGCCGAACCGGCCGAACCGGCCGAACCGGCCGAACCGGACGAGCTCAGCTCAGCTCGTACTCAGCCGCTTCAGCCCGATGTGGTCGAGCAGGGTCGTGAACTGCGTCGAGATCCACCCGAGGTGGTCGGTCACGAGCAGGACGCCGAACACGACCAGCACGGTCCCCCCGACGGCTTCGACGAGCCATAGGCCGCGCCGGGCCCGGGCGATGACCGAGGTGAGCCGGCCGAAGGCCAGGCCCGCCAGGAGGAACGGCACGGCCAGCCCGAGCGAGTACGCGAAGAGGAGGAGCACGCCGCCGGCCAGCGAGCCGTTGCGCTCCGCCAGGCCGAGGACGACCGCCAGGACCGGGCCGATGCACGGGGTCCAGGCGAACGCGAACGCCATCCCCATGACCGGGGCGGCCCACGTCCCCAGGGTCGACGGCCGCACATCGAAGCGCCGTTCACCCGTGATCCGGGTCAGCACCCCCAGCGGGCCGGCACCGAGCCGGGCCCAGAACCCGGCGGGAACGACGCCCAAGAGGAGCACCAGGCCGAGCAGGATCACCGCGTAGCCGCTCACGTGCGTGAGGGTCTCCTTGTGCGAGACCAGCAGGCGACCGATACCGGACGCCGCAGCGCCGAGGGCCACGAACACCATGGTGAAGCCGGCGATGAAGAGCCCGATGCCGCGCAGCATCGGTCGCATCGTCACTGGTGCGGGCGCTGGGGGTCCAGCGGGGGCGATGGGCGGAACGGTGGCTACGGACCCTCCCGGGGTCGCGGGCCCGGCAGGAGGCCCGGGCGACCCCACCGCACCGGTGGGCGCGAGAGCCGACGTGGCCACCCCCCCGGAGGGGGCCACCCTCTTGGTCGCCGTCAGCTCGGCCGCCGAGAGTCCCGAGACCATGGAGACGTAACCGGGGACGAGCGGCAGAACGCACGGGGAGACGAACGAAAGGATCCCGGCACCGAAGGCGGCCAGGACGCCGAGCGGGTCTGCTGCGATGGTGGCGGTCAGGGGGTCCATGGGCCCCGGCTAGCCGATGGTGCGACGGACCAGGTCCATGTCTGCCTTGACCATCATGGCCACGAGACCTGGGAAATCGACTTCGCGCTGCCAACCCAACACCTTGTGGGCCTTCGCCGAGTCGCCGACCAGGAGATCGACCTCGGCCGGACGGAGGTATTTCTCGTCGATCACCACGTGCTGTTCCCAGTCGAGGTCCACCACCGAGAACGCCAGGCGACAGAGCTCTCGGACTTCGTGGGTCTCGCCGGTGGAGACGACGTAGTCGTCGGGGCTGTCCTGTTGCAGCATCATCCACATGGCGCGGACGTAGTCGGCGGCAAATCCCCAGTCCCGTTGGGCATCGAGATTGCCGAGGGACAGTTTGTCGTCGAGACCGTGGGCGATGCGCGCCACCCCGTTGGTGATCTTCCGCGTGACGAATTCGAGCCCGCGGCGCGGCGATTCGTGGTTGAAGAGGATCCCCGAGGAGGCGTGGAGGTCGTAGCTCTCCCGGTAGTTCACGGTGATCCAGTGGCCGTAGACCTTGGCCACTCCGTAAGGGCTCCGCGGGTACAGCGGGGTCGACTCCCGTTGGGGAACCTCCTGCACCTTGCCGAACATCTCCGAGGAGCTCGCCTGGTAGAAGCGGATGTCGGGGTCCACCAGGCGGATGGCATCGAGCATGCGCGTGACGCCCAGCGCGGTCGTCTCGCCGGTCAGCACCGGCTGGCTGAAGCTGGTCTGCACGAAGGACTGCGCGGCGAGGTTGTAGACCTCACGTGGCCGGTGGTCCCGCAAGATGTTGATGAGGGAGACCTCGTCGAGCAGGTCGCCGGCCACCAGCTCCAACCGGTCCTGGATGTGGGCGATGCGCTCGAAGTTGAGGGTGCTCGAGCGCCGGACCATGCCGACCACCTCGTAGCCCTGTTCTAGGAGGAATTCGGCCAGGTAGGAGCCGTCCTGTCCGGTCACGCCGGTGATCAGTGCTCGCTTCGCCATTGGGGGGCAACGCTAGCCGACCCGCGCCGAGGGACTGCCCGCAGGACGGGCGCGCGTAGAGTGCGACGTGCCGACCGCCGCCCTCGTCTCGTTCCGCCTCGGCGGCAGTGACGGCGTCTCGATCGAGGCGGAGAAATGGGCGGTGGCGCTGCGTCAGCTGGGCTGGCGGGTCATCACCGTCGCAGGGTCGGGTCCGGTGGACACCAGGCTCGACGGGCTGGCCATGGACGCCACGGCCCCTCCGAGCCGCCGCGAGCTGATCGACGCGCTGGCCCCGGCCGATCTGGTCGTCGTCGAGAATCTGTGCTCGCTCCCTCTCAATCCGCCTGCGGCCGCCCTCGTCGCCACCGTGTGCGCCGGAAGGCCGGCCGTGTTGCACCATCACGACCTGCCCTGGCAGCGGCCCCATCTGGCCCACCTGCCACCACCCCCCGACGACCCGTCCTGGGCGCACGTCACCATCAACGAGCTGAGCCGCCGCGAGCTGGCGGACCATGGCATTTTTGCGACGACGATCTACAACAGCTTCGATCCCGACCCGGTGACGGCGGACGGCGGCGGCGTCCGGCAGGCGCTCGGTGTCCCCCGGCACGCCCGTCTGCTCCTCCAACCCACACGCGCCCTGGCCCGCAAGAACGTTGCGGGCGGCCTGGCCCTGGCCACCGCCGTCGGCGGCACCTACTGGCTCCTCGGGCCGGCCGAAGACGGTTACGGCCCCGAGCTCGACCGGCTGGTCGCCGGGGCGCGCTGCCCGGTCCTGCTGGGCGCGGGGACGGGCGCAGGGACGGGCGCGGGCTCGGGCTCAGGCGCGGGCGCAGGCGCGGGCGCGGTGCCGCTCACGATCGCCGACGCCTACGCAGCCTGTGACGCCGTCCTGTTGCCGTCGACGTGGGAGGGGTTCGGCAACCCCTCGGTCGAGTCGGCGACCTACCGCCGCCCGCTGGCCATAGGCCCCTATCCCGTGGCGGCCGAGCTCTCCTCCTTCGGGTTCCGATGGTTCGACAGCGCCGAGCCCGTCCGGCTCGCCGCCTGGCTGGACGACCCGGACGCCGAGTTCCTCGATCACAACCAGCGGATCGCCAGAGAGCACTTCAACCTGGCGGATCTGCCCGGGCGGCTGGCCGCGGTGATCGAGGGCCTTCCGGCGCGCTTCGGCTGACGGGCAGATCTGACCCGGAGAACTGGCCCGGAGAACTGACCCGGAGACCTTCATTGGTAGCCTGAAACGGAATGGCGACAGATCTCCAGCTCTCGGCGCGGCGCCTCACCGCAGGGCAACGACGGCGGCAACTCGTGGCCGTCGCTCTCGAGCTGTTCGCCCGGCGGGGGTATCGGGCCACGACGATGGACGACATCGCCGAAGCGGCCGGGGTGACAAAACCGCTGGTGTACCAGCACTTCTCGTCCAAGCGGGCGCTGTATCTCGAACTCGTCAATTCCATCGCCGAGGAGCTCCTGATCGCGGTGAAGACCGCTGTGCGCCAGGCCCAGGGTCCGCGCCAGCAGGTCGAGATGGGTTTCGCGGCCTACTTCCGGCTGGTCATCAGCCGGGAGGCGGAGTTCCGTCTGCTCTACGGCCGTGACCACGCCGACGACAAGGAGCTTGGGCTCGCCCTGCGCACGGTCGAGGACGCCATCGCGGCCGCGATCGAGCCCCTCATCAACGCCGGGCTCGATGACGATCACCGCCGGCTTCTCGCCTATGCGGTGGTCGGCATGGCCGAAGGCGCCAGCCGCCGATTCATGGAACAACGGACGTCGAGCGGCGGGGCGGTCGAGGAAGAGGTGGCGCGGCTGGCGCAACGCATGGCCGACCTGGCCTGGGCCGGCCTGCGATCCGTCCACGCCGACTGACCGACCGCTCCCGAAGCGCGCCAGGCGGCGGCCGGCCCGAGTACTGGCCCCGGTACCGGCCCTCGATACCGGCCCTCGATACCGGCCCCTGACACACCCCTTCCCCATACTCGCCCCATGGCTTCCGGCCCGGCCCACAGCACCGTCGCTCCGCCCCACGATGACGGCGCCTCACCCCGCCTGCGCACCCGCCCGCTCAGCCGCGACCGGGGCGGGGATGCCCGTTCGGCCGCGTTGGCCGAGAGCATGGTGGCCCACCAGCGCGCCATCTCGGTGCACCCGCCGAGTTCGCCCGGACCGAGGCCTTCCGGGGCGACGGGGCGTTGTCCATGGCGGCCTGGCTGAGCGACCGTTGCCGCCTGAGCGCCGCCTCGGCCCGCACCCTGGTGGTGGCGGCGGAGAAACTGGGAGGGCTCCCCAAGCTCTTTGATGCCCTTTCGGCCGGACGCCTCACCCTCGACGTGCTCGCCCCGGTGGCGGCCGTCGCCACCGGGGCGACCGACGCGCCGTTGGCCGAGGCCGCGGTGCACTGGAGTGTGCGCCAGGCCCAAGAGCTGGCCCGCACCGCGCGCGCGATGAGCGAGACCGACGCGGCCAAAAGGTTCACCGGGCGCTTCGTGCGCTTCGACGATGCGCGCTGTGCCCTGTGGGCCCAGTTCACCCCCGACGCCTACGCCATCGTCAAGTCCACCTTGGTGGCCCGGGCCGCCCGCCACGACCACCCCTCGGCCGCTGATCCACACTACGAGCCGCTCGAGCGGCGCCTGGCCGACGCCGTGGTCGAGGTCTGTACCGAGCGGGGACGAAGAGACGGCGGCACGGGCGAGCCCATCTCGGGCTCGGGGCGGCCACTGTTCGGCGGGGCGCCCGCCCACATCGTGGTGCACGCGGATCTGTCCCTCTTCGTCGGTGACGATGGGCGCAGGGGTCTCAAGGGGGAGGGGACCGCCTCCATTGAGGGGGCGGGTCCGATCTCGGCCGAGATCGTGAAGCGGCTCGCGTGCGATGCCCCCCACACCATTTCACTCGAGGCGCCCGACGGCACCATCCTCGATCAGTTCCCCTGGCGGCGCAGCCCAACTGCGGCCCAGCGCATCGAGATCGCCCGGCGCGATGGCGGGTGCCGCTTCCCGGGCTGCGGCTACGGCCTCATCACCAACGTGCACCACCTGCGCCACTGGATCAACGGCGGCCCGACGGTGTTGTCCAACCTGATCACGCTGTGCCCAGCCCACCACAGCCGGGTGCACGAACTGGGGTGGAAGATGAGCGGCGACGCCAACGAGCTGGTCACCTTCAGCGGTCCCCACGGGCGCCAGTCCGTGTCCAGCCCTTCGCCGGCGTGGCGCCGCTCACTCCCTGTGCGGAAATGAGCGGTGCGGTGCAAGGTCTCGTGCAAGGTGGGCTCAACTGCATGTGACCTCCTGGCACGACAAAGCGGTCGAGGAGTGTGGCTACCCAGCCGATTCGGGCTTTGTCGAGATCTTCTGGCTCCCCGTGCTCGGACCATCGGCCACATGCCTCTTCCGCCGTCTGAACCTCTTTCTAGAGGGTTCTCCAGGCGGAATGACGGTTGAGATGAACGACCTGGGCCGCGAACTCGGACTGGGCACGTCAGAGAGCAGGCATGCGCCTCTGCCGCGAGCGATTTCTCGTCTGGTGCGGTTCGGCCTGGCCACGCGCTCGGTGTCGGGCCAGCTGGCTGTGCGGCGCACCGCCGGCCCCCTCTCGCAGCATCTGTTTAACGGCCTCCCTACGGAGATTCAGGAGACGTATCGAAGCTTTCTCAGCCGCGAGAGAGCTTGTGATCCGGACCTTCCTGCCACCGCGCCATCGCCCACAGCAGATCCGACAGGCGATTGAGGTACTGCACGACCAGCGAACCCTCGACCGGCTCCTGCACCGCCAACCGCTCCGCCCTGCGCACGATGGTGCGGGCGAAGTCAAGGGATGCCGCGCAGCGGTTCTCCCCGGGAACGGTGAATTCGCTCGGGATGTCGGGGCGGTCTCGAAGGTGGTCAATGTCCAGCTCGAGCGCCGCCACCATCTCGGCCGTCACCAGGGTCGCACCGGCCTTGAGCTTGCGCCGGTTCTCCGGCGCCGTGGCCACCTCGGCCATCAGGATGTAGAGCTCCCGCTCCAGCGCGGTCAGTCGCTCGTTGAGCTCCGATCCGGGAGTCGATTCCGCTCGGGCCAGACCCATGGCCGCCTGGGCCTCGTCCACCACCCCGTTGATGTCGATCTGGATGGAGTCCTTCCGCACCCGCCCCCCGAAGTAGAGCCCGGTGGTTCCATCGTCGCCGGTCTTCGTGTAGATCTTCGGAGTCATCGTGGCGGATGCTATCGGGGCCTGTAGGGGGCACCAGCCAGGCGCCGGTAGCCTAGATACCACCATGTCGATCTCACCGGAACTGCTCGGTCGTCTCGACCCGGCCAAGTCCACCTATCTCCAGGCCCTTCGGGAGCGGGTGCTGATCTTTGACGGCGCCATGGGCACCAATCTGCAAATGATGGGGTTGACTGCGGAGGACTTCGGTGGCCCCGACCTCGAAGGATGCAACGAAATCCTCATCAGTACCCGTCCCGACCTGATCGCCCGGGTCCATCGGTCCTTCTTCGAGGTCGGCTGCGACGTGGTCGAAACCGGGACGTTTGGATCCTCTCCGGTCGTGCTGGCCGAGTACGGGCTGGCCGACCGGGCCCGGGAGATCAGCCGCACCGGGGCCGAGATCGCCAAGTCGGTCGCCGCCGAGTTCGCCACGCCCGAGCGTCCTCGCTGGGTGGCCGGCAGCATGGGACCCGGGACCAAGTTCCCCACCCTCGGGCAGATCCCCTATGCCGACCTGCGGGGCGCGTACGAGGAGCAGGCGCTCGGCCTGCTCGAAGGGGGTGTCGACCTCCTTCTCATTGAGACCGTGTTCGATCTGCTCTCCGCCAAGGCGGCCATCAATGGCGCTCGCCGGGCCATGGCCGCGCTCGACCGCGTCGTACCGCTCCAGGTTCAGGTGACGATCGAGCTGACGGGCCGCATGCTCCCAGGCACCGAGATCGCCGCGGCGCTGACCGTCCTGAGCGCAATGCAGGTGGACGTCGTCGGGCTCAACTGCGCCACGGGCCCCGTCGAGATGAGCGAGGCCCTGCGGCATCTGTCCTCGGCCAGCCTGGTGCCGATCTCCTGCGTCCCCAATGCGGGCCTGCCGTCGGTGGTCGACGGCATGATGCACTACGACCTGACCCCCGACGAGCTCGCCGAGCATCTCTACCGCTTCATCACCGAGTTCGGGGTCTCGGCCGTTGGTGGATGCTGCGGCACGACACCCGAGCACCTGGCCGCCGTGGTGGCGCGCTGCGGCGGGGCCACTCCGGCCGTCCGCACGCCGGTTGAAGAGCCGTCGGCCGCGTCCATCTACAGCTCGGTCCCGTTCCGCCAGGACACCTCGTTCCTGGTGGTGGGTGAGCGCACGAACGCCAACGGCTCCAAGCGCTTCCGGGAGGCCATGCTCGAGGCCGACTGGGACACCTGCGTGGCCATGGCCCGCGATCAGGTCAAGGAGGGCGCGCACGTGATCGACGTGTGCGTCGACTACACCGGCGCCGACGGCGTGGCCGACATGACCGAAGTGGCCAGCCGGTTTGCCACCCAGGCCAGCGTGCCGCTCATGGTCGACTCGACCGAGGGCCCCGTCGCCCGGGCCGCCCTCGAATGGATCGGTGGCCGTCCCATCCTCAACTCGGTCAACCTCGAGGAAGGCGATCAGCCCGGCACCAGGCTCGACACGTTCCTGCGGCTGGCCCGCGAGTTCGGCGCCGCCGTGGTCTGCACCTGCATCGACGAAGAGGGCCAGGCACGCACGGCCGAGTGGAAGCTGCGGGCCGCCCGGAATATCCGCGACATCGCCGTCGAGCGCTACGGGTTGGCACCCGAGGACCTGCTCTTCGACCCTCTGGCCCTTCCTCTCTCCACCGGCATGGAGGAGAGCCGCAACGATGGGATCGAGACCATAGAGGGCATCCGGTCCATCAAGGCCGAACTGCCGGGCGTTTCCACCATCCTCGGACTGTCCAACGTCTCGTTCGGCCTCAACCCCGCGGCGCGCCAGGTGCTCAACTCCGTATTCCTCCACGAGTGTGTGGAGGCGGGGCTCGACTCGGCCATTGTGCACGCGTCGAAGATCCTCCCGCTCTCACGGATTGAAGAGCGGGCCAAGGAGATCAGCCTCGATCTCGTCTACAACCGCCGCACCGACGACTACGACCCGCTGCAGGAGCTTCTCGCTCTCTTCGACGGGGTCAAGGTCAACGCCGGGGCGGCCGACGAACACCTCGACTGGCCCGTGGATCAGCGCCTGTCGCAGCGGATCATCGACGGCAACCGCAACGGGCTCGAGACCGATCTGACCGAGGCGCTCGACTCGGGTATGGGTGCGCTGGCCATCGTGAACGACGTGCTGCTCGAAGGCATGAAGGTGGTCGGAGAGCGATTCGCCTCGGGTGAGATGCAGCTTCCGTTCGTTCTCCAGTCCGCCGAAACGATGAAGGCTGCCGTGGCCTTCCTCGAGCCGTTCATGGAGAAGGCCGACCAGGGCGGCAAGGGCACCGTGGTGCTGGCCACGGTCAAGGGAGACGTGCACGACATCGGGAAGAACCTGGTTGACATCATCCTCACCAACAACGGCTACGAGGTCATCAACCTCGGCATAAAGATCGGGATCAACGAGATGATCGCCGCCGCCGAGGAGCACAAGGCCGATGCCATCGGGATGAGCGGGCTCCTGGTGAAGTCCACGTTGATCATGCGGGAGAACCTGGTCGAGCTCAACCAGCGTGACCTGGCCGGCTTCCCCATCCTCCTCGGTGGTGCCGCGCTGACGCGCACCTATGTCGAGCGCGATCTCCGTGAGATCTACGACGGGCGCCTGTTCTACGGTCGCGATGCGTTCGAGGGTCTACGCACCATGGACCGCCTGGTGGAGCTGAAGAAGTCGGGCGAAGAAGACCCACTGTTCGGACGGGAGATTTCGACCAAGAACGTTCCCAAGCGCAGCCGGCTGGACCCCCAGGAGACCACACCGGTGGAGGGCCAGCCAGCCCGGGCCGACATCGCGTCGGACAACCAGCTCTTCGCACCGCCCTTCGTCGGCAGCCGCATCGCCAAGGGCATTGCACTCGACGACATTGCCAAGTATCTCAACCTGACCGCGCTCTTCCGTAACCAGTGGGGGTTCAGGCCAGAGAAAGAGCATGGCGAAGACGACCCGGAATTCAAGGATCGCGTGCGGGCAGTTCTGCGCGAGGAGATGGCGAAGGCCAAGGAGGGTGATCTCCTTATCCCCCAGGTGGCGTACGGTCACTTCGCCGCCAACGCCGAAGGGAACGACCTCGTCATATGGAAAGACGAGTCACGCAACTCTGAGTGGATGCGGTTCACCTTCCCACGACAGCGCAAGGAACCGTGGCTCTGCATCGCTGATTTCTTCCGTCCGAGCGATTCGGGTGAAGACGACTTCGCCAGTTTCATGCTGTGCACCATCGGCCCCAGGGCCTCCGAAGAGGCGGCGCGCCTCAAGTCCGAGAACCGCTACACCGACTATCTGTTCCTGCACGGCCTCAGTGTCGAGATGGCGGAGGCCACTGCCGAGTACTGGCACCACCGCATCCGCGAGGAGCTGGGCTTCGCTGACCAGGATGGGCCACCCTTGGACGTGTTGCTCCGCCAGGGATACAGGGGCGGGCGCTACTCATGGGGCTACCCAGCCTGTCCCGAGCTCACGGACAACGAGAAGGTGGTGGAACTCCTGGGCGGCGATCGCATCGGCGTCACGGTGAGCGAGGGGTTCCAGATGGAGCCCGAGCAGACCACGGACGCGATCATCTGCCACCACCCGGCGGCCAAGTACTTCGTAGCCTGAGGATCGCATCGCCCCCTGCTCCTGCTGGTCCAGGCTGGACCCGCCTGCCCAGAGGCGTCGTTACCTGAGCAGTGCGGGCTGGCCGTGCGCGCCCGCAGCCGCCGCGGCATCGCGGGCGTGATAGCTGGACCGGGTAAGAGGCGAGGCTTCCACGTGCGGCACGCCGAGCTCGGCCCCAATCTCTTTTAGCCGGTCGAACTCCTCCGGAGCCCAGTAGCGCGAGACCGGGAGGTGATCGCTGCTCGGCCTCAGGTACTGGCCGATCGTGATGATGGACACGCCGACGGCACGCAGGTCGGCCATGGTGGCGATGACTTCGTCCTCGCGCTCACCGAGACCCACCATGAGGCCTGACTTGGTGACCAGTCCGGCGGCTCCCGCGCGGGCCAGGACACCCAGGCTGCGGGCGTAGCCGGCCGATGGCCGCACCGCGCGCTGCAGGCGAGCGACCGTCTCGATGTTGTGATTGAGCACGTCCGGGCAGGCCGCGAAGATCATCTCGAGCGACGCTGTGTCGCCACGGCAGTCCGAAATGAGCACCTCGACAGTGGTACCTGGTGCCCGCTCCCTGAGGGCCGTGATGGTCTGCGCCATGGCCCCTGCCCCGCCGTCCGCCAGATCGTCCCGGGCCACGCAGGTCACCACGGCGTGGCCCAATCCCATCCGCGCCACCGCCTGTGCGACCCGATCCGGCTCGTCAGGAGAGAGTGGGAGGGGGTGGTACGTGTCGACCTGGCAGAACCCACAGGCCCTGGTGCAGCGCTCCCCGTTGATCATGAAGGTGGCCGTCCCCTCGGACCAACACTCGTAGATGTTGGGGCATCCGGCCTCTTCGCACACCGTGGCCAGACCCAGGTCGTGCACCGTCTTGCCGAGAGACAGGTACTCCTTGCCCATGTGCACGGGTACACGGAGCCACTCGGGCTTACGCTCCGAGATCTGCAATCCTGACTCGGGTCTCACCCCGGCCTGACGCAGACGCCGCAGGAGCGGCCGTTCGACCGGTATGCCTTGACGTGCGCCGTCTCCCGCTCGCCCGATGGAGTTGTCAGTCGGACCGGTCACCACGTCTTGGCGATCGATGATGTCGCCCGTACGCCCGAACGCCTCGGTGGCCCGTCGCAGCAACATCTCCACCACGTCGTCGAACGAGACCTCTATGCCCTCTTCCCGCAGTGAGGTGACACCCCGATCGGCAATGCCGCACGGGACGATGTACCCGAACATCGAGAGGTCGCACGACACGTTCAGCGCAAGGCCGTGCAAGGTACGCCGGCCTCCCGAGGTGGAGCGGACGGTGCGAACGCCGATGGCCGCGATCTTGCGCGGCGCGGAACCTTCGGCGTCGATCCACACTCCCGGGTAGTGCTCGTCACTGGTGGCGCCGGGCAGGCCGAGATCGCCCAACGTGGCAATGATCAGCCGTTCGAGCCGGCGAACGTGCGCCGGCCCGGCGGAAAGCCCGTCCGGGACTGAAACGATCGGATACAGCACCACCTGGCCCGGGCCGTGGTAGGTGACATCGCCGCCGCGGTCGGTCTGTTCGAGGGTGGCGCCCACACAAGCAGGGTCGACCAGGACGTGTGACCGGTCAGCGTGGACGCCCAAGGTGAAGACGTGGGGATGTTGGAGAACCAGGAGGTAGTCGTCATCGGCCTTCTTCGCCAACGAATGCTGCAGCACGAACGCCTCGTGATAGGGAACCGTCCCCAAGGTGCGAATCCGCAGCATGGCTCTACTTTCTAAAGTTCGGCAGCCCAGTCGCGACCGCCGATGAGCTCAGACACCTTCGCCAAGAACGACGAGACATAGGCACCGTCGACGGCCCGATGGTCCCAACTCACCCCGAGGACACCGGTGGAGTGAATGGCGATCGATTCAGAACCGTCAGCCTGGGTCACGACAACTGGCCGGCGAGCGATCCCGTCGGTGGCCAATATCGCCACCTGGGGCTGATTGATGATCGGTACCGTGAAGAACGTGCCGAACGGACCATCGTTGGTAATGGAGAATGTGCCTCCGGCGATGTCGTCGGCATTCAGCTGACGACCCCGTGCCCGCTCTGCCAGGTCGCGGATGCGACGGGCCACACCACGGAGAGTCACCTCTTCGGCTTGGTGAATGACCGGGACAATCAGTCCCTCGTGCGAGAGATCGACGGCGATACCCAGATTGATGTCGGAATGGACGACGAGTGAGTCGTCGGCGACCGAGGCGTTGAGGAGCGGGAAATCTCGCAACGCCTCCACGGTGGAGCGGGCAATGAAGGGCAGATAGGTGAGAGAGAAACCCTCCTCTTCCTTGAAGCGCGCTCCCCAGGCCTTTCGCACCCGCTCGACGTTCTCGAAATCGACCTCATTGGCGATGAACGCGTGCGGCGAGGTGGCCTTGGACCGGACCATGTGCTCGGCCGTGCGACGCCGCATGTTGGAGAAGGGCACAACCTGGTCGCCGGCCCGCCGGAACGTAGCCATGGACGTTGCGGGAGTCGGCGCGGCGTGCACCACAGAGGATGCGGCAGCCGGGGCAGGAGCAGGAGCAGGAGCTGGAGCTGGAGCTGGTGGAGCTGCGGGCGGTGCCGGAGGAGTAGGAGCCGCCGCTGGTGCTGGTGCTGGTGCTGGTGCTGGTGCTGGTGCAGGAGGAGCGGCAGGCGGTGCGGCAGCGGGCGCCGACGCGTGACGGGCATCGACGACCTTGAGCACGTCTTCGCGGGTGATCCGGCCACCGAGGCCGGTGCCGGTGACCTCTGAGGGGCTGATCCCATTTTCCGACAACAACTTGCGGACCACCGGTGAGAGCACGAGAGGATCGGCTCCCGCATCCGTTGGTTGCGGCGGCGCGGTCGCAGCAGGCGCAGGAGCAGGAGCAGGAGCAGGAGCAGGAGCAGGAGCAGGAGCAGCCTCCACGACGAGAGCCGGAGCGGGGGCAGGCTCGGCGGCCGGGGCCGGTGCCGGTGCGGCAGGAGCGGGTGCAGCTGCGGCCTGAGGTTCAGGTGCAGCCGCCGGCGGAGGTGCAGGCGCCGCGGGAGGTGCGGCCGCCGCCGGAGGTGCGGCCGCCGCCGGAGGTGCAGGCGCAGCCGCGGCAGACTCATCGCCGATCACGGCGAGTCGCACCCCGACCTCGACGGTCTCGCCTTCAGGAACGAGGATCTCGGTCAACACGCCGGCGGCCGGTGAGGGAACCTCCGAGTCGACCTTGTCCGTAGATACTTCGAAGAGCGGCTCGTCACGCGCCACGGTGTCGCCGATGGCCTTCATCCACCGGGTGACGGTTCCTTCCGTGACGGTCTCGCCCAACTGCGGCATCGTGACGTCAGCCAACGTGCAATCCCCTTCCGGTCAGCGCCAACATCGTCTCGCCGAACGACTCCGACAGCGACGGATGTGGCTGAATGAAATACGCCACCTCTTCGGGCAAAGCCTCCCAGTTGACAGCCAGGTAACCCGCGCCGAGTTGTTCGGTCACCCATGGCCCGGCCATGTGCACCCCGAGGATCTGTCCCGCGCTCCCATCGGGCCGCTGTTCCGCCACGATCTTCACGACGCCCTCGGTCTCACCGATGATCTGGGCGCGGCTGTTCCCTCCAAAGGGGTCCTTCTTGATGACCACCGGGATCCCCTTGGCCTTCGCTTGGGCTTCGGTCATGCCGCAGAAGGCCACCTCGGGATGGCAGTAGATGGCCCACGGCACGGCACCGTAGTCAACCGGCACGACCGTCTCACCGAGCATGCCCTTGACCGCCACGATCGCTTCCGCGAAGCCGACATGGGCCAGTTGCGGCGACCCGGCCACCACGTCGCCCACCGCCCACACGCCGGGCACGGCGGTGCGCTGGTACTCGTCGGCCACCACGAAGCCTCGTTCGTCGATTTCGACCGCGACCCCCGGCGCCACCAGACCTTCGGTCCTCGGCCGGCGACCCACCGAGACCACGATGGCGTCGACCTCGTAGGACTCGTCACCCGCGGTGAGCGTCGTGGAGCTCCCGTCCTTCTTCGGTTTGTGACCCTCTACCTGAACCCCCGTGACGACCTCGATTCCCCGCTTCTTGAACGATCGGGCGATCAACCGCACGATGTCCTCGTCGCACCCGGTCAGGATCGAGTCGAGCGCCTCGAGAACGGTCACCTTCGCTCCGAGGTCCGACAGGAGGGAGGCGAACTCACACCCGATGGCGCCTCCGCCGACGACGGCGACCGATGCGGGGATCTCCTTGAGGTCGAGGAACTCGTCGGAGCTCATGACCCAGCGCCCGTCCACCTCGAGCCCCAGCAGAGTCCGAGGGACGGAACCCGACGCCAGGACGACGTTTCGCCCGAGCACCACTCGCCCGGCGTCCTCGCCGTCGACCACGCGCACCCGGCGATCCGCCTCGAGGGTACCGGTGCCTGAAAGGACCGTTACCTTGCGACCCTTGAGAAGGCCGCTGAGGCCCTTGAAGAGCTTGTCGACCACACCGTTCTTCCGGTCCTGGCTCACCGAGAACTCCAGCGTGGGCGGCGCCACGTTGACACCGAAATCGGCTGCCGAGCCAACCGTGCGGTACACCGAGGCGGTCTCGAGGAACTCCTTGGCCGGGACGCACCCTCGATGCAGGCAGGTGCCTCCTACTTTGTCCCGCTCCACGATGGCGACGGACAACCCGGCGGCAGCACCGTAGAGCGCAGTTGCATAGCCTCCCGGCCCACCACCGATCACGACGATGTCGAACTCGTCCTCTGCGTCCATCGCCGTCCCTTCTTCCTGTCCGCTCGCCGCTCTTCCTGTCCGCTCGCCGCGCGGCCGGCCCTCCCCGAAACTGCCCCGTGCACGCCGTCCGTTGCGACTTCACGCCGCGTGTGTTGCCGGGAGCCAGCCTACCGTTCACACTCGACGTCGCAGCCGTACCCAGGTGGGTTTCATGATGGACGAGTGATCAGTTTCATGATGAGGATGTTGATCGGTCCCCCAGATCGCTCTCCCCCCGGCCACGGTCGGCCGCCAGCGTGGCCAGCTCGTCGACCCAGTCGTTCCAGCGGTCCCCGGAGTGCCCCTTGACCCACCGGAAGGTGACGCGGGGCGCCGGCTCCGGCGCCAGCGCCAACTCGATGAGTGGCTCCCACAGATCCCGGTTGGCCACGGGCTTGTTCTGCGAGTTCCGCCAGTTCCTCCGCTGCCAGCCCTGCCACCACCGATCCTTGAAGCAGTTGACGACGTAGGTCGAATCACTGACCACGTCGATCCGGGAAGGCGGGGGTGACTGCGCGCTCCAGTACCGCAGCGCCTCCAAGGCAGCTCTGATCTCCATGCGCTGATTGGTCGTGGCCGGATCGGCCCCACTGGCGTACGCGCCGCCCGGCACCGCCCAGGCCCAGCCTCCGCGGCCGGGATTACCGCGACAGGCGCCGTCGGTGTACACGGTCACGACGGAGTCGGCGGAGTCGGCGGAGTCGGCGGAGTCGGCGGAGTCGGCGGAGTCGGCGGAGTCGGCGGAGTCGGCGGAGTCGGCGGAGTCGGCGGAATCGGCGGAGTCGGCGGAGTCGGCGGAGTTCGGGGCGTTCATCCCGTATGTGTAACACCCGCTCCCCATGGGCAACGCCCGCTCCCCATGGGCAACGCCCGCCGCCCCCGCGGTCACCAGAACCCGCCGGGGGCCGGTACCGTGGAGTGATGCTGTTCGACGGGATAAGCCACCAGGTGCCCGACACCGATCCGGGCGAGACCCAGGAGTGGCTCGACTCGTTCGACGCCATCGTCGACGCCCGCGGCCGGGCCCGGGCCCGCTACCTGCTGATGAAACTCCTCGAGCGGGCCCGGACCAAGCAGGTCGACTTCCCCGCCGCCGTCTCGACGCCGTATGTCAACACCATCCCCGCCGACGCCGAGCCGTGGTTCCCTGGCGACGAGTACCAGGAAAGAAGGATCCGGGCGTACATCCGCTGGAACGCAGCGGCGATGGTGGTGCGGGCCAACACCCGCACCGAGGGCATCGGCGGGCACCTCTCCACCTACGCCAGTTCAGCCGCGCTCTACGAGGTCGGGTTCAACCACTTCTTCCGGGGCAAGGGCGACGGGGGCTACGGCGACCAGGTCTTCATCCAGGGCCACGCCTCGCCCGGCATATACGCAAGAGCCTTCCTCGAAGGGCGCCTGACCGAGGCCCAGCTCGATAATTTCCGTCACGAGGTCGGCGGCAACGGCCTGCCCAGCTACCCGCACCCCCGGGCGATGCCCGACTTCTGGGAGTTCCCCACCGTCTCCATGGGGCTGGGGCCGATCACGGCCATCTACCAGGCCCACATCAACCGGTACCTGAACCTCCGTCATCTCGTCGACACCAGCGCCGCCCGCGTCTGGTGCTTCGTCGGTGACGGCGAGATGGACGAGCCCGAGTCGATCGGCGCACTGGGGGTCGCCGGCCGCGAGCATCTCGACAACCTGATCTTCGTCGTCAACTGCAACCTGCAGCGGCTCGACGGCCCGGTCCGGGGCAACGGGAAAATCATCCAGGAGCTCGAGGCCGTCTACCGGGGCGCCGGCTGGAACGTCATCAAGGTGATCTGGGGCTCCCGCTGGGACGCCCTGCTCGCCAAGGACGTCGACGGCGTCCTCCTCGACCGCATGAACACCACCGTCGACGGCGAGTACCAGAAGCTGGCCGTCGAGTCCGGCGCCTACATCCGGAAGCACTTCTTCGGCCCCGACCCGCGCCTGCGCAAACTGGTCGACGACCTGAGCGACGACGACCTGGTTCAGCTGCCCCGGGGCGGGCACGACTACCGCAAGCTCTATGCGGCCTACAAGCTGGCCACGGAGCAGAAGGGAGCGCCCACCGTCATCCTGGCCAAGACGATCAAGGGTTGGACGCTGGGTCCCGAGATCGAGTCGCGCAACGCCACCCATCAGATCAAGAAGATGACCCGGGCCCAACTCAAGACGCTGCGGGACCGCCTCTATCTGTCCGACGACATCCCCGACGAGGCCCTCGAAGGCGATCCCCCGTACGTACGGCCGCCCGAGGACTCCGACGCCATGGAGTACCTGCGCGCCCGCGGCCGGGTGCAGGCCGGCCCGGTGCCCATACGCATCGTGCGCCCGGCACGGCCGACCCTCCCCGACGCCAAGGTCTTCGAGGAGTTCGCCTCGGGGTCGGGCAAGCAGTCGGTCTCCACCACCATGGTGTTCGCCCGGCTCCTGCGGAACCTCGTCCGCGACCCCACCATCGGCCCCTTGGTGGCGCCGATCGTCTCCGACGAGGCCCGGACCTTCGGACTCGAGTCGATCATCGCCGAAGCCAAGATCTTCGCCCCGGAAGGGCAGCACTACGTGCCGGTCGACGCCGATCTGCCCCTCCACTATGCCGAGAGCACATCGGGGCAGGTCCTCCAGGAGGGCATCACCGAGGCCGGGGCCATGGCCTCGTTCACCGCGCTGGCCACGGCGTACGCCACGTGGGGGCAGCCCATGCTGCCGGTGTTCCTCTTCTACTCCATGTTCGGGTTCCAGCGGGTGGGCGACCTGACGTGGGCTCTCGGGGACATCCGGGGCCGGGGGATCCTGGCCGGGTGCACCGCGGGCCGCACCACGCTCCAGGGCGAGGGCCTGCAGCACGATGACGGTCATTCCCCTCTCCTCGCCTCCACGAACCCGGCGGCGATGATCTACGACGCGTCCTTCGCCTACGAGGTGGCGGTGATCATGCAGGATGCCATCACCCGCATCCTCGGCCCCGATCCCGAGGACCGCTTCTGGTACCTCACCCTCTACAACGAGACCCATCCGATGCCGGCGCTGCCCGAGGGCCAGGACGGTGAGGACATCAGCCGGGGCATCGTGGACGGCATCTACCGCTATACCGCGGGACCGGAGACGGGGACCGATCTGCGCGCCTCGCTGTGCTTCTCGGGACCGATGTGGAGCGTGGCCCAGGAGGCCCAGGGCATTCTGGCCGAGGGCTACGGCGTCAGCGCCGACACCTGGGCCGTGACCTCATGGAGCCGCCTGCGCACCGATGCCCTGGAGGTCGAGCGCTGGAACCGCCTCCACCCCGAAGGGGAGCCCCACCGGCCCCTGGTGACCGAGGTGCTGGGTGCCGGCCCGGCTCCCGTGGTCGCCATCACCGACTACATGCGCGCCGTGCCGGACCAGGTCGCCCGCTTCATCGATCGGCCCTACACCTCCTTGGGCACGGACGGCTTCGGACGCTCCGATGCGCGGGGCGCACTGCGGGAGCATTTCGAGGTCGATGCGGCGCACTTGGTGGTCGCCGTGCTGAGCGAGCTCGCCCGGACCGGTCAGTTGCCCCACTCGGTCGTCGAGAGCGCCATCAGACAGCTCGGTGTCGACCCCTCGCGCGCCGCACCGTTCGTGATCTGAGTCCCCACGCCGGCCGGTGTTTCAGCCGATCAGTGCGTCAGCCGATCAGTGCTGCAGCCGATCAGTTCAGTGCTGCAGCCGATCAGTGCGTCAGTGGGCGACCCAGGCATCGGGGTCGGCCGTCATCTTCTTCACATGGGCGGGTAGTTTGCCGGCGATCACGTCGGCCAGAGAGACCTTCTCGAGCACCGAGCGCAGGCTCGCCCGGACCGCCACCCAGACCTGCTGCAGGTTTTCGGCCGCGCCGTCATAACTCGTCAACTCGGGCCGATATCCCCGGACCTCGGCCAGCGGCCCGTCGAGCGCCCGGATGACATCGGCGATGGTGATGTCGGCCGCGGGCCGGGCCAGACGGTAGCCACCTTCCGCTCCCCGTTGGCTCGCCACAATGCCGGCACGGCGCAAATCGGCCAGGATCGCTCCGAGAAATCGTGGGGGAAGGCCCTGCTCCCCCGCCAGGTACTCAGCGGTCTGGGGAGCGCCGGCGGCGGCGAGCGCAAGCAGGGCGCGGATGCCGTAGTCGACCTTGGCCGGAATGTGCATGGTCCGATTCTGCCCCTTCGGGCATCAAAGGGCACGTTCATCGCCCGTGGCGGGCGTGTATTGCCCGTGGAGGGCGTGTATTGCCCGTGGGCGGGCGTGCCAAGATTCATCAATGGCGAAAACGGCGATCCATCTGACCGGGGACAAAGAGGCTGACGCGCTGCTCAGCAAGGACCCGCTCGCCCTCCTGATCGGCATGGTCCTCGACCAGCAGCCTTCTGGGCCCCGGCAGAGTTGGCCCGACGGCTGGGGAAGCAGCTCGACGCCGCCGAGATCGCCGCTGCAGACCCCGAGGAGTTCGCCGAGTTGTTCAAGGCGAGGCCGGCGCTGCACCGCTTCCCCGGTGCCATGGCCGGCCGGGTCCAGGCCGTCTGCGCCATCGTGGCGGACGAGTACGGCGGGAAGGCCGCAGCGCTGTGGGGCAAGGCGCCCGACGGCAAGACGCTCATCGAGCGCCTGACCGCGCTGCCGGGCTTCGGCGAGCAGAAGGCCCGCATCTTCGCCGCGCTTTTGGGCAAGCAACTCGGGGTCCAGCCCGAAGGCTGGCGTGCGGCCACGTCCCCCTTCGGCGAGGCAGGCTCCTACATTTCCGTGGCGGACATCACCGGTCCCGAGAGCCTGGCCAAGGTGCGCGCCTACAAACAGTCCCTCAAGGCCAAGGCGAAATCCACCGCGTGACGCTCGTCCGCGCCACCACCCACGCGTGACGCCCTTCCGCGCCACTGCCCAGGCGTGACGCCGATCGCGGATTGCCGCCTCTACCTCTGTACACCTGACCGGCCCGATCTCGCCTCCTTCGTCGCGGCCTGCATCGCCGGCGGGGTGGACATCGTGCAGTTGCGGGACAAGCACCTCGAGGCCAGGCCCCTACTGGAGAGGGCCGCTCTGGTCCGGGCCGTCTGCGCGGACGCGGGAGTGCCGTTCATCCTCAACGACCGCCCCGACCTGGCGCTCGAAGCCGGGGCGGATGGCGTCCACGTAGGACAGGACGACGCCCCTGTCGCACTGGCACGACGCATTCTCGGAGCGGACGCCATCATCGGGCTCTCAACCCATGGCCCCGCCGACCTGGCCGGGGCCATGGCCATCGGATCCGGATCCGGGGGTCTGTCCTACATCTCGGCCGGACCGGTCGAGCCGACGCCCACCAAACCCGGGCGGGCCGGCACCGGGCTCGCCTACCTCACGCAGGCCACGGCGGCCGCGGCCCTACCGGTCTTCGTCACCGGCGGCGTGACCCCCGAGAAGATCCCCCTCCTCGCCGGGGCGGGCGCCCGTCACTTCGTCGTCGTGCGCTACCTGACCGAGGCGGCGGATCCCCGAGGCGCGGCCCGCGCGCTGCGCGACGCCATTGACGGCATTGACGGCGTTGACGGCGTTGACGGCGTTGACGGCACGCTCGCCTGAAGCGGCCGCCGGCGGACGCTCCCGCGTCATGTGGCGATCGTTTAGCGGCGTCGCTCCAGCCAACCCACCAGGATGGCGATCACCCGAGGGTCCGCCCGGAGCCAGTGGCCCGCGCCGAAGACCACCCGCAGGTCCGACGGGCCGGTCGCGGCCTCCGAGAGCGCACGGGCGTCCTCGGCCGAGATGTCGGGGTCGTCGGCGCCGTGGATCACCAGGAACGGCCGGCCCTTCAACTGCTCGGCATCGTCTTTGGGATGCAATGCCGTGAGCTCCTTGACCCACGCACTCAGGGAAGGGGGATACCCCGGCGTGCGGATCACGCCGGTGCGCACGCAGCGTTCCACGAGCTGCCCGGGGTCGCGGGTGAGCGAGTCCAGATCGGCCGGCGTACCCAGGCAGGCCACCCCGGCCACGCGGTCGTCACCGGCCGCCAGGTGCAGGGCGAGGACACCACCGAACCCGAACCCGACCAACCACCGGGGGGCGTCGGCGGCGACCTCCGCCTCGATCAGCCGTCGCAGGTCGTCCGCCCAGCCCTTGGCGGAGAAGTCGCCGTCCGACGCTCCGGCACCGCGGAGCGTCCCCGTGACGACCTTCAGACCGGTCTCACGGGTGAGCCGGTCGGCCAGGGCCGGGTAGGTCTGGGCGACATCGCTGGCCGAGCCGGGGGAACGGGGCAGGTCATGGCAGACCACCACATGGCCGCCGACCGGCGCCCCGGATGGCGTGGCGCTGGCGTACGACCACAGATCGCCCGCCTCGCCGTGCAGGAGCCGGAAGGGCCCCGACAACTAAATACCGATGCGCTGTGCCAGGAGCTCGCGGTGGTAGGCCGGATCCCCGAACAAGAGCTCCGACGACTTGGCCCGCTTGAAATACAGATGAGCCGGGTGTTCCCAGGTGAAGCCGATGCCGCCGTGAATCTGGATGTTCTCCGCCGCGGCGTGGAAGTACGCCTCCGAGCAGTACGACTTGGACAGGCTGGCCACCACGGGCAGCTCGTCGGAGTCCTCGGCCGCCGCCCAGGCCGCGTAGTACGCCGCCGACTTGGCCGACTCGACCTCGAGCAGCATGTCGGCGCACTTGTGCTTGATGGCCTGGAAACTGCCGATCGGGCGGCCGAACTGGATGCGGGTCTTGGCGTACTCGACTGATGCATCGAGGACGCGCTGGGCCCCGCCGACCTGCTCGGCCGCCAGGGCGACGGCGGCCAGATCGAGGGTCTTCGACAGGCCGGGCTCGGCCCCCCCGTCAGTGCCGATCAACCACGCCGGCGTGCCCGAGAACTCGAGGCGGGCCTGCTTGCGCGTCTGGTCCATCGTCGGGAGCGGCGTGCGGGTCAGCCCGGCCGCGTCGTCTTTGACCCCGAAGAGCGAGACGCCCTTGCTCGTGCGGGCGGCGACCACGATCAGGTTGGCGACGTGCCCGTCGAGGACGAACATCTTGTGCCCGTTGAGGACCCAGCCGTCGCCGCTCTGTTCTGCCGCCAACTCAATCCCGCCGAAGTCCCAGCGGCCGTTGTCCTCGGTGATGGCCAATGTGCCGATCGTCTCACCCGAGGCGAGGCCCGGAAGGAGGTACTTCTTCGCCTCGTCGTCACCCGAGGTCAACACCGCGTTGGCGGCCAGGGCGACCGTCGAGAAGAAGGGGGCGCACAGGAGCGCCGCGCCCATCTCCTCGAGCACCACGACCAGCTCCACGTAGGAGAAACCCGAGCCACCGAACTCCTCGGGGATGGTCAGGGACTGGAGACCCAGCTGGTCGGCCATCTGGCGCCATACCGCGGGGTCGTAGCCCTCGGTCGTCTCCATCAGCCGCCGTACCTCGGTCTCGGGAGACTTCTCCGCGAGGAACCGGCGCACCGCGGTGCGCAGCTCTTCCTGCTCGTCACTGAAGGCGAAATTCATGCCGGGGCTCCCTCTGCATCGACTCTCACCTGGCTGTCTACCAGAACCGGGAGCCCGCGACCAGAAGGGGTCCGACTGTGTCACGCTGGAGGCATGGGACATCTGGAGAAGATCTGGAACGATTCGGCGGTCGAAGTCCACCAAATAGTGGTCGGCCCCATGGACAACAACGTCTACATCATCCGTTGCCGCAGGTCGGGCGAGGCCATGCTCATCGACGCGGCCAACGAGCACGAGGCCCTGCTCGAGATCTGCACCGATCTCGGCGTGAACCAGGTGGTCGAGACGCACGGGCACTGGGACCACATCCAGGCGGTTCCCGCCATGCGGGACGCCGGGATCTCCGTGGCCGTGACCGCGGCCGATGCCGCCATGCTGCCCAGTTATGACCTCCTCCTCACCGACGATGAGCAACTCACGGTAGGTGACCTGCGCATTCGCACCCTGAGCACACCCGGTCACACCCCGGGCTCCATCTGCTTCGCCGTCGAGGGAACGCCCCTCCTCTTCACCGGCGACACCCTCTTCCCCGGCGGCCCGGGCAACACCAGCTTCGAAGGGGGCGACTTCGAGTCCATCATCACCTCCATCGACCGCCGGATTTTCGCGGCATTCGACCCTGGTACGCTGGTCTTTCCGGGTCACGGGACGGCCACCACGGTGGGAAGCGAGAGCCCCCACCTCCAAGAATGGGTGGATCGTGGCTGGTAGACCGGTCCGCCGCCGCACCTGCCGCCTGGCACTCCGTCCGCAATACCTGACCAAAACGATAGACTTTTAGGAATGACGCCACTGCTCGAGATCCGGGACCTCCACGTCGCCGCGGAAGGCCGGGAGATCCTGCGTGGCGTCGACCTGTCCGTCGGCACCGGCGAAGTCCACGCGCTGATGGGACCGAACGGGGCCGGGAAGTCCACGCTCGCCGGAGCGCTCATGGGGCACCCGTCCTACACGGTGACGTCGGGATCCATCCTCCTAGACGGTGAGGACGTCACGGCGTGGCCCACCGACGTCCGTTCCAAGGCGGGCCTGTTCCTCGCCTTCCAGTACCCCGAGTCGATCGAGGGCGTGTCGGTGACCCAGTTCCTCCGCCAGGCCATGGCGGCGCGGACCGAGGAGGACGTGTCGGCGCTCGAGGTGCGGGTCCTCATGACCGAGTGGATGCAACGGCTGGGCATGGACTCCTCGTTCGCCAGCCGCCATCTCAATCAGGGATTCAGTGGCGGCGAGAAGAAACGCAACGAGATACTGCAGATGGCTCTGCTCAAGCCCCGCGTGGCCGTGCTCGACGAGACCGACTCCGGCCTGGACATCGACGCCCTCCGGGTGGTCGGCCGGGGCGTGCACGCGGTGCGCGAGGAGCGGCCCGAGCTCGCCGTCCTGGCCATCACGCATTACCAGCGCCTGCTCGACGAGTTGATACCCGACTTCGTGCATCTCCTCGTCGACGGGCGGATCGTGCTGAGCGGCGGCGCCGAGCTGGCCAAGCGCGTCGAGATCGAAGGGTATGAGGCCTGGCGATGACGACAACGACCCCACTGAACGTCGAGGCGCTCCGCAAGGACTTCCCGCTCCTGACCCGGCGAGTGCACGATCACCCCATCGTGTATCTCGATTCAGCCTCCTCGGCCCTGCAGCCCCAGGCGGTCATCAACGCCATGACGCGCTACTACGAGACGACCCACGCCAACGTCCATCGCGGCGTCTACGCCACGGCGGAGAAGTCCACGCACCTGTACGAGCACACCCGGGTGGTGGTCGGCCGGCTGATCGGCGCCCCCGACCCGGCCCACGAGATCGTCTTCACCAAGAACACGACCGAGTCGATCAACCTGGTCGCCCACACGTGGGCCCGCACGAACCTGAAGGCGGGCGACCGCATCCTGCTCACCGAAATGGAGCACCACGCCAACATCGTCCCCTGGCTGATGCTGGCCGAGGAGGTCGGCCTCGAGGTGCGCTACCTACCCCTCGACGGGGAGGGTCGCCTCGACCTGACCGACCTGGTCACCCTTTTGGAAGGGGTGAAGTTGGTGGGCGTGTCGGCCATGTCCAATGTCTTGGGCACCATCAACCCGGTCGCCGAGATCGCGGCCGTGGCCCACAGCGCCGGCGCGCTGGTCATGGTCGACGGCGCCCAGCTGGTCCCCCATGCGCCCGTTGACGTGACCGCGCTGGGGGCCGACTTCCTCGCCTTCTCGGGTCACAAGATGATGGGGCCGACCGGGATCGGCGTGCTCTGGGCCCACGCCGCACTGCTCAGTGCCATGCCGCCGTTCCTGGGCGGAGGCGGCATGATCCTCGACGTGAAACTCGACTCGTTCCGGGCGGCGCCGCCTCCCGGGCGCTTCGAGGCGGGCACCCCGCCGATCGCCGAGGCGGTCGGGCTGTCCGCGGCCGTGGACTACCTGAGCGAAATCGGGATGGACCGGATCCGGGCCCACGAGCGTGAGCTCACCAACTACGCCCTCGCACGCCTGGACGAGAAGCTGGGGAGCGACTGCCGCATCTTCGGGCCTCCGGCCGGAGAGGACCGGGGTGGCGTGATCTCCATCGCCTACCGGGACGTGCACGCGCACGACCTGGCCCAGGTGCTCGACCAGTTCGGCGTCTGTGTGCGGCCCGGACACCACTGCGCCAAGCCCCTGATGCGCAAGCTCGGCGTCTCGGCCACGGCCCGGGCGTCATTGTCCCTGTTCAGCGACGAACACGACATCGAAGTCCTGATTGAAGGATTGGTGGAAGCCGGTAGATTGTTCGGGTGACTTCTCCTGCACCCGGGGCCGCCTGATGGGCGACTTCGACGACCTCTACCGCGAGATCATCCTCGACCACTACCGCTCCCCCCGGAACAGGGGCGAACTGGCATCCCCCCCCGCCCACCGGGTCGAGGGCTTCAATCCCCTCTGTGGTGACGAGGTCGTGATCAGCCTTCTGGTCGAGGACGGCACGCTGTCGGATCTGAAGATCGAGGGCTCGGGCTGTTCCATCAGCCAGTCGTCCGCCTCCCTGATGTCGTCGGCCGTCAAGGGCAAGTCCCTCGAGGACGTGCACCAGCTCATCCACACCTTCAAGGGGATGATGTCGATCCACGAGGCCCTGCTCGGCAAGGACGGGGAGGCCGAGGAGCCCGAGGCCATCGACCTCAACGAGCTCGGTGAGCTGGCCGCCCTCCAGGGGGTCGTGAAGTTCCCGGTGCGCATCAAGTGCGCCACCCTCAGCTGGAACGCCCTGGCCCAGGGGTTGGACGAAGTGGCGGCGGAGGCCAACTGAAATGGGGACGACCGGCGTCGAGGTGTTCGTCGACCCGAGTTGTCCATGGGCGTGGATCACCTCCCGCTGGATCGCCGAAGTGGCACCTGAGCGGGACCTCTCCCTCACGTGGCGGTCGTACTGCCTCGAGATCCG
The DNA here is from genome assembly GCA_049513455.1 of Acidimicrobiales bacterium. Classification (GTDB taxonomy): domain Bacteria; phylum Actinomycetota; class Acidimicrobiia; order Acidimicrobiales; family RAAP-2; genus Bog-473. Next base: position 37,957 of record JBEKWB010000004.1, read on the forward strand.
GGACGACTACGGGGTGGCTCCGACCATGCCTGAGGAGTATCGAGAGCGGGCGCTGGCCGGACATGCCCTCTCGCACCGGATGCTGCGGATATTCGAAGCGGCGCGGGCCGAGTCGGGGGAGGGCGCTGTCGATGCTCTCTATACCGAGTGGGGTCGCCGGTTCTTCCTGAGTGACGGCGGGGGCCGGGGCGCCGGCGATGCGCTCCTGGCCGGGTGCCTCTCCGGGTCCGGTCTCAGCGCCGATCTTCTCGGGGCGGCGGACGATGAGAAGTGGGACACGCCGATCGTCGAGGCGATGGAGGTGGCCTACCAGTTCGGAGGGCCCAAGACCCAAACCCCCACGATCGTCGTGCGGGCGGCGGCGCCGTACGGCTTCAAGGGACCGGTCATGGCCCCCGCCCCGCAAGGTGACGCCGCCATCCGCTTGTGGGACGCCATCACGGTCATCGCCCAAGAACCCGGGTTCTTCGAGATCACCCGGCCCCGGGCCAATCCCCCGTTGCCCACTCCCATCGACTGACCGCACGGAGCGTCCACGGCGCGTCAGAAGTGCCGCTCGAGCTCGTTGGCATACCGGCGTCCCAGGTCGTCCCGGTGCGCGACCAGCCACTCCGAGAGGGCCGTTGTACCGGTAGCCGGCCCTGCGCTGTCCGCCAACCCGGCGGCCATGGCCCAGTACTCGTCGCGGGTGAGGAGGACATCGTGGAGGGCGAGGCCGACCAGACGCGAGAGAAGGGGTACCGCGACACCCGGCACATGCAGGATCCGGGCGTGACTGCCGACCACGTCCCGGATGGAGGTGACGAGTTCGACGAAGGTCGGCCGCTCGGGGCCCACGGCGTCGGTGACGCTGTCGTGCCGCTCGGCCCCCTTGCGCACACAGAGCTGCGCCAGGTCGTCGACGTGGATGCCCCGGATCCTGTAGTCCCCCCGCCCACCCACTGCGAAGACCGGCAGGTGGCGCAGCAGCCAGGCGATGTTGTTGACGAGCACGCCGTCGCCCCCGAAGAGGATGGCCGGTCGGAGGACCGCATAGGGGACCTCCACTTCGGCCAGGGCGCGCTCGACCAAGGCCTTCCCCCTGAAATACGGCCAGGGCGAGTCCACGCTCGGGTGCGTGATGCTGACGTGCACGATCCGCTGCACACCGGCGCGCTTCGCCGCCAAGAACAGGGTCCGTGAGTTGGCGACGGCCAGCTCGTGATCGATCCGGGCATGGGCGAACCGGACCCAGTACGTGTTGTAGAGCGTCGTCACCCCCTCGAGTGACGCCATCAGGCCCAGTTGATCGTCGAAATCGAGGGGCCGGATTTCCAGAGGTGAACGCTCGGGAGCGCGGCCCGGATGTCCCGTGAGCGTGCGCACCCGGCGGCCGGCGTCGGTCAGGGCGGCCGCGATGGCCCGGCCCGAATAACTGAAGGCTCCGGTCACCACGTCGAGACCGGTGTCACCCGCCGCAAGGGCGGGGGCGACAGCTTGGGCGGGGGCGGCAGTCGGCGTCATGAGGTCTCCTTCGTGCTCGTGCTCGTCTTCGTGCTCGTGCTCGTGTTCGTCTTCGTGCTCGTGTTCGTCTTCGTCGCTGGTGTGTCCTGGCGTGGGGAGAAGAGGCTTGCGAGCTGGGTGGCATGGGCGAAGAGCGCCAGGGCCGGGGCTCGATCACCGTCAAGGTGGCTCAGCATCTCGAGCCCGAGGTAGAGCGCGACGATGCCGTACGCCACGTCGCGGGACGGCAGCACCGATCCCAACGGCGAATCGGCGAGCGCACCGTCGATGACCCGCTGGGCGAAGTCGGTCCACGGCCCGATGCGCGCGGCGACCTCGGGGCCGAGACCCGGCGTCGCCGAGGCGCCGGCGATCATCTCGACCAGGACGGTCACATAGCCGGCGTCGAGATCGTCGCTGAATATGCCGGTGGCGGCGCCTACGAGATCGACCAGCGAACCGGCCTGGTCGATGGACGCGCCGTAGTGCGCCAACCTCTCGGAGCTGACGGCGTCGAGGGCGGCCAGGAGGAGGTTGGCGACCGACCCGAAGTGGTAGAAGATCAGGCCCTGGTTGGAGCCGGCGCGCTCGGCAATAGCCCGGGCGCTCGCACCGGCATAGCCATCCTCCTTCAAGGTGGCGATGGCCGCCTCGACCAGGAGACGGCGGGTCTCGGCCGAGCGGCCCGCTCCCCCCGTCCTCACCGTGCTGGGACTTCCGGACTTCCCCATTGCCATCCACCTTATTTGAGCGATTGCTCAAACTATATGCTCAATTTTCTAGGCCGTCCAGCCGGGTCCGGGACCGTGGGAATCTCGATCTACCCTTGCCAGATGCCCAAAGACTCGTCTGGTCCTCAGTGGTACACGGTTAGATGCCTGTTCGGGGCCCCGCGTGGCAAGGGGTTCGTCTACGAGGAGCGGATGACCCTGTGGTGTACCGACAGCTTCGAGAACGCGATCTCCTTCGCCGAGTCGGAGGCCGCCGTCTACGCCAAGGCCAACAAACTCGAGTACCTCGACCTGGCCCAGGTATGCCTGCTCCCGGGTCACCCCACAAGCGGGGCCGAGGTCTTCTCGCTCGTCCGGGACAGCGAACTCGGGACCGACGAGTACCTCGACAGCTTCTTCGACACCGGCACGGAACGGCAGTCCTCATGGAACGGATGAGTCGATGAGCCCGGCGGCTTCGTCGGCCTCCCCGCCCTCGCCGCCCTCGCCGTCGTCCTTCCCGCCGGTGGGATTGACGGCGATCGGCGTCGCCGCCATCCGGGCTGCCGAGAGTGCGCGGTCCGACCGTCTCTTCGACGATCCCTACGCGGCCGGATTCGCACGAGCCGCCGACGATTGGCGGCCCGGTCCGACCGCCCCAGCGACGGAGGACGCCACCAGGCGTCGTGGCCGGCTCACTTCGTGGATCACCCTTCGGACCCGCTTTCTCGATGACCTGGTGCTCGACGCCTGCGCCGGCTCGTGCCGCCAAGTGGTGATCCTGGGAGCCGGGCTCGATTCTCGGGCGTTCCGATTGACTTGGCCCGAAGGCACCCGCCTGTGGGAGCTCGACCTGGCCGATGTCATCGAATTCAAAGATCGGGTGCTCGACGCCGAGGGTTGGCGACCGGGCTGTACGCGGATCACGGTGCCCGTCGATCTGTCCGAGGATTGGGGTGAGCCCCTCCTGCGCGCGGCGTTCGACCCGGGCGCACCGGTGGCATGGGTGGCCGAGGGGCTGCTCGCCTACCTCACCGTGGGGGTGCGGGACGCACTCATCTCGCGCGCGGCCAACCTTTCGGTAACGGGCAGCCGGATGGGACTGACTCTGGCCGCCTCCGATCGCTTGGCCGCATGGCGCAAGGCCCACCCCGAGGGCAAGGCGGAACGGGGCGACTACGTGGCGTTGTGGCGTTCGACGGCCCCCGCCGACCCCACTGCGTGGCTGGCCGCACTCGGGTGGAACGCCGCGCTCTTCGACGTGGCTGAACGATCGGCCGCGTACGGGAGGCCGCTCGGCGACGGCGACGGGCGCGCGGATGGGGCGCGGCTCGTCGACGCCACTCGGCTGTGACCCTGGTCAGGCCTCGACGGCCAGGAGCGCCGCTTCTGGGTGGGCGCCCCACTGCACGGTGATGCCGTCACCGCGCATCATGACGACGAACTGCCTGATGGACAAGTAGATGGCACAGGCCGTCATGGAGTAGGTGACGCCCGCCCGTTCGAGCACGAAGGTATGGAGCGAAGAGGTCAGGAGCAGCCAGAGCACGAATCCGGCGTTGAGTAGGAGCACGGTGGCCCACAACACCGAGATCCGTACGAAGAACCTGTGCACGAGCGGCCGCGCCAGCAACTCCGGGTCGATGGGGCAGAAATCGCCGGCGAACCGTTGGGTGAACGGCCGGCCGAGCAGTGCGGAGCCGAACAGGACGAAGGCGATGACGATGGTGCCCGCCGTGGGCTGGGCAAAGTAGAGAAACGCGCTCCCGGTGATGAACGAGACCGCCGTCCGCAGCGTGAGGAGCAGCGTCCCCAACAAAAGGAGCATCGAGATCCGCTCTCCCCGGTGCAGACGGCGCCCCAACGCAAGGAAGGACCAGCCGAGCGCGGCGATCAGGGCACCACGGAAACCCCAGAGCATCAACACGAGGTAGAACAGTCCGAGGGGAGCCACGATGGCCTCGAGGACTACGGGGATGGCGTGGCGGAGCGCCGCACGCGGGGCGGGCATTCTGAGGATGCCTCCGCTCTTGCCACACTCGTGCGCACGAATGGTGAGCTTCGGCAGCTCTCCTCGGGAAGTCCCTGTGCCCTGCACTGCGCTCCCCTTGAGTCGATTCGGACGTACTGTTTGGTGGCCCCGTTCGCGTAGGCCCTCGCTCCTCGTGAGCTGCGCCCATCCTACGACGGATGGAGCCCCGAAAAGGGGTCGGTTCGGGTGCAATTCGGTTGCTTCTGGCGCCGACGCCATTCAACTGGGGTGCAGCAGGGTAACTCGGCGAGCACGGCAACCCGGGATGTGGGTCAACCCGGGGTGCAGGGCGTGGGATCGAACGACGGCGGTGGCGTGGTCGCCGGGGCCGTGATCTCCGCGCCCGCCGCAGCGGTTGTCGGGGTGATCGTCGGCGGGGCCTCCGAGTAGCCGTTGACGTCCGGGGGCGGGTTCGTCGGGGCGATCAGGGAAGATCCGAAAATACTGACCAGCATCTGCTGCGCCGCGGGCTGGTCGGCCACCAGGACGTCACCCAGGTCCGGAAACGCCGACGAGTCCTCCGTGGGCAGCGTCTGCGATACAAGGTCGTTCCCATTGAACGAGTGGTAGGTCTCGGCCAGGCCGATCAGCTCGCCGGCACTGAAACCATCGTCGATCTCCAGTCCCTCGTGCAGGGAACCGGCGAACCTCGCCAGCGCAATGGGGTTCGTCTCCCTCGATTTGACTGCGGCAATGAGGGCGCGCAGGAAGGCATCCTGGCGCTGAATCCGTCCGAAGTCACTGGTGCCGTCGTACTGCCACTCTCCGTCCTCGTAGTAGTAGTAGTGCCGGGAGCGCGCCACGCCGAGGGCCTGCGAACCGTCGAGCAGCTGGCATCCGGGGGTGGTGATGTCGAGGCCGGAGTAGGCATCCTTTGCCGGGTAGTTGAAGTCGAGGTAGACGCCGCCGACCGCATTGACGGCATCTTGAAAGCCGGCGAAGTCGATCTCTACGACGTGGTTGATCTGAATCCCGAAGTTGGCCGTGATGGCCCGGACCAACTGGCTTGCGCCCGAGCCGAAAGAGGTGTTGATGCGGTTGTACGTGCCGTATTCGCTGACGTCGTTGCCGAGCATCGACACCACGGTGTCGCGGGGGATCGAAAGAACTTGAACCTCGTTGCTCGACGGCGTCACGCGCCACAACTGCACGACATCGCTCCGTTGCCCGGCCACCTCGGCTGTCGATCCGAACTCCGCGGCGTTCTCCCCGACCCGGGAGTCCGATCCGATGACGAGCACGGTGAAGGGCGCGCCGCTTTGCACTGCGACCTCGTCGTTGATATGGAGCTTGTTGATCCCGTCGATGCTCCTCTGCAAAAAGATATAGCCCCCACCGACCAACAGAAGTGCGACGATCACGACGAAGCTCAGGGCGACGACGACCTTGCGCCGGATGCTCCAGCGGCGACGGCCCGACCGACCGGCGCCACGTCGTCCGGGGTCAACTCCTCCGCCCCCACCGCGTCCGCCCCCACCGCGTCCGCGCCCCCCATGCCCGCCCGCCGCGTCAATGCGGGCTCCGAGAGCCCGGAGGCCGGACTCGTTGGCCACTCTGCCCGACGTTTCCGAGCTTCCCGAGCTGCCCGAGGCAGTGCCGGCCTCCAACTGCTTGCCGAGGGACTCCAGGCCGCCCGCATTGGCAACCCTGTCGCGTCTTTTGCGGACTGGCTGACTGGACCCGTCGTCCGATGGACGACCGTTCGTCATGGGGACCTACGGTACCAACCCACGGGTCACGACCCGCGTCATCCACGTCATGCCGTCAACCCGCGTCATCGGCCTCATCCTCGCGGTCACCCGCGGCGCCAACACCCGCGCCACCTACACCGGGAGCAACAGCACTTGCGCCACACCACCGCAACATCACTGCGTCACTTGCTGTAGCCGGCGTAGCCCGTCTGCTCGAGTTGCAGTGCCAGATCGGCGTCTCCGGTCGCCACGATGCGACCATCCACCATTACGTGGACCATGTCGGCTTCCAGCTCGACCAGGAATCTATGGAAGTGGGTGATGGCGAGAATGCCCACCTCCCATTCCACCGTGGCCAGTTGCAGCCGCCTGGCCACATCACCCAACGCATCCACGTCGAGCCCGGAGTCGACCTCGTCCAGAATGCACAATGCCGGTTGGAGCACCCCCAGCTGCACCATTTCGGTGCGCTTCTTCTCTCCCCCGGAGAGATCGACGTTGAGCGGCCGGGCCAACAGGCTCTGGTCCAATCCCACCGCTGCTGCCTCCGCAGCCAGCCGGTCGTCGAGGGTGGCGCTGTCCGACCCGTCCACGGCGGCACTGAGCAGCGAGCGCAGGCCGACGCCCGGAACCTCTACCGGATTCTGGAGAGCGAGGAACAACCCGGCCCGGGCCCGCTCCCAGGCCGGTAGCCCGACGAGTTCCTGTCCATCCATCCGGATGCTGCCCTTGGTCACGGTGGTGCCCGGCCGGCCCATCAGCGCGTGGGCCAGCGTGCTCTTACCCGAACCGTTGGGCCCCATGACGACATGGACTTCCCCGCTCTTGACCTCGAGGTCGATCCCGTGCAGCACGTCGCGCCCTCCGACCGACGCGTGCAGCCCTTCAACGACAAAGGTGTGGGCGGTCACGGTAGGACCACGGACACGTTGCCGTCCGCAACCTTGACCTCGTACACGGCCACGGCGTGCGTGGCCGGGAGGGAGCAGGGGGTGCCGGTGCGCAGGTCGAACGTGCTCCCGTGCCGGGGGCACTCTATTTCGCGCTCGTCGACCCAGACCTCGCCCTCCGCCAGCGAATAGTTCTCATGGCTGCACCGATCGCCGATGGCGTAGAACTCGTCGTCCGTGCGCACGAGTGCGATGCGGTGCCCGCCGACGTCGAACCGTCTGGCTTGGCCGGACGACAACTCGTCGGTGCGGCACAGGATCACGGTCTCAGACATCGGCCTCCTCCCGGATCACCCGGCGTTCGCCCAGGGCGACATCGAGACGCGCGTGGACCTCCCGCTTGAGCAAGGGCGTCACGGCCGGAATGGGTCCCCGATCGATGATGGCGTCGAAGAAGCCTCGCACGATGAGACCCTCGGCGACGTCGGGGGTCACGCCGCGCGACTCGATGTAATAGCGCTGGTCCTCGTCGATGGGGCCTACGGTCGATGCATGAGAGCACTTCACGTCGTTCTCGAGTATGTCGAGGTTCGGGACCGAATCGGCGTGCGCACCCTCGTCGAGCACCAAGTTGTGGTTGGTCTGGCGCGCATCGGAACGGACCGCTCCCCGGTGGACGCGGATGAGTCCGCTGTAGACAGAACGCGACGTCCCGGCGACCGCACCCTGGCAGAGCAGCTCGCTGTTCGTGCGGGGCGCTACATGGTCCTGCAGGGTGCGGATGTCGTGCACTTGTGTCCCACTCCCGAGGTAGGCCGAGAGAATTTCACTGCGTGCGCCACGACCGTCCACCGAGACGTCTGCCCGCACGCGGTCGTAGTCGCCGCCCAGACCGACGGTGAACGTCCGCACCACGGAGTCCTTGCCCCCCCGAGCGGCCAGGCGGGCGACGAACCACGCGGCGTGGTTCAGGATCTGCAGCGAGACGTACGACAACGACGCCTCGTCACCGGCCGACAGCTCGGTGACGGGCACGACGAGCGACCGCACGGACCCGACGGGCCCGGCGAAGACCTCCACGACAGCGGCACGAGCGCGGTCACCGAGACGGACGGCGGTGCGGGGAAAGACGGCCGCGCCGGTGGACGCGGCCTGGCCGCCGTCGCACCAATGGACGATGAGGATGGGGTCGGGCACCTCCACGCCGGCGGGCACATCGACGACGACGGGGTCGGGCGCGAAGGCGTCGTTGAGGCGAACCAGTGCGTCGCCACCTACCTGCACGCTCCCCACCATGGACTGGGCACCGGGGACATCACCCGCGCCGCCGACGAAGGCACCGCCGACGGCGCCGCCGCCTCCAGCGGCACCGCCTCCGCCCGGCGGGTCGAACGAGAGGGGGAACCCGTTGTGCACCACCACCTGCCCTGACAGCCGGCCGAGGCTGTCTCTCACCATTTCGGTGATGATCCGGGCGGCCTCGGACAACTCGCCGGGGCTCGACGTGACCGGCACGAACTGGCCCAGGTCCAGATCGTCGATGGGCGTGTACCGCCAGACTTCCTCGCTCTCGGAAGGCAGCGCCGACGACTCCACGGCCGACAGGCCGGCGGCGCGGCGGTCACGGAGCCATGGGGGACCCGCGAGGGCGGCTGAGCCCTCGGCGTTGAACGTATGCAGGTGAACCTCTTTCGGATGCGTGCGCGGCGCTGTTCGGAGCGGAGTCCGAGAGGATTCCATAACGGAGCCCTGCAATGCCGGCAAGGGGCGGACCAACCGCCCCCTGCACTCTAGTGGCCGCTCAGAACGGCGTTTCGAGCGGATTAACGTGCCGGCATGGCACAGAACGCGACATTCGAGTCACCGGTCTTGACGATCGAGCGCCGGGACGCCGTGGCCACCGTATGGTTGGATCGCCCCGAGGCCCGCAACGCCATGGGGCAGGACCTCTGGCGTGACCTGCCCCTGGCCATGCAGGCAGTGGGCGAGGACACCGCTGTGCGCGTGGTGGTCGTGGCCGCCAAAGGACCCCACTTCTCGGTGGGGCTGGACCTCAAGGCCATGGGTGGCCAGCTCACCGATGGAAGTGGTGCCGCCGGAGACGGCGGCGCGATTCCCTCGGCCGCGGTCCGGGCCGGCCGGGCCCGGGCCGACATTCTGCGCTATCAGGCCGCCATCACGGCGGTGGCACAGTGCCCCAAACCGGTCGTCGCCGCCGTCCATGGCTATTGCATCGGAGGAGGGGTGGACCTCATCGCCGCCTGCGACATCCGCCTGGCCTCTGCCGACGCCATTTTCTCGGTGCGCGAGGCCAAGGTGGCCATTGTGGCCGACCTCGGGAGCCTGCAGCGGCTGCCCGCCATCATCGGGGCCGGCCACGTAGCCGAACTCGCCTTCACCGGCAAGGACATCGACGCCGAGCGGGCCCGTGCCATCGGTCTGGTCAATGACGTGGCGACCGATGCCGAGGGTCTGATGAAGGCCGCCTACGAGTTGGCGGGCGAGATTGCCGCCAACTCACCCATCGCGGTCCAGGGGACCAAGGCGGTGCTGGCGGCCAACGAGGGCCGCACCGTCGCCGAGGGGCTGGACTATGTCGCCACCTGGAATGCGGGCATGCTCGCCTCCGACGACCTGGTCGAGGCGATGACCGCGTTCATGGAGCGACGTCCCCCACGGTTTTTGGGCCGCTGAACCTCACCGACCCTGATCGGGCGCTCCTGGCGCGCCCGTGGTCACCGTTTCCGGCGCCACCAGCGGTTTTCCGACCGCTCCCGGCGGGCGTCCTGGGCGCGGACCTCAGCCAGAATGCCCGGTGCGACGTCATTGACGATGTCCTCGACGGAGCTCAAGAACGCCGCCACCTCCGGACCACCGGCGCCTGGCTCATCCTCTATCGCCGGCTCGACCAGGCTGCCGTGGACCCATCCGACATCGGCCAGACGTCGGTGGTAGGAGGGGCAGTTCTCGGGGCATCGCCAGGGGGCTTCGGGCGCCAGGTCGAGCACGCAGAACCGCGCGGCCTCGCCGGAGGCATAGGTCCGGCTCTGAAAGTGGGTGCATTCCTCACGCATCGGCACCCCACAATGGTGCCACGCCGTACGTGAGCAAGCCCGTCAGCCGATGGAGCCTTCCATTTGGAGCTCTATCAGCCGGCTCCATTCCACCGCGTACTCCATGGGCAGCGTCCGGGTCACGGGCTCGATGAAGCCGTTGACGATCATTCCCATGGCCTGACTTTCAGAGAGCCCACGGCTCATGAGGTAGAAGAGTTGGTCGTCGCCCACCTTCGAGACCGTCGCCTCGTGACCGATGCGCGCGTCACGCTCGCCCACCTCCATATAAGGCTTGGTCTCCGACCTGGACTCGTCGTCGAGCAGCAGCGCGTCGCAGCGCACGAAGGACTTGGCCCCGGTGGCGCCGGGGTCGACGTGCACCTTGCCCCTGTAGGTCGTGACTCCCCCGTCCTTGGAGATCGACTTCGAGACGATGGTCGACGTGGTCTCGGGAGCGACGTGGAACATCTTCGCCCCGGCATCTTGGTGCTGGCCCGCCCCGGCATAGGCGACCGACAGAACCTCTCCCGACGCCTTCGGGCCCATGAGGTAGACCGAGGGGTACTTGATGGTCAGGCGCGACCCGATGTTCCCGTCGATCCACTCGACGTGTGCTTCGGCCTCGGCACGGGCTCGCTTCGTGACCAGGTTGTAGACGTTGGTAGACCAGTTCTGAATGGTCGTATAGGTGATGCGCGCCCCCTGGAGGGCGACGAGTTCGACCACCGCGGAGTGCAGGGAGTCGGTCGTGTAGACCGGAGCCGAGCACCCTTCGATGTAGTGCACCTGGGAGCCTTCGTCGGCGATGATCAGCGTGCGCTCGAACTGGCCCATGTTCTCGGCGTTGATCCGGAAGTAGGCCTGCAGCGGCATCTCGACCTTGACCCCCGGCGGCACATAGATGAACGACCCGCCCGACCACACGGCCGAGTTCAGGGCGGCGAACTTGTTGTCGTTGGGCGGGATGAGCGTGCCGAACCACCGGCGGACGAGCTCGGGGTACTCCCGTACCGCCGTGTCCATGTCGCAGAACAGGACACCCTGCTCCTCCAGGTCGGCTCGATTGCGATGGAACACGACCTCGCTCTCGTACTGGGCCGTCACCCCGGACAGGTACTTGCGCTCGGCTTCGGGGATGCCCAGCTTCTCGTAGGTGTTCTTGATGGCGTCCGGCAGGTCTTCCCAGTCGTCCACCTGTCCGCCGGTGGGCTTGATGTAGTAGTAGATGTCGTTGAAGTCGAGGTCGGGCATGTGGGCCGCGAACCACGAGGCCATGGGCTTGCGCTCGAAGTGCTTGAGTGCCTTGAGGCGGAAGTCCCTCATCCACGTGGGCTCATTCTTCATCTCGGACATTTCGCGCACGATGGACTCGTTCAGGCCCTTCTTGGGCTTGAAGATGTAGTCCTCGGCGTCGCTCCAGCCGAGCTGGTAACGCCCGAGGTCGAGATCTGTTGTGGCCATGGGGCTCCTGAGCTCACGGGGGAGGTATTTCCCCTACGCACATAGTAACAACTGCCCGGGCCAGCCGAAACGTTGAGCCCGGGTTCGCCGGGGACGCCTGCCGTGGCAGGCTCCCCCTATGGAAACTCCCCCGCAGGCCACCCCGAGACCCCATACCCTCACCGCCTTCGGCCACGACAGGGACGATCCCTGGTATTGGCTGCGCGAGCGGGACGATCCCGAGGTCCGGGCGTACCTGGAGGCCGAGAACTCCTACACCGAACGCGTGCTCGCCCCCCTCGACGGCCTCCGCTCCACCCTCTTCGAGGAGATGAAGGCCCGCATCCTCGAAACCGACATGTCCGTTGCAGCCCGGCGCGGGCCCTGGTGGTACTACGGGCGCACCGAAGAGGGCAAGAACTACGGCATCCACTGCCGGCGCCCGGCCACGGGCGGCGACGAGCTGCCCCCGGCGGGAGAGCCGGGGGCGGACGAACAGATTCTGCTGGACGAGAACGTCCTGGCCGAGGGCCACGAGTACTTCGCGGTGGGGACCGCCGTGGTCAGCCCGGACCACACGATGCTGGCCTACGGGACCGATACGGCGGGGGACGAGCGCTACGAGCTCCGTTTCCGATCACTCGACGGGGGGGCACCGTCGGACCGCGCCCCCGAGATGGTGCCCGACACGGGGTACGGATTGGCGTGGGCGAGCGGGTCCACCACCGTCTTCTACGTCCGGCTCGATGAAGCCATGCGCCCGTACCAGTTGTGGCGCCACGAACTCGGGACCGACCCCGCCCGTGATGTCCTGGTCTTCGAAGAGGATGACCGGCGGTTCTCGCTGGGCACCGGGCGCACCAGGGACGGGGCCTTCGTGCTGATCGCCCTGCACAGCACCAACACCACCGAATGGCTGGCCATACCGGCCGACGATCCGACCTCGGCGCCCCGCGTGGTGCTCCCGCGACGGGAGGGTCGGGAGTACGCGGTCGACCACCTGACCCCCACCGGCGCGGGCGGGCCGGGGTGGTTCGTCGTGCTCACCAACGAGGACGCACTGGACTTCCGGATCATCGCCGCGCCGGACCAGGATCTGGGTACGACACGCGAGTGGCGGGAGATCGTCCCCCACCGTCCCGGCGTGCGCGTCGAGGACGTCGATGCGTTCTCCGACGTCCTCGTTCTCAGCGAGCGGGCCGACGCCGAGACGTGGGTCCGGGTGCTTCCGCTGGCGGCCGGACCCGATCCGTGGGCGGTCGATCTGCTCGCCGCGAGCTGGCTGGTGCCGTCAACCGAGAGCCCGTCGTCGACGTGGCTGGGCACAAATCCCGAGCCGGAGCTGACCTCCCTCAGATTCGGCCGCACGTCCATGGTCACCCCGTCCTCGGTGGTGCAGATAAACCTCGACACGCGGCAGGAGACCCTGCTCAAACAGGAGCCGGTCCTGGGTGACTTCGATCCGGGCCGCTACTCCACCACTCGGGTCTGGGCCGAGGCGCCAGACGGCACCAGGGTGCCCATCTCGCTCGTGCACAAGAAGGGACTCGCCCTGCCCGCCCCCTGCCTCCTCTACGGGTACGGCGCCTACGAGCACTCCATAGACCCGTCGTTCTCCCCGCACCGGCTCTCGCTGCTCGACCGCGGCATGGTCTATGCCGTGGCGCACGTGCGCGGTGGGGGCGAGATGGGCCGGGCCTGGTACGAGAACGGGCGCATGGAGAAGAAGGCCAACACGTTCAGTGACTTCATCGCCTGCGCCCGCCACCTGGTGACCGAGGGGATCGCCCGACCCGATGCCCTGGCCGGTCGGGGCGGGTCGGCCGGAGGGCTCTTGATCGGCGCCGTCGCGAACGAGGCCCCCGAGCTCTTTACCGCGCTGGTGGCGCAGGTCCCCTTTGTCGATGTGCTCACCACCATGCTCGACGCCGACCTTCCCCTCACCGTCGGCGAATGGGAGGAATGGGGCAACCCCCTGGCCGACGAGGCGGCCTACGAGCGGATGTTCTCCTACTCTCCCTACGACAACGTCACGGCCCGCAATCCGGACGAGTCGATTCGCACCTACCCGAGCATCCTGGTCACCGCCGGGCTCAACGATCCTCGGGTCAGCTATTGGGAGCCGGCGAAGTGGGTGGCCAAAATTCGCGCCCGCTCGCCCTCGACCAGGGTCTTGCTGCGCACCGAAATGGGCGCCGGGCATGGCGGCCCATCGGGGCGCTACGACGCCTGGAAGGAGGAGGCGTTGGTCTACGCGTTCCTGCTCGATGCCATGGGCATGCTGCCCTCGACGTAGTGGGCCGACGGCACGAGGACATGGTCGGGCCGGGACTGCTGACTGCTCAGCCCGACGCCGTGGCGGTCGTGACGAAGGACATGGTGAACGGAGTCTGAAAGCCCGGAGGAAGGACGACGGCATCCCCGTCGACCGTGGCGTGGAGAACGGTGGGCGCGCCCACAATGAGGGTGACCGGCCCGGTGGCGCTGAAGGAGTGTTGAACCCCCGCGGCCAGGGTGCCGGAGAAGAGGGTCGAGCCCGTGGCGGAACTGGTGGCGTCCACCCAGCAGGCTCCCGACGTCGCAGTGAGGGTCACGGTGAAGGTGGTGTCCGCGACGTCATACGTCGCCGACTGGGTGGTGGCCGCCTGCGGTGACGAGACCGGCGGTGGGGGCGGGGTGGACGTGGTCGTCGTCGCCTTTTTCTTCGAGGGCTTCGGCACGGTCGAGCTGTTGTGCCCGCTGCTCTTGTCGGACGAATGGGTGCCGGCGGGTGGCACCGAGTGCGAACCGGTCAACAGCAGCACGACGACCAGCACCAGAACGACCGCCACGGCCGTGGCCGGCGCGGCCAGCCGGCGGGGACGGTGGTTGATGGAGGTCATCGCCTTGTCCCGACGCACCGGTCTGGGCGGTGCCGGCGGCGAGAGGTGCTGCGCCGCATCGTCGAACCTCATCGGAGCGTCCCGGTCCGCCAGCGGGGGTACCGGCACAGGGGGCACCGACCCCCGCAGGCCCGCGGCGCGGCCGGTCGACGAGCTCGCCACACCTACCGCACGCTCCGGAAACGCGGACTTCGCGCCCGGGCCGGAGCTCTCATCACCCCCGGAGATCACGGGGTGGGCGTTGATGCTCTCCAGGGTGTGGAGTGAGCGGTGGTACCACTCGACCGAGTGCACGTCGTCGTGCGCCACCCGCCGGGTGAGGAGTGCGATCGCACACACCGTCACCACCACTGCTATCACGATCCCACCGATGAGCATTGCCTCCTATTCAACAGGACGCGGTGGCCGCATGAAACCGCGACCGGCCCACGGATTCCGTCAGCTGCCCGTGGCGCGGATCCGTGAGCGTCCGATCGACGAAGTGCCCCTCCGGCGCGCAGCTGTCGTCACGGCGGTTGCGACTCCGTGGGCCCGACCGTGCCAGGTCGGGCCCGCCGCGGATCACGGGCCGCTCAACTGGGTCGGGGCGTCCATGGCGCTCCCCGCCGGGGTGGTGGCCTCCCCAACACTCGACGAGGACGGACTTACGTGCGCATGACCATACGTGGACGGATCCCCTCGGCGATCTCGTCCCGACGGGGGTTGCCCTTGTCCCGCGTGGAGAGAATGGGGTCGGTCAACCCCCAGTCGGCGGCCACCACGGGATCGTCCCAGGCTAAGCCGAGCTCGTCGGAGTCGTTGTAGTAGCTGTCGACCAGGTACCACAAAAGAAGGTCGGTCAATGCGGCGAAACCGTGGGCGACGCCGGGGGGGATGAACAACCCCTGGTCGACGTCCCCATCGAGATCGATGAGCTCGGTGGCACCGTCGGTCGGAGAGCCCTGGCGGAGGTCGTGCAGCACGACTCGAGCCCGGCCGCGCAGGAGATACCAGTAGTCGGCCTGGTGCAGGTGGTAGTGCAGTCCCACCACGGCGCCCGCCTGCTTCTCGGACCGGTTGCCCTGCACCATCTCCCGCCCGAGGGGGAACCAGCTGCGGCGGTACGTCTCGACGAAACGCCCTCTTTCGTCACCGTGGACATCGGGACGGACGAGCACCACATCATCGATGGTCGAGGACGCGATCAGTTCGGGCATCGGCGGAACGGTAGCAGTGGGGCCGTTCAGGCCTCGAATCGCCCGAAGCCTGAACGGTAGAAGATCAGGGGCAACCCCTTCCCGATCTCCATGTCCACCACGTGGCCCGTCACGAGCTCGTGGTCGCCCCCTTCGTAAATCGCCCCCAGGGTGCACTCCACGGTGGCCAGGGACCCGTCGATCAGGGGGGAGCCGGTCACGCCGGGTGTCCAGTCGACCCCGTCGAATTTGTTGCCGCCCGACACGGCGAAGGCACGGCACACGGCCTCCTGGTGCTCCCCCAGGATGTTGACGCAGAAGGATCCGGCCCGCGCGATCCGCGGCCAGCTGGTGGAGCTCTTCGCCGGCGCCAGGATCACCATGGGTGGATCCAGCGAGAGAGCGGCAAAGGACTGGCAGGAGAAGCCGACCGGCTCCCCCTCGTCGGTCGCCGTCACAATGGTGATCCCGGTGGCGAAGTGGCCGAGGACCTCGCGGAACCGGGCTTGATCGAAACCCGACATCTACACCCGGCCGAGGTCGACGGACTGGCCCTCGTGCGCCGACGACACGTCTTCGATGCCCTCGGCCTCGGGAAGGCGCCTCGCCTGGGTCAAGATGCGATCCAGTTCACGGTCGTTGTGCGAGGGGTCGTGATGGGTCAACAGGAGCTTCTTGGCGTGGGCCTCCGCCGCCACATGGACGGCGAAGGCAGCGGTCGAGTGGCCCCAGTCCGCCTTGGTGGAGAACTCGTCCTCGGTGTACTGGCCGTCGTGCATCAGAAGGTCGACGTCGTGGCACAGTTCGAGGACGGCGTCGGAAATGGTGCGACGGTCGAGCGGCGCCTGGTGGTCCGGCAGGTAGGCCATGGACCGGCCCTCGGCCTCGATGCGATAGCCGAGCGTGTTGCCGCTATGGGGAATCGATCGCGCCATCACCTTGGCGGAGCCGATGGAGAAGTCCTCGTCCCAGGTGTCGATCGTGATCAGCTCGCCCCGGAACTCGTCCATGTGGATGGGGAAGACGGGGGGCTCCACTGCGGCGTGCAGCGCATCCTTCAAGCTCCCTTTGGGCTGGGCGGGCCCGTGCAGGGTCAGCCGGGCCCCGGGGTCGTGAAGGGGGCCGAAGAAGGGCAGGCCGAGAATGTGGTCGAAATGGAGATGGGTCAAGAGGGCCGTCGCACGCAGAGGGGCCCCGACGGCCCTCGCCTCCTTGAGCAGCACATCGCCCAAGGCGCGCGCCCCCGTGCCCATGTCGACGATGAGGGGCTCGTCCCCCTCGATGTCGATCACGAGGCATGAGGTGTTCCCCCCGTATCGCCGGTAGCGATCCCCCGAACACGGACAAGACCCCCGGACGCCATAGAACGTCACGTTCACCGCTCCGACGATACCCGTGCCAGGGGCGGTACGTTAAGTCGCTATGGAACAACGGGTCGTGACGGCCAACGGGGTGCAGTTCTCGTACTTCGAGTCGGGACCGGCCGAAGGGCCGCTCGCCCTATGCCTCCATGGCTTTCCCGACACCGCCTACACGTGGCGGTTCCTGCTCCCGGAACTGGCGGCGGCCGGGTTCCATGCCGTCGCGCCGTTCCTGCGGGGCTACGCCCCCACCGCGATCCCATCCGACGGCCGTTACCAGATCGGCGCCCTGGCCCGTGACGCCAATTCGCTCCACGCGGCACTCGGGGGCACCGACGATGCCGTCATCATCGGCCACGACTGGGGCGCGCTGACCGCCTACGCCGCCGTGGCCCACCAGCCGGACCGCTGGCGGCGTGCCGTCACTGCGGCCGTCCCGCCCACCGCCTCCATCGGCATGTCGCTCTTCACCTATGCCCAGCTGCAGCGGAGCTGGTACATGTTCTTCTTCCTCTCCCCCATGGCTGAGATCGCGCTGCCCCTCGACGACTACGCCTTCATCGACGGCCTCTGGGCCGACTGGTCACCGGGATACGAGGCGAGCTTCGACCTCGCCCGCGTCAAGGAGTCCATCGGCGACCCCGAGCACATTGCCGCTGCCATCGGCTACTACCGGGCCGTCTACGACCCCGCACTCCAAGATCCCGAGCTGGCCGACGAGCAGAACGCCGCCTTGGCCCCCACGCCCAAGCCGACGCTGTACCTGCACGGTCGCAACGACGGGTGCATGCTGCTCGGCTCCATCGGCAACCCCCTCGACTTCATGGCCGAGGGATCGCAGATGGTGGTGATCGACGAGGCCGGCCACTTCATGAACGTCGAGCAACCAGACGTGGTGAACCGCCACATTGTGGAGTTCCTCGCTCCGTAGCGACCGCGGCGAAGGCACCCCGCGCCTCATCGCAGTCGCAGCATCGCCGGCTGGCCGTCGGCCCACTCGGCAAACCCCTCGGCCACCAGCGACACCGTGATCCGCTCGGCCCGGGGCACGTCGTCGGGCCACCCGCAGGCAGAGGCCAGCATCTCCTCGGACACCGCACCCTGGCGCAAGGCCTGGACGAGGCGGCCCCGACCTTGGCGGTCCGATCCGACGAATGGTGCCTGGGGGCGCACCGAGGGGCTGGCTCGCCACGGGTCAGGTGCGGACAGCCCTTCCCGCTTCCATCGGCACTGGTGGCGCAGGGGGCAGAGACCACACGCCGGGGCGGCCGCCGTGCAGACCGTGGCCCCGAGGTCGAACATGGACTGGTTGAACTCCCACGAGCGCCCGGCCGGCAACAGGCGATCGGCCAGGGACTGGGCCTGGTGCAGCGTCAAACCTGCTCCCGCCACACCCCGCGACAGGACGCGGACCACGTTGGTGTCGACGGTCGCCACATCAGCCTCGAACGCGAACGAGAGCACCGCCCGCGCCGTGTAGGCGCCGATGCCGGGCAGGGCTCGCAGGGAGCTCTCGTCGGCGGGAACCGCGCCGCCGTGCTCGTCTGCGATGGCCGACGCGGCCCGATGCAGATTGAGCGCCCGGCGGTTGTACCCCAGACCCGACCAGAGTCGCACCACGTCGCCGGGCCGGGCCCGGGCGCAGTCGATGACACGGGGGAACGCATCGAGAAACACCGTGTAGTAGCCGATGACCCGGTCCACCTGGGTCTGCTGCAACATCACCTCGCTGACCAGCACCCGCCACGGGTCGCGCGTGGCGCGCCACGGAAGGTCGCGCCGGTGGGCGGCACCCCAGTCCAGCACACGACCCTGGAAACGCCGGACCCTGGCCGCCGACGGCGACTCAGTCCCAGGCGTCGTCGGCGTAGGGGCGCCGGCGCGCCGGTGCGTAGGCCCGCTTCCACACCATGAGCTTGCGCCGGAAGTAGCAGACCTCCTCGCCCCTTTGATTGAACGCCTTGGTCTCGACGGTCACGATGCCCCGGTCGTCCTTGGACTTCGAGGGCGTGGCGTCGAGCACCCGTGTCTCGGCATAGATCGTGTCGCCGTGAAAGGTCGGCGAGCGGTGGAGGAGGGATTCGACCTCCAGGTTGGCGATGCACGATCCGCTCACGTCGGGCACGCTCATGCCGAGGGCGAGGGAGTAGACGAGGTTGCCCACGACGACGTTCTTGCCCTGCACCGTCTCGTGCTCGGCGAACCACGCATTGGTGTGCAGCGGGTGATGGTTCATGGTGATCATGCAGAAGAGGTGGTCGTCGGCCTCGGTCACCGTCTTACCGGGCCAGTGCCGATAGATATCACCGGGCACGAAATCCTCGAGGTACCGCCCGAACGGGCGGTCGTAAATCGTCATGGCTGCGTCGCTCGCAAAATTCGGCCGGCGGTGCGCGTTATTCCGACGACGCCTGGCGAGGCCGCGTCGTGAACCCCAGCGATGCCCCGGGAAGCGAGTCGCCGTCGATGGTCAGGCGCCAGGCGAACCGGGTGGCGGGGGCGAGGGGGATCGGGCCCAGGTTCACCGCCAGCGCGACATCGATCGGCGAGCCCTCGGGGATCTCGGGGGGTTGGCTGACGGTGAACTCGCCCCGGACCTCGACGGGCTGCGTGCCGTCCGGTGTCTCCATGAACACGGGCCGACCGTCGGCGTCCTCGAGGAAGAGCTCCCAGTGGTGTGACGTCTCGGCTTCGTGCCAGTCGACATCGATCTTCAGGGCGACCGCGGAGGGGACCGGATCGGGGCCGGTCATGCTCCACCCTCCCCCGAGGATGTAGAGCTTTCCGTCCGACACCTGGGCGGCATCGCAGAGCAACATGGTCACCTTCACGGGAAGCAGGTTATCGGTCGCACGGGTCAGCCCACGACTGGCGCCGGATCCTCCCGGCATACAGGGACACGGCGGCGCCCGGATCTCCCCGCCGTGTGCACCGTGTGCACGTGTCGACCCTGTCGGCGGGATGCCGGTGCGGCGCCGGCCGTAGAGTGCAGAGCCATGAACGCACGAGCCGGACGGGCCTCTGCCGTGAGCGAGCTGACGGGTTTGCGCGACGACGTCTATCGCCGGCCGCTGGTGACCGCATTGAACCGTCTCGGCCTGGGACCGGGCTGGCGCTGTCTCGACGTCGGCGCCGGAGGGGGCGACGTCTCGGTGGCACTGGCCGAAATGGTCGGGCGCGACGGGCGCGTCTACGCCGTGGACAGCGATCCGCGCTCGCGTGACGAGGTCGCCCACAGTGCGGCCGCCCACACCCAGGTCATCGCCCTGACCCAGGCCGGAGAGGACCTGATCCTCCCCGAAAAGGTCGACCTGGCGTTCTGCCGCTTCCTGTTGCTCCATGTCCTTGACCCCGCCGTCGTGGTGCGACGCATGGCCGCCGTGGTCAAGCCGGGTTCCTGGGTCGTGGCCCAGGAACCGATCACCTCGGCCGGCCGTATCGACGGCCACCCGATGTCGATGCCCGATGCCCGCCACCCCGACGTCGGGGCGATCCTCCCTGCGCTGGTCCGCGATGCCGGGCTCGAGGTCATCGACGCCTGGGCCGAGGCACCGGCAGGCGTCGGTCCGGGCGCGGTGGCGCGTTATCTCGAGTCGTTGACGGGGGTGGACCCGGGCGACGATCCGGTGGTGCTGCCCCCGCTGGTGACGGTCATCGGGCGCCGTTCCCCAGATGGGCGCCCCGAACGTAGCCAGTAGGGTCGGGCCCATGACGCAGTCCACATCCCCCGGCCTGGCCGCCGCGGCTGACGCCGTCGAACTGGCACAACATCTGGTCGATTCGAGTTGCGCGGCCATCCGCGCCAACGGCGGCGTGGACGCCAATCAAGTCGTCGCCTACGACGTGGCCCACGCGGCCGCCGCAGTTGCCACCGCACGCGCCAGCCTCACCTACGGCGCCCTCGGTGACACCGAGGAGCTCCTGGCCACTGCGTTCGTGGCCGACGTCGTGGCCGATCTGATCGGTCGGGTGGCGGGCCGGGAAGCGGACTGGGGCGTGGAGGCCGGATGGAGCGCCCCCGCCGCCGACTTCTTGGCCGCCCGCCGGGATCCGGTCGCCCTGGCGGCCCTGGCGGGGGTCGAGGGCCCGCGCCACCTGGGGAGTGACTTCGAGCTCGTCCGCGAGACGTTCCACCGTTTCGCCGAGGAGAAGGTGCGCCCCCACGCCGAGCACGTCCACCGCACCAACGGCGACATCCCCGAGGAGATCATCACCGGCCTGGCCGAACTGGGTGGCTTCGGGCTGTCCGTCCCCGAGGCCTATGACGGCTTCGCCACCGGCGGGGAGAGCGACTACATGGGCATGGTCGTCGCCACCGAGGAATTGAGCTGGGGATCGCTCGGCATCGGCGGCTCCCTGATCACCCGGCCCGAGATTCTCACCCGGGCCCTGGTCTACGGCGGCACCGAGGAGCAGAAGAAGCAGTGGCTGCCCAAGCTGGCCTCAGCGGAAGTGCTGGCGGCTGTCGCGGTCACCGAGCCCGACTTCGGTTCGGATGTCGCCGGCATCGTCACCTCGGCCACCCCGACCGACGGGGGGTGGCTCATCAACGGGGTCAAGACCTGGTGCACCTTTGCGGCCCGGGCCGACGTGCTCATGCTGCTGGCCCGCACCGATCCGGACCGTTCCCTGTCCCATCGCGGGCTCTCCCTGTTCACAGTGGAGAAGCCCCGCGGCGACGGCCACGGCTTCGTGTTCGCGCAGGACCCCGGGGATCGACCCGCCGGCAGCGGAGCCGGCCGGCTCGAAGGGCGGCCCATCGACACAATCGGATACCGGGGCATGCACTCCTACGAGCTGTCCTTCGAGGACTGGTTCGTCCCCGACGCCAACCTGGTCGGGGGGTCGGGCGGCCTGGGGAAGGGCTTCTATCTCCAGATGCAGGGTTTCGAGAACGGTCGACTGCAGACGGCGGCCCGCGCGCTCGGGATCATGCAGGCCGCCTACGAAGCCGCCTCCTCCTACGCCGCCAATCGCACGGTGTTCGGGTCGCCGATCGGCGACTATCAGCTCACCCGGGCCAAGCTGGGCCGGATGGCGGTGATCATTGCGGCCACCCGGCAGTCGTCGTACCACGTGGCGCGGCTGATGGCCCAGGGGGAGGGCACGCTGGAGGCTTCGATGCTCAAGGCGTACGTGTGCCGGGCGGCTGAGTGGGTCACCCGCGAGGCCATGCAGATCCACGGGGGCATGGGCTACGCGGAAGAGTTCCCGGTGAGCCGCTACTTCGTCGATGCCCGGGTGCTGTCCATTTTCGAGGGCGCCGACGAGACGTTGGCCCTCAAGGTGATCGCCCGCCGTCTCATCGGATGAGGGTCAGCCGGGGCTCCGGGTCAGTCCGGCCCGCTCACCGCGGCTCACGAACTTGATGGCCATTTTGCGGCTGGCCTCGTCGATCATCTCGTCGCCGAACATGACCGCTCCCTTCCGATCGCCCTCGGTGGCCTGCTGATAGGCGTCGAGGATGTCGAAGGCCCGGTCGAACTGCTCCTGGGTCGGCGAGTAGACCTCGTTGAGCACTCCCGCCTGGTCCGGCGTGAGTGCCCATTTCCCGTCGTAGCCCAGCATGCGGGAACGCAGGGAATATTGCCGCAGCGCGTCGAGCTCGCGCACCTTGAGGAAGGGGCCGTCGATCACCTGCAGCCCGTTGGCGCGGCCGGCCATGAGGATGCGGCTGAACACGTAGTGGAAATGGTCGCCGGGGTACTCGGGGATCTCGATGCCGCCGGTGAGCACCGGCATTTCGATGCTGGCGGCAAAATCGGCCGGTCCGAAGATGATCGCCTCCAATCGCGGCGAGGCCGCGCAGATCTCGTCGACGTTGATGAGGCCCCGGGCCGTTTCGATCTGCGCCTCAATCCCGATGTGGCCGATCGGCAGGCCCGACTTCTTCTCCACCTGGGTGAGCAACAGGTCCAGGGCAACCACCTCGGATGCCGACTGCACCTTGGGCAACATGATCTCGTCCAGCCGCTCTCCTGCGTTCCCGACCACTTCGATGACATCGCCATAGGTCCACTCGGTGTCCCACGCGTTGACCCGCACGCACAGGACGCGATCGTCCCAGGGCAGGTTCTTGATGGCGTCGACCACCTTGGGACGCGCGCTCTCCTTCTCCAATGGAGCAACCGCATCCTCCAGGTCGAGGAAGGTCATGTCCGCCGCAACGGCGGGTGCCTTGGCCAGGAATTTTTCGTTCGATCCCGGGGTGGAAAGACAGGACCGGCGAGGAAGATCACGCGAACGAGCTGACATGCCCCATGGTAACAAACGCGATTCCCGCCCCTGCCGGGGCTACCCCTGCCCTCTTCCGGGGTGACCACCCGGTAATTCTTCAAAGCGACGGCACAAGGCTGTGACCAGGGTATTCCTACCAGTAGTAGGAACACGAACGACCACCCAACATGCGTTCGGCTTGAAACTTGCCGCCACCGGAACTAAACCTATGCGCCATCGTGACTGACGTAGAGCGGCCCTTGCGCCACTCCACGCCCCGGTCAGCTCGGAGCGCTCGGGTGCCCCGGCGGGTGATGGTGCCCGTTATGACCCTGGTCGCAGTGCTTGCTGGCACTGCGGTTCTTGCCACGCGCCCTGCCTCCGGCGACTCGGTCGCCAGCGCGCGAGCGACCGCCGCCGCCATTGAGGCGAAGTTGAACGCCGCCCAGAACGAGATGTCCGCACTCGGCCAGCAGTACGACGCGGCCAATGCGCGACTGCAGTCGATCGACTCCAGCATCGCCTCCACCAAGGCCACCATCGCCGACGATCAAGCGCAGGTGGACCACGACCGGAACACCCTGACGAAGGCGGCGATCGCCAACTACGTCTCCGACGATTCGGCCTCCAGCGACAACCCGATCTTCAGCGGCAATCAGCAAACGATCGGGGCGGCGACGGAGTACAACCAAATTGCCGAAGGCGACATCAACCTGGCCATGGACAATCTGCACACGGCCGAGAACACCTTGAACGCCCAGCAGGCGCAGCTGCAGGAGCAGCAGGGACAGGCTGAGCAGGCCGTCCAAACCGAGCAGAACGCGGTGCAGCAGAACAACGACGAGATCCAGGCCCAGAAGCAAGCGCTGGCCCAGGAGAACGGTGAGATCGCCACCTTGGTCCAGCAGGCACAGCAGCAGCAGCTACAGGCGGAGGCGCAGGCCGCACAAACCCGGATAGCCGCAGCGACCGCCGCTGCGTCCCTTACCCCCGGATTCAACACCGCCGCCCCGCCCCCGACCGCCTCGGGCGGCCTCGGCGCGGTGCAGGCCGCCGAGAGCCAGCAGGGGGTCCCCTATGTGTGGGGAGCCGAGTCCCCCCGGGGTTCGGCTGACCCGGGATTCGACTGCTCGGGACTCACGGCGTGGTCCTGGGGACAGGTGGGTGTCGGTCTCCCCCACTATTCGGGCGCCCAGATGAGTGACTCCACGCCGGTGCCGCTCAGCGACCTGGAGCCGGGTGACCTCCTCTTCTACGGCCCCGGTGGGTCAGAGCACGTTGCCATGTACGTCAGTCCCGGCACCATGATCGAGGCACCCGAAACCGGGGAGTCCGTGCACCTGACCGGCCTCCGTCTTGGCGGTGGCTTCGTCGGCGCCGGCCGTCCCTGAGGCCGGGCGCGCCCAGCGCTCACGTCGTCTGTCGTAACCTGGCGACGGGCCTGCCATGAGACCGATACCCGTCGTCTTCCACATTGGGCCGCTCCAGGTCCACACCTACGGCCTCGGCCTGGCCCTCACCTTCTGGTTCGGGTTCACCTACTTCGAGCGGCGGCTCAAGCGGTACGGCTACCGCACCGACTGGTTCGTCGGGGTGTTCTTGTGGATCATCCTCTCCGCCGTGGTCGGGGCCCGTGCGCTGCATGTGCTGTCCAACTTGAGCTACTACACCCACAGCCCGGAGCAGGTGCTGGCCATCTGGCACGGCGGGCTCTCCTCGTTCGGGGGGCTTCTCTTCGCGGTGCCCACCGGCATCGTTCTCACGCACCGGCGATGTCCGGAATTGCCCATCGGTCGCGCCCTGGACATCGTCGCCCCCGTGCTCCTGGCCTCATGGGCCATGGGCCGGTTGCTCGGACCTCAGCTCATGGTGGCCGGCGGAGGGCATCCGACGCACCAGTGGTTCGGCATGTACTACGCCGGACAGGCCGGCCGCCGGCTGCCGGTCCCGATCTTCCAGGCGCTGGAGGACTTCAGCGTGTTCCTCATCCTGATCTTCATCGAACGTCGACTCGACCACTGGCCCGACGGGTCTCTCCGCTCGGGGTATCCCACCGGCACCGTGATCGGCACCGCCATGGCACTCTGGGGTATTGAGCGGGCGCTCGACGAGCACCTGTGGCTCGGTGAGGACGGTCGCCTCGGTTCGATCCTCGTGCAGATCGCGGGGGTGCTGTTGGTGGTGGGAGGAGCGGCGGTCCTCCTCCGGACACGCCGGCGCTGGCAGGAGTGGTCACGCCTGCACGGCCCGCCGCAGGAGGCCGACGGCGCCCTCCTGGCGGAGCAGCATCCCCTTTAGCGCGTTTCGCGTGCCTTGCGGTGGGTTGCCGCTGCTCCGGCGCCCGCGTAGTTGCCGTCGCGCGGAACATTGCTCTAGCTTGCGCTCGGACGCTGGTGTTCGAGCCGGCCGACCGAAACCGGCCAATCCGACGAAGGGGGAACGCGTAGATGGGTGATCTGGGTTTTTGGGCCCTGGCCCAAGAGGATCCCGACTACCTGGCCCTGGTCACGCCCGACGGCGCCGAGGTGCGGGCGGGTGAGTTGCTCGGCCACGCCAACCAACTCGTCCACGCCCTACGGGCGCAAGGGCTCGCGCCGGGCGACGTGGTCGCCACCGTGCTGCCCAACTGTGCCGAAATGATCGAGATCTACCTCGCCGCGCTGCAGGCCGGTTGGTACCTGGTGCCGATCAACCACCACCTGGTCGCTCCCGAGATCGCCTACATCCTGAAGGACTCGGGCGCCAAGGTGTTCGTGGCCCACGAGCGCTTCGCCGACGCCTCGATCGCGGCCGCCGACGAGGTGGGCCTCCCGGCGACGGCCCGCATCGCCGTTGGGGCCGTGGAGGGTTTCTCGTCGTACCGCGAGACCCGGGACGCGCAGCCGACCACCCTGCCCGAGGACCGGACGCTGGGCGACGTGATGAACTACACGTCGGGAACCACCGGGAACCCCAAGGGCATATTTCGCAAGCTCCCCGGGGTCACCCCTGAAGCGGCCGCGACGGGGTTGGGCGGCATCCTTTACCTCTTCTCGGTGCAGCCCCACGACGACAACGTTCACATCATCGGCTCACCGCTCTATCACACCGCCGTTCTGCGCTTCGGCAGCGCGTCGATGCACTTTGGGCACACGGTCGTCCTCATGGACAAGTGGACCCCCGAGGAGATGCTCCGGCTCATCGCCCAGTACCGCGTCACCACCTCTCACATGGTGCCGACCCAGTTCCACCGGCTGCTGTCGCTACCCGACGCGGTGCGCGAGAAATACGACGTGTCCTCCCTGCGCCACATGATCCACGCCGCCGCTCCCTGCCCGATCGACGTCAAGCACAAAATGATCGCCTGGTGGGGAAACGCGGTCGACGAGTACTACGCCGCCAGCGAGGGCGGCGGCACGCTGGTCACCGCGGAGGAGTGGTTGCGCAAACCCGGGACGGTCGGCCGGGCTTGGCCGATTTCGGAGATCGCCATATTCGACGACGCCGGGAACCGTGTCGACGAGCCCAACGTGATCGGCACCGTCTACATGGCGACGGCGACGGCTCAATTCGAATACCACGGCGACAAGGAAAAGACGAGGAAGAACCGCATCGGCAACTTCTTCACCGTCGGCGATGTCGGCGTGATCGACGAGGACGGCTACCTCTTCCTCCGGGACCGCAAGATCGACATGATCATTTCCGGGGGCGCCAACATCTACCCGGCCGAGATCGAGAATGTCCTGCTGTCCCACCCCAAGGTGGGTGACGCAGCGGTCTTCGGGATCCCTCACGAGGACTGGGGCGAAGAGGTCAAGGCGGTGATCGAGCCGGCCGAAGGGGTCGAGGGCAATGACGCGCTGGCGGCAGAGATTCTCGCGTTCTGCGCCGACAAGCTGGCCAGGTTCAAGACGCCGAAGTCGATCGACTTCACCACCGAGATGCCACGCGACCCCAACGGGAAGCTCTACAAGCGCAAACTGCGGGACCCCTACTGGGAGGGCGTCCAGCGCGCGCTCTGAGCGCGCCGCATCACGCTGATCCGCACGGGGACCTCTGGTGACGTAGGATTGGGTGAAGGACCATCCCGCTCACCTCGGGCCTGTTGGCGTCCTTCCGGCTTGGCGTAAGCCCGTACCGGGCCCGCCGATGGATCGGAGGATCATGATCTCAGCCGAGTTATCACAGGTCGGTGCGCAGCTCGATGCACACCATGCTCCCGAGACGAACGGGCGGATGTCGGTGTGCCGCCGGTGTGGAGCGCTCACCGACAGTCCGGCGGGCCTGCAGCACAGGCCCCACACGAGCCAGGTGGATAAATCCAACCAGTGGCTCACGGCCCAGTCCCGGCTACGACAGATCGACCGGGCCAGGGATCTGCGCTCGCACTGAGGCGGTCGCGCTGCGCCGGGCGCGGCGAGCAGGGCGCAGGAGGCGGTCGCGGCCGTCGGTCGCGGGAGGCGGTCGCTACGTGAGAGCCCGCCGGATGCGGGGTAGTCCTGGTGAGCGAGCGGAAGCCCGGTTAGCGCCGGCAACGACCACCACGCCACGTCATGCTCAGGAGGCGACATGTTGGAGGGAGTGCCGATCCACTCCGTGACGACCCCGATACGGCAGTCGGAGTCAGCGGCCCCGAGTCGGGCGAACTCGGGCCGCCGGGCCTGGCGTGCCAGACTCGCACGGCTGACCCTGCCCGCGACGTGGAGGTTCCCACATGGTCGACGACATCGATGATCCCCGCCGGCAGGAGCCGCCCTTCATTCTCGGTGAGCGGGAAATGCTGGAAGGTTGGCTGGATTTCCACCGCACGACCTTGCTTCTCAAGTGCGAAGGGGTGGACGAAGCCGGACTCAAGAGCCGGCCCGTCCCTACCTCGAAGCTGTCGCTCCACGGTCTGGTGCGCCACATGGCCGAGGTCGAGCGCGGCTGGTTCCGGCGGGTGCTCCTGCGCGAACCCGATGCACCTTCCATCTGGTTCGACCCGGCCATCGAGGACAGCGAACTCGTCCCGCTCGACGACGCGGACTGGCGCGCCGACCTCGCGGCGTGGCAGGCCGAGTGCGCGGCCAGTCGGGCTTCGGCGGCCGGGTACTCACTCGATCACACCGGTCTCCGTTTCGGTGAGCCGTGCTCCCTGCGGTGGATCTACAACCACATGATTGAGGAGTACGCCCGGCACAACGGGCACGCCGACCTCATTCGCGAGCTTGTTGACGGCAGCATCGGTTGTTGAGCCCGGCCTCGGTTGTTGAGCCTCGGTTGTCGAGCCTCGGTTGTTGAGCCTCGGTTGTTGAGCCTCGGTTGTTGAGCCCGGCCTCGGTCAGGAGCCTGCGTTCTTCGCGATGAGTTGAGCGAAGTCGTCATCGATCACCTGTTCGTCGGAAGCCCGGGCATTGGTGCTCGCGATGTCGAGCAGCCGGTCCGGATCCATCTTCACGAAGATGCCCTCGGCCTCGGCCGTCAGCGCGCCGTCGTGGTAGATGCCGGCCCAGGTGAAGACCTTGCGCCGTTCCGTCCCATTGAATCGGGCGACGATGTCCAGCGGAGCGAGGAGAGGGGTGGGCCGGCGGTAGCGCACGGTGAGAGTACCGGTCATCCCGGGGTTCTCGGTGATGATGTTGGCCGCGCCCATCACCTCATCGAAGAGGGCGGCGATGACTCCGCCGTGGACGCAGGTGGGAGGCCCTTCATAGGCGTAGCCGAAGGTCACCCGGCCCCGGATCTCCCGCCGGCCGCCCTCACCCTGCACCGACCAGACCTCGACGGGCGGGGCGATCGGGTTGGCGAAGCCGATCATCGGGCTCATCGGAAAGAAGTCCTGGGGATGTCCCGAGGTTTCGGGTTGGAAGCGCGGGCGCTTGGATGCGGGGGCCTTCTTCTCCAGCCCGTCGGCGATCCGGACCAGCTGATCGGCAGCTTCGGCGATCTCGAGGTCCGGCACCGGATGTCCCACCGCGGCGGCGGTGATGCGCCGAACGGCGTCCGCCAGGCGATTGAGCGGTTCGTCCCCGGTCGAGCGGGGGGAGCCGTCGATTCCGGGAAAGTCGTTGCCCGGAGGGGGCGGCGGCTGACTCACTGGCCGGTGAAGCGGGCGGGTCTCTTCTCCGCGAATGCCTTCTGTCCCTCGGTGGCGTCCTTCGTCGAGAAGATCGGCCAGCCGATTTCGAGCTCCCGGGCCAGACCGTCGACCTCGGACAAGCCTTCGGTCTCGCGTACGGTTCGCTTGATGGCCTCGACCGCCAACGGCCCGTTCTGACCGATGACCGCCGCGATCTCCAGGGCCTTTTCCAGGGCAGTGCCATCGGGCACGACGTACCCGATGAGGCCGATGCGGAGCGCCTCCTCCGCCGGGACCTCGCGGGCGGTGAGGAGGAGGTCCATGGCCACGGTGTAGGGGATCTGCCTGCGTAGCCGGACCGTGGACCCACCGAGCGGGAAGAGCCCCCGCTTGGCCTCGAAGACGCCGAAGATCGCCCCCGCTCCGGCGACCCGGATATCGGTGGCCTGAAGGATTTCGGTTCCTCCGGCGACCGCCCATCCCTCGACGGCGGCGATCAGGGGCTTCTTCACGTCGTAGTGGCGCAGCAGCGCCTTCCAGTGGAGGTCGGGGTCGGCCTCCCGGCGCGCCTTGTACTTTTCGTTCTCTGGCGAGTTCCCCATCGACTTCAGATCCATCCCGGTACAGAAGTTGCCCCCCGCTCCGGTGAGGATGGCGCACCTGATGTCCTCGTTGTTGTCGATCTCCTCCCACGCGTCCGCCATGCCGACCAGCATGGGAAGGCTGAGCGCGTTCTTTGCCTCAGGCCGGTTCATGGTCACGATGGCCGTGGCACCCTCGCGGGCGAAGGTCAGGTGCTCAGTCGATTCCACTTTGGTCTCCCCGTTTCGGCGGCTCCCTGATCAGAACCGCTTGACGCTCGTGCCAGTGGCCAGGTCGCCACGGGCGCATGGACACCAACCTGTCCGGCGCCGGGCCGGTTGCCCCAAAGGGGCAGATATAGAACCTGTTCTAACCTACCACCCTGCTCAAACCGGCTGCGAGGCCGGGGCGACCCTTGCAGCCTCGGCTGAGGTTCTTCACGTGGCCGGACTCCGCCGGACCCGCGGCGTGGGCAGCCCATCGGGATCACCTTTCCCGCGGGCGCTCCGGCTCAGGCGTTCTTCAACAGCTCGCGGGCGATGACCACTCGCTGGACCTGGTTGGTCCCCTCGTAAATCTGGGTGACCTTGGCATCGCGCAGGAACCGCTCGACCGGGAAATCCTTCGTGTAGCCGTAGCCCCCGAGCAGCTGCACCGCGTCGATGGTGACGGACATGGAGGTGTCCGACGCGAAAGCCTTGGCCATGGCCCCGAACAGGGTGAGTTCACCGCCGGGATCGTGGTCGACCATGGCGCAGGCCCGGTAGACGAGGGCCCGGGCCGCCTCGTTGCGCGTGGCCATGTCGGCCAGCATGAAGCGCAGTCCCTGCAGATCGGCGATAGGAGCCCCGAAGGCGTGACGCTGTTTCATGTAGGAGGCGGCGTAGTCGATGGCGCCCTGGGCGATACCGACCGCCTGGGCCCCGATGGTCGGGCGACTGCGGTCCAACGTATGCATGGCGATGGTGAAGCCCTGGCCCTCCTCGCCAATGCGGTGGGACCCCGGTACCCGCACCTCGTCGAGGACGACTTCGCCGGTCGGACTCCCCCGCATGCCCAGCTTGTCCTCGTGTTTCGCGATCGTGATGCCCCAATCCCGCTCGACGAGGAAGCACGAGATCCCCCGCCCACCC
Organism: Acidimicrobiales bacterium; assembly: GCA_049513455.1. GTDB lineage: Bacteria > Actinomycetota > Acidimicrobiia > Acidimicrobiales > RAAP-2 > Bog-473. Next base: position 68,644 of record JBEKWB010000004.1, read on the forward strand.
GCCTCGGGATCCGTCTTGGCGAAGACGATGTACACGTCGGAGATGCCGGCATTGGTGATCCAGTACTTCGAACCGGTGAGGATGTAGTCGTCCCCGTCGCGTACCGCCCGGGTGCGCATGGACGCCACATCGCTGCCGGCGTCGGCTTCCGAGAGGCAGTAGCTGGCTTGGAGCTCACCGGTGGCCACCCTGGGCAGGTACTGCTGCTTCAGCTCCTCACTGGCCCAGTTCATGACGGGCAACATTCCGAGCTTGGAGATCAGGATGGTCAGCGAGGTGGACGCACAGACCCGGGCCAGCTCCTCGGCGACAATGGCCTGGATCACCATGTCCGCCCCCGCGCCGCCGTACGCCTCGGGGATGCCCAGCGAGGGCAGCTCCAGCTCGCAGCAGGCCGCGAAGGACTTCCAGGGGAACTCGGCCTCCCGGTCGACCTCGGCCGCGTAGGGCGCTATCCGCTCCTCGGCGAACTGGCGCAAGGTGTCGCGGAACTGTCGCTGCTCGTCGGTCAGGGCAAAGGTGCTCACCGGATCATTCTCGCAGAGGTGATGGGGGGGGTTCGCGACGTGGCGCGTCAGGTCGTCGCCAGATGCTCGATGAGCAACCGGGCCAGCTCCTTGGGGGCTGCCTCGGGAATCCAGTGATTGACGCCCTCGAGCACGACGAAGCGATAGCCGCCCGTGACGAAGGCGCCCGACGCTTCCGCGGCGGGCCGGCCGAGTGCGGCATCGTCTGTCGACCAGACGTAGAGCGTCGGGACCGTCACCAGCGGGAGATCCGTCAACTCGTCCCCGTCCATGGCGCGGTACCAGTTCAACGCCGCGGTCAACGACCCCGGGCGTGTGAGCACGGCGAGATACTGCCGGGTGTTGGCCACGCCCAGACCGCTCGCCGTGCAGAGTGCCTCCAGGCCCGAACCCGAACGGTCCTCGCCGAGGAGCAGCCTCTCGGGCACCTCGGGCCGGCGGAACGCGTCCATCTGGGCCGACCGTTCAAACTGGGCCCGGTCCCCGCCGAGGAGGGCGCCGCGCAGCGCGAACGGATGGGGTGTCGAGACGACCGAGAGCGAGCGGACCCGGTCGGGATGCCGGGCCGCGGCCACCCACGACACCATGCCGCCCCAGTCGTGGCCGACGAGGTCGAACGTGTCCATGCCCATCGCGTCGGCCAGGGCCAGGACGTCGCCGACCAAGTGGTCCAGGCGGTAGTCGGCCACGGTCGAGGGCCTGGCCCCGGGCGAGTAGCCACGCTGGTCGGGGGCGACGGCGCGATATCCCGCATCCCCGAGCTCACTCAGCTGGCCCCGCCAGGACCAGGAGGTCTGCGGGAAGCCGTGGAGGAGGATGACACCGCGGCCACGTTCGGGGCCCGCGGCGCGCGCGGTGAAGGTCAGCCGGTTGGCGTCGATTTCGAGGCGCTCGATCACCCCGAGGTCATTTCGCGACCGCGGGACGACGCATACCGCCGCCGCCCGCTCAGGCGGTGACGGCTGGTGGGCCCGGGATCACGACCATATTCTCGCCGGCTGCCAGTTTGGCCTGCGCCTCCGCCGGCGTGAGCCGCAGGCTCGACTCGGGCAGCGCGTCCACCAGGGTCCGTTGCGCCACGTAGTCGTGGGAGACGGAGGAGAACGCCCGCCGGCGGGTGGCCAGGAGGTCGTCCGGAGGGCTGTCGACCAGGAACCCCCACAGCGCCAGGGCCAGCTGCACGTCGTAGATGCTGGGCCCGCGCCCGAACAGGGCGGCCCGGCGGGCCGCGATCAGGGCGCAGCCGAGGAGGACATCGTGTTCCGTCTCGCCTTCGGCCAGCTTCAGGTCATGGGCGAAGCGATGGGCCAGGCGCAGGGCGAAGCCGGCGTCGGTCCCCGGGGTACCCACGAAGCGTCCACGAGGCGCGGTGGGCGTCCCGAGCTCCGCCGGGCGTGAGGTGGTCCAGGCCCCCGGCACGTGCAGATGGCGGGCCGGCCGTACCTGGTCCGCCTCGCTGATGGGAACAAACGTCGGCTGGGTCATGGGTCGGCAGGCTAGCGCCTCGACCGCACGCACCAGCGAAGAGGGGCAACGGGAGACGCCACCATCGCGATCAGGTCCCGTGCAGCAGCCCGTAGACGACCGAGTCGTAGAGGGCCTGCCAGCTGGCCTCGATGATGTTCTCGGATACCCCGATGGTGGTCCAGACGACTTCGCCGTCGGTGCTGTCGACGAGGACCCGAGTGACCGCGCCGGTGCCCTTGCCCGTATCGAGCACGCGCACCCGGTAGTCGGTCAGGTGGATGGAGGCGAGCGACGGGAACTTTGGTCCGATGGCGGCCCGCAGCGCGGCGTCGAGTGCGTTCACCGGACCGTTCCCTTCGGCCGTGGCGACAATGCGTTCGGCGCCCACGTGCACCTTGACCGTGGCCTCGGTGGTCACCCCGAACGGGGCGCTGGTGGTCCCCTCGGCATGCTCCCCGTGATCGGTGATGATCCGGAAGGACTCGACGGTGAAGAAATCCGCGGTCCATCCCGTGGCCCGGCGCAACAGCAGCTCCAATGATCCATCGGCCACCTCGAAGTGGTAGCCCTCGTGCTCGAGCCGCTTCAGCTCGTCCAGCACGCGTCCGAGCACCTCGCCGTCGAGCTCCAGGCCGAGCTCAGCCGCCTTCATCGCCAGCGTCGAGCGCCCCGCCATCTCGGAGACGACCACGCGGGTCCCGTTGCCCACCGAGCTCGGCACGACGTGTTCGTAGAGATCGGCGCTGCGAGCCACGGCGCTGGCGTGCAGGCCGCCCTTGTGGGCGAAGACCGAGTTGCCCACATAGGCCTGCTGCGGGTTCGGCGCGATGTTGACCAGCTCGGCGATGTGGTGGGAAACCGGGGTGAGGCGCTCCAGCCGCTCCGGCGGGATGGTGCGGATGTGCAGCTTCAACGAGAGGTTGGGGATGGCGGCCGACAGATCGGTGTTGCCAGCCCGCTCCCCGTAACCGTTGATGCACCCCTGCACCTGCGTCACCCCGGCCTGCACCGCCGCCAGGGAGTTGGCCACCGCACACCCCGTGTCGTTATGGCAGTGGATGCCCAGCTGCGCGCTGGTGTGGGCGCGGACGTCGGCCACCGCTCGACCGACGGTGTCGGGCAACGACCCCCCGTTGGTGTCGCAGAGGACCAACGCCTCGGCCCCTTCCTCCTCCGCCGCGGCCAACACCGAGAGTGCGAAGTCACGATTGTGCCGGTAGCCATCGAAGAAGTGCTCGGCATCGAGGAACACCCGCAGATCGTGGGCCCGCAGGTATCGAACCGAATCGCGCACCATGGAGATGGCCTCGTCGAGGGATGTGCGCAGAGCCTCGGCGACGTGACGGTCCCAGGTCTTGGCCACAATGCAGGCAACGGGTGCGCCGGCGTCGATGAGGTTGGCCAGGACGGCGTCATCCTCGGGGCGCACGCCGGCGCGGCGGGTCGAGCCGAAAGCCACCAAGGTGGCGGTCGAGAGGGTGAGCTCCTGGCGCGCCCGGGCGAAGAATTCAATGTCCTTCGGATTGGCGCCGGGCCATCCACCCTCGATGAACGTGACGCCCAGATGGTCCAGTTGTTCGGCGACGCGAAGTTTGTCGGCCACCGTCAGCGACAGTCCCTCCTGCTGGCTCCCGTCGCGCAGGATGGTGTCGAAAATATCGACGGACTCGGGGAGCTCCGGAATTTCGTAGTCGTGGGCCAGATGCGAGTGGGTGTGCGCCTCGCCGCCGCCCGCGCCCGCGTGCGCGTGCGCGACGCCGCCGGCGTGCGTGTGCGGCTCAGTCGACATGATCGAGCCACTCCTTGTAGCGATCGACCTCGCCGCGCACCGTGGCGAAGTAGGTCTGCTGCAGTTCGACGGTAATCGGTCCCGGCTTCCCGTTGCCGACCTCGCGGTCGTCGACGGCGCGGATCGGCACGACCTCGGCGGCCGTCCCGGTGAGGAACGCCTCGTCGGCCAGGTACAGATCGGTGCGGATGATCTGCTCGTGACGCACCTCGAAGCCGAGGTCGGCCGCGATCGTCTCGACCGAGCTCTGAGTGATGCCGTCCAGCGCGCCGGCATCCGACGTCGGCGGGGTCAAGAGGACGCCGTCGCGCACGATGAAGATGTTCTCGCCGGTGCACTCGCTGACGTTGCCATCGGGGGCCAGCAGGATGGCCTCGTCGTACCCCGCCTTGATCGCCTCCACCTTGGCCAGGGAGGAGTTCATGTACATCCCGGTGCCCTTGGCCGCTGTCGGGACGGCATTGGGGTCGTGGCGGCGCCACGAGCTGATTTTGCACGTCACGCCATTGGCCACGCCCTCGTCGCCCAGGTAGGTGCCCCACGGCCACGCCGCGATGGACACGTTGGTCGGGCATGGCAGCGGGTTCAGTCCCATTTCGCCGTAGCCGAGGTACACCAGCGGGCGCAGGTAGCAGCCATCGCTGAGCCCGTTGACCCGGACCACCTCGCGAGTGGCCTCGATGATCTCTTCGACCGTGTACGGAATGTCGATCATGAAGATTTTGGCGGAATCGAAGAGGCGGCGGATGTGGTCACCGAGGCGGAAGACGGCGACCCCGCTCGAGGTCGGGTAGGCCCGGATCCCTTCGAAGACACCCGAGCCGTAGTGCATGGTGTGGGTGAGCACGTGCACCTTGGCCTCGGCCCAGTCGACGAGCTCGCCGTCCATCCAGATCTTCTCGGTCGGGGTAATGGGCATTCTCAGAGCCTTTCTGCAATGGCGTCGCCCACGGCCGTCGTGGACAGTTGTGCGGTGGATGGGGCCGACATGGCCCTGGACTGCTCGGACAGAGCCTTGAGGATGCGCTGCGCCGCGTCGTTCTCACCCAGGTGCTCGAGCATGAGCGCAGCGGAGTGGATGGCGGCCAGGGGATTGGCGATCCCCTTCCCGGCGATGTCGTGGGCCGCCCCGTGCACCGGCTCGAACAACGACGGCCCCGTACGGTCGGGGTTCAGGTTGGCCGAGGCGGCGAAGCCGATGCCCCCGCTGACCGCACCGGCCAGGTCGGTCAGGATGTCGCCGAAGAGGTTGTCGGTGACGATGACGTCATAGCGGCCCGGTTGCTCCACCAGGTAGATGCAGGCGGCATCGACGTGGTTGTAATCCCACGAGACGTCGGGGAACTCGGGCGCCACCTCGGTGACCGTGCGGTTCCACAGATCGCCGGCGAACGTGAGGACGTTGGTCTTGTGCACCAGCGTCAGGTGGCGGCTCGCCCGGCGATTGGCCAGTTCGAAGGCGAACCGCACGCACCGCTCGACCCCCATACGGGTGTTGACCGACCCCTGGGTGGCCACCTCGGCGGCTGTCCCCTTGCGCAGGAACCCGCCTTCGCCGGCATAGGTCCCCTCCGTGTTCTCCCGGATGACGACGAAGTCGGCCCCCTCGGCAATCGACCCCGGGACGCCGGAGAAGGGACGGAGGTTCACATACAGATCAAGTGCGAAGCGAAGCCGGAGCAGGAGGCCGCGCTCGAGGGTGCCGGGTGGCACGGACGTGTCCCCCACGGGCGGTCCGACGGCCCCGAGGAGAATGGCGTCATAGCCCCGCAGCTCTTCGAGCACCTCATCGGGCAGGACGCTCCCGTCCCGCAGGTAGCGGGCGGCCCCCAGGTCGAAGTTCGTGGTCTCGAGCTCGACACCGGCGGCCGCCACCACCTTGAGCGCCTCGGCGCAGACCTCGGGCCCGATGCCATCGCCCCCGATGACCGCTATTCGCCTGTCCTTCGTGCCTGTGCTCACTGATCCTGCCCTTGTCCTCTTCTTCTCGTCTCTGTTGTCGTCTCTTCGCCAGACCGCCGGCCGGGGTGCGTTGCGTGGCCCCGCCGGAAATTGAAAAACCGCCCACGCAGTGGACGGTTCGACGGCGCGCGGGGATCTGGCGCGCCTAGTGAATAATGCCTACAGAGTGCTCGGAGCGGTCCATGACCCTTCCAGTCTCCCGCGGTCGGCCGGTCCCGTCAACCACACCCCGACGGAGGGCGGCACCACACCCGACGGCGGGCGGCACCACCCCCGCTGGGAGCCGATTAGCCTTGTACCCGCCGTCGCGCTGTAATTCGCCGCCGGCAACCTCCATCCGAAGGACGCGCTGTGACCAACCCATCAACCAACGACGAGACCGTCTCGGCCAACCTCACCCAGGCCACCTACGACCGCCTTGTGGCGGAGCTGGAAGACCTGACGACCAGGGGTCGGGTGGAGATCGCCGAGCAGATCGAAGCCGCCCGGGCCCTCGGTGACCTGAGCGAGAACGGCGACTACCACGCCGCCAAGGACTTCCAAGGGAAGATGGAGTCCCGCATCCGCCAGCTCCAGGCCCTGCTCAAGAACGTCGTGGTGCTCGACGAGACCGAGCCTCGGGACGGCAGCGTCGCCGCCGGGAGCACCGTCACCCTGCGCTACGAGGGCGACGACGAGGACGACACCCAACAGTTCTTCGTGGGCTCCATCGAGGAGCGCCAGGGCGACCTCCCGGTGCTCTCGCCGAGCGCTCCACTCGGCCAGGTCCTCCTGGGCAAGAACGCCGGCGATACCGTGGAATACAAGGCCCCGGGCGGGATACTCCGGGTCGCCATCGTGGCCGTGGACCAATGACGGCACCCCGCACCCTGACCGAGAAAATCTGGGACGCGCACGTCGTCTACTCCCACGCCGACGAGCCGGACCTGCTCTTCATCGACCTGCACCTGATCCACGAGGTGACCTCGCCGCAGGCCTTCGACGGGCTGCGCCTGGCGGGCCGGACGGTGCGACGACCCGATCTCACCGTGGCCACGGCAGACCACAACGTGCCGACCACCGACATCGACCAGCCGGTGGCCGACCCGATCTCGGCCAAACAGCTCGAAGTGCTGAACGAGAACTGTGCCGAGTTCGGGATCACCTGCTACCCCATGGGGAGTCCCGATCAGGGGATCGTCCACGTGATCGGCCCCGAGCAGGGGTGGACCCAGCCGGGGATGACGATCGTCTGCGGCGACAGCCACACCTCGACCCACGGCGCGTTCGGGGCGCTGGCCTTCGGCATCGGGACGAGCGAGGTCGAGCACGTGCTCGCCACCCAGTCGCTGCCCCAGAATCGGCCAGCCACCATGGCGGTCACCGTGGAGGGCGAGTTGGCCCCGGGTGTCAGCGCCAAGGACGTGGCGCTGACCATCATCGGGACCATCGGGACCGGGGGTGGCATCGGCCATGTCATCGAGTACCGGGGGTCGGCCATCCGCTCCCTGTCCATGGAAGGGCGCATGACGTTGTGCAACATGAGCATCGAGGGCGGGGCGCGGGCCGGTCTGGTGGCGCCCGATCAGACCACCTTCGATTACGTCAAGGGCCGCGACCACGCACCCTCGGGCCAGGATTGGGAGGACGCCGTCGCCTACTGGCGCACGCTGGTGACCGATGACGGGGCTGTCTTCGACAAGGAGGTCGTGCTCGACGCCGCCACCATCACCCCCCACGTGTCGTGGGGCACCAATCCGGCCCAGGTCGCCCCCATCGGCGGGACCATCCCCGACCCCGGCGCCATGGAGGACGACGGCGAGCGGGAAGCGGCGGAGCGGGCATTGGCGTACATGGGCCTCAAGGCCGGCACCGCCATGCGCGACATACCCGTGGACACCGTCTTCCTCGGAAGTTGCACCAACTCGCGTATCGAGGACCTCCGGGCCGCGGCCGGCGTGCTGGACGGGCGCCGGGTCCACGCCGGAATGCGCGCGCTCGTCGTTCCCGGTTCGCACCGGATCAAGGCCCAGGCGGAAGCCGAAGGGCTCGACAAGATCTTTCTGGCTGCGGGGTTCGAGTGGCGCGAGCCGGGCTGTTCGATGTGCCTGGCCATGAACCCCGACAAACTGGCGGTGGGGGAACGGTGTGCCTCGACCTCCAACCGGAACTTCGAAGGCCGTCAGGGCCGGGGTGGGCGTACCCACCTGGTTTCCCCGAGGGTGGCAGCCGCCACCGCAGTGGCTGGAACCTTCGCCACACCGGAGGACCTGGACTGATGAAGCCTGTCATCATGGTCACCGGGCGCGCCGTGCCGCTCGACCGCACGGACGTGGACACCGACCAGATCATCCCGTCGGACTGGCTCAAGCGCGTCGAGCGCACCGGCTTCGGTGCCGGGCTGTTCTCCGAATGGCGCGACGACCGGGACTTCGTCCTCAACCACCCCGAGTACGTGGGCGCCACCATCCTGGTGGCCGGCCACAACTTCGGCACCGGGTCCTCCCGGGAGCACGCCGTGTGGGCGCTCATGGACTACGGCTTCGAAGCGGTGGTCTCCTCCCGGTTCGCCGACATCTTCCGGAACAACTGCACCAAACAGGGACTCCTCCCCGTGCAGGTCACGCCCGAGTTCGACCATGCCCTGCTGGCCGCGGTGGAAGCCGACCCGACGCTCGAGATCACGATCGACGTGGCCCGCACCACCATTGAGGCGCCCGCCGCCGGGCTCTCGTCCACCTTCCCGCTCGACGATTTCACCCGGGAGCGCCTCCTCAACGGCTGGGACGACATCGGCCTCTCCCTGCGGCATGCCGACGCCATCAGCGAGTACGAGGCCCGGCGTCCGGCCTTCCTGCCGTCCGCTTAGGAGTCGACCGCCACCGGCACCAGCTCGAACTTCCCGACGTCGACCGGCCCATTGTCCGTCAGGCGCAGTTCGGGTATGCCCGAGAGCCCGGGCGCGTGACCATCGACCCGGCGGCGGCACGCCCGAACGCCGCCTCCGCAGGGCGGCGTGGGAGTATCGCTCCATGGTGACCTCTCGCCCCATGACCGACGCGGATGTCCCCGGAGCGGTGCACGCATTCGACAGCGGGTTCCTCGCCATGAGCGCCCGGTTCGGCCTCCCGGTGACGGCCAGCTCCCTCCAGAGCGATCGGCGGCGTCAGAACCGGACCCGGCATTTTCTGGCCACCGACCCGGGCGGGTCATGGGTGGCCGAGGACGACGGGGTCATTGTCGGGATGTCCCAGTCCTTCGTGCGCGAGGGCTACTGGGTACTCTCTCAGCTCGGTGCCGTGCCCGGCCGGCAAGGCCGTGGGCTCGGGCGTGAGCTTCTCCGGCTGGCGCATTCCCACGGCGACCCGCAGAGCCCGGGCACGATCCAGTGCTCCCGCGATCCCAAGGCCATGGCCCTCTATGCCGATCTCGGGTTCTCGCTCCATCCCGTGGTCGCGGCGTGGGGCCACCTGCGACCGGGGGCGGTGCAACGGCCGGACGACGTGGTGCGCTACGAGGGGGAGGGCGTCACCGACGCGCAGCTCGACGTCGTGGCGCGCATCGATCGAGTCGTGCGCGGTTCGGCCCGCCTGGTCGACATCGCAATGATGCTGTCCGAAGAGGGCAACCGCCTCCTGCTCCACGAGGACCAGGCGTACGCGGTGGCGAAGGACGATCGCATCGTGACGCTCGGTGCCTGCAACGAGGCGTCGGCCGCGCTCGTGCTGCGGGCCATGCTGGCCGAGGCTCCCGACGGCGAGACCGTGGAGGTCAACTGGCTCACGGCGGCCCAGCAGTGGGCCATCCGGGTCCTGATCGGCGCGGGCGTCGAACTCCAGCCCTACGGCCCCGTCATGGTGCGCGGCATGCCGGGCCCGCCGAGGCCGTACATCCCGAGCGGCGCTTGCGGCTGAGGCGGCGTCCAGCGGTACCTGGTCCACCCCGCCATGGGGCGGGCACCGAGGCGCTGGTAGAAGTCGATGGCCTCTTCGTTCCACTCGAGGACCTCCCACTCCACCCGCCCCTCGGTGCGGGACCGCAGGTCGGCCAGGAGCGTGCCGGCGTGGCCCTGCCGGCGATGGGCCGGGCGGACGTAGAGGTCCTCCAACCAGATCCCGGACCTCCCCATGAAGGTGGAGAAGGTGCGGAACCACAGCGCGTGGCCCACGATCGAGCCGTCGTCGGCGACTGCCACCGTGTCGAAGACGGTGGCGCCTGGCTCGAACAGCACCGCGCGGAGGTCCTCTTCGGTGCAGACGCACTGGTCGGACAGGCTCTCGAACGCAGCCAGCTCGCGCACCATGGCCAGCAGTTCGGCGAGGTCGTCTGCGGTCGCCGGTCGGATCACCCCGTACGGGCCCGGTTGGCTGCGGAGACGACGGCGGCGAGGGAGGCGTCGAGGATGGAGGAGTCCCGCCCGACGCCCCACCAGGTCGACCCGTCGGGGGCGGCGCACTCGACATACGCCACGGCTGACGCGCCCGAACCCTCGGTGAGTGCGTGCTCGGAGTAGTCCTTCACCTCTAGAACAATACCGAGCTCGGCCCGCACCGCCGCTACCAGCGCGTCGATCGGACCGTTCCCTTCCCCGACGATGGTGCGGTGCTGCCCGTCGACGAGCAGCTGCGCGGTCACCGAGGTGTGTCCGCCACCCGTCGACACCTCGCTGCCCACGAGCCGCAGGCCCGCGTCCTCGGGAAGGTAGGCCTCGGAGAAGACGTCCCACATCTCCCCGGTGCCGATCACCGTACCGCTGGCCTCGGTGATGGCCTGGACCTTCTTGGAGAACTCGATCTGCAGCCGGCGGGGCAGATCGAGCCCGTGCTCGGTGTCCATCAGGTACGCCACGCCGCCCTTGCCCGACTGGCTGTTGACCTGAATGATCGCCTCGTAGGTGCGGCCGGTGTGCTTGGGGTCGATGGGCAGGTACGGGACAGCCCACTCGTCGTAGTCGTCCCCGATGGAGGCCATGCCCTTCTTGATGGCATCCTGGTGCGAACCGGAGAACGCCGTGTAGACCAGGTCACCGGCATAGGGGTGCCGGGGGTGGACGGGCAGGCGGGTGGCGTACTCGGCCACCCGGCGCACCTTCTCTATGTCGCCGAAATCGAGGGTGGGGTCGATCCCCTGGGAGAACAGGTTCATGGCCAGCGTCACGATGTCGACGTTCCCGGTCCGCTCCCCGTTGCCGAACAGGGTGCCCTCGACCCGATCCGCTCCGGCCAGCACCGCCAGCTCGGCGGCCGCCACGGCGGTGCCCCGGTCGTTGTGCGGGTGCAGGCTCAGCACGACCGCATCACGGTTCTTGATGGTCCGACCGAACCACTCGATGACGTCGGCGTACACGTTGGGGCTGTACATCTCCACCGTGGCCGGGAGATTGAGGATGATCGGCCGGTCGGGCGTCGGCTCAATGACGTCCATGACCGCTTCACAGATCTCCACTGCGAACTCCGGCTCTGTCCCGGTGAAGCTCTCCGGCGAGTACTCGTAGCGGATTTCCGTGCCGGGAACGGACTGCTCGAATTTCTTGCACAAGATGGCGGCGTTCACCGCGATGTCGATGATGCCCGGCTTGTCCAGTCCGAACACGACCCGGCGCTGCAGCTCCGACACCGAGTTGTAGAAGTGCACGACGGCACGGCGGGCACCGGTCAGCGACTCGAACGTGCGTTCTATCAGTTCCTCGCGGCACTGGACCAGCACTTGGATCTCCACGTCGTCGGGGATCATCGCCTCGTCAATGATGAGCCGCTGGAAGTCGTAGTCGGTCTGCGAGGCCGACGGGAACCCCACCTCGATCTCCTTGAATCCGACCGTCACAAGTGTCTCGAATAACGCCTGCTTGCGCTCGGAGTCCATCGGGTCGATGAGCGCCTGATTGCCGTCGCGCAGGTCGACGCTGGCCCAGCGCGGCGCGCGCGTGAATTGCCGGTCCGGCCATTCCCGGTCTGACAGGACGAGGGGGATGTGCGATCGGTACTTGTCAAAGTGCATAGGTGACGGATCACAGGGCAGGGCCAGGTGACCCCGGTCCCCGTCGTCACCACTCCCTTTCTGTTCCGTTGCCATTTCTCTTTCCCTTCCTCTCTTCGCACGGGCGCCGATGCCGGCTGCTGTCGGCCCAACAAAAAACCTCCTGGCCGATGTGGCGCAGGAGGTTGCGAGCGAACGCGATGTGGCGTTCGCCGTCAGGTAAGCAGCAGGTTGGTCGTCGGGGCGTGCCTCATGGTGCAAGTGATTCTCCCATCGGGGGCGCCGAACGTCAAGGCATGAGGTGGGTAGGCTCGGCAGATGCGTCGCATGCTCACCCTGGCTCTCCGGGCCACCTTGGCGGCCGCCGTCCTGGCCGTGGTGCGGGCGGTCCTGCTGGACCGTGCGCCGCAACGACCCCTCCACGGTGCCGATCCGGTCATCGGCAGCCTCGACACGTGGCCGAAAGTGCCCCGTCGCCCTACAGACTGACCCGGTGGATGTCGAGGATCCCTTCGTCGCCCCGGAGCTGATCGACTACGCCGTCGGGCGCCGACCCGGTGGTCGAGATCACCATCATCGCCGTGGCCGCGGTGGGGCTCGGCCCGACGGCCATGGACGAGATGGAGATATCGGCCGCTCCCAGCGCGGTGCCCACGATGCCGATCATCCCGGGCCGATCGTCGTTGCGCACGACCAACATGTGCGCCGACGGCGCCACCTCCACCACGTGGTCGTCGACCATGACGATGCGCGGCTCGCTGTTGCGCCCGGCGGAGAACAGGGTCCCGGCGACCGCGTGCGACTTCGAGCGCAGCGTGATCAGCGACTTGTAGTCGCGCGAGGTGGCGGTCGAGGTTTCACGGACCTCGAGGCCCCGCTCCTCCGCCAGCTGCGGCGCGTTGACATAGGAGACGGGTTCGTCGGTCGAGCCGCCGAAGATCCCCTTGAGGGCGGACAGGGTCAAGATCCCGGTGCTCACCGCAGCCAGGTCTCCCTGATACTCGATCTCCAGCCCGTCGGGCAGGCCGTCATGGAGGCAGCCGAAGAAGCGGCCGAGCTGCTCGGCCAGCGGCATGAATGGGCGCACCACGTCGGAGACGTCGGTGGCGGCCACGTTGACGGCGTAGGGCACGAAGTCGCCGGCCAGCGCGAGCAGTACCTGCTCGGCAATGGTCACACCAGCCTTGTCCTGGGCCTCCTCCGTCGATGCGCCCAGGTGCGGGGACACGACGACACCGGGAAGGGCGAAGAGGGGTGAGTCCGTGCACGGCTCCTTGGCAAACACATCGAGCCCCGCCCCGGCCACGATGCCGTCGCGGATGGCCTCGGCCAGTGCCTCCTCGTCGACGATGCCCCCGCGCGCGGTGTTGATGATGCGGATACCGGGCTTGGCTTTGGCCAGGAGGTCGCGACCGAACAGCCCGATGGTCTCCGGGGTCTTCGGAGTATGGATGGAGACAAAGTCGGCTTCGCCCACCAGCTCCTCGATGGTCACCAGCCGCACCCCCATCGCCCGGGCCCGCTCGGGCGAGACGAAGGGGTCGAAGCCGATCAGCTCCATGCCGAACGCGTGGGCGCGCTGGGCCACCAGCGAGCCGGCCCGGCCCAACCCGACCACGCCGAGCACCTTGCCGTGGAGCTCGACACCCTCCCACTTCGACCGCTCCCATCGCCCGGCCACCAGCGACGCGTGGGCCTGGGGGATGTTGCGGGCCTGCGCCAGTAGGAGCGCCATGGCCTGCTCGGCCACGGAGAGGATGTTGGAGGTGGGGGCGTTGACCACCATCACCCCACGCGCGGTCGCCGCTTTGACGTCGACGTTGTCGAGTCCCACGCCGGCCCGGCCGACGACCTGTAGCGAGGTCCCGGCGGCCAGGACATCTGCGGTCACCTGCGTGGAGGAACGGATGATGAGGGCATGCGCCCCGGCAATGGCGTCCAGGAGCTCCTCGGGGCTCAGTCCCTCCTGGACGTCGACCTCGTGACCGGCATTTCTCAACAGGTCGAGGCCGCTATCGGCGATCTTTTCGGTTACCAGTACTCGTGCCACCGCGGTGGTCTCCTCACTACCCCCCTTTGACGTCGTGCTCTTGCAGTTTCAGTCTTTCGCCTCGGCGAAGAAGCTGGCCAAACGGGATACGCCCTCCACCAGATCGTCGTCACCCAGTGCGTACGACATGCGGAAGAACCCCGGCGCACCGAAGGCCTCACCCGGGACGACCGCCACCTTGGCCTCGTTGATGCACAGCTCGGCCAGTTCCGCGCTGCTCGAGGCCCGCTGTCCCCGCAACGACTTGCCCAGCAGGCCCTTGACGGACGGGAAGGCGTAGAACGCACCCTCGGGCTCTGGGCAGACCACGCCGTCGATCTCGTTGAGCATGCGGGTGATGGTCACGCGGCGGCGGTCGAAGGCGGCTCGCATCATCGCCACGTCGTCCAACCCGCCCGAGAGCGCGGCCAGTGCGGCGCGTTGGGAGACGTTGGCGACGTTGGACGTCTCGTGGCTCTGGATGTTCGTGGCCGCGGTGACGGCGTCGACGGGACCGATGAGCCACCCGACCCGCCATCCGGTCATGGCGTACGTCTTGGCGACACCGTTGACCACCAGGCACCGGTCGGCCAGCTCGGGCACCAGCACGGGCATGGAGTGGTGTTCGGCGCCGCCGTAGACCAGATGCTCGTAAATCTCGTCGGTCAGCACCCAGAGGCCGCGGTCGACCGCCCACTGCCCGATGGCCTCGATCTCCCCCCTCGGGTACACGGCCCCGGTGGGGTTCGACGGGGAAACGAACAACAAGGCCTTGGTCCGCGGCGTGACCGCGGCCTCCAGCTCCTCGACGGTGGAGCGGAACCCGCTGCGCTCGTCGGAGGACACGAAGACGGGCACGCCGCCGGCCAGCGCGATCGACTCGGGATAGGTCGTCCAGAACGGAGCGAGGACGATGACCTCGTCGCCGGGGTCGCACAGCACGGCGAAGGCGTTGGCGATGGCCTGCTTGCCCCCGTTGGTCACCAGCACCTGCTGCGCCGTCACCGCGTAGCCCGAGTCCCGCAGCGTCTTGGCCGCGATGGCCTCCCGCAAGGCCGGGAGCCCCGCCGTCGGGGTGTAGCGGTGGTTGGCGGGGTCACGGCAGGCCTCGACCGCCGCCTCGACGATGTGGGCCGGCGTCGGGAAGTCCGGCTCGCCCGCCCCGAAGCCGATGACGTGCTCGCCGGCGGCCTGCAGCGCCTTGGCCTTGGCATCGACCGCCAGCGTGGCCGAGGGCGCCACGGCGGCGGCCCGTCGAGATATCCGTCGAAGCTGGGTTGGCGCGTCGGGAGCAGTTGTCACGGCTGCAATGATTCCATACGTGCCCGACACCCCAGACATCATCATTCCCGACGAACTCAAGCCCTCCGACGGCCGCTTCGGATCCGGCCCGTCCAAGGTCCGCCCCGCCCAGGTCGCCGCGTTGGCCGAGGTCACGACCACCTACCTCGGGACGAGCCACCGCCAGAAGACCGTGAAGTCGCAGGTCGGACGGGTGCGCGCCGGCTTCCGTGAGCTGTTCTCCCTACCCGACGGCTATGAGGTCGTGCTCGGCAACGGCGGGACGACCTGCTTTTGGGATGCCGCGACCTTCGGGCTGATCGAGGACCAGAGCCAGCACCTCAGCTTTGGCGAGTTCTCGTCCAAGTTCGCCACCTGCGCCGCAGCCGCCCCGCACCTCAAAGACCCCCAGATCATTGAGTCCGAGGTCGGCACCCACCCGCTGCCGGTGGCGGACGGCTCGATCGATCTCTACGCCCTGACCCACAACGAGACCTCGACCGGGGTGGCCATGCCCATCCGCCGGCCCGAGGGCGCCGACCTCCCGGCCGCTGGCGGTGGGCTGGTCGCTGTGGACGGCACGTCGGGAGCCGGAGGGTTGCCGGTCGACGCCACCGAGTTCGACGCGTACTATCTGGCCCCCCAGAAGTGCTTCGCCAGTGACGGCGGCCTGTGGATCGCGCTCATGTCGCCCGCAGCTCTCGAGCGCATCGAGCGGATCTCGGCCTCCGGGCGCTGGATCCCCGCGTTCTTGGACCTCAAGACGGCCGTCGACAACTCGGTCCTGGACCAGACCTACAACACGCCCGCGCTCGCCACCATCTACCTGTTGGCTGAACAACTCGACTGGATGAACTCCAACGGCGGCCTGGAGTGGACGACCTCGCGGTGCGATCGCTCCGCGGAAATCCTCTACACCTGGGCCGAGCAGTCCGGGTTCGCCCGGCCTTTCGTGGAGAATCCCCAGCAGCGCAGCCACGTGGTGGGCACCATCGACTTCGTCGACGCGGTGGACGCGACGGCGGTCGCGGCCGTGCTACGGGCCAACGGCATCGTCGACACCGAGCCCTACCGCAAACTCGGTCGGAACCAGCTGCGCGTCGCCATGTTCCCCGCCATCGAGCCCGACGACGTCGCCTCTCTGTGCGCCTGCATCAACCACGTGGTGGGCGCACTCGCCGGGTAGCCACACCCCTCGGGCGCCCTCCGGGGGCGGGTGCGCCCCGAGCGGGCGTCAGGCGGAGCGGGCGGCGATGCGCCGGAGTGGTGGGATCGTCGGTGGCGGTTGCTGCCGGGGTGGGAGTCCCGACAGCAGCTCCGCGGTGGCGGCCGTCACCTGGCGCACCGCCCTTTCGAACGCGTCCTCTGTCTTCGGCGACGTGGACTGCACGCCGCTGACTTTGCGGACGTACTGACGCGCCGCCGCCTCGATCTCTTCGGGCGTGGCTTCTGGCTCGAGGCCCCTGAGCGTGGTGATATTCCGGCACATGGCTCCAACGTTACGCGGCGTGGCTTCGGCATGGCTTCTGCGTGGCTCCGGCGTGGCTCCGGCGTGGCTCGGAGGGAGCCGGGACGTGCTCAGCCAGGCACCGTGGGTTCAATTCCGACGGGTACCAGATCGCGTACCACTCGGAATCCAACTCGCCACGCGGCCGTGGCCGGCGCCGGGTCACCCCCCGGAGGCGTCCTGTACCCGCGTCTTGCCGGCGGAGATGAACGGCATCATGGCCCGCAACTCCTGCCCGATCTTCTCGATCGGGTGCGCCTGGCCCTCCTGGCGGAGCGCCTCGAAGTTGGGCCGGCCGGCCTTGTTCTCGGCGATCCACTCTTCGGCGAACGCCCCGCTCTTGATCTCGTCGAGGATGGTCTGCATTTCGGCCCGCACGGCCGCATTGATGACCCGCGGGCCGCGGGTCACGTCGCCGTACTCGGCGGTGTCGGAAATGGAGTAGCGCATGCCCGCGATGCCCTGCTCGTACATGAGGTCGACGATGAGCTTCAGCTCATGGAGGCACTCGAAGTAGGCGGACTCGGGCTGGTAGCCGGCGTTGACGAGCGTCTCGAACCCGGCCGTCACGAGCGCGGTCAGCCCTCCGCAGAGGACGACCTGCTCGCCGAACAGATCCGTCTCGGTCTCCTCGTCGAACGTCGTGTCCAGCACGCCGGCCCTGGTGGCACCGATGGCATGGGCGTAGGACAGGGCAAGCTCCCGTGCCTTCCCGGTGGCGTCCTGGTGCACGGCAATGAGGGACGGCACCCCGCCCCCTTCGGTGTAGGTCCGGCGCACGAGGTGGCCCGGCCCCTTGGGAGCGACCATGGCGACGTCCACGCCTGCCGGCGGCACGATCTGGCCGAAGCGGATGTTGAACCCGTGAGCGAACATGAGGCAGTCACCCTCGTTGAGATGCGGCGCCACATGCTCGTCGTAGGCCGCCTTCTGCTCAGTGTCGGGCAGCAGGATCATGATCACGTCCGCCTCGGCGGCTGCGTCGGCCAGCGACGTGACCCGGAGCCCTGCCTCCTCCGCCTTGCGTCGGCTCCCCGACCCCTCGCGCAGGGCGACGCGGACGTCGACGCCCGACTCGAGCAGGTTGAGCGCATGGGCGTGCCCCTGCGATCCGTACCCTAGGATCGCCACCTTGCGGCCGGCGATCAGGCTCGGGTCGGCGTCGGACTCGTAGTACAGCGTGGCCATGTCGTGTGCTCTTTTCTCTCTCGATTGCGTTGACGTTCTCGATTGCGTTGACGTTCACCTACGACAAAATCAGTGACGGTCCAGCTTAGGCAGGGCAACCCGCCCCGTCCGCTGGAGCTCGACCACCGTGTAACTCTCCAAAAGACCTTCGAAGTCATCGATCTTCTCGGGCCGGCCGGCCAGCATGATCGTGATCCGGTCCGCACCGACGCTCACCACCTCGCCCCCGAACACGCCGACCAGCTGAATGACCTGGGAGCGCTCGGTGGGCCCGACGTCGACCGTGACCAGGAGGAGCTCGCGCTCGACCGCCTCGGAAGGTGACAGCTCGCCGATGGAGACCACGTTGACCAGCTTGTCCAGCTGCATGATCACCTGCTCGAGGGGCGCCGACTCGACGTCGACCACAATGGTGATGCGGCTGAAGTGTTCGTTCTCGTCCGTCGGCGCCACCGCCAGGGAGTAGATGTTGAAGCCGCGGCGGCTGAAGAGGCCGGCCACGCGGGACAGGACGCCGGCCTTGTTCTCGACCAGCACCGAGAGGATGTGGTGGCGGGGCTTCCCGGCCTTACCGCCGGGCAGCGTGCTGAGGTGGGCGGGGCTCATCGGATCCGGGCCACCTGATCGGGGTGGACCACGATGTCGTCGTTGGACTGACCGGCGGCCACCATGGGGAACACCTTCTCGAACGCGTCCGTACGGAAGTCCACCACCACGGGCCGATCGTCGATGGAATTGGCCTTCTCGATCGCCGGGCCCACGTCCTCAGGCGACTCGGCCCGGATACCCACGCATCCCATGGCCTCGGCCCACTTCACGTAGTCGGGTAGGTCAGGCGAGAGGTACACCTCGGAGTAGCGCTCCTCGTAGAACATCTCCTGCCATTGGCGCACCATGCCCAGGTACGCATTGTTCAAGATGGCGATCTTCACCGGGATCTGCTCCGCCGTGGCGGTCACGAGCTCCTGCGCGGTCATTTGGAAGCACCCGTCGCCGTCGATGGCCCAGACAGTCCGATCCGGGCGCCCCACCTTGGCCCCGATCGATGCCGGCACGGCGAAGCCCATCGTCCCGGCGCCGCCGGAGTTGACCCAGGTGTACGGGTAGTCGAACTGCCAGTACTGCGAGGCCCACATCTGGTGCTGGCCCACGCCGGCGACGACAATGGCGTCCGACGGCGCCGCGTCGCGTAGCTGCTCCACCACCATCTGCGGCTTGATCGCGCCACCCTCGGCGTGGTCGTAGTAGAGGGGGAACTGTTCCTGCCATCCGTGGATCTGCCTCCACCACGGCGTCAGGTCCTGGGCCACCGGGGCGTCCCCACCCGCGTCCATGGCGGACAGGAGCTCCTCGACCACCAGCCGGCAGTCCCCGGCGATCCCCACGTCCGCCGTCCGCACCTTGCCAAGTTCGGCCGGGTCGATGTCGACGTGGATGATCTTCGCCTCGGGTGCGAAGGCGCTGATCTTCCCGGTGACGCGGTCGTCGAAGCGCGCCCCGAGACTGATCAAGAGGTCGCTGCGCTGCATGGCGGTCACCGCGGTGTAATGGCCGTGCATGCCGGGCATCCCCAGGCACTGGGGGTGTGAGTCGGGGAAGGCGCCCCGGGCCATGAGGGTGGTGACCACCGGGATCCCGGTGCGCTCGGCGAGGGCCCGGAGTGCTTCGGCCGCCCGTGCCTTGAGGACGCCGCCACCGACATAGAGCACCGGGCGGTGCGCGGCGCGGATCAGTTCGGCGGCCTGGCGGACGAGCCCAGGATCACCGACGGTGCGGGGGTGGTAGCCGGGAAGATCGAGATCGTCGACCGACGTGGGCCAGTACCACTCCATGCTGGCGTTGGCGATGTCCTTCGGAAAATCGATGAGCACCGGGCCGGGCCGTCCGGTGGTGGCCACGTGGAAGGCGGCGGCCACGACACGCGGAATGTCGTCGACGTCTTTGATCAACCAGTTGTGCTTGGTGATGCCCATGGTGACACCGGTGATGTCGCACTCCTGGAAGGCGTCGGTGCCGATCGAGCCGGTGGCCACCTGCCCCGAGACCACCACGAGTGGCGTCGAGTCCATATAGGCGTTCGCCAACGGGGTGACGATGTTCGTCGCCCCCGGTCCGCTGGTCACCATGGCCACGCCGGGCTTGCCGGTCACCATGGCGTAGCCCTCCGCCATGTGGCCCGCACCCTGCTCGTGCCGGACCAGGATGTGGCGGATCGAGGAGTCGATGATCGGGTCGTAGACGGGCAGGATGGCGCCGCCGGGCAGGCCGAACATGACGTCGACGCCCTGCATCTCGAGGCTCTTTATGAGTGCCTGTGCTCCGGTGAGCTGCATCGTGCTTTCCTCTATCTCTCAGTGCCTGGGGTGGATCGGCGGGTTCGGGTGAAATGGTCCGGAAAATGAAAACGACCCCCCATTCGGGAGGTCGTAGAGCGCGCGTTGCAATGTGGCCGCGCGCCTACGTTACGAGTACCAGAATCTCGGGCTGGTTGCGACGGCTCTGCATCAGGCGCCCATTGTGGCATGGCGGACGACCGGAGACAACCCCGGGGCCCTCCCGGCGGGCTTCCATCGCTCCCCCGAACCACAATGCGCCCTGGAGTCGGGCGGTCACGCCGGGACTTTGTCGGTGCTCGAAGGTGTCGCCATCCCCCCGCCGAGGAGGGCGGGGAGCGCCGTCGCCCGCATCCGGGCCAGCACCCGGTCGGTGACCGGCGCCACGTCCGGGTGAACGCCGCCGTTGCCGCCGGCCGCCGCCTCCCACGCCGCGGCGCGGTGGCCCACCACGTCGGCATCGTCGAATTGCACGCAGTCGAGGCGGTCGGTCCTCAGGTCGACGACGACGGTGTCCCCGTCCAAGACGAGGGCGATCGGCCCCCCGAGGAACGCTTCGGGGGCGACGTGGCCGATGACCAGACCGACCGATCCTCCCGAGAATCGGGCATCCGTCATCAGCGCGATGGTGATGTGCCGCTGGCGACACAGGGCTGTGATCCGCGAGGTGGGATCGAGGAGCTCGGGCATGCCCGGCGCTCCGCGCGGCCCCTCGTAGCGGATCACCACCATGTCGTTGTCCATGAAGCTGTCCGGGTCCTCGTCGAGGGCCTGAATGAGGGAGCGCTCGCCGTTGAACACGCGGGCGCGACCGGTGAAGACGCCGTCCTTCACGCCGCCTTCGACGCCGGCGACCTTGAGGATCGCCCCGCCCTCGGGCGCCAGGTTGCCGCGCAGCAGGCGCAGTCCGCCGGTGTCCTTGAAGGGCTTGTCGACCGGGAAGATCACATCCCCGTCGGGCTGGGGCGGGTCGAGCCGCTGCAGTTGCTCAGCCAGGGTCTCACCCGTGCAGGTGATGGAGTCGCCGTCGAGGAATCCGGCCTCGAGAAGCTCGTGGGCGATCACCTGCAGCCCACCCTTGGCATCCACGTCCACCATCGAGTAGTCGCCGAACGGTCGCATGTTGACCAGTACCGGAAGTTTTCGGGCCAGCGCATTGAAGTCGTCCTGGCTCAGCACGTCGTCCCACAGGTCGAGACCGGCGGCGCGGGCGATCTCGACGCTGTGCAGCAGCACGTTGGTGGACCCTCCCATTGCGATGGTGACCGTGAGGGCGTTGCGCAGCGCGGCGGGCGTCACGATGTCGCGCGGCCGGATGCCTTCCTTCGTCATGGCGAGCAGGCAGTCGACCGTCTGATCGGGGAACTCCGTCAGCCGGCGCGGGTCGTCCGAAGCCGGGGACACCATGTGCAGCGGTTCGAGCCCGAGGACAGCGATGAAGGTCTGCATCGTGTTGTAGGTGAACATGCCCCCGCAGCTGCCCTGTCCCGGACAGGCGTGCAGTGCGTACCGGGCCCGGACGTCGGCGTCCCGATCGGCCATCTGGAAGGCCGAGACGAGGTCGATCGGGTCACCCGTCTCCGGGTCGATGCCGGGCCTGATCGGGCCGTCGGAGAGGATGACGGCGGGCGTGTTGTTCTCGAGTACGGCGGCGACGGTCCCAACCGGCGGCTTGTCGCAGGCCACGACGGCGACCACCCCGGCGACGCTGTTCGCCGCCAGGTGGACATCGGCCACGTCGTGGACGAGCTCGCGGCCGACGAGAGAAAACCGCATCTGGGGAGTGCCGTTGAGCTGGCCGTCCGAGACACCAAGGGTGAACGCGGGCGGGATCAGCCTGATCGCCAGGCGGTCCGCCGCGATGCGGCGCGAAAGGGCGGCCTGGACGGCCTGCACCTTCTGGGGAACGCCCAGATAGCACTGGCTGTCTCCGAGGTTGCCGATGACCGCCCACACCGGGTCGTGGATCTTCCCGACGTCCTCACCGAGGAACCGGGCCGTGCCGACTCTCTGCACGTCGCGCCCGGGGTTGATGGACACGAATGTCTCCGATTCGTTGCGCACGGAACCAAACTAGTGACTTCTCTGACGTGTAACCCCGCCAGCTTCTTTTCAGGCCGGATGTGCTGCCGGAAGGGCCAGTCCAGCCCCAAGAATGTTGCGGGTGGCGTTGACGTCGGCGTCGGCTCTGCGATAGTCGTCCGCAGCGCCTACGGTTCACCACTGATGAGTTGGAGCACAGACTTCACCGCGTGTGAACGTCCTCTCGACGAGCGGGGCGCTGACGAGCTGCTTCTCGACGAGACGGTCCGGGATCGGCGATGAGCCCCGGGGGGCGGCGGCCGGGCAAAGGGTCCGCACGAGACGACATCATCCTGGCGGCCCGGGAGACCTTTGCCGCCGCGGGCTACGACGGCACCAGCCTGCGGGCCGTGGCCCGGGCGGCCGGGGTCGACGCCGCCTTGATCCACCACTACTTCGAGGGCAAGGCCGGTCTCTTCATCGGAGCCATGGCCTTGCCGTTCGACTCTCGCCAGGATCAGCTCGACGCCGGCGCGGAAAGCCCCGCGTCGAGCCCGCACGGGGCAGCCGTCGTCGAGGGGTTCCTGACCATGTGGGATCTGGCCGAGGGCACGGGATCGTCCTTCGTCTCGTGCGTCGGGGCGATGGCCGCGTCGCCCGCGGTGGCCGATGCCCTGGGCGAGTTCGTGCGGGACCAGGTCTATCGGCACGTCACGCCGATCGAGGGCGACAGTGAGGAGACCACCGATACCCGGCGGGCCCTGGTGGCGTCGCAGCTCATGGGGTTGGCCTACAGCCGGTACGTGCTACGGGTGACGCCGATCGCGACCGCCTCCCCCTCCGAAATTGGCCGCTGGGTCGGACCGACCCTGGAACGGTACGGCGCGGGCGATCTGGACTAGCCCCGCAGGCGCCGGAGCTCGGCCACCACTTTGGCGCCGTCGGCCTGCCCCTTGGTCGCCTTCATGACCGCCCCGACGAAGACACCACTCACCTTGTCGTCGCCGTCGACGTAACGCTTCCATGCGTCAGGGTGGGCGGCCACGCTGGCCGAGACAGCCTCACTAAGTCCGTCGTAACTCAGGGCCTTGAAGCCCATCTCCTTGGCCAGTTCGGCGGGATCGCCGCCGCGCTCCGCCAGCTCGTGGAGCACAGCTTTGGACTGGGTGGCCGACAGCGCCCCACTTGCCTCGAGCGCGAGCAGGGCGGAGAAGGACTCCGCCGGCAGCGCCAATCCCGCCTCGCCCTCGGCCGCCACCTCATTGGAAGCACGGGCCAAGGCCAGCGCGGCCGGTGCCCCGGCGGCGGCGGCGGCCGACACCAACGCGTCGAGTCCGAGGTCGACCACGGCCCGGATCTGCTCGGCCTGTGCCTCGCTCGCCGATCCACCGAGCAGGTCCGCCAACAGGGCGCGCCGGTCGGCCGGCATGGGGCCCATCGCCGCCCGGACGCGCCCCTGCCACGCCGCGTCGGGGACGAGCGGCACCAGATCGGGCTCGGGGAAGTACCGGTAGTCGTTGGCCTCCTCCTTCGAGCGCATCGACTCGGTCCGCCCGGCCGCCTCGTCCCAATGCCGGGTCTCCTGGCGCACCGCCTCGCCCGCGTCGATCAGGGCGATCTGGCGGGCCGCCTCGTACTCGATGGCGCGTCCCAGCGAACGGAGTGAGTTGAGGTTCTTGATCTCACACCGTGTCCCGAACTCGCCGGCCCCGGCCGGGCGGACCGAGATGTTGGCGTCGATCCGCATCGACCCCTCCTCCATGCGGCCATCGGACGCGCCCGTCGCCACCAGGATCCCCCGGAGTTCGGACGCGTACGCTCGCGCCTGTGCGGCCGACCGTATGTCGGGTTCGCTGACGATCTCGACCAAGGGGACGCCGGAGCGGTTGTAGTCAACGAGGGCGTGGCGGGCCGAGTTGATCCGGCCGCCCGCGCCGACGTGGGTCAGCTTGCCCGTGTCCTCCTCGAGGTGGGCGCGTGTCACCCCGATCACGGCCCCATCGGGCAAGGCAAGCGAGCCGTTGGCGTTGATCGGCTCGTCGTACTGGCTGATCTGATAGTCCTTCGCCTGGTCGGGGTAGAAGTAGTTCTTGCGGGCGAAGCTCGAGGGGCGGATCTCGCAGTGCAGGGCCGTCCCGATCCGCATGGCCAACTCCACGGCCTGCGCGTTGATCACCGGCAGCGACCCGGGTAGTCCGAGGCAGACCGGGCACACGTTCGTGTTCGGTTCGTCGCCGAACGCGTTGCGACACCCACAGAAGAGCTTGGTCTGCGTGGCCAGCTCGCAGTGCACCTCCAGACCGATGACGGTCTCCCACTCCCTGTCCCACTCCACGTCCGCGCTCATGCCGACCACGCAGTCTCAGGGGCGGCCGCCTCCACGGCGCGGGCGACCCGGAAGAGCAACGCTTCTTCGAGCGCCGGGGCCAGGACCTGCACGCCGACCGGCAAACCATCGGCTCCGGCCCCGAACGGCACGGAGACCGCCGGGTGCCCGGCCAGGTTGGAGGGGATGGTGCAGACGTCGTTCATGTACATGGCCATCGGGTCGTCCACTTTGTCGCCCAGTGCGAAGGCCGTGGTGGGAGCGGTGGCACCGAGCAGCACGTCGACCGATGCGTAGGCCCGCCCGAAGGCCTCGACCACCATCGTACGGACTCGTTGAGCCTGCGCGTAATAGGCGTCGTAGTACCCGGCTGACAGCGCATAGGTCCCGAGCATGATGCGACGCTTGACCTCGGCCCCGAACCCGGCGGTCCTGGTGGCGGTGTTCATGGCGGCCGCATCGTCGGCCTCGACCCGCAGGCCGTAGCGCACGCCGTCGTAGCGGGCCAGGTTGGACGATGCTTCCGCGGGTGCGATGAGGTAGTAGGCCGACAACCCGTAGGCGAACTCGGGGACCCTGATCTCCTCGACCTGTGCCCCGGCGGCGCGCAGCGCCTCCGCCGCCTCGTAGACACGGGCCGCCACGTCGGGAGCGCAGCCCTCAATGAGGTCGGGGCACACGCCGACACGCACGCCGTTCACTCCGTCCGCCACGGCATCGAGCGTCGGTGGGGCCTCGTGGCGCAGAGAGGTCGTGTCGCGCGGGTCGTGGCGCGCCAGCACATCGAACAGAAGGGCGGCGTCCTCGACGTTGGCGGCGAAGGGCCCGATCTGGTCGAGGGAGCTGGCGAACGCCACCAGTCCATAGCGCGAGACGCGGCCGTATGTGGGCTTCATGCCCACGACACCGCACAGCGCGGCCGGTTGGCGGATCGATCCCCCAGTGTCGGACCCGAGCCCGAGCGGGACGAAACCGGCGGCCACCGCGGCCGCGGAACCGCCGCTGCTGCCTCCCGGCACCCGCTCGATGCAGTGCGGGTTGCGCGTGGGCCCGAAGGCGGAGTTCTCCGTCGAGCTGCCCATGGCGAACTCGTCCATGTTGGTCTTGCCCAGTGCGATCGCCCCGGCGGCGCGCAAGAGCTCCACCACCGTGGCGTCGTAGGGCGGCCTCCAGCCTTCGAGGATCTTCGAGGCACAGGTGGTCGGGATACCCCGGGTGCACAGGTTGTCCTTCAACGCGATCGGCACGCCGGCCAGAGGGCCCGGGTCCTCACCCCGGGCGATGGCGGCATCGACCGCATCGGCCTCCGCCAACGCCTCGTCGCCCAACACCTCCAAGAAGGCGTGCAACTCCCCGTCGCGCCCCGCCACGGCCGCCAGCGCCGCCTCGGTCACCTCGCGCGCCGAGCGTTCCTTGGAGCGGACCGCGGCCGCCACCTCGCGTACGCTGCTCATGCGGGCTCGTTGCCGATACGCGGGACCCGGAAACGGTGGTCCTCTACGGCGGGCGCGGCGGCCAGCACTTCCGCGCGGTCGAGACACGGTTGCGGCTCGTCGGGCCGCAGCACGTTCTCCACCGGCAGCGGGTGGGCCATCGGACGCAGATGGGAGAGGTCGAGCGCGGCCACGTCGGCGGCATGCGCCAGCACCGTTCGCAGCTGCGCGGTGAACATGTCGACCTCGTCCTCGCTCAGGGCGAGACGAGCCAGGTTGGCCACATGGATCACATCGGAACGGCTCAGCTGTCCGGGGCCCCTGCTCGCCGAGTGGCCCGGCTCCTCCGTGCCGCTCATGCCCCCGCTGGGGGAAGGAGGTCGCTGACGAACTTCACGGTCCGCGCCTCGATCTCGTCCTTGTCGTAGTCGAGCGTGGCCACATGAAAGCTGCGCTCGAGCACGACGCGCTCGACGGGCCCCTTGACGCCTTCGACCAGACGGTCACCCGACACAGGGGGCACCACGTGATCCTCCGTACTGGAGAACAGAAGCACAGGTGCGGTGACCGAGCCGAGCCGGTCCGCCACTTGGCCGGCGGCGGCGAAGAGCGACCGGGCCGCCCGCAACGGCAGTTCCGGGTAGGCCGTCTCGACTGCACCCTCGAGGGCGATGTCCGAGCCGATGCCCGGCGCAACCTCGTCCCCACCCTCGATCATGGCGTCGATGAAGGCCACGGTGTCGGCATCGGGCGGTTGGATGAGCGGGTTGACCAGAACCAGCGCGGCGATCTCGGGGTGGCGCTCCCCCAGCCACACACCGAGCGTGCCCCCCATGGAGAGCCCCACCACGACCACCGACTCGCAGCGGGCGGCCAACTCGAGGTAGGCGGCGTCGGCCGCGGCCGACCAGTCCTCCCAGCGGGTGGGCACCATGTCGGCGATGGCGGTCCCGTGGCCTGGCAACAGGGGGAGTTCCACGGTGAGACCGGCGCCGGCCAGAGCCAGCGCGAGCCCCCGCATGGACTGGGGATTGCCGGTGAACCCGTGGAGGACCAGCGCGCCTCGGGCGTCGCCGGCGGCGGAATATGGCTCAGCGCCAGGAAGAATGGGGGCAGTCACGCTTGGCCATGCTACCGGTGAGCCGACTATCGTTCCGCCGATCAGGGCGTCCGCGGTGCAGAGGGGCCAGTGGCCCACGCGACCGGATCCAGTCGACGACGAAGGAGCATCTCCATGCCGTACCCGTTCTTGAGCGACGAGTGGTTGGAAGAGGCCCGTCGCATCCGCGCCGAGTACGAGGGGAAGGCGATGTCGTTCCCCCACGCGGTGCGCATGAACCTGGTCGTGACCGTCGTGCCATTCGGCGACAAGGACATCGACGCCCACATGGATACCTCGACCGGCGAGCTGGTGCTCGACATCGGCCATCTCGAGACCCCGGACCTCAAGGTGACGGTCGACTACGACACGGCCAAGGCGATCCTGATCGAAGGCAACCCGCAGGCCGGCATGCAGGCCTTCATGGCCGGCAAGATCAGGGTCGAGGGCGACATGGCCAAGCTTTTGGCCCTGCAGGCCGCGCCGGTCGGCGCCGACTCGAGCGCCGCCGAAATGGCCAACCGGCTCCGGGAGATCACCGCCTAACCACGAGCTTCAGCCGGCCAGACCCGCTCCACCGCGCCACCGCGGGCGCCATCCGCGCCTCCGGCGCCCTCCGCTCCCTCCTTCCCCCCGGCACCCCCGGCGCCATCCCCCCCGGCTCCCTCCGCGCCCCCGGCGCCCCGCATGCCGCCGCCCCCGGCACGACCAGCCGCCCCCGCCCCACGGGCCAGCGGGCGCATGAAGGTGGCACACGCCACCCCGGCCGCGGCCACGAAGGCGGCCACCCAGAAGCCGATCTGGAAACTGGGGAGGAGCCTCGTGCTGTGGTGCACGTCCTCGAGGCCGGCATGGCGGGCCAGGGACTCCTGCAACGTCAACACGACCTGGATACCCGCCACCTCACCCACCTGGGTGACCATCAATTGCGCCGCGCTCATGACCCCGTACTCCGAGGCGGCCACCTCGTTGGCCATGGTCGACGAGGTGGAGGGGAGGGCGACGCCCATCCCCAGTCCGGACAGCGCCAGGGCGAGCACCATGATCCCGAGCCCCGACGACGGCCCGAGCGTGGCGAAGACCAGCATCGACCCGAGCACCGCGATCGCCCCGACCACCGTGGCGAACCGTTCACCCGTGCGCACCGCCATGTAGCCGGCGATCGGTGAGCTGATGGCGAAGAGGAGGGGGCGGGCCACCGAGACGAACCCCACTTCCGATACGGAGTAGCCGTAGACCTGCTCCATGAGCAGCGGGAAGAGGAAGAACCCCCCGAAATAGGCGAAGCTCGAGAACCCCTGCATTCCCAGCGGGAACATGAAATTGCGTCGCCGCCAGTACCGGGTGGGGATCAACGGCGTGGCGAATGTCAGTTCGCGCCACACGAAGAGACCGGCCAGGAGGGCGGCCGCTGCGGCGCAGAGGATCACACCGGCCGATTCCCACCCGTCGATCGGACCGATGCTCAGTACGAGCATCGCCGCCGTCACGGTGCCCGCCAGGCTCCAGCTGCCCACCCAGTCCATGCCCTCCCAGGCGTTCTCCGCCTGGCGTGCCACGGCCGGTCGCACGTCTTGCACCTCGTACGCCCCGCCTCCGGCGCCCCTCTCGCCCGTCTCGCCTCGGGCCTGGCCCACGGCGCGCGCCGGCAGGAGGAGCGCCACCACCAGCGCGGCAACGACCAGGAGCATCAGCTGTCCCCAGAACAGATCGCGCCAACCGAGGTACTGGATCACCGGTGAACCCAGCGTGACACCGAGGACGGGTCCTCCGGCGCCGACCAGTGTCCACCATCCCAACGCCTTGACGCGCTCTTCACGGTCGAACAGCTGCAGGATGAGCGCCATCGATGCGGTCCCCGTGGCCGCGCCCTGCACGCCATCGAGCGCGCGCCCGACGAGGAGCACGCCTACATCGGGCGCAGTCGCCGTGACGATCGCACTCACCATCGCCCCGCCCAACCCGAACAGATAGAGGCGGCGGTGGCCGAAGAGGTCGCCGGCCTTGCCGAAGAACGGCGCGGCGAGGCCGAACGCCAGCAGGGGCCCGGTCGAGGCCCAGGTCAGGACCGAGAAGTTGGTGTGGAAGTCATCCCGCACCGTCGGCAAGGCCACCACGAAGACGGTGAAGGTGATGTTGAGGGACAGCAGCCCGGCCAACAACGCGGTGAGCGACCACCACCGGAAGCGGGGACTGCGCTCGGCGCGCCGGGCCACGCGCTGGCGCAACAGGACGGGCCAGCGGGGATTGACCGTAGCCTCCGCGCCGCTGGCGCCCAGGGCCGCACCGCCCGGATCGGCCTTCGGGTCGAGGAGGAGATCCTCACGGTCCGAGGGCGGGTTCTCCACCGGGGGGACCCTAATGGGACGCGTGCCGGGGTCCGCAGAGAGGGTCCGCAGAAAGGAACGGTCAGCGGAAGCGGCGCGACCACCAGTTGGGGTCACGCCCGTGGGCGTGGAAGTGGTTAGGGATCTGGCGCATGTGCCGGTCGACCGCCCAGCCACCCTCGCCGAAGCGGGCGTCGGCCACCCGGGTCAGGTGGGCCACCATGTGCGCGACATCGTCGTCGGGGGGCACCGGCCCATGATGCTTCCAGACCACCATCGGGACATCGCAGATCTCGCAGTCGGCCACCCAGCAGACATCGTCCTCGTGGTGCCAGGGAGTGATGCGGGCCGCCTCACAGAGGTCGCACGAGGCGTCAAAGGGAAGGGCCATGGCGGGGCGGGGACTGCGCTCTCAGTGGGCCAGGATCTGGACCGACGAACCCGTCGGGACGGTGGTGCCCGTGGCGGGTACGGTGCCGGTCACCGTCCCGGTGGGGTTGCCCTGGACGCCCGACACCGTCAGCCCGTCGCCCTGCAGGGTCGTGGTGGCCTGCGGCACGGTGTCATCCAGGACGTTGGGCACCGTCGTGGTCGGCGGCCCCGTCGACACCGTCACGGTGACCGTCGACCCGTAGGGCACCGAGGTGCCGCTGGGCGGTTCGAGCGAGATGACGTCGCCCGACGGCACGCTGGTGCTCGGCGCGGAGGCCTGGGTGCCGTTGAGCCCCACCGCCTGGAGCAGGACCAGCGCGTCCTGGTAGTTGTCCGTCTGCGAGATCGTCGTCGGCACCGCCACCGGCCCGTGCCCCAGGGAGGGGACTATGTCGATGATGGACCCGTACGGAGCGGTCTGGGGGTCCTGCGCGCCGTCATACGACCAGCTGATGGCAAAGCCGTTGGCCACCGTGTCGCTGTACTGACCTGCGACGCACCCGCCCTTCAGGTGGGCGTTCGTCAGCGCGACCGTCGCCTGGGTGCAGTTCATCCCGGTGAGCGACGGCACCGCCACGGCCGGGGGCCCTATGGAGGGCACGACGGACAGGACCGCGCCCTGCTTGAGCACCTTGCCCGCCTTGGGGCTCTGGGAGATGATGACCCCGTTCCCCACCGTGATCGACTTCTGGCCGCTCTCCACGCGTAGCGTGAAGTGGTCCTTGGCCGCCGCCGCTCTGGCCTGGTCGATCGGCAGCCCGGCCAGGGTCGGGACCGGATGGGACGGGGTGAAGACCTTGTCGTGCACGGCCACCAGGGCCCCCGCCGCCAGGGCCAGCACCAGTACCACGACGCCGATGATCCAGGCCGTCTTCTTCCGGCTCTTCCGGCGGACGGCGATCACCAGACCGTCGCCGTCACCGTTGGATTCCGCCCGGGCCCGGGCCCGGGCCTGGGCCGAGCCGGGCTCGGCGTCGAAGATCTCGCCCGGCCCCGCCTTGGTGCCGACCGGAGCCGGCTTCGCGCCGGCCTTCCCCGCGGCGGGAGGAACCTGGGTCAGCTCGGATATAGCCGGTGGGCGGAACCCGTTGACCGGCGCCAGCGGGACGTGCTCGGGCGGGTGCAGGGGGAGCGGCTCCGGTGTCGGCAGGGCACTGGCCAGTGCGCCCAACCGGGCCGCGAATCCGGCCGCGTCGAGCCGGGCCGAAGCCTCGGGAGCCGCGGCCCGGGCCAGGACGTCGTCGAGGGGTCCGAGCGCCTCGTGCGGCGGGAGTGGCTGGCCGACCCGGGCCGCCAGCGTGCCGATCGTCGTGTCGGTCACGAAGGGGACCGTCCCCGAGAGCGCCTCGTAGAGCACCAGGGCCAGCGAGTACACGTCGGCCTTGCCGTCCACCGGCTTTCCTTCGGCGGACTCGGGCGACATGTAGCGGGCCGTGCCGACCATTGCGCCGGCGGGCTCGGTGTAGGCCGCTTCGGCCAGGGCGCGGGCCACGCCGAAGTCGGCCACCCGGACCAGGCCCTCCTCGTCGAAGAGCAGGTTGGCCGGCTTGATGTCGCGGTGCACGAGGCCCCGGGCGTGCGCGTAGGCCAGACCCTGTGCCACCTCGGCTCCCAGATGGGCGGCCTGGGAGTGGGTGAGCCGGACGCCCCGGTCGAGCAGGTCGCGCAGCGAGCCCCCGCCGAGATACTCCAGGACGAGGTACGGGCCGTCCGCGTCCTCACCCCAGTCGAAGACGCGGAGCACGTGGGGATGGTTGAGGGAGGCCACCGAACGGGCCTCGGCCCCGAAGCGCTTCAGAAAGGCCTCGTCGGTGGCCAACCCGGGTTGGAGGACCTTGACCGCCACATGGCGCTGCAAGGACACGTCTTCGGCCAGGAAGACGTGAGCCGAGGCGCCAGTGCCCAGAGCGGAGAGCAGCCGGTACCGCTTCCCAAGGACCCGGCCGATGGAATCAGAGATTAGGGGCATCGGGGCAACTCGTAGGCTACTGATCTATTGGGGGTCTCCGGTGGACACTCCCCCCAAATACCCCGATTGCTCCGGGAGCTATTCCGGGAGCGCACCCGACTCGAGCAGTGACTCGAACCGGTCCGCCGGCACGATCGGGATG
Organism: Acidimicrobiales bacterium; assembly: GCA_049513455.1. Lineage (GTDB taxonomy): Bacteria > Actinomycetota > Acidimicrobiia > Acidimicrobiales > RAAP-2 > Bog-473. Next base: position 100,432 of record JBEKWB010000004.1, read on the forward strand.
TCCAGCTCCTCGGCCTTCTTCAGCTTGCTGGCGCCGGGGGCGTCCCCGACCACGAGTGCGAAGGTCTTTTTCGACACGCTGCCAGGGGATTTTCCGCCGCGCGCCAGGATCGCCTCCTCCGCTTCCTCCCGTGTGTGGCCGGGAACCGACCCGGTCACCACCACCGTCAGGCCCGCCAGGGTCTGTGAGAGCCCCTCGTCCCCGGCGCCACCCCGGGGCCCCGCTCCGCCTGCACCTGCGCTGCCCGGGGCGCCCGGCTCTTCCGTGGTGACGCCGGCCGCGCGCAGGCGCTCGACCACGGCCCGGTTGGTGGGTAGACCCAGGAACTCGGCGATGCTGGCTGCGATAACCGGGCCGATGCCTTCGACGGCAGCGAGTTCATCCTCGGTCGCCGCCATGATGCCGTCCAGGGTGCCGAGCCCCCGGGCCACCGCCCTCGCTCCTGTCGGCCCCAGGTGGCGGATCCCGAGGCCGACCAGCAACCGGCTGAGGGGCTGGGAGGTTGACGCCGCGATGCCCGCAACCAGGTTGGCGGCCGAAATGGCAGCAAAGCGCTCGAGCTGGACCAGTTGCGGCACGCTGAGCCCATAGAGATCGGCGGGATCGACAATCAGCCCGGCCGCCACAAGCTGGAGGACGCGCTCTTCGCCCAGCCCTTCGATGTCCATGGCCGAACGGGATGCATAGTGGACGATCCGCTGGACGCGCTGCATCGGGCAGTCGATATTGGTGCAGTAGGTGTCGCTCTCGCCCTCCAGGCGAACCAGAGGTTGGCCGCACGATGGGCACGAGGTGGGGAATTTCCATGGCGGCTTGCGCCGCTTCGGCACCCCAGGTCCGGTGAGCACCGGACCGACGATCTCGGGGATGACATCGCCCGCCTTGCGCACGATGACGATGTCTCCGGGCCGGACGTCCTTTAACCGCACCTGGTCTTCGTTGTGCAACGTGGCCATCTCGACGGTGGAACCCCCGACGAAGACGGGCTCCATGCGCCCGAACGGCGTGGCCCGCCCGGTGCGGCCGATCGACACCTGAATGCCGAGCAGCTTTGACGTCCGCTCCTCGGGTGGGAACTTGAAGGCGACCGCCCAGCGGGGCGCCCGCGACGTCGCGCCCAACCGCCTGTGCAGGGCCAGGTCATCCACCTTTGTCACCACACCGTCGATCTCGTAGGCCAGGGCGTGCCGCGCCTGCTCGAGTTCAAGGCAACGGACGATGACTGCCTCGACCCCCGTAACGAGCCTGGCATCGGTACTGACCGGGAACCCGGCCCTCTTGAGCAGGGACAAAGTGGCCGTTTGCCTGGCCGCAGGCCAGTGGCTCCCTTCGGGCGCCCCCTCCACCTCGCCCACCTGGTAGGCCCAGAATGAGAGGGGTCGGTTGGCCGTCACGGCCGGGTCCTTCTGGCGGAGAGCGCCGGCCGCGGCGTTGCGGGGGTTGACGAAAAGCTTGAGGCCGGCCGCTTCCTGCCGCTTGTTCATGGCCGCGAAATCGGCCAGTGAGATGTAGATCTCGCCGCGGATCTCGAGCAGCTCGGGGAACGGGCCCGCCTTGGGGCCGAGGGTCCTCGGCACGTTCTTGACCGTGGCCACATTGGCCGTGACGTCCTCGCCGGTGACCCCATCCCCGCGGGTGGCCGCCCGGGTGAACCGCCCGTGCTCGTAGGTCAACGACATGGCCACCCCGTCGACCTTGGGCTCGCTCGAAAAATCGAGGTGGGCCAGGTCCAGGTCGGGTATCTGGCGGCGCAGGCGGTCGGCCCAGGCCCGCAGTTCCACTTCTTCGAAGGCATTGTCCAGGCTCATCATGGGGACACGGTGCCGGACGGGCTGGAACAGCCCGAGGGGTGCCGCACCGACGGTCTGCGTCGGTGAATCGGGGGTGATGAGGACTGGATACGCCCGTTCGATCTCTTTGAGCTCGCGCACCAAAAGGTCGTACTCGGAATCGGGGATCTCGGGCGCGTCGAGCCCGTGGTAGCGCTCGTTGTGGTGTTCGATCAGGTCGCGCAGTTCAGCCGCCCGCGCCGCCACCTCGTCCGGTACTTCCTCGGCCATGGTCAGGCCGCGATGCCCGCGCCGACGACGGCGTCGGGGTCGGCATCGTCGTAGAGGGCCACCGACTGCCCCGGCGCCACCGCGCGCTGGGGCACATCGAACTGGACCATCAGCGCGCCGTCGCCTCCGACCACCGTGCAGGCGGCGGGCCGCCCGTGCGCGCTCACCTGGGCCACTGCCCGATCGCCCGGGAGAAGCGGTCGGTCCACCCAGGTGACGGTGGGTAGGGGCAGGGTCACGGTGGACACCATCACCTCGGCGGCGCTCCCAACCGTGACCCGGCGGGCCGGCACGTCGACGGCCACCACGTAGCGGCGGGCGCCGTCGGACCCGTGGCCCATACCCCGGCGCTGGCCGACGGTGACCAACTCGACCGCGTCCACGGTCCCCACCGCCTCGCCGGCGGCGTTCACCACCCCGGCCGGGTGGAACTCCATCCGGCGACCGAGGAACCCCTCCCGGCCCTCGACGCGCCCGATGAAGCAGACGTCCTGGCTGTCGGGCTTCCCCGCTGTCCGCAGGCCCAAGCGGGCCGCATGGGCGCGCACGTCGGACTTGGTCATCTCCCCCACCGGGAACACCACCCGACGAAGCTGGTCCTGGCCCAGCATGGACAGCACGTAGGACTGGTCCTTGTCCATGTCTGCCCCCCGCCGCAGCCGGAGGGGGTCACCCCCGGTCACCCGGGCGTGGTGGCCGGTCGCCAGCCGGTCGAACCCGAGGCGATCGGACCGCTCGAGCAGTCGATCGAACTTGATGGACCGGTTGCACTCGATACAGGGATTGGGCGTCCGCCCCTGCACGTGTGCCTCCACGTAGGGCGTGACCACGTGCCGGTCGAACTCCTCGCTCAGGTTGAAGACGTGGTGCTCGATGCCCAGCTGCTGGGCCACCCGGCGGGCGTCATCGACGTCGGCCACCGAACAGCAGCCCGAGTCCGACGGACCGCCCCACAGCTTGAGCGTCGCTCCCACGACATCGTGACCCTGCTCGACCAGGAGCGCGGCTGCCACCGAGGAGTCCACCCCGCCCGACATGGCCACCAGTACGCGCATCCGACCAGTGTGCCACCCGATCTCAGCGCTCACGTCGCAACGAGGCCACCACCTCGGGCACCACGGCCAGGGTGCGATCGATGTCACCGCCGGTGGTGTCGGGACCCAGAGTGAACCGGATGGCACCGCGTGCCAACTCGTCGGGCACGCCCATGGCGGCCAGCACGTAGCTCGCTTCGAGGGCGCCGCTGGCGCACGACGACCCCCCCGAGGCGCAGACCCCCCGCTCGCTGAGGGCCAGCAGGAGCTCCTCGCGCTCGATGCCTCGCAGGCAGAGGTGGAGGTGCCCGGGCAGGACGTCCACCCCCGGCGGCACCGTGCGGTGCACACCGGGCAGCTTCTCGGTGAGCCCGGCGGCCAGCCGGTCGCGCAATGCGGTCACCCGCCGCACCGCCTCGGCCCTCTCCGCGGCGGCGAAACGCAGCGCGGCGGCCAACCCCACCGCACCGACCACGTCCTGGGTGCCACTGCGCCTCTCGCGTTCCTGGCCCCCGCCGTACTGGTGGGGGGCGATGTCCGTGGGCGGGCGGACGGCGAGGGCGCCGGCCCCCACCGGTCCCCCCACCTTGTGCGCGCTGAGCGCCACCAGGTCCGCGGCCGACGTCGTCTCGGCCAGGTTCGAGAAGGAGGCCGCCTGCACCGCGTCGGTGAAGACCCGGGCGGCGCCGGCCAGCTCGCGGACCGCGTCGGCCACCCGGCGCAGCGGCTGGACCACGCCGGTCTCGTTGTTGGCGAGCATGACCGCGACCAGTGCCGTCTCCACACTGAGCAGCCCGGCCAGCGCGTCGACGTCGACCGACCCGGTTCCGTCGACGGGGAGCTCACCCCAGGTCACGCCCGGCCACCGCGCCGCGGCCCGGCACGACTCTCGCACCGCGGGGTGCTCCACCGCGGAGGACAGCACCACGGCGGACCGCCCGTCCCGTACGGCGTACCCCAGGGCGCCGAAGACGGCCAGGTTGGCCGACTCGGTGCCGCCCGAGGTGAAGATGATCTCGCCGGGATCGCGCCCTAACTGGGCGGCTACCTCGTCGCGCGCCTCCTCGAGCAGCCGGCGGGCGCGTTGGGCGGGTCGGTGGCTCCCGGTCGGGTTGCCGAGGGGTTCGGACCGGGCCTCCGCCATGGCGTGCGCCACTTCGGGCCGCAGCGGTGTCGTGGCTCCGTGATCGAGATACGTCGAGGGTGGCTCACTCATGTGATCCAGCCAGACTCATGTGCAGCCAGGCTCACGTGATCCAGACGGTCTTGGCATTGGTGAACTCCTTCAAGCCCAGCTCGGAAAGCTCCCGCCCGAACCCCGAGCGCTTGATCCCCCCGAACGGCAGTTCGGGCATCGAGACCACCATGGCGTTGATGAACACCGCCCCGGCCTCGATCTCCTCGATACAGCGCCGCTGCTCTTCCTCGTCGTTCGTCCATACGCTCGAGCCGAGCCCGAAGGTGGTCGAGTTCGCCACCTCAATGGCCGCGGTCAGATCGGGGACGCGCTCGACAATGGCCACCGGGCCGAAGATCTCCTCCTGCGCCACCGGCATGTCGGCGGTGACGCCCGAGAGCACGGCTGGCTTGAGGTACCAGCCGGGTCCGTCCAGCGCCGTGCCGCCGTGGACCACCGCCCCCTGACTGCGGGCCTCCTCAATCTGGCCCACCAGCTCCGCCCGCTGTGCCTCTGTGACGATGGGGCCGACCTGCGTGGCCGGATCGAAGGGGTCGCCCACCACGAGCGCGTCCATGGCCTCGGTGAAGCGGCGCAGGAACTCGTCGGCCACGGCCTCCACCACGATGAAGCGCTTGGCGGCGATGCACGACTGGCCGTTGTTCTGCACCCGGGCGTTGACCGCGGTCTGCACGGTCGCGTCCAGGTCGGCCGAGGGCAGCACGATGAAGGGGTCCGAGCCGCCGAGCTCGAGGACGCTCTTCTTCAGCGCGTGCCCGGCGGTGGCCGCGACCGACATGCCGGCCTTCTCGCTCCCCGTCAAGGTCACCGCGGCGACGCGCGGGTCCTCGATGATCGCCGCGACGTCTTTGCTCTCGACGAAGAGGTTGCTGAAGGCGCCCTCGGGCAGTCCGGCCCGCCGGAAGATGTCCTCTATGAGGAGCGCTGTCTGCGGGACGTTTGAGGCGTGCTTGAGCAGCCCGACGTTGCCCACCATGAGGGCCGGCGCGGCGAAGCGCACGACCTGCCACAACGGGAAGTTCCAGGGCATGATGGCCAGCACCACACCGATCGGCTGGTAGTGCACGTACGAACGCGAGGCGCCGGTGGCGATGGGCTGGTCGGCCAGCAGCGACTCGGCGTGCTCAGCGAACCACCGCAGGCCCAGCGCGCACTTGGACGCCTCGCCGCGAGCGGACGCGAAGGTCTTGCCCATCTCGATGGTCACGATCCGGGCGATGTCGGGCGCCTCGCCCTCGAACAGGTCGGCCGCGTTGATCAGGTGACGGGCCCGCTCGGCGTAGCTCGTGGTGCGGTAGTCGGCGAAGGTGTCCGCCGCGCGCTGCAGGATTGCCTCCACCTCGGCCGGGGTGTGCGCCGGGTACGTCTTCTCGGTCTGACCGGTGGCGGGGTTGATGGTGGCGTAGGGCATGCCTTGATTCTTATCGCAGCAGCCCGGTTCTTCCCGCGGTCCGGTCGTTGTCCCGGTCGTTGTCCCGGTCGGGTCCTCATTGCGGTCCGGTCTCTTCCCCCACTTCCAGTCCCAGATGCGCCGGAACCGCCCGGCGCAGCAGCTTCCCGGTAGCCGTGTGCGGCAACTCGGCGGTGGCGAAGTAGTCCTTGGGTCGCTTGTAGGGCGCCAGACGGGCGGACGCCGCCGCCCGCATAGCCCCCTCCGCCCCGGCCCGGTCGGTGACGTAGGCCACGCACACCTTTTGACCCCACTGCTCGTCCGGCACCCCGAACACCGCCAACTGCAGCACGCCGGGGACCGCCGACAGCACCGCCTCCACCTCGGCCGGGTAGACGTTGACGCCCCCGCTGATGATGAGGTCGTGCCGGCGTCCCGAGAGGTAGAGGTAGCCGTCGTCGTCCAGCCGCCCCAGATCGCCCACGGTGCAGGCGGCACCTCGCCAGGCGCGGCGGGTCGCCGCCGCGTCACCCCAGTACGTGAAGCGGGCGAACGGCGGCATGTCGCACCAGATGGTGCCGGCTCCGTCCCCGGCTCCGTCGTCCAACCTCGCGTCGCTCCCCTGGTCCTTGTCGGTACCGGTGGCGTCGATGGACAGGCGGCGGCCGGGGCGGGCCCGCCCGACCGACCCCGGATGGGCCAGCCACTCGTCGGGCCCGCAGACCGTGAACTGGGCCTCGGTCGACCCGTAGAACTCCCAGACGGCGCCGGGGTGGACGCGCGCCATGGTGGCCCGCTTCACCGAGGGCGGGCAGGGAGCACCGGCATGGGCCAGAAAGCGCAGGGAGTCGAACGTCTCGTCGTCCGCCAGCTCGGGCGACTGCAGTATCCGCTGCAGGTGGGTCGGAACCAGGAACGCCGTGGTGGGGCGCAGGCGGCGGAGCACATCGAGCGCCGTGGCGGCGTCGAACCGGCCGAGGATGGCCAGCGAGCCGCCCGAGAGCAACGTCCCGGTGGCGAACCGCACCGACACCGTGTGGTACATCGGCGAGCAGACCATGTGGAGGTCCCGGGGGTCGAACTGCCAGATGGCCGCCTCGTCGTCGAAGACGGCCTTCGCCGTCGCCTCGTCCCACACGCCGGTGGTGACGCCCTTGGGCCGCCCGGTGGTGCCCGAGGTGTAGTGCATCGGCCGGGTCAGCGGATACGGCGACAGTTCCGCCGGCGACCCCTCGAACAGCGGGGACAGCTCCGGCTCGGCCAGGACGGCGAGGGTCGGTTGGGCGTCGGCAATCAAGCTGTCCCGCTCGGACTCGGTCAGCGTGGCGTTGAGGAGGACGGGGATCACCCCGACCCGGGCGGCGCCGAGCACGGCGCAGATCAAGTCGGCCGAGGATCCGAGACAGAAGACCACCCGGTCCCCCGACCGGCACCCGCCGGCCAGCAGCGCCCCGGCGGCCCGGCGCTGACGGTCCTCGGCGTCGGCCGCGCCCAACACCTCGACTGTGGGCGTTCCTCCCGTCACGCCGGAAGCGTACCGAGCGTGGTGGCGGGCTCCGGTGAGACGGTCGCGGGCTCCCGTGCCACGATGGCGGGCCATGACGGGGACGGGTGGCGGTACGGACGCAGGCGCGGATTTGGCGCGGGCGAGCGCGCTGGTGGGGCGCAGCCGGCACGTCGTCGTCCTCACCGGGGCCGGTATCTCGACCGACTCGGGCATCCCTGACTTCCGTGGGCCGCAGGGCGTGTGGACCAGGGACCCCGCGGCCGAGAAGGCGGCCAACCTCGACGTGTACCTCTCGGACCCCGAAGTGCGCCGCCGGGCGTGGCAGAACCGGCTGACGTCCCCCCTTTGGGAGGCGCAGCCCAATGAGGGCCACGCGGCGATCGTGGGCCTCGAGCGCGCCGGACGGCTGGACACCCTGGTGACCCAGAACATCGACGGGCTCCATCAGAAGGCGGGGTCCGACCCGGGGCTGATCGTCGAGATCCACGGCAACTCGTCGGAGATCGTCTGCCTCCGCTGCAGCCATCGCCAGCCAGCAGAACCCGTGCACGACCGGGTGCGGGCCGGCGAGGAGGACCCGAACTGTCGAGAGCCGACCGTCGAGGGGCCGGCCTGCGGGGGGATTTTGAAGTCGGCCACCATCAGCTTCGGCCAGAGCCTCGTCGCCGCCGACCTCCGGCGGGCCGAAGCGGCTGCCGCCCGGTGCGACCTGCTCCTCTGCGTCGGGTCGACGCTGGCCGTCTATCCGGCCGCGGGCCTGGTGCCGATCGCCGCCCATTCCGGTGCCGTGGTGGTGATCGTCAACGGCGGGCCGACGGAGATGGACGCGATCGCCGATGTGGTGGTCAACGGCTCGATCAGCGAGATCCTCCCGGCCCTGGTGAACCCTTAACTATCCTTCAGCTTGGCCTTCCGGCGGGGCTTCAGTGCAAACCACCAGATGCTGGCCATCGTTCCGAGAATGCCGACGGTGGCGGCCACCGGCTTCACCACTTTTCGTGCCCCGCTCTTTGGCATGGGAGAGGACACTACTTCGCCGGGCCGCCCTAGTGAGGCTGCCCGGCGGTGCGCGTGGCGCGGTATGTTCGGGCCGCCTCCACGAGCGCGGCAAAGGGGCGCCCATCGCCGCCCTCCTCGGGGTGCCACTGCACTCCGAGGACGAACGGGGGCCCCGGAAGCTCCACCGCCTCGATGACCCCGTCGTCGGCGAACGCCGTCGGGGTCAGCCCGGTCCCGAGCCGATCGATGGACTGGTGGTGAGAGCACAAGACGGTGGCACTCGTCCCGAAGATCGCCGCCGTCGTGGAGTCGGGCGTCGTGGTCACTTTCACCTCGCCGAACACCGACGGGGCGCGTCGGTGCCCGTCGTGCCCGACGACATCGGGGAGGTGCTGATGGAGGGTGCCACCCCGTGCGATATTGAGGATCTGAAGGCCACGGCAGATGGCGAGCACCGGCATGTCCACCGCCAGGGCCGCCGCCAGGAACGCCTGCTCGCTCCCGTCGCGGACCGAGTCGACCCCAGCGACGTCGGGCTGGGGCGTCTCGCCGTACGCGGCCGGGTCGACGTCGCCCCCTCCCGTCAGGACCAGGCCGTCGAGAGCGGCGATGACCTCCCCGGCCCCGAAACCCGGACCGGTCGGCGCGGTCTTGAGCGGGGGAAGCAGCAGGGGTCGACCGCCGGCCGAACCGACCAGTTCGTAGTACGACTCGGGGAGCACTGCAGCCGGCCGGTGCCAGGACCCCCACGCCGCGTCGGCGACGTAGGTGGAGACTCCGATCAGGGGGATCACCACGTCCGCCCCCTCGCCGTCGGAGCCCCTCTGGGGACGGTCTGCATGGTCCAAGCGTACAAAGCAGTTGGACGGTGGCCCACGGGCACGCAATCATGCGTCATGCCCGGACTTGAATTCATCGCCGATGGGATCGCCGACGGATCGATCGACACCGTCATTCTGGCCTTCCCCGACATGCACGGAAGACCGGTGGGAAAGCGGGTGACCCCCGAGTTCTTCTCCGACCACGTGGCCGAGCACGGGATAGAGGTCTGCGACTACCTCCTGGCCGTGGACGTCGACATGAACCCGCTCCCGGGTTACCGGTTCGCCAACTGGGACCTGGGCTACGGGGACATGGTCGCCCATCCCGACTACGCCACGGCGCGGCGCCTCCCCTGGCTGCCGGGCACCGCCATGGTCATCGCCGACCTCAGCGACGACGAGGGGGTCCCGATCGAGGTGTCGCCCCGGCAGATCCTGCGCCGCCAGATTGAGCGGGCGGCCGAACGGGGCTTCCGGGTGCTGAGCGCCACCGAGCTCGAGTTCTTCCTGTTCCGCGACACCTACGAGGAGGCCCAGGAGAAGAGCTGGAAGGGCCTCACTCCGCACACGGCGACCATTGAGGACTACCAGCTGTTTCAGACCTCGCGCGAGGAGTACATCCTCAAGCGCATCCGCCAGGAGATGCGCGGCGCCGACATCCCGGTGGAGTTCTCCAAGGGCGAGGCGGGCCGCGGGCAGCACGAGGTCAACGTGACCTACGGCGGCGCGCTCGAGACGGCCGATCGCCACCTGGTCTTCAAGAACGGGATCAAGGAGATCGCAGCCCAAGAGGGCAGGGCCGCCACGTTCATGGCCAAATGGACCATGGACGACGTCGGGTCCTCATGCCACGTGCACAACAGCCTGTGGGACAACACCACCGATGAGCCCCTGATGGGCGACCCCTCGCACGCCAGCGGGCTCTCCACCGTGGGACGGCGCTTCCTGGCCGGGCAGCTCCATGCGGCGCGCCAGTTGGCCTGGTGTGCCGCCCCGACCCTGAACTCGTACCGGCGCTACGTGCCGGGGAGCTGGGCCCCCACGGCCGTCGTATGGGGCGAGGACAACCGCACCTGCGGCTTCCGGGTCGTCGGGCACGGTGCGGGGCGCCGGGTCGAATCCCGGATCCCCGGGGCCGACGTCAACCCGTACCTCGTGGTGGCCGCCTGTATCGCGGCCGGCCTCTACGGCATCGACCACGAGCTCGAGCTGCCCGATCCGTACCCGCGCAACGCCTACGAGGCCGACGACGTCGCCCGGATCCCCTCGACCCTGGTCGAGGCGATCGACGAGCTGCTGGGGTCCGAGGTGGCCGCCGAGGCGTTCGGTCCCGAGGTGCACCATCACCTGCTGAATACCGCGCACCAGGAGTGGGAGGCGGCCAATCGCCACGTGTCCGATTGGGAGCTGGCCCGAAATTTCGAGAGGATCTAGGACGATGGCCATTGAGACGAGGGGTATCCGCCACGTACACCTCCTGGTGCGCGACCTGCCACACTCGGTCGCCTTCTACGAGGCGGCGTTCGGGATGAAGGTGGCATTCCGCGACGGCAAGATCCTGTTCCTGCGCTCGCCCAGCGGCGGCGACGACCTGGCCCTGCATCAGGCCTCGACGCCGGATGAGAAGGCCAGAGTGGGCCAACCCGGCGGATTCGAGCACTTCGGGATCACGGTCACCGACCGCACCCGGCTGGGCGAGGCGATCGCGGCCGTCGAAGCCGCCGGAGGTTCCCTCGTCGAGAAGGGCGTGCACGCGTCGGGGGCTCCCTTCGCCTACATCAGCGATCCCGACGGCTACCGGATCGAGATCTGAGGCCGATCGAGATCTGAGGCCGATCGAGATCAGATCGGTCATCGAAATCCGATCGCCGACTGGTAGCTTGGGCGCATGCCGGAGCCGCTCCCGGATTCCGGTCCGGCCCGCTCCCTGTCCGGACGCCTCCGCCGCAAGATCGTCTCCCGCCTCGGCGGCGTGGTCCGGGCGCCCGGCACCACCGATGGCCCCCCTCCCGATTCGCTCGCGCTCGATGCCGCCCTCACGATGCTCTACCCGTCAAGGGAGGCGTCGGACCTCCACGCACCGGCCCACGCCCTGGTCGGCGACGCCGTGGTCGACCTGCACGGGCTCCGGCAGATCCTGAGCACCTTCGATCGGCAGTTCTTCCCGTCGCCGGTCACCGTCCGCTTCGGCCCGGACGACATCGTCACGCACCGGCTCGACAACGGGATCACGCTGTTCTTGGACCGTGAGGACGGCGCCGTGTCCCGCCCGATACTGGCCGGCGACTACGAGGCGCACCTCGTCCCGGTGTTCGAGCGGTTCTGCCGGCCCGGCATGACCGTCGTCGACGTCGGGGCCAATATCGGGCTCTACAGCCTGCTGGCCTCGAGGCTGGTCGGGCCCGCGGGCCGGGTGGTGGCGATCGAGCCGAGCTCGGAGAACTGCCGGCTCATCCTGCTCTCGGTGGACGCCAACCGGGCCGAGAACGTCGAGCTCCTGCCCCTCGCTCTCGACCGCGGCCGGGGGTGGTCGAACCTGTCGGGCCACTTCGGCTCCAACGGTGGGTTGGTCTCGGGGGATGTCCCGAGCCTCACGTCGGGGTGGAGTGAGATCGTTCCCACCTTCGCCCTCGACGACCTCGTGGAGGGACCGGTCGACTTCTTGAAGATCGACGTCGAAGGAGCCGAAGGCCGGGTGGTGGCCGGGGCACAGAGGATCCTCGACACGTCGCGTCCGGTCGTCGCCACCGAGCTCAGCCTCGAGATGCTGCCGCGAGTCTCGGGCATCAGCGGCGAGGAGTACCTGGAGGGCTTCGAGGCGCTCGGCTACCGGATCTGTCTCCTCAACCGGGGCACGGGCCTACCCGACCCGCCGACCACGTCGGCACAGCTCCTGAAGGAATGGGCCGACCCGCTGCAGATCGAAGACCTGCTCCTGCTCCCTCCCGACGCCTGACACCGCCCCGGCCGACGCGACGGGACGGTCTCAGCCCCCGTGCCCGCTGACGCGACCACCGTTCAGCCGCTTGTGAATGCCCTTCGTCTTGTCGTAGAGATTGACGAACTCCTTGAGCAGGGGGGCGTAGACGGCACCGGCGTCCTCGTTTGGTGTGTAGACCTTCTTCACCTCGACCATGGACGGGATGTCGGCCAGGCGGACGTGTCCGAGTGCCAGATGGGTGAGCAGTCCCGCGCCCCGCACGTTGGCCAGGACCGGATCGGTGATCTGACGGATCTCTCGTCCCATGACATCGGCATGGATCTGCGACCACAGGTCCGAGTTGGCGCCGCCCCCGACGAAGGCGAGCGACGGGAACTGCCGCTTGGTGTACTTCTCGACCGCGCCGAGCAACCAGGCCGAGTTGAGGGCGACGCCCTCGAAGACGGCGCGCACCATGTCGCCCCGCGTCGTCGAGAGCGAAATGTTGTGAAAGCCCCCCCGGATGGTGTGGTCGTCGACAGGTGACCGTTCCCCGTTCAGCCAGGGGGTGAACAGGACGCCGCCCGCACCGGGCGCGATGCCGGCGGCCATCTCGTTGAGACGTGCGAAGGCGTCGGCGGGTGGTGCGCCTCCCGGAGTGAGCGCGTCGGCCGGATAGAGGAGGTTGTCCCGCAGCCAGGTCAGGCATGCTCCTCCCGTCTCGTGCTCATCGGCCACGAGATAGCGGCCGGGCAGCCCCGATGGGATGGAGGCGATGTTCGTCAACGCATCCGTCTTCTTGAAGGGGACGTGGCAGCTGATCCAACTTGACGTGCCGATATAGAGGTGCCCTGCGAAGTCCTCCACGGCCCCCGAGCCCACGGCGGCCGAGTGGAGGTCCCCGGTGCCGGCGACCACCGGGGTGCCGGCGAGAAGTCCCAGCTCGGCCGCGGCGACGGGTGTGACACCTCCGATGACACTGCCGGTGGGCACCAACTCGGGCAGGGTGCGCCGCTCGAGCCCCGCCAGCTCGAACAGGCTGTCGTCGTAGGCGATGGCGGTGATGTCGCGGTTGTCGGTGACCCAGTGCAGTGTGATCGAGTCGTATGAGGCCCGGGCCAACCCGGTCAGGCGCAGGGTCAGGTAGTCGACGGGCTCGAGAAATACGGCGGCGGCGGCGTAGACCTCCGGGCGCTCCTCCCGGAGGAAGTGGATGTGCCCCACCGGGTCCTTCCCGGACAGACTGGGGATGCCGCCCGTGCGCCGCACCCACTTGGCGGCCTTCGTGGCCGAGTAGCCCTGTACGTTCAACGCCCCCCGCACGGCGCGCCGCACCGCCGTCGCCCCGCGCGAGTCCATCCAGATGATGGAGGGGCCGATGGCCGCACCCTCGGGGTCGACGGCCACGGTGCCCGACCACTGCGCGGTGCAGCCGACACCGACGATGCTCTCGGGGCTCACGCCGCTGTCGGCCAGGGCCCGCCGGGCCGCACGGACGATGGCGCCCCACCAGTCCTGGGGCGTCTGCTCGGCCGCCCCGTCAGCACCGAGGGCGAGGGGGACCGTCTCGAACGCGTGGGCGGTGATGTGCCCTTCGGCGGAGATCACCGCCGCCTTGGGCCCACCGGTTCCGAGGTCGACGGCCAGGACGAAGGTGCGTTCAGGGCTCGCGTCGGGCAGGTCCCGCAGGGGCGTCGCCGTGACGGGTCGCAGGGTGGGGGCTGAGGCGGTCGGCATCGCGGCGAAGCGTACCGCCCTCCCCCGCGCCCGACCCGTGCGAGCCGTGCCAGCCGAGTGGCTGAATTACTCAGCCAGGCCGGCTTCGACTTCCAGCTCGATCTTGACCTTGTTGCCGACCACGACGCTACCGTCGAGCAGGGAGTGGTTGAACGTCACGCCGAAGTCGCGGCGGTCGATCTCGGCCACGGCAGAGAAGGCGACCACGGACTTGCCCTCCTGCATGGCGTCGCCCTGACCGAGGTACTCCAGGTCGAACTCGACCGGCTTGGTGACGCCGCGGATGGTGAGGTCGGTAGAGAGCTTCCACTCAGTGTCGGTCACCTTCTTGAGCCCGGTGCTCTTCAAAGTGAGAGTGGGGTAGGTCTCGGCGTCCAGGAAGTCGTTGGTACGCAGGTGGTCGTCGCGCATCGACTGGTTGGTGTGGATGCTGGCCGTCTTGACCTCTGCCTCCAGCGTGGACTCTTCGGGGTTCTCGGCGACCGTGAAGGTGCCGGAGAACTCGGCGAAGCGGCCCCGGACCTTGGTGCCGACGAGATGGCGCGCGACGAACCCGACCTCGGTATGGGCGGGGTCGACGGTGTAGGTGCCTACTTTTGGCAAGGTGATGGTGTCATTGCTCATGGGGGCCTCCTCGGTGCTCTTGTCTGACAGGATAGTATCTGACTATACAGATACTTGTCAATCAGGTAAACGGGAGTTTCTGGTAAACTGCGGGTGAATTGAGGGAGCGATATGAGCACGGCGAATATCCCCACGCAGGGCAATTACGACGACGAGGCGCACGCGGGTCTCGATGACGGAGCCTGCGACCTCCTGGCGCAGATCGATGACGAGCGTCTGGCGCTCATGGGTCTCCTCGTGCGCTCCCATCGCCATCTCACGTTTCTGCTGGGCCGCGAGCTCGAGCAGTCGGTCGGCATCCCCCTGGTCTGGTTCGACGTGCTCATCCACATCGGCGGGGCCGAGGAAGGGCGCCTGACCATGAGCAGGTTGAGCACGGAGGTGGCCCTCACCACGGGCGGCGTCACCCGGCTCGTGGACCGCATGGTCGAGGCGGGCCTGGTCGCTCGTCAGAACTGCCCGTCGGACCGGCGCAGTGTCCACGTGGTCCTCACCCCAGCCGGGCAGTCCACGTTGCGCAACGCCATCGGTGCGCACATTGAGGGAATCGACCGCCACCTGGTGGCGCCCCTGAACGAGACGGACCGCGCCGCTTTGAAGGTGGCGCTGACCAAGCTCGCGCGCCGCGGCTGCTGAGGCCGGGCCGCGCCAGCACCCGGACGGTTAGAGCGGATCGTCCGCCTTGCGCAACCAGGCCCGGGCCGTGATGGTGCCCTCGTCCGTCTCGAGCTCGAGCACCGTTCCCTCACCGTCGCCGGGGCCCGGGACGACGGACACGGCGAGGACCTCCCGGGCGATGTAGTCGAAGTGCTCCCGGATCATGTCCAACCCCTCGAGGTGCAGGTGGATCCGATCGGAGACGTCCAGCCCGCTGTTCTTGCGCAGGTCCTGCACCAGGCGGACGACCTCCCGGGCCAGGCCACGGTGGCGCAGCGAATCGTCCAGCGTGAGGTCGAGCGCCACCACCTCACCCCCTTCCCGGGAGACGGCGAAGCCCTGCTGGCCCCGGACCCGGAGCTGCACGTCGTCGGGGCCGAGCTCGATCGGGCCGCCGGGGAGGTCGAGCGTGATCGACCGCCCGGCCTCCAGTGCCGCCGCCGCCTCGACGCCGTCGAGAGCCTCCAGTGCCGGCTTGAGGTACTTCTGCCTCTCCTTCAAGCGGGGACCGAGGGTGCGGAAGTTTGGGGACAGCTCGAACTGGAGCACTTCGCTCAGCTCGTCGGCCACGTCGATCTCGTCGACGTTGAGCTCCTCGGCGACAATGTCGCGGAGGATTGCCGGGGCATCCCACGGCAGGAAGACGAGGGCGCGTGAGAGCGGTTGGCGCACCTTGACCCCGGCCTCACCGCGCGCGGCCCGGCCGAGCGAGGTGAGACGGCGGGCCAACGCCATCTGGGCTTCGAGATCCCGGTCGATGAGGTCGGTACGGGGCGCCGGCCAGTCGGCCAGGTGCACGGACTCGCTGTCGTCGGCGTCGGTCACCGCATGCCACATGGCGTCGGCCACGAACGGACAGAACGGGGCCAGCAGCACGGAGAGGTGGGTGAGGACGTCGTGCAACGTGGCCTGCGCGGCGAGGGTGTCCCCGGCCGGGGCGTCGGGATCGGTACGCCAGAAGCGCCGCCGGGAGCGGCGCACGTACCAGTTGGACAGGTCGTCGACCAGGCCGGCCAGGGCGGACGCAGCATCGAGGGGCTCGTAGGTCTCCAGCGCCGTGGTCACAGTGACACTGGTGCTGGCGAGCTGCGAGAGGACCCAGCGGTCGAGCGCACTCCGGGAGGCCGGTGGCGGCACATCGGGTTCGGCCGGATCGAAGCCGTTCAGCGAGGCGTAGGTGGTGAAGAAGTGGAGGGTGTTCCACAGCTTCAGCAGCATGTCGCGGGTGGCGGTGTCGATGGCCGCCAGGCTGGCGCGGGTCGGCGTCCACGGTGATCCCTGGCTGAACATCCACCAGCGCAAGGCATCCGCCCCCCGCGTGTCGAGAATCGTCCAGGGATCGATGATGTTGCCCAGCGATTTGGACATTTTGCGGCCGTCGGCGTCCACGATGTGGCCGAGGCACACCACGTGCTTGTAGGGGGTCTCACCGAACACCAGCGTGTTGACGGCCAGCAGCGAGTAGAACCACCCGCGGGTCTGATCGATCGCCTCGGAAATGAAGTCCGCCGGGAAGGCGAAGGCCTCCCCGGAACCCGGGGCATTGGGGTAGCCGACCTGCGCGGCCGGCATCGAGCCGGAGTCGAACCAGGCGTCGATCACGGGCGCCACCCGGCGGGAGATCGAGTCCGCGTCCTCGTGCCCCGCTTCGGCGCAGACGGGACAGGCGAACTCAATACCGTCGATGACGGGCCGGTGGGGATCGATGCCGGTGACGTCACGGCCGCACAGCTCCGACAACTCGGTCAGCGAGCCGATGCACCGCAGATGCCCCCGGCCGCAGCGCCAGATGGGCAGCGGCGTACCCCAGTAGCGATCACGGGACAGGGCCCAGTCCACGTTGTTGGACAGCCATTCGCCGAACCGGCCGTCACGGATGTGGGCCGGGTGCCAGTCGATGGTGGCGTTCTGGGCCAGCAGGTCGTCCTTACGGGTCGAGGTGGCGATGTACCAGCTCGGCTTGCCCCAATAGATCAGAGGGGTACGGCAGCGCCAGCAGTGGGGGTACGAGTGCACGTAGTCGAAGCGGCGCAGGAGCAGGCCGGCGTCCGCGAGGTGATCGTTGATGAGGGTGTTGCTCGCCCGCACCTCCTGCCCCGCCAACCAGTCGATCTCGTCGGTGAAGCGGCCGTCGGGCCCCACCGGATTCAGCGAGGGCAGCCCGTTCTCGCGCCCGATCTGGCGGTCGATCTCACCGAAGGCCGGAGCCAGATGCACCAGCCCCGTCCCCTCCTCGGTCGTGACGTAGTCGGCCGGCACGACGCGCCACCCGTCGGAGTGGGGCGGTGGGACGAGGTCGTCGAAGGGGCGCTGGTAGCGCAGCCCGACCAGCGCCGCGCCGGGAATGCGTCGGGCGACGCGCCCCGATGCGCCTTCCCCCAGCACGTGGTCGACCAGCTCTTCGGCCATGATCAACCCGTCGACCACGGCGTAGGTCAGATTCGGGTTGACGGCGACGCCGGTATTGGACAACAGGGTCCACGGCGTCGTGGTCCAGATGACCAACGCCTCGGCGTCGCCGAAGGTGGCCGGATCGGGATCGATGAGCGGGAACCGCACGTACGCCGACTCGTCCTCTTCGTCGGTGTAGACGCCCGCCTGCCCCAGCTCGTGGCTCGAGAGCGCCGTGCCGCAGCGGGGGCAGTACGGGACGACCTTGAGGTCCTCATAGAGCAGCCCCTGGTCGAAGAGCTGCCGCAGGTGCCACCACACCGACTCTATGTAGGTCGGGCTCAGCGTCCAGTAGGCCGCATCCGTGTCGACCCAGTAGCCGATGCGCGTGGTGAGACGGGTGAACTCGTCGACGTAGGAGTAGACCGATTCCCGGCAGAGCCGGACGAACTCGGCGATGCCGACCTCGTCCTCTATCTGCCGCTTGCCCGTGATGCCCAGCCTCTTCTCCACTTCGACCTCGACGGGAAGTCCGTGGGTGTCCCATCCCCCTCGACGGGCCACGTATGAGCCGCGCATGGCCTGGAAACGGCAGAACAGGTCCTTGTAGACGCGGGCCCATACGTGGTGGAGCCCGGGCATGCCGTTGGCGGTGGGCGGGCCCTCGTAGAAGACCCACTCCGGTGCGCCCTTGCGCTGCTCGATGGAGCGCTCGAAGACGCGGTGGGTCGCCCAGCGGGCCAGTTCGGCCTGCTCGAGGGCGACGAAGTCTGTATCGGGGGGGACAGGTGTGAACACGCGACCTCAATGATGGTCGCCCGGGCACAGGGACCCGTGGCGTGCCGGAAAGACTAGAGGTTCTGCGCCCCGATCCCTCCCGATCGGGGACATGCCCCTACTCGGCAGCGTCGGGCGGGTCGCAGAACGCGTCGAAGCGCCGCGCATCCATTTCGAGCAGCGACCCGAGCACCACGTCGGCCAGGGCGAAGGCCGGCTGGTGGCCCTCGCCGTCCTCCGGGACGGCGATGCAGGCCATGGAGGCCGCCTTGGCCGCCAACACCCCGGCGGGAGCGTCCTCCCAGACCAGGCAGCGGCGGGGGGCCGCTCCCAGTTTGGCCGCTGCCGTCAGGAAGACGGCGGGGTGCGGCTTGCCCCATGTCTCCTCCTCGGCCGAGTGGACAAGTGCGAAGTGGTGCCGCAGGCCGAAGTGGTCCAGTGCGGTGTCGATGAGCCGGTACTGCGACGACGAGGCCACGGCGAGTGACAGGCCGCGCCGCGCGCATAGGGCGATGGCATGCTCGGCGCCCGGTTTGAGCTCTCCTTTGGCCAGGAGCAGGGCGATGACCCGGTCGACGATGGTCACCGCCACCTCTGACGGGGTAGGGCCGGCCCACGGGTACCGGGCGTACCAGTATTCGGTCACTTCACCCACGAACATTCCCTTGGTGCTGCGGCAGTGGTCGCGCGACAGCGGCACGCCCAGGTCGCCCAAGATCTCGATCTCGGCCTCGTGCCAGAGGATTTCCGAATCGATCAGCAGCCCGTCCATGTCGAAGATGGAGGCGGAGAACCGCCCCGCGGCGGGCGTCGGGTCGCTCAAGCGTGCAGCGCAGCCTCGATGGCGTCGACGATGGCCGGGTCCTCGGGCTCGACCTGCGGACGGAAACGCCCGATGACCTCACCGGTGCCCGACACGAGGAACTTCTCGAAGTTCCATGTGATGTCGCCTGCCGTACCTTCGGCGTCGGGGGCGCCCGTCAGCTCCTCGTAAATGGGGTGCCGGTTCTCCCCGTTCACGTCGATCTTCTCGAACAATGGGAACGTCACCCCGTAGGTGGTCGAGCAGAACTGTTCAATCTCCTCCGGCGTGCCCGGCTCCTGACCCATGAACTGGTTGCTGGGAAAGCCGACCACCGAGAAGCCGCGGTCGGCGTAGGTCTTCTGGAGACGTTCGAGTCCCTCGTACTGGGGCGTGAGCCCGCACTTGGACGCCACGTTGACAACGAGGAGCGTCTTGCCGGCGAACTCGCCGAGCGACGACTCGTCGCCTTGCAGCGTGTGAACGGGGATGTCGTAGAGGGCCATCCGCCGAGGATACCGGTCCCCGCCCAGCGACGCCGCGGGCGGGTATGGGCGCCGATCTGCGTAGGGTGAGGCCATGCGCGCCGTGGTGGTGAGGGACAAACAGCTGTACTGGGAGGAACGGGACGATCCCGTGCCCGGCGACACGGAGCTTCTGATCGCCGTGCGGGCGGCCGGGCTCAACGGTGCCGACATGATGCAGCGCCAGGGGCTCTACCCGGCCCCGCCGGGGGCACCGGCCGACATCCCCGGCATGGAGGTGGCCGGCGAGGTGGTGGCGGTCGGCTCGCAGGTGACCCGGTTCTCTCCGGGTGCGCGGGTCATGTCCCTTGTGGGCGGCGGTGGCCAGGCCACCATGGCGGTGGTGGAGGAGTCCCACGCACTCGCCGTGCCCGACTCGCTCACGTGGCCCGAAGCCGGCGGGTTCCCCGAGGTCTTCTCCACCGCCTTCGACGCGCTCTTCACCCAGGCCGATCTGCGCATGGGCGAGCGGGTATTGATCTCCGGCGCCGCCGGAGGGGTCGGCACGGCGGGCGTGCAGCTGGCCGCCGCCACCGGCGCCTTGGTGGTGGCGACGGTGCGGCACGCCGGGCGACACGAGGAGGTTCGGGCTCTCGGCGCCGGGGTGGTCATCCACCCCGACGGCGTCTCCGGCCAGGGCCCCTACCACGTCGTCCTCGAACTGGTGGGCGCGGCCAGCCTGCCGACCGTTCTGCCGCACCTGGCCACGGGCGCCCGCGTCGTGGTGATCGGTGTGGGCTCGGGAGCGAAGATCGAGCTCAACCTGCTCCAGCTGATGGGGGCGCGGGCACGTATCGGCGGGGCCACCCTGCGCGGCCGTACCCGCCGGGAGAAGGCGGATGTCGCGGCGGCCGTGACGGCGCACGTGCTGCCGCTCGTCGACTCGGGCCGCCTTCGGGTTCCGGTCAGCGCCACCTTCCCGATGGCCGAGGCCACCGCGGCCTACGACTACTTCACGGCCGGCGGGAAACTGGGCAAGGTCGTCCTGGTGTCGTGATCGAAGCCGTACTCTTCGACGGCGACCAGACGCTGTGGGACTTCGAAAGGGTCATGCGCCTTGCGTTGGCCGCCGTGCTGGCCGAACTCCGGGTGGCCCGTCCGGGTGCCCGGGCCGACGCACTGCGGATTGACGACCTGCAAGCCGATCGGAACGACGTCGCCCGTGAGAGGGAGGGGGTGGAGTTCAACCTGGCCCGGCTGCGCCGGCTCGGGTTCGCCCGTTCGTTGTGCCGCATCCACGACGTACACGACGAACACGGCGAGGGCGGTGGCTCCGGGATCGATGACGAAGCGCTGGCGGTGCAGCTCACTGCGACCTACTTCGATCATCGGGATCGGGACCCCGCCCTCTTCGACGACACCCTGCCGTGCCTCGAGGCCCTGCGGTCCGGCTACCGGCTCGGCCTGCTCTCCAACGGCAGCCGGTTGCCCGAGGTGGTCGGCCTGGGTGAGTTCTTCGAAGCCGTGGTCTTCGCCCAGGACCACAACGTGGCGAAGCCGGACCGCGGGATCTTCGCCGTCGTCGAGACGCTGATGGGGGTCGCCCCCGGCTCCCTCGTCCTGGTAGGGGACCATCCCCTCAACGATGTGGTGGGGGCCAAACGGTCGGGTTGGCGCGCCGTATGGATCGACCGGCGGGGGGACGGCTCCTACCCGCCTCCGCCGGGCACCGACGAGCGCCCCGACGGTGTCATCACCTCGTTGGGACAACTGGCCGCTGTCCTGGCCGCACTCTGATCGCCCGCTCTGACGGGCCGGGCGCCGGCGCTGCTCACCTCGTGAGGATGACCACTCCGGCGTTGGCGCCGCGACCGACCGTGTGCGAGAGGGCCACCCGGGCGCCCTCCACCTGACGGGGACCACACTCGCCCCGCAGTTGGCGCACCAGCTCCACCACCTGTCCCAGGGCGGAGGCGCCGAGGGGTTCGCCCTTGGAGAGCAGGCCGCCACTCGGATTGACCGGCAACCGGCCGCCGAGGCTCGTAGCACCCGAGGCCAGGAGCTCCGCCGAACCACCGGGGTCACACAGCCCGATCTCCTCGTAGGACATGAGCTCACGGGCGGCATCGGTGTCCTGGCACTCGACCACATCGAGATCCTGGGGCCCCAGCGCGGCCTCCTCGAACGCAGCCGTCGCCGCCAGCGTGGTCGGGGAGGGTACGTCGTCGTCGGTCAGACCCGACAGCGGGGTGGATTCGCTCAGCACCGACCCGGGTAGGTGCGAACGCAGCACCGCCCCGGCGAGGGTGACCGGGGCAGGCGCCGGGTCGGCCCCCCGGCCGTCACGGGTGAGCACGACCGCCGCGGCCCCCTCGTTGGGCGAGCAGAGCATGAACAGGTGCAGCGGCTCGCACACCACCCGAGAGGCCAGGACCTCCTCGGCCGAGACCTCCTTTTGGAACATGGCGTCCGCGTTCGACGCGCCGTGCCGGCGGTTCTTGACCACCACCTGGGCCAGGTGCTCCTTGGTCACGCCGGAGGTCACGGTCAAGCGCTGGGCCCGCAGGGCGAAGAACGACGGGGTGGCGGCCAGCCCCGCCTCCTCCTGCCAAGGCTCGAAGAACGACGAGCGGATGATGCCCTTGGGCATCTTCTCCACCCCGAAGACGAGCACGGTGTCGTACTGCCCGGCCCTGATCGCCCCGGCGGCCAGCATCAGCGCCGCGCCGCCGCTGGCGCACCCGGCTTCGACGTCGACGATGGGCATGCCCGTCAGGCCGAGGCGGCTCAGCACCTTGTGGCCGGTGGCCACGCCCCCGTACGCCGTCCCGCAGAACGCAGCCTGGAATCCGCCCTTGGACACCGCCGCCTCCCGCAGCGCGGCCCGCACGGCGTGCACGCCCATGTCGGTGGTGGAGACGCCCTCGAAACGGCCGAAGGGATGCATCCCCACCCCGGTGATCACGACGCCACTCACGGCGTGTCGACCGGATCGGGCGTGTCGACCGGATCGGGCGTGTCGACCGGACCGAAGGAGTAGGTCACGACCTCATTCCCGTCGGCATCGGTGTGCAGCGGCACGACGCGCAGTTCCATGGCCTGTCCGAGTGCGAGCGCAGCGGGATCGCTCACGGTCAGATGCGTGATGAGGCGGATCCCCTCGGGGAGCTCGACCACACCCACTCCGTAGGGGACGGGACCCCGGTACCCCGGGGGCGCCGCCGTGACCGCGGTCCAGGCCCACAACGATCCGGCGCCACTGAGCTGCGTCGGGAGCGGTCCTTCGGCGGCGCAGTACGGGCAGGTGTCGTGGCGGGGAAAGTGGTGGGCCCCGCACGCCGCACACCGGCTGCCCAACAGCGCCGGCGCGTCAGCATCGGTGAAGAGACCCTCCCGCACCACGACGCGCCCGGCCATTGCTCAGCCTGCCTTGGCGATGACGTCATCACTGAAGCGGCGCAGGTTGTCGACCTTGGTCTGTAGCGTCTCGGTGTCCGGCCCGACCTCGTAGGGGTAGCGGAAACCGACGATGACGTCGGTCACCCCCAGCTCCTCCAGCTTCTCGATGCCGTCGGGGCTGTAGGCGTCGAGCGAGATGACATGGATCTCGAAGTCCTTGTCGAGCGTGCCGTACTCGCGCCGGAGCTCGGTGAGGCGCGCGAGCAATCCGGGCAGGTCCTCCGGATCCCCGCCCCCGTGCAGCCATCCGTCCCCGACGCGGGCGGCCCGTCGCAGGGCCGCGTCGTGATGCCCCCCGATCAGGATCGGCACCGGCTTGGTTGGGACGGGGCACAATTTGATCGACGGGATTTCGAAGACATCGCCGTGGTACTCGAAGTAGTCCCCTCCCATCAGGCCGCGCAGCACATCGATCTGCTCGTCGATCCGCTTGCCGCGGCCCTCCCACGGTACGCCGCACACGGCGTAGTCCTCGGGCCAGGGGCTCGTCCCCACGCCGAGCAGGAGGCGGTTGCCGGTGAGCACGGCGGTGGAGGTGACCTGCTTGGCCACCAGGACCGGGTGGCGGATGGGGAGCTTGATGACGAAGGTGACGAAGCGCAACGTCTCGGTGACCGCCCCCATGGCCGGGATGATCGAGAACGGCTCGAGGAACGGCTTGCCGTCGAGGAACTCCCTCGTGCCGTCGGGATTGTACGGATAGCGGGCGTCGGACTCCTCGGGGTAGCAGATGCTGTCGGGCACGACCATGGAGTCGAATCCCGCCTCCTCGGCCGCCCGGGCCAAGGGCAGGTAATACGACGGATCGGTCATCGATTCGGCATACGAGAACCGCATGGCACCTCCAGGTGGAAGGGAATGGGATATGGGCACCACTGCCGCCTACCATCGGCACGTGCCCGTTCATCCTGCCACGGACGCCCCCGGTCACGACCTGGTCTCCGGCGGCGTTTCCGGCGAGCTCCCCGGAGGGGCCGACCAAGTCATCGATCTCTCCCTGGTGGAACTCGAGGGCGAGGCCCGGCGCGTCATCGGGGAGATGGCCTACGCCTACTTCGCCGGCGGGGCCGACGACGAGCGGCTCTTGGCGGGGAATATCGAGGCGTGGGCCCGCTGGCAGCTCCATCCGAGGGTGCTGGCCGGCATAGCCGGCGTCGACCTGTCCACGACGTTGCTGGGCACGGCCGTCAGCTCCCCCGTGGTCATTGCGCCCACGGCCGTGCAGCGGCTGGCCCACGGTGAGGGGGAGACCGCCACGGCGCGCGGCGCGGCCGCCGTCGGGGCACTGATGGTGCTGTCCTCACTCGCCAGCTGCTCGCTCGAAGAGGTGGCGGCGGCGGCCCCCGGCGCGCCCCGGTGGATGCAGGTGTACATCCTGCGCGACCGGGCTCGCACGGTCGACCTGGTCCGGCGGGCCGCCGCCCACGGCTACGGCGCGCTCGTCCTCACCGTCGATACGGCGGTGTCGGGCCTCCGCCTCAGGGAGTTGCGTGGCGGTGTCCGCCTGCCGCCGGATCTGGCCCTGCCCAACGTGGCCGGGGGCAGCGCGCAGCGCGCCCACGATGGTGGGTTGATGGCGGTGGTGACCCGCGAGTTCGAACCGTCGCTGACCCCCGACGACATCGGCTGGCTCGCCGGCCTCAGCGACCTCGCGGTGGTGGTCAAGGGTGTCCAGCGGGCCGACGACGCCCTGCGGTGCGTCGAGTCCGGGGCCGCGGCGATCGTCGTGTCCAACCACGGGGCGCGGCAGCTGGCCGACGCCCCGGCGACGGCGGACATTGTGGGCGAGATAGCCGATGCCGTCGGGGATCGGGCCGAGGTGTACGTCGACGGTGGGATCCGGCGGGCGCCCGACGTCATGAAGGCGCTCGCACTCGGGGCCCGGGCCGTGCTGATCGGGCGGCCGTCCCTCTGGGCACTGGCCGCCGGCGGGGCGGACGGGGTGGCGTCGCTTCTGCGTTGGTACGAGACGGAGCTACGGCGGACGATGGCCCTCTGCGGTGCGGCCACCATCGAGGGGATCGATCGCTCCCTCGTGCGGCGGGCGCCGTGATGGTGGACCGGTGACCGCGGGCGTGCCGAGCGGCAGCGCCGATGACTTCGCCCATATGTGGGCGTGGTTCGCCACCCACTGCCACGACACGTCCCCGCTCTACGAACGAATTTGCCTGGCCGTGGCCGGCGACCGTGCGCTCCTCGAGTACCTCCGCACCGTGCCCCCGTCCGGGCAGCTTCCGCCCGCACTCCTCGCCGCCGTCCACTACCTGGTTCTGGAGGGCGCGGACCCTGCGTTGGCGGCGATCTACGCCGGGGAGGCACACGAGGATCCCGGGCCACTGTTCCTCGACTTTTGGCGCGGCCACCGGGACGCGGTCGACCACATTCTGGCCACCCGTCACATTCAGACCAACGACTGTGGCCGCAGTGCGCTGATCGCTCCGGCGCTGACCTGGTTGGCGTCCCAGGTGGACGGGGAGTTGGCGTTGGTCGACGTGGGTGCGAGTGCGGGGCTGAACCTGCGGTGCGACCGCTACCGGATCGACTACGGCTCGTGCGGCGCCACCGGACCGGCCGACTCCCCCGTCAGGATCGACTGCCAGATCGTAGGCGGGCGGCCCCCGATCGCCCCACGACTGCCACCCATCGTGTCCCGGATCGGCATCGACCGCTCGCCGGTCGATCTGGACGATCCCGACGACGTGCGCTGGCTGCTGGCATGCGTCTGGCCCGACTCGGGCCGGATGGAGCGGACGGCAGCGTCCATCCGACTCGCGCAGACCGACCGACCGCACGTGCTCGCGGCGGACGCCAACGAGGCCCTGCCCGGCGTGCTCGCCGGGCTGGCCGAGGGTGCCGTGGCCACCATCGTCACCACATGGGCGTTCGCCTACCTGAGCATGGAGGATCGCCAGGAATTCATGGGGCACCTCGCTGCGGCATCCCACCAGCGCGACGTCGCCTGGTTGAGCGCCGAGGGCACCGGGACCGTGGAACCGCTCGACGCGGAGGCGGCGACCCATCCCGATCGGGCGGGGTCCGACGTCCTCGGCGCGGTGCTCTTCCGGGAGGGCGTACGGCAGGCACGGCTCCTGGGGTTCGTCCAAGGACACGGGGGGTGGATCGACTGGCGGGCCGCCTGACCAATTCCGGCCCGCACTAGCGTGCCCGTGTGCGCGTGGGGCTGGTCATCCTTCCGTCCGACCGCTGGAGGGAGGCGCGCCACCAGTGGGAATGGGCGGACGACGTCGGCTTTGCGACCGCCTGGACCTACGACCACATCCGCTGGGGCGGCATGGCCGATGGACCGTGGCACGCCGCCGTACCCGTCCTGGCCGCGGCGGCCGCGGTGACGCGGCGGGTCAGGCTCGGCACGCTGGTGGCATCACCCAACTTCCGGCACCCCGTGCCACTGGCCCGCGACGTGCTCGCCCTGGACGATGTGAGCGGGGGCCGGTTCGATCTGGGGATCGGACCGGGCAGCGGGGGCCCCGATGCCACCGCGCTCGGGCAACCACCCTGGAGCTCGACCGAGCGCATGGATCGCTTCGAGGAGTTCCTGCAGATCCTGCGGGCTGTACTCGACGGCGACGCCACCACCCGCACAACCCTGGCCGGCCATTACTATGCGTCCGTCGAGACCCCCAGCACGCCGGGGGCATTGCAGTCGCCCTTCCCCCTGACCGTCGCCGCCGGCGGGACGCGGGGCCTCCGCCTCGCCGCCGCCTTCGGCCAGCAGTGGGTGACGATCGGTCCCACATCCGGTGAGGCACGCACGCCGGACAGCATCCTGCGTGCGGCGCGGCGGCAGTGTGGCCTGCTCGACGCCTCGTGCGCGGAACTCGGCCGGGACGCCGCCACGTTGCGCAGGGTCCTGCTGTGGACGCCTACAGAGACCGTCCTCACCTCGAGGGACCAATTCGACGAGCTGGCCGCGCCCTACGAGGAGTTGGGGTTCGACGAGTTCGTCCTGCACCATCCCGCGCAGACCGGGCCCTACGGCGGATCGGTCGCGGTGTTCGAGCAGATCGCGGCGCGCCAGAGCGGGGGCGGCCGCTGAGCGTCAGCGGAGATCGGCGACGAGAGCCGCCAGCTCCCCGGTGCGCTCGACCGGTTCGACCTGTTCGATGACGATGTCGTCACTCCCCACCCACGCGGCCGCTTCGATCAGGGCGGCCGCCACGTGGCGCGCCGCACCCCTGGTCTGCAAACTGACCTGCTTGGCCACGAGCGAGCGTCCCCGACGACCGGGATCGACCAGGCCGACGAACGTGGTCCCACCGAGCACGGGCATGGCGAAGTACCCGTAGCGACGCTTGTGACGCGGAACGTAGGCCTCCAGGCGGTGCTGGAAGCCGAAGAGTCGTTCGGTGCGCGCCCTGTCCCAGGCCAGCGAGTCGAACGGGGAGATCAGGAGGCTGCGGCCCTTGACCCTCCGGCTGAGCACATCGGTGGCGCCGGGGGCCACGAAGGCGGGCCGGGCCCAGCCCTCGACCGTCACCGGCTCGAGGTCGGTGTCGCCCACCACACGCTGCACAACCGCCTTCGGCAAGCCCTTGTGGACGGCCAGATCGCCTGCGGTGGCGACGCCGAGCGAGCGACCGGCCGCCGCGACCAGCGCGACGGCGCACTCCTCGTCGCTCCGCTCCTGCTGCGCCAGCTCGGAGGGGATGGCCCGTTCGGCCAGGTCGTAGACGCGCTGGAAGCCGCGCCGGTGCCGGCAGACGAGGACCCCCGTATCGAGCAGCCACTCCGCCGCGATCTTGATCTCGGACCAGTCCCACCAGACACCTCCCTTCTTCGCCCCACCGAGCTCGCGCGCCGTCAGGGGCCCCTCGGCGCGGAGGCGCGCCACGACCCCGGCACAGCTGCCTGCCTCGTCTTCAAGGAGGTGCCAGCGCCGGCCCCGGGCCAGCCGGGCCCGGCGCGTCACCGCATAAAGGGGCCAGTCGTCGAGGGGCAGGATGCATGCCGCGTGCGACCAGTACTCGAAAGTCGCGCTCGCCGGGCCCCAGTACGCCTCCTCGACGGTGGCGCGCCTGATGGGGCCGTGCCGCGCGTAGGCGACCAGCTCGTGCGAGCGAGCCAGGACCGAGATCGTGTCGAGTTGCACACCGCCGAGTCGCCGAAGCGTGGCTGCGGGACCCCCATGCGGTCGGGGACCCGAGAGGCCCTGGGCGAAGAGCGCAACCCGCCGGGCCTCCCCGGCGGTCAAGATCGTCGGCGAGCCGGACACGGCGGCTCAACCTAACGGGACCAGCTGCGCTCCGGCGGCCGCCGGGCTCCCCACGGGGACAGCGTCGGGGAATGGCTCCCCGCGGAGGTGGTGCAGCCGCAGCCCCCGCGCCGCCACCGCAGCCAGCACACTGGCCACTCCGGCCGCCAAGAGCGCACCCCGGATGCCGAAGAGGACGACCAGAGGTGCCGCGGCGGCCATGCCGAGCGAGACGGCGCCGGCGGTCATGCCGCTGAACACGGCCGAGGCCCGCCCCGCCAGGTGGGCAGGAGCCCGTTGCAGCAGGAGGGCGCGGGCCCCGACAAGCTGCACGCCGTCACCCACCCCACCGATCCCGTAGGCGGCGATGGCCATCCACATGACGGGCGAGAGCGCGCCGCCGGCGACGCCCAGTCCGAGCACGACCAGGCCGACGACGATGCCCGGGGCGAGGAGGCGAGACGGGAGACGGCCGGCGATGACCGTGCCCAGGGTCATCCCGCCGGTCCAGGCCGTGATGAGGAGCGCGTAGCCCGTGGTTCCGCCGTGCAGCACCTTCTCGGCCAGGAACAGCTCGGCCACCATGGTCACGCCGAGGAAGGCGAGCATGGCCGAGACCACCACGACGAGCAGGCCCATCGCCCGGTCGCGGCGGAGGTAGCGCAGGCCGGCCGCCATCCCGTCATCGGCGCCGTGGGGCGCGGACAGGCGGGTGTGGCGCAGGCCCAGCATCGAGATGCCCACGCTGAAGAGGACGGCTGTGGCAGCGTCGAGCAAGAGGGCCGTGCTGGTCCCCCCGATGCCGCCGACGACACCGGCGAGTAGGGGCCCGATCGCGGTGCCGCCCATGGTGGCCCCCTGCAGCCGGCTCGTGGCGCGCACCAGCGGGACGTCACCGGCCAGGTGCGGGATGGCCGCGGTCAGCCCGGGTTGCAGCACGCTGTCGGCCACTCCGAAGCAGAGGACCAGAAGAATCGTGGCCGCCAGCGAATGGGCAAGGGAAAGGCCGCCCAGCGCGGCCGCCACCGCCAGGCCGGCCACGGCGAGCAGGCGACCCATCGGGAGGCGGTCGAGGAGAAGTCCCGATACGGGCGCCAGCAGGACCACGGGCAGGCCGCCGGCCAACAGGACCAGGGTGACGGCCCACGTCGAGTGGGTCTCCTGGTAGACGCGCAAGGCCAGGGCGACGTACGCCAGGCCGTTGCCGGCCGCCACCATCACCTGCAGGGCGGTGGCGATCCGCAGGGGCCGGCCCGGCGTGTGGCTGCGTGGGGTATTGGGTTGCATGATCGATCTGTGGTCCAGGCGTTCTGTGAGTGGAGCGGGAAGTTGCGATGCAGGAGTGCCCGTGCCGACGCTCGCGGTTGGCTCGGGGGCGCGGCCCGAAAAAGCCAAGGTGGCGCATGGGACTGAGCCGGCCTGGGTGCAGCGCCGAGATGCTCACCCGGCGCCGAGAGGGCGCGGGAGCACTCCTCGGGCGGGACTCAAAGCAACATGGCGCCAGGCTACACGCCGGACCGTCGGCGGGGAGCAGGCCGGCGCAGGTCGGCGAAGGTCGGCGACCGCCGCGCCCGCTAGTCGGGCCAGACGAGACGGGCCACCGCCTGCGGCCGCGTCAGACCCTTCAGTGTTATCTCGCGCCGGTCGGCGAAAGTGAACTCCTCGGAGCGCTCGACCACCTGGGCCGTGAGCGACGACACCAGGACCTCACCCGGGCCCGCCACGTCAGAGATCCGACTGGCCACAATGACGGTATGGCCGAGGAAGTCGTCATCCTCTTCCATCGCCTCACCGGTATGGATCCCGATGTGGACCCGGATGGGACGGTCCGGATGTGCCTCGCTGTACGCCGCGAAGGTGCGCTGCATGCTGGCCGCGCACCGCAGCGCACGGGCGACTCCCCCGAAGGCGACCATGAACCCGTCACCCTGGACCCGTATCTCGCGGCCACCGTAGGTGCCGAGGAGCTTGCGAACGATCTGGTGGTGGACCCGCAGGACCTCGCGCGACTGCTGGTCGCCCAGGCGCTCGGTCATGCCGGCGTAGTCGACCATGTCACTGAAGAGGATGGTGACGGTTCCCTCCCCGGTGCCGGTCGCCCCTGGCGGCTGGGGGCCGTCGGGCGCGAGAGGGCGCGACGGCGTCGGGGGCGTCGGGGGGAGGTCCTCCCGTCGCCCTCCCCTCTCGACGCCCGTCCGGCCGGCGTCGCGCAAGGCGCGGAACTGCTCTTTGATGTCGCGTGCCAGTGCCTCGAGATCGATAGGGCCCACGCCCGGCGTCCCCACCGATGTGCCCGGCCTGCCCGGCAACGCACTCACGGTTCCGAGGACGCGGTCGACGATCGACTGCCCGATCTCCCGCCCGGTCCGCGACGGTCGGCTTTTCACGTCGATCCCGCCCATGATGGCGAAACCCCGCACGCGGATCCGGGGCGATCCGGGAAGCCGCGGCACGTTGCGGAGCTTCAGGTCCCGGCCCCCCATGAAGGAGAAGCCCTCGAGATCCACGTCGAAGCCTTCAGGGACGATGATCTGGATCCCACCCCAGAAGGCCACCGCGGTGATGACGATCTCGGGCCCGTCGATCTCGGCGTGGCGCAGGTCCATGTCACAGCCGCCCATCACGGCGACCGCGGTGGTGCGACCGCTGAGCCTCCAGCGTCCCTTGGCCTGGGATCCGCTCATGACGGCGACGAACCAGCGGCGGGAGCGACGCCGGGTTGCCTCCTCCGCCGCCACGGCCAGGGTGGGGAGATCGGTCATGGCGCTGGCGATGTCGTCTCGGGTGCGCGCCCGCAGGGCGACACCCACCCTCTCGGAGAACTCGTCGAGCGTGAGGCGCCCGACCACGACGTGCTCGCGCAGGAGGGTGACGGCGTCGTCCCGATCGGCGTCCGACACCCGTTCAGCCCCGGCGTCCCGTGCCGACACAAGGCGGTCGGGCCTCTGGGGCTCGATCCAATCCGTCATGGATGCAGTCTGCTCGCGTGCGCGGCAAGATGCATGAACGGCGGCCTCTTAGTCGATGAGCTCCGCCAGGGGGGTGAAGGGGAGGCCGTGGGCCTCGGCGACCGGTTCGTAGACCACCTTGCCGCCCACCACGTTGACGCCCTCGCCGAGCGCCGGATCGGCCCGGACCGCGTTCTCCCAGCCGTGGGACGCGATGCTGAGGGTATAGGGCAGGGTGGCATTGGCCAGCGCATGCGTCGAGGTGTGTGGCACCGCACCGGGCATGTTGGCCACGCAGTAGAAGATCGATCCGAACACCTTGAACGTGGGATTCGAGTGGGTCGTGGGCCGGGTCGACTCGAAACACCCACCCTGGTCCACCGAGATGTCCACCAGGACCGACCCGACGCGCATCTTCTCGACCAGGGCATCGGAGACCAGTCTGGGAGCCCGTGCCCCGACCACCAGCACGGCCCCGATCACGATGTCGGCGTCGACGCAGATCTCCTCAATGGCATGTTGCGACGATGCGATCGTCTCCAGCGCGCCGCGGAAGTGGTGATCCACTTCGCGCAACCTGTCCAGGTTGCGGTCGAGCACGTAGACGTCGGAGTGCATCCCTACGGCCAGCGTGGCGGCCGCCATGCCCGAGACACCGGCCCCGAGAATGACGACCCGGGCGGCGCGGACACCGGGAACCCCGGCCACCAGCACCCCGCGGCCACCGCCGGGGCGCATGAGGTGATGCGCGCCCATGAGCGGTGCCATGCGCCCCGCCACCTCGCTCATGGGCGCCAGCAGCGGGAGCGAGTTGTCGGGCAGGCGGACGGTCTCGTAGGCTATGGCGACGTTGCCGCCGGCAATGAGCGCATCGGTGCACGGCCGCGATGCGGCCAAATGCAGGTAGGTGAAGAGGGTCTGACCCCGGCGGGCGCCGAGCCGTGCGTATTCGGAGGCCACCGGTTCCTTCACCTTGCACACCAGGTCCGCCGCCGCCCACACGTCGTCGGCCTCCTCGATGATTTTGGCGCCGGTGTGCACGAACTCGTCGTCGGGCATGGACGAGCCCTCGCCCGCTCCCGCTTCGACGTAGACGGTGTGGCCGGCCGAGGTCAGCTCCCGTACGCCGGCGGGGGTGATGGCGACCCGGTACTCGTCATCCTTGACCTCTTTGGGAATCCCGATGATCATCTCTCACCCTTCGATGTTGCTCATGACGTGCTTGATGCGGGTGTAGTCCTCGAACCCATAGGAGGAAAGGTCCTTGCCGTAGCCGGACCGTTTGAATCCGCCATGGGGCATCTCCGCCACCAGCGGGATGTGGGTGTTGATCCACACGCACCCGTAGTCGAGATCACGCGCCATGCGCATCGCCCGGCCGTGATCCTGTGTCCATACCGACGAGGCCAACCCGTATTCCACCCCGTTGGCCCACTCCAGCGCCTCGGCCTCGTCGGCGAACTTCTGGACGGTGATGACCGGCCCGAACACCTCCGACTGCACCAGCTCGTCGTCTTGACGCAGACCGGCCACCACGGTCGGCGCGAAGCAAAAGCCACGGTCGCCGACCCTCGTGCCGCCAGTCACCACCGACGCGTGCGCGGGCGCCCGTTCGATGAAGCCCTGCACCCGCTCCAGCTGGTTCGGATTGTTCAGTGGCCCGAAATCCGCGCCGTCGACATCGGTACCGCCGACGACCGTCCCCTCGGCCTGCTCGACCAGGGCGGCGAGAAAGTCGTCGTGCACCCGGGGCCCGGCCAGCACCCGTGTCGCCGCCGTGCAGTCCTGCCCGGCGTTGAAGTACCCGGCACCGGCGATCCCGGCAGCCGCCACAGCGAGGTCGGCGTCGTCGAAGACGATGACCGGGGCCTTGCCCCCGAGCTCCAGATGGACGCGCTTGAGCGTCGGCGCCGCCGTGGCCGCCACCTCCATGCCCGCCCGCACCGAACCGGTTACCGACACCATGGCGGGAATGTCGTGAGCCACCAGTGCCCGCCCGGTGTCGCGGTCGCCACAGACCACGTTGAAGACCCCCGGGGGGAGGTACTCGGCCATGATCTCCGCCATGAGCAGCGAGGTGACCGGCGTCGTGTCCGACGGCTTGAGGACCATGGTGTTCCCAGCCGCCAGAGCGGGCGCGAACTTCCACACGGCCATCATGAACGGGTAGTTCCACGGCGTCACGGCACCACACACCCCGAGGGGCTCGCGCCGGATGAACGAGGTGTGCCCCGCCAGGTACTCGGCTGCCGCCAACCCCTGCAGGTGGCGGGCCGCGCCGGCGAAGAAACGGATCTGGTCGACGGCGGGCGGGATCTCCTCGTCCATCGTCAGCTGGAACGGCTTCCCGGTGTTCTCGCACTCCGCGGTGACCAGCTCCTCGGCCCGGGACGCGATGGCGTCGGCGATGCGAATGAGGGCGAGGCTCCGCTCCGAGGGGGTGGTGCGCCGCCAGGACCGGAACGCCTCGGCCGCCACCCGGAGGGCCCGGTCCACGTCCGCCGCACCCGAAACCGGGGCTTCGGCGAACGCCTCGCCGGTGGACGGGTTGACCAGGGGAGCGAGCGGACCGTCCTGGGCGTCGCAGTAGGCCCCGCCGATAAAGTTCTGCAACCTGCGCACGTTGGCTCCCTTCGTCGTACCGCTGGGCGATCCGGCTTCTACACAATCACAGAACCGGGGTGGCTCGACAAGCGATTCCCTCCATGAACGTAACCCGAAACGCCGAATTCTGCTTGACTGATAGTGTAATTGTGAAAGAATTAGGCAGCGCTGGGGGAAGACGAGGGAGCGCGGCCCACCATTCGAGTGAGGAGTCGCATGTCCGAAGTGGACGAGCCGGCAGGATCGGCCAACACGGAGAGCGAGGGGGGTCCCCCAACGGGTCCCTTCCTGGATCAGGCAAACCGAGCGATCATCGAGGCGCTGCAGCGCGACGGGCGGCAACCCTACGGCGCCATCGCCCAGGCCGTCGGCCTGTCCGAGGCAGCCGTGCGGCGCCGGGTGCAACGGCTGCGCGAGGCGGGGGTCGTGCAGATCGTCGCCGTGACCGACCCGCTGCAGCTCGGCTTCACCCGGCAGGCGATGATCGGGCTCACGGTCGAAGGCGACGTGCGGGTCGTGGCCGACAAGCTGTCCGCCCTGCCCGAAGTGGATTACGTCGTCATGTGCGCCGGGTCCTTCGACCTCCTGGCCGAGGTGGTCTGCGAGGACGACGAGCGGCTCCTCCAGGTGCTCAACGACTCGGTGCGGTCGATCTCCGGCGTGCGCGCCACGGAGACCTTCCTCTATTTGAA